>CAIUMD010000122.1 GCA_903900155.1 uncultured Caulobacterales bacterium | reverse complement strand
CCTCATGCGAAAGCTCGCCCTCAACACCCTGCGACTGCATCCCGACAAAGGATCCATCAAGGGCAAGATCAAGCGCGCCGGATGGAACGACCAGTTCCTCCGCTCACTCCTCAGTCATATGCGATAGCCCTGCCCCATAAAGGGGGAGGATCTTCGAGCTGTCCGCCTTGGGTCGAGGCTGTGTGAAAACGCGACGGATCAGCTAGACTCCTGACGAGCAGTCGGGAGGTGTGCATGGGCCGCTTCGTTGAAGGTGTTGATCGCCGCCAATCGACGCTCCTTCCCGAGTGCCTGGACGACTATGTCGCCGCCGAGAACCCGGTGCGGGTGGTCGATGTATTCGTCGATGAGCTGGACCTGCGAGGGCTGGGCTTTGAGGTGACGGCGGCGGCGACAGGGCGACCGGCCTACCACCCGGCGACGCTGCTGAAGCTCTATGTGTACGGCTACTTAAACAAGGTGCAGTCCAGCCGTCGGCTGGAACGGGAGGCTGGACGCAATGTCGAGCTGATGTGGCTGACGGGCCGCTTGGCGCCCGACCACAAGACGATCGCCGACTTTCGCAAGGACAATGGCCCGGCGATCCAGGCTGCCTGCGCGCAGTTCGTGGTGCTGTGCCGCCAGATCGGTCTGTTCGGCGCGGCCCTGGTCGCCATCGACGGCAGCAAGTTCAAGGCGGTGAACACCCGCGACAAGAACTTCACGCCCTACAAGCTGAAGAAGCGCCTGGAGCAAGTGGCCGAGCACATCGCGGCCTATCTGAGCGATCTGGACACCGCCGACCGGCAGGAGGGCGAGACCATCGAGGCCAGGTCCGATCGACTGAAGGAGAAGGTGGAGCGCCTGCGCGAGCAGATGCGGATGCTGCAGGCGATGGAGGCGCAGGTCGACGCCTCGACCGACGGCCAGGTCTCGCTGACAGATCCCGACGCGCGGGCCATGGCCACCAGCGGGCGCGGCAGCGGCATCGTCGGCTACAACGTCCAATCCGCCGTCGAGGCCGAGCATCATCTGATCGTCGCCCATGATGTCGTCATGACCGGCAGCGACCGCCAGCAGCTGTCGTCGATGGCCAGCAAGGCCAAGGACGCCCTGGGCGTGGAGGAACTCGAGGTGCTGGCCGACCGCGGCTACTTCTCCGGCGAGGAAATCCTGAGCTGCGAGGCCATGGGCGTGACAGCTTACATGCCCCGGCCTCTGACCTCCGGCGCCAAGGCCGACGGCCGCTTCGGCAAGCAGGACTTCGTCTATCTGCCCGACCAGGACGTCTACCGTTGCCCATCGGGCGCGCTGCTGGCGCGCCACATGACCAACGTCGAGAAGGGCCTGACGCTACACCGCTACTGGGATCTGGCCAGTTGCCAGAGCTGCGCCCTCAAGCCCCAAGGCACGCCCAGTAAAAACCGTCGCGTGACCCGCTGGGAACACGAGGCTGTCGTCGACGCCCTGCAGCTAAGAATGGACCGTCGTCCTGGCGCCATGCGCCAGCGAAGGCGGACCGTCGAGCACCCCTTCGGCACGATCAAGGCCTGGATGGGATCCACGCACTTCCTGATGAAGCGCCTGCCCAATGTGAAGACCGAGATCGGCCTCCACATCCTGGCCTATAACCTCAAGCGGGTGATCGCCATTATGGGCGCCAAGCCGCTGATGGCGGCGATGCGGACCTGAGACGGACGCTGCGAGAATTCCGCCGCGCCAGCATCGCCCAGTGCAGCGGCGGAGTTTTCACACAGCCTCGGTCGAAAGCTGGCCCCTCAGAACTGCTTGCGCAAACTCACCCTCACCCCACGCCCGCCCGCCGTCTTCACCAGCGCTTCCTGATAGTTCTCGGGCGTGCGGCCCTGGCTGTCGCGGACGTGCATGTAGCTGTCGAAGACGTTCTCGATGTTGAACGTCAGCTTGGTCCCCTTCAGCCACGGCCGGTCCTTGGCCAGGGCCTTGTTGGCGCCCAGGTCCACCGAGGTCATCAGGATCAGGACCGGCGGGGTCGAGAACCGCAGGTCCTGGCCGCGCGCGCCGCCGTCGACGCGGGTCGGGCTGCGCCAGAACCCCGCCGCGGTGAAGGTGTAGCCGGGTACGCCCAGATTGACCGACAGGTTGACCTCATGGCGCGGCGAGGCGTTGAACTGGCCCAGCGACGCGCCCTTCAGCTTGTCCAGCGGGGCCATGCCCTCGCGGATCGTCACCTCGTCGCGCAGCCGCCAGCGGTCGTTCAAGGCGATGAACACCGAGTTGGGTCCGGTCCCTGGCTTGGGCCCGCCCCAGCGGCGAACATAAGTCACCCGCGAGCGAAGGTCCTCGGTGTCGGCATTGGCGAAATTGACGGGCCGCGTGTCGATCGCCGTCAGGCGCCCTTGCGCGTCGCGGATGAAGCGACTTGGGAAGGCTGCCTCCAGCTCGACCGAAGCCGAGGGGAAACCGGTGATCGGATCATCAATCCGTGTACGGACGTAGTTGGTCGCCAGCCGCAAATCCCGCGTCTCGAACGGCTTGTAGTTGACGCCCAGCTTGACCAGCTGACGGCTGTCGGGCCGCAGGTTCGGGTTGCCGCCCGAGGTCAGGGTGACGAACGCCGTCTGGCCGGTGGCGTAGTCATAGACAGGCGTGGCGGCCCGTTGCTCGACGGGATCGTTCAACTGCTGGGGCGTCGGCTCGCCCTCCTCCCAGCCGTAGTCGGCCGAGAGGTTCAGGCCTTTCATCGGCGTCCAGTTCACCCCGCCGCCGGCTGTCAGCAGGCCGCCGATGTCGGAGAACTGCTCGTACTGGCCGTTGGCGTTCAGCGACAGCCTGCCCAGGAAGGCCAGCGGTCCACTGCCATTGACCAGCGGCGTGTCGAGGCTGGCCTGCAAGGTCGCGCGATCGCGGGTCAGAGTCTGGTTGACGCGCACGCCCGACCGGACGCTCTCGGAGTCGAACTGACGATGATCGGCGCCGAGGCGGACCGTGGCCCGCATGCGCCCCGCCGGCAGGCCCGCGAACGTGCCGTTCAAGGTCATGTCCAGCTTGGCGCTGGTGGCCACGGAGTCGGCGGTGTCGCGCGGGGCGTAACGGATCAATCCGTCCGGAATCACGCCCTTAGGATCGACCTCGCCCGCCGCCACGGCCGCGCGCAGGGCGCTCGTGTCCAGGCCCCGCCCGATCCGCGAGGCGCTTTCGCTGCGACCGGCGCTGCCGTCGAGGTTCCAGCGCCAGTGGGCCTTGCGACCCGACAGGCCGGCGACCAGCCCGACCTTGCGGGTGTCGTTGCGCACCTTCAGGGCCTCGGGCGCGTCGATATAGCGGTAGACGTCGAGGTCGCCGGGCGGATCCAGGGCCACGGCCGGCAGGCCCCGGAAGCTGACGCTGCTGCCGATCTGCAGGTCGCCGCCCAGCGTCGCGATGGCGTCGTTGCGCAACGGGCGGGTATGGGTCACGTCCAGCTTGGCCTGCTCGGTGCGCGGCAGCAGGGTCCGCGCGGCGGTCAGGCCGCCGCCGACGACCTGGTCGGCCAGGGCCTCGGCGCCGCCCGCCGCCGGCGTGCGGACCGCATCGCGCTCGTCCTCGAACAATGGCGAGTCACGATGATAACGGGCGCTCGCCAGGGTCCGCCCCTCGCCCTGGACCTTGAACAGGTTGATCAGCTGGTCGCTGGAGGCCCGGCCGCCCGCCGTCAGCCACTGGCCCTCATTGGCCACGGTGGTGGCGTTGAAACGCTTCTTCAAGATGATGTTCAAGACCACCTGATCGGCGCGGTAGCCGTGGGCCAGGGCCTCCTCCTCGCGCAGCGGCGCGACGCGCAGGATCGCCTCGGTCGGGATCTCGCTCATATTGCCGGTCGTGCGCTGGCCGTTGATCAGGATGACCGGCGGCTCGTCGCTGCGTCCCCGGGCGTTGGCCAGGACCGGCGCCAGCTTGGCCATCAACTCGCCCAGCGTGTTGGCCCCCAGCGTGCGGATCGCCTCCTCGTCCAGTTCCAGCTCCGGCTCGATCAGGCCTTCGGTGTCGCCGCGCTTGGCGCCCTCGACGGTCAAGGAATCCAGCTCGTTGCGTTCGCGCCGGCACTTGGCCTTGGCGGCCTCGCCCTCGAGCTCGTCGCAGGAGAACGGCGTCTCCGTCGGCGGCGCTGTCGGAACCGGATCAGGCGCCGCATCCAAGGCCATCGCGGCCGCCAGGCCACCCAGCACCACCAGGCTCAAGTCCATCACGCGTCCCCCTGCGCCACCCCCGCGGCCTCAACCTCGAGATAGCAACCGCAACCAGACATTGATTCGACTGAATGGTGACGCTTTCACGGCCGGCGCGACACAGCTTGGCCATAAACGCCAGGTTCGCACGGGCGCGGCGAGCCTGCTAAACGGAGCCATGGCTCAGCTCGACGACACCTATGATCCCCTGACTCCGGCGCCGGCCGAGCGCCGCGCCTTCACGGCCCGCGACGCGTTTTCGCTGTGGTTCAGCCTGGGGATCGGCCTGCTGGTCCTGCAGGCCGGCGCTTTCCTGGTTCCGGGCCTCAGCCTGGGCGCAGCCCTGGCGGCGATCGTCACGGGCTCGGTGCTGGGCGCGCTCTTGCTCGCGGCCGCCGGCGTGGTCGGCGCCGACACCGGCCTGTCGTCGATGGGCGCCCTGCGCCTGACCTTGGGCGCCGGCGGAGCCAGCATCCCGACGGTGCTGAACGCCGTGCAGTTGATCGGCTGGGGCGCGTTCGAGATCATCGCCATGCGCGACGCCGCCGACGCCCTGGCCAAGCAGACCTTCGGCTTTTCCAACGCGATGATCTGGACCCTGGTGTTTGGATTGCTGGCCACCTGGCTGGCCATCGTCGGGCCGCTGTCGTTCGTCCGCCGCTTCCTGCGCGCCTATGGCCTGTGGCTGCTGCTGGCCGGCGCGGGCTGGCTGAGCTGGCGGCTGCTGGCCGAGCACGACCTGGCCGCCCTCTTCGCCATGGCCGGGACCGGCGAGACGAGCTTCGGGGCCGGCGTCGATCTGGTCATCGCCATGCCGCTGTCGTGGCTGCCGCTGATCGCCGACTACACGCGCTTTGGTCGCACGCCAGGCGGCATGTTCAAGGGCAGCGCCCTGGGCTACCTGCTGGCCAATATCTGGTTCATGGGCCTGGGCGCGGCCTACGCGCTCGCCTCCGGCGGCGGCGACGGCCTGCTGCTGACCGCCCTGGCCGCCAGCGGCGGGGGCGTCGCCCTCTTCCTGATCGTCATCGACGAGACCGACAACACCTTCGCCGACATCCACTCGGCCGCCGTCTCGACCGCCACCCTGGTCCCGCGCCAGCCGGCCCACCTGGCCCTGATCTTCGGCGGCGTCTGCACCACCATCGCCCTGTTCGCACCCTTGGCTCGCTATGAGGGTTTCCTGCTGCTGATCGGCTCGGTGTTCGCGCCGCTGTTCGGCGTGCTGCTGACCGACCACTTCGTGATCCGCCACCGCGCGGCGGTTGAGGCTTCCGGCGGCGTCCGCCTGCCCGCCCTGCTGGCCTGGGCCGCCGGCGTCGCCGCCTATCAGGCCTTGAGCCGCCTGGCCCCGGACCTCGGCGCGACCCTGCCCAGCTTCGTGGTGGCGGGCGCGGTCTATTGGGGGCTGAAGCGGGTGTGGAGCGGCAAGCCGGCTTAGGGCGACCGTTAGGCTCAGCGGAGCGCCCCCCTCCGTCTCGCTGCTAATGGAAGTCGCGGCTCCGCAGCAGCCGCCCCGACACCTTCTGCCGCACGCGCGGGGCCGGGGCGCCAGGCTCGTCCCGCAGCGTCGACAGGTGCGCCGACAGGTCGGTGAAGCCTTCGGCCACCACGTGGATGACGTTCTCGGCCCGCTGCACCCGGCCGTGGACGACCAGGAACGAGGCGGTCATCACCACATTGCGGTCGGCCTCGAAGCGGTCCTTCCAGACCACGGCGTTAGCCACGCCGGTCTCGTCCTCCAGGGTCACGAACACCACGCCCTTGGCCGTGCCCGGGCGCTGGCGGATCAGGACGAGCCCCGCCACCGAGACCTTGCGGCCGTCCTTTACCGTCAGCAGCGCTTCGGCCGTGATCACCCCGCGCCGCGCCAGCATCGACCGGTAGAATCCGACCGGATGGGCCTTCAGCGACAGGCTGGTGGTGCGATAGTCCTCGGCCACCGCCTGCGGACTGCCCATGGCCGGCAGGGCGACCTTATCCTCGAACAGCGGCAGGCCGGCCAGCAAGGGCGCCTGCACGGGCGCCTTGTGCTCGCCCCTCAGCCCCTTCACCGCCCACAGCGCCTCGCGCCGCGTGAGCCCCACCGAAGCGAAGGCGTCGGCCTCGGCCAGCAGCTCCAGCGCCCGTTGCGGCACACCGCCTTGCGCGAACTCGGCGGGGGTGCGAGCGCCTTCGGCGCGGGCCTTCAGCAACGGCCAGACGTCGCCCTTCTCCTTCAGGCCCTTGATCTGGCGAAAGCCCAGGCGGACGGCCTTCCAGCGATGGCGGTTCTCATAGTCGGCGATCTTGTCCTCGCGGATGCGCGGCGCGCGGAAACCCGCCGTCATCGGCTCCAGCGTGCAGTCCCAGAGGCTGGCCAGGATGTCCGGCGGCAACACCTCGACCCCATGCTCGCGCGCGTCGCGCACCAGCTGGGCCGGCTGGTAAAAGCCCATGGGCTGGGAGTTGATCAGCGCCGCGCAGAACACGTTGGGCCAGGCCCATTTGATCCAGGCCGAGACATAGACCAGCTTGGCGAAACTGGCCGCGTGGCTTTCCGGAAAGCCGTAGTGGCCGAAGCCTTCGATCTGCTTGAAGCACCGCTCGGCGAAGTCGCGTTCATAACCGCGCGCGGTCATGCCGTCGATGAAGCGGTCGCGGTATTCGTCGGGCGTGCCCAGATTGCGGAAGGTGGCCATGGCCTTGCGCAGGCCATCGGCCTCGTCGGGCGTGAATTTGGCCGCCTCGATGGCCAGGCTCATCGCCTGCTCTTGGAAGAGCGGCACGCCGTAGGTGTTGCCGAGGATCTGCTTCAGCTCGTCCGGCTCGCCGTGTTCCGGTGACGGCGCCGGCATCTCGGCCTTTTCGATCCCGTTCCGCCGCTTCAGGTACGGATGCACCATGTCGCCCTGGATCGGACCAGGCCGGACGATCGCCACCTCGATGACCAGGTCATAGAAACGGCGCGGCCTCAGGCGCGGCAGCATCGACATCTGGGCCCGGCTCTCGACCTGGAACACGCCCACGCTGTCGGCCTCGCACAGCATGTCGTAGACGCCCGGCAGTTCCTTGGGCACGTCGGCGAGGTCGACGATCGGCTCGCCATGGTCGGCGCGCAACATGCCGAAGGCCCGCTGAATCGCGCTCAACATCCCCAGCGCCAGCACGTCGACCTTCATCAGGCCCAGACTGTCGATGTCGTCCTTGTCCCACTCGATGAAGGTGCGATCGTCCATGGCGGCGTTGCCGATCGGCACGGTCTCGTCCAGGCGTCGCTTGGTCAGCACGAAACCCCCGACGTGCTGCGACAGGTGGCGCGGGAAGCCCATCAGCGCGGTCGCCAGGGCCACGGCGCGGGCGATCTCGGGCGCATGCGGATCAAGGCCTGCATTGCGCAGATGCTCCTCGGGCAGGCCCGAGCCCCAACTGCCCCAGACCGTGCCGGCCAGCAGGTTGGTGACGTCCTCGGTCAGGCCCAGGGCCTTGCCGACGTCGCGGATGGCGCTGCGCGGACGGTAGTGGATCACCGTCCCGCAGATGGCGGCGTACTCGCGGCCATAGCGGCGATAGACGTACTGCATCACCTCCTCGCGCCGCTCGTGCTCGAAGTCGACGTCGATGTCGGGCGGCTCGCCGCGGTTCTCGGAAATGAAGCGGGTGAACAGCAGCCGGTGCTCGGTGGGGTCGATCGCCGTCACGCCCAGGCAGAAGCAGACCGAGGAATTGGCCGCCGAGCCCCGCCCCTGGCACAGGACGCCCATGCTGCGCGCCTCGCGCACGATGTCGTGCACGGTGATGAAGTAGTTGGGATAGTCCATCTTGCCGATCAGCCGCAGTTCTTCCTTCAGCTGCTTTTCGACCTTCTCAGGCACGCCGGCGGGATAGCGCCAGGCCGCGCCGGACCAGGTCAGGTCGGTCAGGTGCTGCATCGCCGTCTTGCCCGGCGGCACGGGCTCATCGGGATATTCCTCCTTGATGTGTTCGAGGTCGAAGTCGATGCGCTCGACGATCTCCACCGTGCGCTCGACCGCGCGTGGCCAGCGCTCGAACAGACGGGCCATTTCGGCGGGGGCCTTGATGTGCCGCTCGGCATTGGCCTCGAGGCGGAAGCCCGCCTCCTGCATCGTGCAGTGCTCGCGCACGCAGGTGATGACGTCCTGCAGCGGCCGCCGCTCGGGGCCGTGGTAGAGCACGTCGTTGGTGGCGACCATCGGCGCGCCGGCTGCGCGCGCCAGCGCGTCCAGGCGGGCCAGGCGCTTGAGATCCTGGGCGGCGTAGGCGCGGTGGGCCGCCAGCCAAGACCGGCCGCGCAGATCGCCGGCCATGCGGGTAAGGTCACGCTCGAAGGCTTCGTCCAGCACCCTGGGCGGCACGATCAGGCCCAGCTGGCCCTCGGAATGGTCCAGGAAGTCCTTCCAGGTGAGATGGCACTCGCCCTTCTCCGCCCGGCGCTGGCCGACGGTCAGCAGGCGCGTCAGGCGACCGAAGGCCTCCCGGTCCGTCGGGTAGCAGAGCAGGCTGGGCGTCCCGTCCATGAAGTCCAGTCGACAACCCGTCAGTACACGGAAATTTCGTTTCCTGGCGGCCGCCCAACCTCGCACCACCCCGGCCAGGCTGTTGCGATCGGCGATGCCGATGGCCGCCAGCCCCAGCGCCTCGCCCGCGATCGCCAGTTCCTCCGCGTGCGAGGCACCACGCAGGAACGAGAAGTTGGTCGTGGTCTGGAGTTCGGCATAGCCGCTCATCCGAACACCCCGTGGATCCACCACTTCGGCGCGTCCTCGCCGCCGAACAGGCCCTGGCGGTAGATCCAGAAGCGGCCGCCGGCGTCGTCCTCGACGCGGTAGTAGTCGCGAATCTTGTCGGGCCCGGTGTCCGTCTCCCCCACCCCGGCGCGCCACCATTCCTGGCCGATGCGTTCGGGGCCCTCGGCGCGGCGGACGCGATGGGCGCGGCCGCGCCAGGTGAACTGCATCGGCGGGTCGTCGGGCAGCTTGGCGATGGCGGTGATGGCCTCAGGACGCTTGAACAGCCGCACCGGGCGCGGGCGGTCAGGGTCCCATTTCGCGGCGACCGGCGGGTCAAGCGGCGCATTGCGGACGACCGAGCGTTCGGGGACGTGGCTCTGATAAGGATCGGCGCGCCAGACTCGGTTCTCGCCCAGGCGGTTGACCAGGCGGTCGATCAGCGGGGCCAGGGTCTCGTCCAGCGTGGCGTCCGCATCGGCGTCGAAGCGCTCCTGAGCGGCGGCCAGGGGTTCGACCGCCCAGGCGTGGACGGTGACGACCTCGATGCCGAAGCCCGGATCGACCTTGTCCAGCTTGGGCGTGATCAGCTTGGTCAGCCGCCGGGCGTCGCGACCGAGGCGGGCCAGACCGGCGCGCACCGGATAGGCCTTGCCGTCCAGGCGGTGGAACACGACCTCGAAACGCTTAGCGCCACGCCCCTCGGCCTCCAGCCGCTGGCAGATCAGCGCCAGGGCGTCGCCGGCCACGCGGGCCAGGTCCTCGGGCGCGCTGATCGGCTCGAAGAAGGCCAGGCGGTCGCACCAGGGCGTGGCCGGGCGGCGGAAGGTCAGGGCCTCGGACGCCACGCCCAGCGCGTGGTCGAGGCGCTGGGTCGTCGCCAGGCCAAACCGCTTGGCCAACTGGGCGCGCGGCAGAGCCAAAAGCTGACCGACGCGGTGCAGGCCCAGGCGCGGCAGCTGGGCCTCGGCGGCGTCCTCCAGGCGCAGGGCCGCGACCGGCAGGCTCTCGATCGCCGCCCGCTGCTGCCCCGGCGGCGCGATGGCCAGGTCGTCGCCGTAGCGGGCCATGGCCCAGGCCGCGCCGGGCGTGTCGGCGATCGCCGCCCGCGCCGGCACGCCCCAGCGCGCCAGCCGCGCCACGAGGTCGACCAGCATCTGGTCCTCGCCGCCCCACAGATGGTCGGTCCCGGTGATGTCGAGGAACAGGCCGTCGGTCGCGTCGATGGCCACCGCCGGCGAGAAGCGGACGCACCAGTCGCACAGGGCCTCCAGCGCCGCACGGTCGGCGGCGGGGTCGTGGTCGAAAGTCACCAGGCTCGGGACCAGGGCCATGGCGTCGGCGGCCTTCTGGCCGGCGGACAGGCCTTGAGCGCGGGCGCGCTCGTCGACGGCGGCGAGGCGGCGGGCGCCGCCTTCCGTGGCCAACAGGGCGAAAGGCGGAGATCCTCCCCCCAGCGGGGGAGGTGTCGGCGCAGCCGACGGAGGGCGAAGTCCTGCCGAGCCGGCCACTTCCCCCTCCGGCCTTCGGCCTCCTCCCCCTTGGGGGGAGGATTTTCCGCCCTCACCCGACCCGTCGTAGCCCGGGTTGCGTCGGCGCCACGTCGTGAACGGCCAGTTGGGACACCAGACGGAAAGGATGCGGGCCATGGCCGGCCTCCTGTGCTTCCAAGATCCAAGCGCCGGCGCGTCCGCCCCGGCAGCGTTCCAGTTCGACCCGCCAACGCGGCGGGCCCAGACCGATGTCGTCCGGCGGCGGCGGGGTCGGCGAAGGCCCGATCCGCCAGCGGCTGAACGCGGCCGAGCCGGAGACGGCCGCCTTCCGGGCCCCGCCGTACGGTCTTCGGTGCAGCAGCACCCCGAAGCCGCCGCGCTTCTCGCAGGCCAGTTGCAGGCGGCGGCCGGCGGTCAGGTCGGGCGCCTCGGCCTCGCCGACGGCGGCGGCGACGCCTTGCGTGGAAAGAGCGTCCTCCAGCACCGACAGGGTCTCGGCCTCGTCGCGGGTGCGGACCTGGATCAGCCGCTCGGCCGGAAAGCCGAAACCAGCCAGGCCGGGCGCGAACAGGTCGCTGCGCCGCGCCACCCAGACGATCGCCCCGGTCTTGACCAGCGGCCGCAGCAAGAGGCTGACGAAGGCGGCCGTCGCCGCGCCCGTCTCGTCCTCCAGCCCCGCGCCCGTCACCTCGTGCCAGCCGCCCAACGGCATCCCCCCGCCAGGAAAGCAGCCGTCGATGGCCGCGTCCCCGAACGGCAGGACCGGAGTCGGAGTCCGAGTCCCCGCTTGGATCGCGGCGATCTGGCCTCTCAGGGCCGCAAGACGCGCCTCGCGCGATCCGGCCATTTCCCAACTCCATGTTCTACTTTTGTTCTGATCTTTCATGCTTGGAGAGTCAAGCGAGACCAGCGAAGGTGCGTCAAACGGCCGTATGAAGAGAGCCCTCATGACCTTGTCTCGCGTCCTGATCGCCAATCGTGGCGAGATCGCCGTCCGCATCGCCCGCGCGGCGACGGAGGCCGGGATCGAGAGCGTGATGGTCCATGCGGAGGACGACACGGCGCACGTCTCGGGCCGCGCGGTGGCTTTGCCCGGCGCGGGCGCACGGGCCTATCTGGACATCGCCGCGATCGTGGACACGGCCAAGGCGCAGGGCTGCGACGCCCTGCATCCCGGCTACGGCTTCCTGTCGGAGAACCCCGCTTTGGCGCGAGCCTGCGGCGAGGCCGGGATCGTCTTCGTCGGTCCGTCGGCCGAGCACCTGGAGGTCTTTGGCGACAAGGCCGCCGCGCGGGCGCTGGCAGCGGAGCGGGGCGTCCCGCTGATCCCAGGAACGGGCGCGATCACGCTGGAGGATGCGCGGGCATTCCTGGCCGAGCACCGCGCGATCATGCTGAAGGCGCGGGCCGGCGGCGGCGGGCGCGGCATGCGGACGGTGCGGGATCCGGCCGAGCTGGACGCGGCCTTCGCGGCTTGTCAGCGGGAGGCGCAGGCCGCGTTCGGCGACGACGGGCTCTACGCCGAGAAACTGATCGAACGGGCGCGGCACGTCGAGGTGCAGATCGTCGGCGACGGGACCCGCGTGCTGGCGATCGGCGACCGCGACTGCTCGCTGCAACGCCGGAACCAGAAGCTGGTCGAGATCGCACCAGCCGCCTTGCCCCAAGCGCTGCGGGCCCAGCTCTGGAAGCATGCCGAAGCGCTGTGCGCCGGCTATCGCGGCCTGGCCACCGTCGAGTTCCTGGTCGAGGACGACACCCCCTACTTCCTGGAGGTCAATCCGCGCCTGCAGGTCGAGCACACGGTGACCGAGGAGGTCACGGGTCTGGACCTGGTGCGGCTGCAGTTCGACATCGCGGCGGGCGAGCCGCTGGACCCGGAGGTCCCGCCGGCGTTCGGCGTGGCGATCCAGGCGCGGGTCAACGCCGAGACCCTGACGGCCGACGGCCAGGTGAGGCCGTCCAGCGGGACGATCGACGCCTGGGGACCGCCGGGCGGACCGGGCGTGCGGGTGGACGCCGGCGTGTCCTCTGGCACGGTGGTCGGCGCGGCCTATGACAGCCTGCTGGCCAAGGTGATCGCGCGCGGGCGGACGCTCAACGAGGCCTCGGCGCGGCTGGATCGGGCGCTGGCGGAGTTCAGGATCGCGGGCCTGGCCACCACCGCGCCGCTGGTCCGGGCGATCCTGGCCGCCGCGCCGGAGACGCCGACGACGCGCTTCATCGAGGACCATGCGGCCGAACTGGTCGCCGGCCTGCCGGCGCAAGACATCCAGGCCTTCGAGACCCTGGACGGCTCGGTCGCCGTCACCGCGCCGCTGTCGGCCATCGTGGGATCGATCAGCGTCTCCGAAGGCCACCTCGTCCGGTCCGGCCAGGCCCTGGCGGTGCTGGAGGCGATGAAGATGGAGCACTTGGTCTGCGCCACCGCCGGCGGCCGGGTGCTGAAGATCGCCGCCGCGCCCGGCGCGACCGTCGCCGAGGGCCAGCCGCTGGTGTTCCTGGAGCCGATGGAGGTCGAAGGCGGCGAGGCCGTCGAAGCGGTCGCCGAGGATCTCGACGCGATCCGTCCCGACCTGGCCGAGGTCATCGCCCGCCATCGTCACACCCTGGACGAGGCCCGTCCCGACGCCGTCGCCAAGCGCCGCAAGACCGGCCACCGCACGGCGCGCGAGAACATCAACGATCTGGTCGATCCCGGCAGCTTCCTGGAATACGGCGCCCTGGCCATCGCGGCCCAGAAGCGGCGGCGCTCATCTGAGGACCTGATCGCCAACACCCCGGCCGACGGGCTGATCACCGGGATCGGCAGCGTCAACGGCGCGCTCTTTCCGGCGGACAAGGCGCGGACGGCGGCTCTCGCCTACGACTTTACCGTCTTGGCCGGCACGCAGGGGGCGATGAACCACCGCAAGTCCGACCGGCTGATGGCGGTGATCGCCGACCAGAAGCTGCCGGTCGTCTGGTTCGCCGAGGGCGGCGGCGGGCGCCCCGGCGACACCGACACCACGGCGGTGGCGGGGCTGGACGTGCCGACCTTCCGCAGCTTCGCCCAGCTGTCGGGCCTGGTCCCCAAGATCGCCATCGTCGCCGGCCGCTGCTTCGCCGGCAACGCCGCCATCGCCGGCCTGTCGGAGATCATCATCGCCACCCGCGACAGCAATCTGGGCATGGGCGGGCCGGCGATGATCGAGGGCGGGGGCCTGGGCGTCTTCCGGCCCGAGCAGATCGGGCCCTCGGCCCATCAGTGGACCAATGGGGTTATCGACATCCTGGCCGACGACGAGGCCCACGCCACGCGGCTGGCCAAGCAGGCGCTGTCCTACTTCCAGGGATCGCTGGCGGCCTGGACCGCGCCCGACCAGCGAAGGCTGCGGGGCGCGATCCCCGACAACCGGCTGCGGGTCTATGACGTCCGGGCGCTGATCGCCGGCCTGGTGGACGAGGGCGCGTTCCTGGAGCTGCGCGGCGGCTTCGCGGCCGGCATGGTCACCGGCCTGATCCGCATCGAGGGCCGGCCGATGGGCCTGATCGCCAACGATCCGCGCCACCTGGGCGGGGCCATCGACTGCGAGGGGGCCGAGAAGGCCGCGCGGTTCCTGCAGCTCTGCGACGCCTTCGCCCTGCCGGTGCTCAGCCTCTGCGACACCCCCGGCTTCATGGTGGGCCCGGGCAGCGAGGACGCCGCCGCCGTGCGCCGGGTCAGCCGCCAGTTCATCGCCGGCGCCAAGCTGCGCAGCCCGCTCTTTACCGTGGTCACCCGCAAGGGTTACGGCCTGGGCGCCCAAGCCATGGCCGGCGGATCCTTCCACGCCCCGGCCTTCATCGCCGCCTGGCCGACCGGCGAGTTCGGCGGCATGGGGCTGGAGGGCGCGGTCAAGCTGGGCTACCGTAAGGAGCTGGAGGCGCAGACCGATCCCGTGAAGAAGAAAGTCCTCTACGACCAGCTGGTGGCCCGACTGTACGCGGCCGGCAAGGCGACCAGCATGGCCGCCGCCCTGGAGATCGACGCGGTCATCGACCCCGCCGACACCCGCCGCTGGATCGTCGGCGGCATGGACGCGGCGGCGGGCGTGAGCCGGCCGTGGGAAGTGCGAGTGGACAGCTGGTGAGGCTGCTGACCCAGGCGCTACGGATCGGGCTCTGGGCCGACAGCCTCACGCCCTGGCAGCGTGTGAACAACCTTCTTGGAAACGACACCTAGGCCTCGCGGTTCATCCACTGGGTGACGATGATCGGGCCGAAATAGAAGCCGATCCCCAAGGTGTCGGCGACGATGTCGAACACGTCGGCGTCGCGGCCGATGATCGGCAGGCCCTGCAGGATCTCGATGGCGACGCCGAAGCCCAGCAGCACCCCGCCGATCTTCCAAGGCCGGCTGCGCGGCAGGGCGATCGAGGCCAGGAAGGTCAGGCCGTAGAAGACGATGAAGTGCTTGGCCTTGTCCCACGGGATCAGGCCGGCGGTGTCGTCGCCGGGCGCCAGGGCCGCGTACAGCGTGAACGTCACAGAT
>CAIUMD010000121.1 GCA_903900155.1 uncultured Caulobacterales bacterium | reverse complement strand
GGCAGCTCGGCATAGGCCGGCGATGCCCCCTCAGTCGGCTCCGCCGACAGCTCCCCCAGTGGGGGAGCAGATTCCGTTGACACGCTTGCCATCGCTCCGCTCTCCTCGCCGCATGGAGTCCACGACCACCCAGCCCGCCATCAGCCTGGCCGCGGCGCTAGACCACGCCGAGCGGTTGCTGGAGGTCGATCCCCGCATGGCGGCCGAGCAGGCGCGGGCGATCCTGGAGGTCGTGCCGCGCCACGCCGACACCACCCGCCTGCTGGCCGCCGCGCTGCGCCTTTCCGGCGACCCGCAAGCCGCGCTCGACACGGTCGCGCCGCTAGCCGCCGCCTTGCCGAACCTGCCGCTGGCCCAGCTGGAGCTGGCGCTGAGCCTGGAGCAACTGGGCCGCACCGCCGAGGCCGCCTCCGCCTTCGACCGCGCCAGCGCCCTGGAGCCGCGGCTGTCGGAAGCCTGGCGCGGCCTGTCCGAAAACCTCGACCTGCTGGGCGACACTGTCGGGGCCGAGAAGGCTCTGGCCCGTCAGCTGCGCGCCTCGACCCGCGATCCGGCCCTGGTCGAGGCCGCCACCGCCCTGGCCGACAACAGGCTGGGCGAGGCCGAACAGATCCTGCGCGAGCGGCTCAAGGCCGACGCCGGCGACATCGCCGCCATCCGCATGCTGGCCGAGACCGGCGCGCGCCTGGGTCGCTACGCCGACGCCGAGGCCCTGCTGACCCGCGCCGTCGCGCTGGCCCCGAACTTCGCCGCCGCCCGCCACAACCTGGCGACCATGCTCTATCGCCAGAACAAGAACGCCGAGGCGCTGGGCGAGATCGAGACCCTGACGGCCAAGGACGCCCGCCATCCCGGCTACGCCAACCTGCACGCCGCCATCCTGGCGCGGCTGGGCGAGTATGACCGCGCCATCGCCGTTTATGACCGGGTGCTGGCCGACTATCCCAACCAGCCCAAGGGCTGGATGAGCTATGGCCACGCCCTCAAGACCGTGGGCCGCCAGGCCGACTGCGTCGCGGCCTATCGCCAGGCGCTGGAGCAGGCCCCGACCCTGGGCGAGGCGTGGTGGAGCCTGGCCAATCTCAAGACCGTCAAGTTCACGCAAGGCGACCTGGCGGCCATGACCGCCGCGCTGGAGACGCCCGACCTCTCCGACGACGACCGCCTGCACCTGCGCTACGCCCTGGGCAAGGCGCACGAGGACGCCGAACTGTGGGACGCCTCGTTCGGCCACTACGCGGCCGGCGCCGCGATCCGCCGCAAACAGCTGGACTACGATCCCGAGGAGAACGCCTCCGACACCGCCCGCACCAAGGCGGTGTTCACGCCGGCCTTCCTGGCGGCGCGGGCCGGGCAGGGGAGCGACGCCCCCGATCCGATCTTCGTCGTCGGCCTGCCGCGCTCGGGCTCGACCCTGGTGGAGCAGATCCTGGCCAGCCACTCGATGGTCGAGGGCACAATGGAGCTGCCCGACCTGATCGTCATGGCCCGCCGGCTGGGCGGCAAGACCGCCACCCGCGCCGAGTCGACCTATCCGGAAAGGCTGGCGGATCTCTCCGCCGACGACCTGAAAGCGCTGGGCGAGGAGTTCCTGGAGCGCACCCGCATCCAGCGCAAGACCGACAAGCCGTTCTTCATCGACAAGATGCCCAACAACTTTGCGCATGCCGGGCTGATCCACCTGATCCTGCCGAACGCGAAGATCATCGACGCCCGCCGCCATCCGCTGGGCTGCTGCTTTTCGGGCTTCAAGCAGCACTTCGCGCGGGGCCAGGCGTTCAGCTACGACCTGGCCGACATCGGCCGCTACTACGCCGACTATGTCGAGCTGATGGCCCACTTCGATGCGGTGTTGCCGGGCCGCGTGCACCGGGTGATCTACGAGCAGATGATCGCCGATCCGGAAGCCGAGATCCGCGCCCTGCTGGCCCACTGCGGCCTGCCGTTCGAGGAAGCCTGCCTGTCGCCGCACGAGAACGACCGCGCCGTCCGCACCGCCAGTTCAGAGCAGGTGCGGCGCCCGATCTTCAAGGACGCGGTCGAGCACTGGCAGAAATTCGAATCGCATCTCGGCCCGCTCAAGCAGGCATTGGGACCGGTGCTGGACACTTATCCGAACGCGCCCGTTATTTGACCATCGATATGCGACCTTGCCATTTCTGCAACACTTCAAGGAATTGACATCAAACTGAAATTTCCAATCTTGCCGAGCCCTTGAGCCGGGTTGAACGTCGTTCGATCAAAGCCAAGGGGAGCGACTATATGTCGTCGGGTTCGGTTCGTTTGAAGAAGGTCGGCGTCTGCTCAGCCGCCTTGTTCGCCTCCACCATGTTTACGACGGCGGCCTACGCTCAGGCCGCCCAGGCGCCGCAGCCGGTCACTGCGCTGGAGGAGGTGGTCGTCACGGCTCAGAAGCGCAGTGAAAACCTGCAGGACGTGCCGGTCAGCATCCAGGCTCTCGGGGGAGAAAAGCTGGAGCAGCTGCAGGTCGCCTCCTTCGTCGACTATGTGAAGTACCTGCCCAGCGTGTCGTTCACGACGTCGGGCCCGGGTTTCGGCCAGGTCTATATGCGCGGCGTGGCCAGCGGCGGGGACGGCAACCACTCGGGCTCGCTGCCCAGCGTCGGCGTCTATCTGGACGAACAGCCCGTCACCACCATCCAGGGCGCTCTGGACATCCACGTCTACGACATCGCCCGGGTCGAGGCCCTGGCCGGCCCGCAAGGCACGCTGTACGGCGCCAGCTCGCAGGCGGGCACGCTGCGGATCATCACCAACAAACCCTCGACCGCCGGCTTCTCGGCCGGGGTCGATGTCGCGGCCAACAAGGTCGACGGCGGCGGTGTGGGCCATACGGTCGAGGGCTTCATCAACGTGCCGCTGTCCGACAAGATCGCCGTGCGCGCGGTCGGCTGGGACGTCCGCGACGCGGGCTATATCGACAACGTGGCCGGCACGCGGACCTATGATCGCGGTGATGCCGACCCGACCAACGACTACACGATCAACAACAGCAGCCGGGTGCGCAAGGACTACAACCGCGTCTACACCCAGGGCGGCCGCGCGGCCCTGCGGATCGAGCTGAACGACAACTGGGTGATCACCCCCAGCGTCATGGGCCAGGTGCAGAAGACCGGCGGCCTGTTCGCCTACGACCCCAAGGTCGGCGACCTGAAGGTCGCGCACTTCTATCCGGAAAGCTCAAAGGACAAATGGGTCCAGGCGGCCATGACCATCGAGGGGCAGATCGCCAATCTCGACGTCACCTATGCCGGCTCGTACCTGAGGCGCAACGTCGAGAGCAACCAAGACTACACCGACTATTCGTACTTCTACGACCAGATCGGCTACGGCTTCTACTGGACCGACGACGCCGGCAATCTGGCGAACCCGTCGCAGTACATCCAGGGCCGCGACCGCTATCGCAAGGAAAGCCACGAGATCCGCATCGCTTCGCCGCAGGATCAGCGTTTCCGCTTCGTGGTCGGCGGCTTCTACCAGAAGCAGCAGCACGGCATCTTCCAGAACTACAAGATCGACGGCCTGGGCAGCTCGGTGTCGGTCGACAAGAATCCGGGCACCATCTGGCTGACCGCCCAGGAACGGGTAGACCGCGACAAGGCCGTGTTCGGCCAGGCCGAGTTCGACATCACCGACAAGCTGATGCTGACCGGCGGCATCCGCTTCTTCAAGGCCCACAACACCCTGGTCGGCTTCTTCGGCTTCGGCTCGGGCTACAGCAGCAGCAACGGCGTGGCCACCTGCTTCCGGGCCGCGACGGTGGCCAACGCGCCTTGCGACAACCTCGACAAGGGCGCCAAGGAAAGCGGCAACTCGCCCAAGGTGACGCTGACCTACAAGTTCGACAACTCCAAGCTGGTCTACGCCACCTATTCCAAGGGCTTCCGACCGGGCGGCATCAACCGTCGGGCTTCCTTGCCGCCGTACAAGGCCGACTACCTGAAGAACTACGAGGCGGGCTGGAAGACCACCTGGCTGAACAACAGCTTCCGCTGGAACGGCGCGGTGTTCATGGAGGACTGGACCGGCTTCCAGTTCTCGATCCTGGGGGCCAACGGCCTGACCGAGATCAAGAACGCCAACCAGGCCCGCATCAAGGGCGTCGAGAGCGACATCACCTGGGCGCCGGCCGACGGCTTCACCATCAACGCCTCGGCCGCCTATACCGACGCCAAGCTGACAGCCAACTACTGCGGCGCGACAGACAGCGTCGGCACGCCGATCACCACCTGCCCGGTCGGCTCGACAGCGTTCCCCGACGGCCCGCAGGCCCCGGACGGCACGCGCCTGCCGATCACGCCCAAGTTCAAGGCCAATATCACGGCCCGTCACCAGTACCAGATCGCCGACTATGACGGCTTCTGGCAGGTGTCGGTCATGGGCCAGACCTCGAACTGGACCGACCTGCGCCTCAAGGAGCGCGCGATCATCGGCAAGCAGAGCCGCTACTCGGTCGTCGACTTCTCGACCGGCCTGTCCAAGGACAGCTGGTCGATGCAGCTGTATCTCAAGAACGTCTTCGACAAGCGGGCCAGCCTGAACCGCTACGCCGAATGCGCCGAGGCGGTCTGCGGAACCCAGTACTACATCGTCCCGAACCAGCCCCGCACGATTGGGATCAAGGTGGGGAAAGAGTTCTAGTTCGTGGTGGGGAGTGAGAGGGGGCGGTCCGCAAAGGGCCGCCCCTTTTTCGTTTTCCGTTCCCCCAGTTCCGTCCTCCCGGCGAAAGCCGGGACCCAGCTTCATCCGGAGCGTCTTGAGTTGATGCGCTTTTCCGCCCCGCCCAGAGCGGTGATCTCCCCGGGCTGGATCTGGGCCCCGGCTTTCGCCGGGGAAACGGGACTTTGATGAAATCTTCCGACGCTAAACCCCTGGGCCTTTGGATGTGCACGGCCTTGGTCGTGGGCAACATGATCGGCTCGGGCGTCTTCATGCTGCCGGCCTCGCTGGCGCCATACGGCTGGAACGCCGTGATCGCCTGGCTGCTGACGATCGGCGGGGCCCTGTGCCTGGCCTTCGTCTATGCCCGCCTGGCCAAGACCTTTCCACGCGCCGGCGGGCCGCTGGCCTATACCCAGGAAGCGTTCGGGCCGACGGCCGGGTTCATGGTCGCCTGGGCCTACTGGATCTCGATGTGGGTCGGCAACGCGGCGATCGCCATCGGCGGGGTCAGCTACCTGTCGGTGTTCTTTCCGGTCATCGCCAAGGTTCCCGGGCTGGCCGCGGTCGTCACGGTCGCCATCGTCTGGGCGCTGACGGGCGTGAACTGCTGGGGCTCCAAGTCGGCGGGGCGGCTGCAGATCGTCGCCACCCTTCTGAAGCTTTTGCCGCTGGTCGCCGTGGCCGGCCTCGCCCTTGTCGTTCTTGCGCGGAAGGGCGGGGCGGCGGTGACGCCGTTCGAACCCTCGCAGCTGTCGGCGGGCGGCATCACCGCCGCCGCGACCCTGACCCTGTGGGCGCTGCTGGGCCTGGAATCGGCCACCGTGCCCGCCGACAAGGTGCACGATCCGACCACGACCATTCCGAAGGCCACCCTGTACGGTACGGCCTTCACCGGACTGATCTACCTGGTCGTCTGCTCGGCGGTGGTGCTGCTGTCGCCCGCCGATCTGCTCAAGACCTCCAACGCCCCGTTCGCGGACTTCGTCGGCTATCACGGCGGCGGCGACCTGCGGCTCGTTTTGGCCGCCTTCGCCGCGATCAGCGCCTTCGGGGCCTTGAACGGCTGGGTGCTGCTGCAGGGCGAGATGCCCTACGCCATGGCCCGCGACGGGGTGTTCCCGGCCTGGCTCGCCAAGGCCGGCAAGCGCGGGACGCCGGTGCGGGCCCATGTGCTGTCCAGCGCCCTGCTGACCGGCCTTGTTTTGATGAACTACGCCAAGTCGATGGCCGACCTCTTCACCTTCATCGCCCTGCTGGCGACCTCGGCCAGCCTGTTCACCTATCTGTTCAGCGCCCTGGCGGCCCTGCGCCTTCAGCAGGTCAAGCAGATGAGCGCCTCGATGCTGCTGACCGTGCTGGCGATCTTGGCGGCGCTCTATTCCATCTGGACCCTCTACGGCGCCGGAACCTCGGCCACCCTGTGGGGCCTCGTCTTGCTGGTCGCCGGCCTGCCGGTTCGTTTCCTCACCGCCCGCGCGGCGCGTCCCCCCGTCTCGGAGATCTCCGCATGATCGTCGCCCTGCTGCTGGCCGCTCAGGTGAGTTACGTCCACGCCGGCAAGCTGGTCGATCCGCAGGCCGGCAAGGTCTTGACCGACCAGCTGATCCGCATTGAGGACGACAAGATCACGGCGGTGACGCCCTGGAAGGGCGCGCCGAAGGACGGCCCGGTCACCGACTGGAGCAAGCTGACCGTCCTGCCCGGCCTGATCGACATGCACACCCACCTGGTCGACGAGGAACAGGGCGAGAACATCGCCCAGCCCCTGCTGCGCAGCGCCGCCGAGCAAGCCTATATCGGTGCGGCCCACGCCCGCACGACCCTGATGGCCGGCTTCACCAGCGTGCGCGATGTCGGGACTTGGCGGGCGTTCGGCGACGTGGCCCTGCGCGACGCGATCAACGAAGGTTACGTGCCCGGGCCCCGCATGTCGGTGGCCGGAGCCTATGTCACCGCGCCGGGCGGGGGCGGGGAGATCACCGGCATCGCCCAGGACGTCGGCGTCCCGGCCGAGATGCGTCGCGGCGTGGTCGAGGACGCCGCCGACGTGCACAAGAAGGTCCGCGACCTGCTGGTCCACGGCGCCGACTTCATCAAGCTGATCGCCACCGGCGCCGTCCTGACCGAAGGCACCGAGCCCGGCCAGCTGGAGCTCAGCGAAGACGAGATCCGCGCCGCCGTCGAGGAGACCGCCAAGCGCGGGACCTACGCCACCGCCCACGCTCACGGGGCCGAGGGCGTCAAGACCGCCGTCCGCGCCGGGGTGCGCTCGATCGAGCACGGCTCGCTGATCGACGACGAGGGCGTCGCCCTGATGAAGGCCAAGGGTGCGTTCCTGGTGGCCGACATCTACAACGGCGACTTCATCGACACCTATGGCCGCCAGCACCACTGGCCCGACGGCATGATCCGCAAGAACCGCGAGACCACGGACGCCCAGCGGGAAGGCTTCCGCAAGGCGGTGAAGGCGGGGGTCAAGATCGCCTACGGCACCGACGCCGGCGTCTATCCGCACGGCTGGAACGCCCGCCAGATGCCCTACATGGTCAAGTACGGCATGACGCCGATGCAAGCGATCCAGTCGGCGACCACGGTGGCGGCCGAGCTGATGAACAAGACCGGCCAGGTCGGCTGCAACACCGTCGGCTGCTACGCCGACCTGATCGCGGTGGCCGGCGATCCGATAGCGGATGTTTCGGTCCTGGCCAACATCCCCAAGGTCATGAAGGGCGGGGCGGTGGTGAAGGACCAATGAGGCTCCCCTTAACCGCGAGCTAAGCCTTCGATCGCCAAAATGGCGACATGGATAGGATCGTCACGATGACAGGCCGCTGGTTCGTCTGGCTGGCCTATATCTTTCCGCTAAGCACGCGGTTTCTGGACGAGCAATTCCGGGACGACGAAGGCGAGCACATTCGCTGGGGGGCGAACTTCTACGTGGGTTTGGTGATCGGGCTGATCATGATCGTGGCCGGCTGGAAGGCGCGAGCTCACTGACTGCGGGTTTGTCCTGGCCGGTGAATAACTGCACAGCCCAACTTGGCCCGGACCATGCATTGTGCATCGCAGCGCAATTTTGTTGTGCGATGGCGAAACAACTGTCATGTCTACGTGGTTAGCGTCACGTTGAGTACGTCCAAGGAGGTCTTCATGACCGAGAATCACTACTACGTCCGCCCGGTCGCCGGTGTGTGGCATGTGACCTGGAACGACTCCGCCGAACTGATTGGTTCGTACTCGTCGCAACACGAGGCCGAGGGCTTGGCTCAGCTGCTGGCGCGTCACATGATGGCCCAGGGCCGCAAGGCTCAGGTCCATGTCGACGAGCCCGAAGTGCGCACGCCGGCGTGGGGCCGCAATCGCGCCGCCCACCAGGCAGCGGCGGCTTAAGAGTTCAGAGTTTCGGGGCGCGGGGGCTTATCGCGCTTCGCCCTATAGGGGGCATCCGGTCTTCCCGGTGACAGCTGGTCGCCGAGGCGTTTGGGGTGGTGGGAATGGCGCTGCAATGACAGCGCGCCCCGACGGTTCCCTGAACCGGCACTGCCGGGAAGACCGGAGTTCTCTACCGCTCCAGCCAGCTCTCCAGCGCGTGACCGATGATCTGCGCCGCCTCATCCGGACCGAAGGTCGCCGGGTCCAGGCACAGCTCCAGCCACAGTCCGTCCACGGTCGCCGTCAGGGCGACGGCCGCCAGCCGCGTGTCGCGGGCGCCGGCGTCGCCGAGCAGACCTTCCAGCCGCGCGCGGAAGCCCGCATAGGACGCCGCGTGGATGGCGGCGATGCGGGGCTTGGTCTTCACCAGGCTCCAGAAACCGATCCAGGCGGCCAGCAGTCGCGGATCCAGCACCGGCGGGGCGAAGCTGGCGGTGAGGTAGGCCAGCAGGCGCTTGCGCGGCGTTGATCCAGCCGCGTCCAGCGCCGCGTCGATCCGCTGGCTCACCGCCTCGTAGGCCGCCGCGATCAGCTCGTCGACGCCCTCGAAATAGTGCCGCAGCAGGCCCGGCGAGACTCCGGCCTCGGCGCAGATCGTCCGCACCGAGGTCCCGCCGACGCCTTCGCGGGCGAGCACGGTCTCGGCGGCGGCGACCAGGGCTTGGCGGCGGACGTCGGGGTTCTCCCGTGTGAAAGCGGCGCGCTTCTGCGCCCCCTCCGTCACGTCGCGTATCCGCGCCGCGCCACCTCCCCCGCAAGCGGGGCAGGAGGGAGCATTCTTCTCCTCACCCGTGAAACGGGGTAGGTGGATCGCTGCGGATACGCAGCGAGACGGAGGGGGCGCTCAGCGATCCTCACCACCCCTCCGGCGGCCGCTCCAGCCGGCTCTCGGGAACGAGCGCCCGCATCTTCCGACCGAAGCTCCGCAACGACACCTCGCTGGTCGCCAACGGCCCGGCCGTGAAGGTCCGCGACGCCATGCCCTGCTGCACGCGGGCCACCAACTCGGTGTCCTCGGCATTGACCTGGCGGTTGATGCGCCAGTTCAGATACCGCGCCGCCTTCATCTCGCGGCGCTCATCGGGCAGGGCGTAGGCGATCTCGCGGATCATGGTCTTGCCGGCCGAGACCGGGATGAACTGCATGAAGTCCACCTGGTCCGGATAGATGTCGAAGGCGAAGTTCGGCCAGAGCTTGAAATAGGTCCACAGCCGCTTGCGGTCACCCGGCAGGTGCGGGACGTCCGGCAGCAGGTCCTGATAGAGCCGCTCGGACGGGCTCTCGGACGGCTCGTCGATCAACTGGCCCCACATCTTGTCGACGAAGGTCTTGGCCTCGACGCCGTAGCCCTTGCCGAACAGCCGCGTCAGGCCCGGGTGGGCAACCGGGATGTGCAGGCCGTCGGAGTAGTTGTCGCTGATGTTCTTCCAGTTCACCTCGCGCGGCCGCAGGGTGACGCGGCCGAACGGTTGCAGCTCTTCGAAGCGGTAGTGGGCGACCTCGTCCTCATAGGGGGCCATCATGGTCGCGACCGACGGGCCTTCCCCCCCTTCCTGGTGTTTGGCGATCCGCACGAAGACGAAGCCGCGCCAGATCTCGGTCTCGATCCTGGTCAGGCCTTCCTTGGCCATGTCCAGCGCCGGATAGTCGTCGCGCATCGGCACGCCGATCAGCCGGCCTTCCAGGTCGTAGGTCCAGGCGTGGTAGGGGCAGACGATCCGGCTGTTGCAGCGGCCGACCGGCCCGTCCAGCAGCCGCGCGCCGCGGTGGCGGCACACATTGGCGAAGGCTCGCGCCCCGCCGTCCTTGCCGCGCACCACCACCAGGCTCTCGCCGACGAAGTCGAAGGTGTGGAAGTCGCCGGCCTTGGGGATGTCGTTCAGGTGGCAGACGATCTGCCACGACGGGCGGAAGATCCTGTCCTGCTCCTCGCGGAAGAAGCGCTCGTTGCCATAGATCCAGCCGGGCAGACCCCAATTTTCTAGGGGATCGGCGGCTTGGGAGTCCTCGTTGGAGATCGCGGTCATCGCCCGGCCACCGACAGCTTCAGCGCCGTGACGAAGTCCTTGTCGCGCAGGATCTCGCGGGCGGCGTTGCGGCCCGGATTGCCCGAAACCCCGCCGCCGGGATGCGCGCCCGCCCCGCACATGTAGAGGCCACGGATCGGCGCGCGGTGGCTGGCATGGCCCAGGAACGGCCGCGTGGCCCACAGCTGATCCAGCGACATGTGGCCGTGCATGATGTCGCCGCCGATCAGGCCGAACTTGCGCTCCAGGTCCAGCGGCGACAGCGCCGTGCGGCCCACGACCGAGGCCTTGAAGCCCGGGGCCCACTTTTCGACCGTGTCGATGATCAGGTCAGCCGCCGCATCCCGCTCGTCGTCCCAGCTCCGGCCGTTCGGCAGCTCCGGCGCGAACTGCTGGCAGAACAGGCTGGCCACGTGCTGGCCTGGCGGGGCCAGCGAGGTGTCGATGGTCGAGGGGATCAGCATCTCGACGATCGGGGCCTGGCTGATGCCGTCCGCTTTCGCGTCGCGATAGGCGGCGTCCATGTAGTCGAGGCTCGGCGCGATCACGATCCCCGACTGGTGGTGTTCGGCGGTCTCCTTGCCCGGCAGGCAGGTGAACGACGGCAGCTCCGACAGCGCCACGTTCATGCGGAAAGTGCCCGAGCCGTTCTTGTAGCCGTCGACCGTCTTGCGGAAGTCGGCGGTCAGGGCCGAGGGCGGGACCAGTTTCTTGTAGAGCAGGGCTGGATTGACGTTGGCGCTGACGATCGGGGCCATGACCTGGCGGCCGTCGACCAGCTGCACGCCCACGGCCTTGCCGCCATCGACATGCACGCCCTCGACGGGCGCGTTGAGCAGGATTTCGACGCCCGCCGCCTCGCACGCTTTCGCCATCGCCTGGGTGATCGCGCCCATGCCGCCGACCGCGTGGCCCCAGGCGCCCTTCTTGCCGTTCACCTCGCCGAAGCAGTGGTGCAGCAGGACATAGGCCGAGCCCGGCGTATCAGGGCTGGCGAAGTTGCCGACCACGGCGTCGAAGCCGAAGGCGGCCTTGACCGGATCGCTCTCGAACCAGCCGTCCAGCACGTCGCGAGCGCTCTTGGTGAAGAGATCCAGCAGGTCGCGCTTGCGTTCGCGCGACAGCATGGCCAGCCGCCCGCCCTGGCGCAGGGTCCGCAAGGCGCCCGGCAGGCCGTCGCCTAGGTTCGGCGGCGTCTCCTGGGCGAAGTCGCGCAGCACGTCGCCGATCTCGTCCAGCATGGCGTAGTAGGCCGGCAGCACCTCGGCGTCGCGGCGGCTGAACTTGCGAAATTGCTCCTGGGTGCGCTCCAGGCCCCCGCCCAGCTTGATGTACTGGTCGTCGCTGAGCGGCAGGAAGTTGGAGATCGGTCGCTCCAGGAACGTTAGGCCGTAGTCGCGCAGGCCCATGTCGGCGATCACGCGCGGGTTCAGCAGGCTGACGGTGTAGCTGGCCACCGAGTTGCGGAAACCCGGATGGAACTCCTCGGTCACCGACGCGCCGCCGACCACCCCTCGGGCTTCGCAGACCGTGACCTTCAACCCGGCCTTGGCCAGGTAGAAGGCGCAGACGAGCCCGTTGTGGCCCCCGCCGATGACGACGGCGTCGCGGGTTTGGGTGGTGGACATCAGCGCTTTCCCCAGGCGAATGGGTGAGTGTTGCTGTACGATCGTATAATAAGCAAGGGGCGTGGAAGTCGTGGATTCTCCCCCAAGGCCTCGATAGACAACAATCAGTTGAGTCGTTTTCGGGGGAAGCGCGTGCGAAGAGTTCATCGGGGCCTGTCGGCCATCCTTCTGGCCAGCCTCTGCGCCTTTGCGACCGGTTCGGTCGCCCAGGAGGCGTCGCCGCCGACTTTCGCTTCACACCTCGCCCAGGCGATCTCCCCTCTGGAGGTCAATCCGGACGGTCTCTCGGGCGCGGGCGCGCTCATCCTGTCGCAGGCTGTCGCCGCCAGCCGTTACGTCCTGATCGGCGAGAGCCACCACACCCGCGAGATCCCGGCCTTCACGACCCAGGTCTGCCGCCTGATGGCGCCTGCCGGTCTGACCGCCATGGCCATCGAGACCGGCCCGGAAGCGGCTCGCGTCGTCGACGCCGCCATGCGATCGCAAGACCGCGAAGCCCGGATCGCCGATTTCGTGCGCGGGCATCCGGACGGCGTCGCCTTCTTCAACGCACGCGACGAAGTCCGGACGGCGGGCGATTGCGCCGTCGCCGCCGGGCCGAAGTTCCAGCTCTGGGGGCTGGACCAGGAGTTCCTCGGTTCCAGCGGCCATCTGCTTCAGGAAATGCTGGCCGCCAAGCCAGGGCCCGGGGCTCGGGCCGCCCTGACCGGTCTGGCCGAGCAGGATCGGAAAATGACCGCCGCCGCGCTGGCTTCAGGCTCGCCCTTCGACTTCTTTCTGCTGTCGGCCAAGCAGGACGATCTCGACCAGGCCGCCGCGGCGGTCGCGCGGGATGGCGGGGCGCGCGTCCGGTATCTGTTTGGCCTGCTGACGGAAACCCGCGCCATCTACCAGGCGTCGAAGGCGCGCCAGGGCGACCCCAACGGACGCCGCGCGCGGCTGATGAAGCGCACGCTGGCCGCCCATCTGGCCGACAAACCCGGCGCGAGGGTCCTGCTGAAGTTCGGCGCCTACCATGTCTACAAGTCGATCAATCCGCTGGATCAGCGCGACCTGGGCGCCTACGTGGCCGAGCGCGCCGACGGTGAAGGCGTCACGGCGCTGCACATCATGGTGGCGGGCGCCAAGGGCTCGGAGGGCGGCTATGCCGGCGTCGGGCGGCCCCTCTCGGTGAAAGCCTTCGACATGAAGGACGACAAGGATCCGGACTGGCGCAAGGACGTCGCCCTCGCACGGGCGGCCGACGCCGCGCCGGGGTCGTGGATGCTGGTGGATCTGCGCGCGCTCAGAGCCAAGGGCCTGAAATCGGCGCCGCCGGAATGGCGCGAACTGGCGCTTGGCTACGACATCGCCATCCTGGCCCCGACCTTCACCGCGACCAGCGTGCTGGGCGTAGATCCCCCGAGGGCCCCCTAGGCATGCTGGGCCTTCCCCGCGGCGCCTCAGGTGATCAGGCCGCCGCAGTCGACGAGCAGCCTTGCCGCGAGTAAGGCCGCCAAAACCGAGTCAGGGCGCGCCAGAAACCCGTTCCGCCACATAGGCTGTTCCATATCGATCGGTGATAAGTTATCGGTGATCGACAATGCTTGCTTGTCAAGCTTGCAGACCGGTGGTCAAGGACGTCGGATGAAGATCCGTTCCCCGCGTAAACCCAAGGGCCAGGGCGCTGAGCGTCGCGAGGAGATTCTCGACGCCGCCCAGAGCCTGTTCGCCCAAAAGGGCGTCCACGCCGTCTCGACCCGGCAGATCGCCGAGATCGCCGGCATCTCGCAGCCGGCCCTCTACGCCTACTTCGCCACCAAGGACGACATCGCCGCCGAGCTGTGCGTGCGGGCCTTCGCGATCCTGGGCCAGCGGATGGCCGAAGCTCGCGTGGACTACACCCCGACACCTAAGAACTTCGAGCGCTGCCTGCGGGTCTATATCGACTTCGGTCTCGACCACCCCGACGCCTATCGCGTGGCCTTCATGCTGGAGAAGAGCGTCGACGGGCCCCTTTCTAAAGAAAAGAATGGTCTGGAAAAGACTGGCGGAAAGCCGATGGCGGCCGGCAAGGCGGTCTTTGCGGTCTTCGTCGAGATGGTCGCCGAGTTCCATGCTCGGGGCGAGACGGTCAGCAACGACGCCATGGCCGCCTCCCAGGTGCTGTGGGCCGGCCTGCACGGCCTGGTCGCCCTGCTGATCGCCCGGCCGGAGTTCCCGTGGATCGACCGCGAGCAACTGATCGCGACGCATGTGGCCATGCTGACGCGCGGGGCGTTGAAGTAGAGGCTCCACGCCTCTAGATGACGCCCTCGCTCTTTCGGGAAGGATTCCCCATGGCCAAGCTCCTGCCGCTCCAATCGTTCAGCCTGCAGGAAACCGAGGACGGCTACCGCCTGCTGGTCTCGGCCATCGGCGGCGAGTCGATCTATGTCTCGATCACCGCCGACCAGATGGACGACATCATCGACAGCCTCGAGAACGCCATTGGCGGCGAGGCGGAGGGTGAAGAGGACGACGGGGAGTTCTGATCCCCAGAGCTTCCAAAGTTCTGCCTTCCTAGGCCTTGTGCCTAGGAAGGCAAGGAATTTAGAAGTTCGAGTGATGGAGAGGTCCTACCCCTCCCCATCCAGGAACAGGTAGATCGCCGTGATCTTCCCTTCACGCGCCAGGATGAAGTCCACCCCCGCATAGCGCGGCGGCTCTCCGGGCGGGCCCGAGACCCAGGCGACCATGCCGCTGTCGGCATTGGCCTTTGCCGGGGCGGTCTCGGTATAGGCGAAGGTCGGGTGCGAGGCCCGGACCACGCCGGCCATCTCGACGATGGCCTCGCGACCGCGATAGGTCGAACCCTTCGGCCCGTGGAAGACGACATCCTCGGCGAAGATCTCCTCGGCCACGGCCCGGCGGCGATCCGCGTCGCCTTCGCCGAACACCTCGTGCAGGTTGCGGGTCAGCAGTTGTTCGATGGTCATATCCTTGCTCCTCAGACTTGCGTCATGCCGCCGTCGACGAACAGCTCGGCGCCGGCGATGAACGAGGCGTCGCTGGACGCCAGGAAGGTGACGGCCTTGGCGATCTCGGACGGATCGCCGACGCGGCCCAGTGGGATCTGGCTGGCCATGAAGTCCAGCAGGCCTTGCTGGGCGGCGGCTTCCGGTCCGGCCAGTTCGACCAGGCCCGGCGTCTTGATCGGCCCGGGCGAGACGACATTGACGCGGATTTGGCGGTCCTTGAGGTCGGCGGTCCAGCCGCGCGCCAGGTTGCGCACCGCGGCCTTGCTGGCGCTGTAGACGCTGAAGGCCGGCGCGCCCTGCACCGCGGCCGTCGAGCCCATCAGCACGACCGCGCCGCCGTCGCGCAGCAGGGGCAGGGCCTTCTGCACGGTGAAGATCACGCCCTTCACATTGCGGCCGAAGATGTCCTCGTATTGCTCTTCGGTGATCGCGCCCAGGGGCAGCATGTCGCCGCCGCCGGCGTTGGGCACCAGCACGTCGATGTGGGCGTGGCGCTGCTGGATCGCATCGTACAGCTTGTCCAGATCGGCCAGCTTGGAGGCGTCGCCCTGGACGCCGGTCACGTCGCCGCCGATCGCTTTGACGGCCACGGCCAGTTCGGCCTTGCGGCGGCCGGTCACGTAGACGCTCGCGCCCAGTTCGGAAAACCGCTTGGCCGTGGCTAGGCCGATGCCGCTGGCGCCGCCGGTCACCACCACGACCTTGCCTTCGAAAGTCTTGCTCATCGTCGTCTCTTCTTGGATTGGCCGGCGGCTCGTCCGTCGGTGAAAACAAGATGTATTCGGGACAGAAATCGCAGTAGACGGGTAAATCGGCTCTCAGCGTTCCATTGGTGAGACAATCCATGGCTGTCGATCTCAACGACTACGTCCTGTTCGCCGAGGTGGTGGCGCACGGCGGCTTCGCGGCGGCGGGCCGGGCCCTGCGTCAGCCGAAGTCGACCCTGAGCCGGCGCATCGCGGCCCTGGAGGCTCGCCTGGGCGTGCGGCTGATCGAGCGCTCGACCCGCCGGTTCCGGGTCACCGAGGTCGGCCAGGCGTTCCATGAGCGCTGCCGCCTCCTGATGCTCGACGCCCAGCAGGCCGACGCCGTGGTGGCCGAGGCGCTGAGCGAACCGCACGGCCTGGTGCGATGCAGCTGTCCGGTCGGGCTGATCGAGGCGCTGTCGCCGACCTTCCAGGCCTATATGGCGCGCTATCCCAAGGTGCGGCTGCAGATCGTGGCGATCGACCGGCCGGTGGACCTGATCGCCGAGCGGACCGACGTCGCCATCCGCGTGCGTCTGACCCTGGACACCGACGCGGCCCTGACCCTGCGCACCCTGGGTCGCTCGACGCGCATCCTGGTGGCCGATCCCAAGCTGGCGATGCGTTGCGCCGGCCAGCCCTTGGCGGCGCTGGCGCAGCTGCCGACGCTGAGCCCCACCGACCAGATCGGCGAGCTGGAGTGGGAGTTCGTCAATGCCGAGGATGAGGCGCGGAGCGTCAAGCACACGCCGCGCATGACCTGCGGCGATTTCGGAGCCCTGCGCGAGGCCGCCGCCGCCGGCCTGGGCGTGGCCTTCCTGCCCGACCATTCGTGCCGCGACCTGCTGGAGGCCGGGCGGCTGGTGCGGGTGTTTCCCGACTGGGGCAGCCGGCCGGGGATCGTCCACGTGGTCTTCACCACCCGGCGCGGCCTGCCGCCGGCTGTGCGCGCGCTGATCGATCAGCTGGCCGAGGCGTTTCGGCGCGGCGGGGTGACGGAGTAATTTCCCTCTCTTTAAGAGAGAGGGAGCCTGCTCAGGTTCCGCAACTCCGTCAGCGCTCTCCCCAGCGTCGCCCGCTTGGCCGCCGCGCCGAGCGAAATCCGCAGGCCTTCGCCGACCACTCCCGGCGCCCGGAACGCCTCCGCCCCCACCAGCGCCAGTCCCCGGTCCTTCGCCGCAGGCGTCGCCGTCGCGCGGGGCAGCCAGACGTGGAGGCTCTCCGCCCCGCCGACCGCCGCTGGCAGCAGCTCGGCCGCCAGGGCTCTGCGCGCGACGGCTTCCTCGCGGACGCCAGCCAGAACCCGGCTCGCCACGCCGTCGCGGATCCAGTGGGTGACCACGGCGGCCATCACCGGCGCGGGCATCTGGGCGATGGCGTGCAGGGCCGACGCGAAGCCTTCGGCCCGTCCGGGCGGCGCGACGACATAGGCCAGCCGCAGGCCGGGCGAGAGCGTCTTGGCGGTGGTGGCGACGTGGAACACGCCCTCGGGCCACAGGCTGGTCAGGGCGGGCAGGGGATCGGCCGGCAGCAGGCCGTAGGCGTCGTCCTCGATGATCGTCACGCCGGCGGCTCGCGCAACGCCCACGACCGCCTCGCGCCGCGCCAGGCTCATGGTCGCCGCCGTCGGGTTCTGGAAGGTCGGGGTGACGCAGATCAGGCGCGGGCGCTGCTGGGCCACCAGCCGCGAGAGGGCCTCCGGCTCCAGCCCTTCGCCATCCAGCAGACACGCCACGACCTTCAGGCCCCGTCGCGCGGCAGTGGCCAGCAGGCCCGGATAGGCGAAGGCCTCGGCGATGATCGTGTCGCCAGGCGCGGTCAGGTGGTCCAGCAGCGCCGAAAGCGCCGTCTGCGCACCGCTGGCCACGACCACCCGCTCGGGCGCAACCTCGCCCAGGACCGGGGCCAGCCAGGTCGCGCCGGCCGTGCGCTGGGCCAGCGAGCCCGCGCCGGGGTGATAGGCCATTAGGGTGGCAGGGTCGGTGCGGGCCAGGATCGCGCCGGTGGTCTCGCGCAGCAGGGCCGCCAGGTTCAGCCCCGCCGGCGGGGGCGGCAGGTTCATCGAGAGGTCGACGAGACCGGCCTCGTCCTCGATAGTCTGTAAGCGGATGAAGGTGCCGCGGCCCGTCGCGCCCTCTATCAGGCCGCGTTCTCGGGCCAGGGCGTAGGCGCGGGTGACGGTGGTGAAGTCGATCCCGACAAGACGGGCGACTTCGCGCTGGGCTGGAACCTGGTCGCCGGCCTGCAGCTCGCCCTCGGCCACCGCCTGTTCCAGGGCGTCGGCGATGCGGCGGTACGCGGGGCCGGAGAGGGTCTCGATGCGGCGCAACCACGCAGCGGCGGGATTCGGTGATCCCCTAGTTGCGGACATAGGTCGATATCCATACATTTCTCGTACAATGTATGGATCAATCCTGCGATTGTAGGAAGGGGCCGCCGATGGCCGACTATGAATTCTATGACTCGCCCACCCCGGTTGAGGCCGGCCTGAAGTGCTGCTGCCCGCGCTGCGGCGAGGGCAAGCTGTTCAGCGGCTTCCTGCAGCTGGCGCCCAAGTGCGACCGCTGCGGGCTGGACTACAGCTTCGCCGACCCGGCCGACGGTCCGGCCTTCTTCGTGATGAGCGGCGTCGGCATCCTGGTGATCGCCGTCTTCGCCTGGATCGAGGTGACCTATCACCCGCCGCTGTGGGTGCACCTAGTGACGGTGTTCCCGGCCCTGATCATCGGCTGCCTGGCGACCCTGCGCCCGGTCAAGAGCTGGCTGGTCGCCTCGCAGTACATCAACAAGGCCGAGGAAGGCCGCTTCGAGAGCCTGGGCCGTCACGACTTCGACTCGCGGCGGCTGTAGCGCGATTGTCGACTGCAGCATGCGCGCCCGGCGTGTATGGTCTTTGAAGGCCATCCTCGAGGCGTCGCATGCCGAGCACGAAAACCACGGTCCCACCGCCTGGATGGGTCGACCGCTTCGACGGCAAGCTGGTCCTCGTGTTGCTGGACAACAAGTACACGCCCTCGATCAAGCAGGGGCGCAGCCTTTGGGGCCTGCACGACCCGCTGAGCTATACGCCCAGCGACGCGGCCGACACGATCACCGCGCCGCCCGGCTTCGTCACGGACTTGGCGTCGATCCCGCGTTGGGGCTGGATCGTGCTGCCGCCGGATGGTCCCTGGGTCAAGGGCGCGGTGGTCCACGACTTCCTCTACGCCACCCGGGGGACGGGCGTGTGGAAGACGCATCCCAGCGGCAACACGCGCCCCGCGCCCTACAGCCGCGCCGAGGCGGACTGGATCCTGCGTGACGCCCTGAAGAACCGCGGGGTCGACGTCGTCCGCCGCAACATCATCTGGGCGGCGGTTCGGATCGGCGGTGGGAACGGCTGGGGCAAGGACGATTCGCGCCAGAAGCGGGCGACGCCGGCCGACGAGGCCTACGTCACCGGATAGGCCGCTATTTCAACAGCAGCTGCCCCCGCCGCGTCAGCTCGTCCTTGATCTTGCCGGCGGCCATGCCCAGCAGGCCGGGCAGGCTGATGTCGAGGCGGGCGTGGTCCTCAAGCACCTGGACGACGCCGGTGATGGTCGATCCCATGGCCACGGCCGAGAAATTCAGCACGTCGCCGGCCCAGCTCTGGGTGAAGCCCTTGGCGTCGCCGCCGGGGATCTGGCCGGCCAGCTGCGACAGGCCCTGTTCCAGGCGACGCTTGGCCTCGGCCGCGCCCAACTGGTGGGGGATGTTGATGCTGACGGTCTTGGCCATGGGATCCTCTCGAAGCTCACCGCTGAAATGCGGGCGGTGAGGGGTGAGTTCAATACGTCCGATTCTGGCGCACCGCCCAGCCAGGTTGACCTCCATCAGATGAGGACGCCGACGATGACCGACTACGCCATGACCCAGCCGTTCACCGCCCCCCGCCGCTTCGTGCGTCCTGGCCGTCCGGGTGGTGTCCTGGGCGCCATCCACTATGCCGGCGTACTGCTGGTCTGGGCGGTGCTGTTCCTGGTCGACCGCCCGCTGGCCCTGAAGGTGATGGCCGAGCGCCGGGCGGACTCGCCGATCCCGCGTCACTGGGGCTGGTAGACGCTCGCGAAACGCGGCATGCCTGCAGGCATGTCGATCGCCGTCTCCGCCCGCCCGGTCTCGCACCTGCTGAAGGCTCCGTTCCGCATCTCGCGCGGGGTCAAGACGGCGGCGCACGTGGTCGAGGTGATCACCAGCGCCGACGGCCATGTCGGGCGCGGCGAGAGCGTGCCTTATGGCCGTTACGGCGAGACGGTCGACAGCGTGCTGGCCCAGCTGGCGCAGGTCCTGGCCTCGGCGGATGTCGAAGCCGCCTGCGCCGCCCTGCCGCCCGGCGCGGCCCGTAACGCGCTCGACCTCGCTCTGTGGGACCTGCGCGCCAAGCGCACCGGCGTCAGCGTCGCGACGGCCACGGGGCTGCGGATCCCTGATGACCTGATCACCGCCGTGACCGTCAGCCTCGACACGCCCGAGGCCATGGCGCAGGCCGCCCGCGCCGTCGCCGACGCGCCGCTGATCAAGATCAAGCTCTCGGCCGACGACCCCGCCGCCCGCCTGCGCGCCGTCGCGGCCGCCGCGCCGAATTCCCGCTTCATCGTCGATCCCAACGAAGGCTGGACCTTCGGGGTCCTGGACGGGCTGAAGCCCCTGCTGGCCGACTTGCCGATCGCCCTGGTCGAACAGCCGCTGCCGGCCGACGCCGACCACGAACTCGAGGGCTGGGACCCGCCCTTTACGGTCTGCGCCGACGAGAGCGTCCATGTCGGCGGCGACCTGGCGGCGCTGCGCGGGCGTTACCAGGCGGTGAACCTCAAGCTCGACAAGACCGGCGGCCTGACCGAGGCGGTGGCGATGCTGAAGGCCGCACGCGCTTTGGGTTTTCAGGTGATGACGGGATGCATGGTGGCTTCGTCGCTGGGCGTTTCGCCGGCGCTGCACCTGGGCGGGGCGAGTGACTTCGCCGACCTGGACGGGCCGTGGTGGCTGGCCGTGGATCACCCCGGGGGGGCGCGTGTGGAGCGCGGACGGATCGCGCCGCCGAAGCCTGGGTTCTGGGGGGATGAGGAAAAGGCTGAAGGGCTCTGGCTGTAGACGATTTCTTCTCTCCTCCCCCTCTGGGGGAGGTGGCCCAGAGGGCCGGAGGGGGCAACTCGGCCTAGGCCGG
>CAIUMD010000120.1 GCA_903900155.1 uncultured Caulobacterales bacterium | reverse complement strand
CGCAGTTGCGGAGTTTCCCCCGCGCCGACGAGCGCGCCCGCTCGACCGCACCCCGCCGCCACGATGGTCGCTGGCCATTGCGCCCTTTCCTCGCGACGAGGTGGATAGAGAATACGGCAGGTTTTGAGGCCGGGGACGCAAACGCGTGAACGCTCATTCCTCACATCACCCTCGCCCTGGGGAGAGGGCGGGCCCATGCGCGGCATGGGAGGGTGAAGGTCAAAACCGCTCACCGATAAAAATCACGAGAAGTCAGTGGCTTGCGCGGCCTGGAGAAAGGGCTTCGCCTCTCCCCTCACCCTCCCACGCCTACGGCGCGGGCCCCGCCCTCTCCCAAGGGAGAGGGTGTTCAATGCTCGTCCCCGTCGATGCGTTCGCCCCTGCCCGCCACGGTGCTGGGCGGCCTGGCCGTGCGCATGGCCATCGAGGCCCGTCGCTAGACCTTGTCTTGACGAGGCGGTGGCGCGGGGGTCTATCCGGCCGGTAGTCCGGAGTCAGACATGAAGACCGCCCTCGCCGCAGCCGCCGCCCTGCTCGCCTTGGCCAGCGGCGCCCAGGCCTCCAGCCTGAAGGCCTGCGCGGCGCCGCCGGTCGTCACCCCGGCCCAATCCGAGATCCCGCCGGCCGACGAGGTCCATCCGGACGTGCCGATCGCGGCCTATCTCTTGGCCCTCTACTGGTCGCCCGAGGCCTGCCGCGCCGGCATCCCGGAGTCGGACAAGAAGATCCAGTGCCAGGCCAACAGCTTCGGCTTCACGGTGCACGGCCTGTGGCCCAACGGCCCCGACAAGGTCCATCCGCGCTATTGCAAGGCAAGCCCGCCGATGAGCCCGGCGACGGTGAAGGCCAATCTGTGCATGACCCCCTCGCCCTGGCTGCTGCAGCACGAGTGGCAGGCGCACGGGACCTGCAACTGGGCTAGCCCTGAGGCCTATTTCAAGAAGGCCCGCAAGATCCGCGAGAAGCTGGACGTGCCGGACCTGGATCCCGGCGCCGACCAGGTCATGACCGCCGGCGAGATCCGCAAGGCCTTCCTCGAGCGCAATCGCGGCGTGCGCCCCGAAGGCCTGAACGTCCGCGTCAAGGACGGCCGGCTGACCGAGGTCTGGGTCTGCATGGACATCAAGTACAGGTGGGCCGCCTGCCGAGGCGGCAACGGCGCGCCCGACCCGGCGGTCGTCAAGGTGACGCCGAAGGGGTAGTTGCCTTCTCCCGCAAGGGGAGAGGGATAAGGTTCTACGCCTCGATAAACGCCAGCAGGTCCTTGTTGATCGTCTCGGCTTCCGTGGTCGCCATGCCGTGCGGGAAGCCCGGATGGGTGATCAGCTGGCCGTTCTTGACCAGCTTGATGGCCAGGCGGGCGCTGTCGTCGATCGGCACGATCTGGTCGTCCTCGCCGGGCAGGATCAGCACCGGCGCGTCGATGGCCTTGAGATCCTCGGTGAAGTCGGTCTCGGGAAAGGCGACTGTGCCCGCGACATATTGGCTCATATATGGAAATGATCGGAATTCATTGTTTCGATTTTGACGCCTTAATTGTCGAGCGCCGCCGTCGCCTTGCGCTGGGCCTGGTTGACCATAAGCACCAGGAAGAACGCCCCGCCCAGGGCCGTGATCACCCCCGGCATCGGCAGCAGGATGGCGCAGGCCGCCAGGGCCAGGCCGGTGACGAACAGGATCAGCCCCGAGCGCCGCGCCGTCCGCGACCAGCTTCCCGCCTCGTCGGCGCCGGGCGCCGGCAGCTTGGCGAAGACGTTGCCGCGTACGCTCATGCCCAGGCCCATGAAGGCCGCCAGCAGGCGGGTGACATACTCCCGGTCGGGCAAGGCGCCGCCCAGATAGACCAGGGTCATCCAGCCCTGGATCACCGCCAGCAGGCCAAAGTGGGTGACCAGGGTCAGGCCCACGAACCCGGCCTCATAGCGGCTGGGCTTGCGGTCGCCCTGGGCATGGATCGAAAAGGTCAGCAGCCCGCCCATCACGACCGGCATGGCCAGCAGCATCATCGCCCGGAACGGCTTGGGTCCGGCGAACACCGCCGCGACATCGCCCGCCTCGCGCCAGCGCCAGGCCAGGGCCCCGACGGCGGCGACCAGCGAAGCCAGGGTGATCAACGCCAGGATCCGTTTCAGCTGACGGTTCATCGGCCGCTCTCCTCTTTCAGCGCGCCCGCCCCCGCCAGGCCGATGCCGAAGGTCTCGGCGAAGGCCAGCAGGGCGTCTTCCAGCACCGACAAGCGCAGGCTGTAGGTGATGGTCACCCCGCGCTTGTCGGCGGCGACCAGCCCGGCCTCGCGCAGCACCGAAAAGTGCGCCGACAGCGTGGCCTTCGAGCTCGAGAAATGTCCGGCCAGCTCACCCGCCGTCATCGGCCGCTCGCGCAGCAGCTGCAGCACGCGGCGCCGCGTCGGATCGGCCAGGGCCTTGAAGACTTCGCTCATAGGTCGATATTTAGCTAAATACCGAAATATGAGTCAAGAGGACACCGAACAGCCCCAACGCAAACCAGTCCGGTCTTCGCGCCTACCAGGCCAGCAACGTCAGCCCTGGCACATCCTTGAAGTCGGCGGCGTTGAACGTCACCAGGGTCGCGCGATGGGCCAAGGCTTGAGCGGCGATCATGCGGTCCGCGACCTTGCGCCGAGAATATCCCGCGGCTTCGACAATCGTCCGATAGGCGTCGGCCGCCTCTCCATCGAAATCGAGAACAGACAAGGCTTTCAGCATGGCGTCCAAACGGGCGCGCCGAATGCCGGCCTTGGCTGGTTCGCGATAGACGCCGCCCTCCAGCTCCACCCGGCTGATGATCGACAGGAAGACCGCGTCGTCCAGGGCCATGACACGCTCGGTGACCGCAGGATCACCGTCACGCAGGTGGATCGCGACGTTCGTGTCCAGGACGTAGGCCACTCAGAGGCCGGGGCGCTCAGGAAACAGGTCTTCGTCACGCGCTTCGATGCCGCCCGGACGCGGCAAGGCGTTCAACGCCGCCACCATGTCCGCCATCGACATCCTCGTCGGATAGATCGTCAGCACGTCACCCGATCGCACCAGGGTCAGCTCCACGCCCGGACCGAAGGCCATCTCGCGCGGCAAGCGGACGGCCTCGCTGTTTCCGCTCATGAAGGTTCGACTGGTCGCGGTCGCCATCGCCATGCCTCGGTCAAAGGGCGAGAAGTGATGACACGTATATACCATTCCCCAGCCTCCCCTTGAAGCGCGCCTATTTCAGCACCCAGTCGTAGTGGTCGGCCGCCCTGTATCCGAGCGCCGCGTTGCTCCGGACAACCTCGCGGAGATCCTCGGGCAGGTCGCGCATGACGATGTCGATCAGGGCGCTGCGGGCCATCTGGATGGCCTCGGCCTTCGGCGCGGTCCGCGCGCAGCCGGGACATCTCACGACATCCCCGCCATCGGCGCGCACCACCCGCACGTCGACCCGGCAGGCGCCGCACTGAACGACCTGGTCAGCCATGGCCCTTCTCCATTCCCCAACCCAGAATGGAACAAATAAAGAACAACGACAATCCCAAAACGCAAAACGGGCGGTCCCTTCCGGAACCGCCCGCTCGCTAACCTCTCACCTCGGAGAGCCGTTCACCCTCAGGTGTTGACGGCGTCTTCCGGGGCCAGTTCGGCCTTCTTCGACAGGTCTTCGCCGGTCTCCTGATCGACGACCTTCATCGACAGCTTGGTCTTGCCGCGATCGTCGAAGCCCAGGAGCTTCACCTTGACGATCTGGCCTTCCTTCAGCACGTCCGACGGCTTGGCGACGCGTTCGTTGCTGATCTGGCTGACGTGGACGAGGCCGTCCTTGGCGCCGAAGAAGTTCACGAAGGCGCCGAAATCGACGACCTTCACGACCTTGCCGTCGTAGATCTTGCCCACTTCGGCTTCGTCGGTGATCGACTTGATCCAGTCGATCGCGGCCTTGATCTTGGCGCCGTCCGAGGCCGAGACCTTCACCGTGCCTTCGTCGTTGATGTCGACCTTGGCGCCGGTGGTGGCGACGATCTCGCGGATCACCTTGCCGCCCGAACCGATCACTTCGCGGATCTTGTCGGTCGGGATGGTGATGGTCTCGATCTTCGGCGCGAAGTCGCCGACTTCCTCGCGAGGCGCGTCCATCGCCTTGTTCATTTCGCCCAGGATGTGAGCGCGGCCCTCTTTCGCTTGCGCGAGAGCTTGCTCCATGATCGCGGGGGTGATGCCGGCGATCTTGATGTCCATCTGCAGCGAGGTCAGGCCTTCGCTGGTGCCGGCGACCTTGAAGTCCATGTCGCCCAGGTGATCTTCGTCACCCAGGATGTCCGACAGGACCGCAAAGCCGTCGCTTTCCAGGATCAGGCCCATGGCGATGCCCGAGACCGGACGGACCAGCGGCACGCCGGCGTCCATCATGGCCAGCGACGAACCGCAGACCGTGGCCATCGAGGACGAACCGTTCGACTCGGTGATCTCCGAGACCAGGCGGATCGTGTAGGGGAAGTCTTCCTTGCTCGGCAGCATCGGGCGCAGGGCGCGCCAGGCCAGCTTGCCGTGGCCGATTTCGCGGCGGCCGGGCGAACCCATACGACCGGTTTCACCGACGCTGTAGGGGGGGAAGTTGTAGTGCAGCAGGAAGGATTCCTTGTAGGTGCCTTCCAGGGCGTCGATGAACTGCTCGTCGTCGCCGGTGCCCAGGGTGGCGACCACGATCGCCTGGGTCTCGCCGCGGGTGAACAGGGCGCTGCCGTGGGTGCGCGGCAGGATGCCGACCTCGCCCAGGATCGGACGGACGGTCTTCACGTCACGGCCGTCGATGCGCAGGCCGGTGTCCAGGATGCCGCGACGCACGACGTCGGCTTCCAGTTCCTTGAAGATCGCCGCCAGCTTCAGCGGGTCGTAACCGGCCGGGTTGGTGTCCGACAGGCCCAGCGCCGCGACGGCCTTCTTCTTGGCGGCGCCGACGGCTTCGTAGCGGTCCTGCTTCTTCTGGATCTTGTAGGCGGCGGCGATGTCGGCGCCCACCAGGCCCTTCATCTCGGCCTTCACCGCGTCGGTGTCTTCCGGCTCGAACGCGAAGGGCTCCTTGGCGGCGTGCTCGGCCAGCTCGATGATCGCGTCGATCACCGTCTGCATTTCCTTGTGGGCGAAGTTGACGCCGCCCAGCACGATCTCTTCCGAGAGCTCCTGGATTTCCGACTCGACCATCATGACGGCGTCGGTGGTGCCGGCGACGACCAGGTCCATCTTGCTGTCCTTCTGCTCGTCGAGCGTCGGGTTCAGCACGTATTGGTCATTGATCCAGCCCACGCGAGCCGCGCCGATCGGGCCCATGAACGGGGCGCCCGACAGGCACAAGGCGGCCGAGGCGGCGACCATGGCCAGGATGTCGGGATCGTTCTCCAGGTCGTGCTGCAGCACGGTGGTGACGACCTGGACTTCGTTCTTGAAGCCCTTGACGAACAGCGGGCGGATCGGACGGTCGATCAGGCGGGAGACCAGGGTCTCCTTTTCCGACGGACGGCCTTCACGCTTGAAGAAGCCGCCCGGGATCTTGCCGGCCGCGAAGGTCTTTTCCTGATAGTTGACCGTCAGCGGGAAGAAGTCCTGGCCCGGCTTTTGGGTCTTGGCGAACACGGCGGTGGCCAGGACGACGGTTTCGCCCATGGTGGCCAGAACGGCGCCGTCGGCTTGACGGGCGATACGACCGGTTTCGAGGACCAGCGTCTTGCCGCCCCACTCGATCGTCTTGCGCTTGATATCGAACATTTTTGCTTCTTTCGGTTCCGAAGGACCCATTTCCTTCAGGACGGACAGGGGCGGGCGGCCGAAGGGCGGTCCCGAGATTTCCTCATCCAGTTCGACAGGCGCCCGAAGATCGTGATCTCCGGCTTACATGTCCGGATCACGCTTAGAGCGGATCCGCGACAACCTCTCGTTTCGGCCTGTCTCGAAACGAGAGGTTGGAAAAACGTTCGGCCGCCCTACCGGAGCAGGGCGGCCGAATTGTGCCTTAGCGACGCAGACCCAGCTTTTCGATCAGGGACTGGTAACGGGCGACGTCGGACTTCTTCAGGTGGTCGAGGAGACGGCGACGCTGGGAAACCAGCTTCAGCAGGCCACGACGGCTGTGGTTGTCCTTCTTGTGCGTCTTGAAGTGCTCGGTCAGGTTCGAGATGCGTTCCGAGAGGATCGCGACCTGGACTTCAGCGCTGCCGGTGTCGCCTTGCGTGCGGGCGTGTTCGGCGATGAGCGCGCTCTTGCGCTCGATGGTGATCGACATCGGGTTGTCTCCGCTCAGGTGAGTTGGAAGACCCGCACCGGATTGAGCTTCCCGGCGCGCATCTCGCACAGGGCCACCAACCTGTCGCCGGACATGGCGGAAACGGTGCGATCACCGGGCGCGAGCTCGGTTTTCAGCGTTTCCACCTGCCTCGGGAGCAGGACGATGGCGCGTCCCTGTGCAAGCCGGAAGGCGTCTTCGTCGGTCACGGCCAACGCCGGGATGTCGTCCAGCGCGGTCTCGACCGGAAGCAATGCCTCCGACAGCCGGGCCTCATAGCTCAAATTCTCGAGAGTTTCCAGCGATATCGAGCCGCTCTCGGTAAACCCGCCCACCCGCGTGCGGCGCAGCTCGGCGACGTGACCGCAGGTTCCCAGCGCCTTGGCCAGGTCGCGGACCACGGCCCGGACATAGGCGCCCTTGCCGCATTCCATCTCCAGGGTGACGTGGTCGGGATCAGGGATATCGGCGATCCGAAGGTCATGGATCGTGATCTTGCGGGCGGGGAGTTCGAACTCCACCCCCTCTCGAGCCAGATCATAAGCGCGCTCGCCGTCGACCTTGATGGCGGAGAAGTTCGGCGGCGCCTGGTCGACCTCGCCGATGAAGGCCGGCAGCGCCGCCTCCACCTGCTCGCGGGTCGGACGCACGTCCGAGGTCGCGGTCGTCTCGCCCTCGCGGTCCAGGGTCGTGGTGTCGCGACCCCAGGCGATGGTGAAGCGATAGGCCTTGTCGGCGTCCATCAGGAACGGGACGGTCTTGGTGGCCTCGCCCAGGGCGATCGGCAGGATCCCCGTCGCCAGCGGGTCCAACGTGCCGGCATGGCCGCCCTTCTGGGCGTTGAACGCGCGGCGCACCTTGGAGACGGCCGTGGTCGAGGTCAGGTCGTAGGGCTTGTCCAGGCAGATCCAGCCCGAGACGGCGTCGCCCTTCTTGCGGCGGGCCACGGTCTAGTCCTCGTCTTCGTCGACGATGTCCGACAGGCGGCGGGTGTCCTGCTGGACCCGCGGATCCAGGAACAGGTTGTCCATATAGGCCGCGGTTCCGAAGCTCTCGTCGTGGATGAACTTCAGGTCCGGCGTGAACTTCATGTCGATGCTGCGGCCCAGGCGCCCGCGCAGGAACTTGGCCACGCGGTTCAGGCCCTTGATGACCTCGGTGGTGTCTTCACCCGTCAGGCCGGCGCCCAGCGGCTCGACGAAGCAGATGGCGTGCTTCAGGTCCGGGCTCATCCGCACTTCGGAGACCGTGACCGAAACGCCGGTCAGGGCCTCGTCGGCCAGCTCCTCTTCGCGGAGGATCTCGACCAGGGCGTGGCGGATCAGTTCGCCGGCGCGAAGCTGGCGTTGCGAAGGCCCCGTCAGGGCGCCTTTCTTGTTGTCGGCCCCCTTGGAGCCAGAATGGCGCTTCATGGCGCGGTGTCCTTGCGGCCCGGCCGGCGGATCGAACGCCGGTGCGCGGGGAAAATCGGAAGGCGGGGTGTCTAGGCTCCTGAAGACGGAAAGTCCAGTGTTCCTCCTTCTCCCCTTGCGGGAGAAGGTGTCAGCGACGCTGACGGATGAGGGGTTGAAAGGCCTGTCCGGATAGCGGAGCCCAACCCCTCCCCCGGCCCTTCGGGCCACCCTCTCCCGCAAGGGGAGAGGGATTAAGCCCCCACCTTCTCCCTAAAGAACGCGATCACCTTGTCGCGCGCCTTCATCGTCCCGCTGTCGGGGATCGAGCGGTGCAGGTGCAGGGTCAAAACGGAATGCGGGGCCATCGGCACGCCGGGCGCGGCGTCCTCGTCGGCCAGCTCGACGACCTCGACCTTGTCGCCGAACTGGGTCTTGAGGCGGTCGATGCGGGCGTCGGGAACCAGCTTGTCGGAGGAAAAGCGCAGGGCCAGCAGCGACAGATCCTCGTCCTTGAACCGGCGCTTGGCGCAGGCCAGTTCCGAGGCCGAGCAGTCCAGACCGCCCTTGTCGCGCACCGGCAGCGACGGCTGCGACATCACCGGCGCCACCACGGCCGGCTCGGTCATCATGGCCAGGGCGAAACCGCCGGTGAAGCACATGCCGACCGCCCCGACGCCCTTGCCGCCGCACTCGTCGTGGGCCTTGCGCGCCAGGGCCCGCAGCCAGTCGACGATCGGGCTGGAGCGGCCGTCCTTCCAGACGCTGAACTCGCGCCGCACGCAGATGTTTTTGAGGATCACCCCGACCGCATAGCCGCGGGTCACGGGCCTGGCCGGCTTGCCGAACAGGCTGGGGCAGTACGCCGTCATCCCCGCATCGGCCAGGTCGCGGGCGAAGGCCAGGACGCCAGGGTGCAGGCCGGGAACCTCGTGGATGACGATCACCGCCGGCCCCGAGCCGATCCTGTAGACCTCGCGGCTCCACCGCCCGTCGTCGAAGTCGAACCGCCCGAAGCCCGCCAGGACATCGTCAGCCATGCCTGCCCCCTCATTGTTTCGAGAACGCTAGACCGGCGGCCTTCAGAACGCCATCGCCCGCTCCCAGACAGGCCTCTGCTTGCCCTGCTGGGGACGTTCGGAGAGGTCGCCAGGTTCCAGCAGCAGGCGGATCTCGATCTCGGCCGAGCCGTCGGCGGGCGCGGGACAGCGGCGCACCCAGGCGGCGGCGTCCTCGCGATTGTCGACGTCGAAGACCCAGAAGCCGGCGACCGTGCGGCCTTCACCGCTGACATTCGGCGCCGTCCGCGCGCCACGGGCCGCCAGCTTGGCATGGTCGGCCACCCCCGCCCGCTCGAGCTCGGCGTCATAGGCCCGCATGGCCCGGTTAAGCTCCGGACCGACCTCGGCCTCGACCTTCAGAAGCACCATGAACCGCATCGCGCGTCTCCCGCTACGGACTCTAAGACGCAGGAGCGCGGTCGGATGCGACATGACCGGAGAAAATTCTTTTAGTTGGACGTATCCGGATGCTGCGGATTGTCGGTCCAGTCCTGCATCGGATCGGGGATCCGGTTCTTGGGCAGACGCCACTCGCCGCGATACGAAAAGTCCAGCGTGCCGCAGAGACGCGCCCTTTTCTCCCCATCTGGGCCTTCCGCTTTCGGATCGTCGCCGAACGCCTGGATGCGCAGGTCGCGGCGGATGACGATGGTGCTGAACGACAGCCACAGCCGCGTCGAGCCCGGGCAGAAGGCGCGGACATAGACCTTGCCCTGGGCGGCCTTGCTGTCGACCTCGAACAGCATGGCGTCGGCGTCGACGCCAGTCATGGCCGAGAGACCGCCGGGGCCGAGATCCTTCTGGCTGCCGGTCTTCAGCCGCGCCTCGGCCGGCACGCCGGTGGCCAGCACCTTGATCGGCCGGCCCGAGCCCAGGAGGCCCTGGTTGAACAGGATCGTCACCCCCGCGCCGGTCAGCCGCTTGGCGTCCGGCGAGATCGGGTCGTACGAGAACATCCGCGTCTCGGCCCCGGCGGCTCCCGCAATCAGAAAGGCCAGGGCCGCGCCCCCCCAGATGGCGTGCTTCATCGTCTGGCGTGCAGGTTCGCGGCTTGCGGATCAAAGCCCGACAGGCGCCAGCGGTCGCCCGACAGGCTGAAGGTCAGCAGGCAGGGGCCGTCCTTCTTGGCCGCGCAGACCCGGCCGTCGCCGACGGGACGCAGGGTGCTGGCGATGGCGATGCGCCCCGGGATCGGGCGGTCGGGCGTGTAGCCGTAATAGTTGGCGGCGGCGTGGAAGGTCTCGGGCCGGATCAGCGCCTCGCCGGCCACATCGGCCAGCGGCCCCGCCGCCAGGGCGGCCAGGGCCATGACGCCGTTGCTCTGCCCCCCGCGCTGACGGGCCTCGTCCATCAGCCGCGACTCGATCTGGTACTTCAGCGCCCGGCGGTCGACATGGGCGTCGAAGGCCGCCCGGTCGTTGTCGCGGATGGCGATCAGCAGGGCGTGCACGTCGCCGGCGGCGTCGTAACGGGTCGCGGTCGCACAGGCCCCGAGCGAGGCGGCGACGGCGGTCAGGGCGAGAAGAACCTTGAGGCGCATGCCGAATGGGTAGCCTCGGATTGGGGCGATTTCCAGTCTGGGTTCTAGGGCGCGATGACCGTCAGGCCGCGCGCTCGGGCGCAGGCGACGAGCTCACGATCACAGGACATCAGCGTCGCGCCCAATCGCAGCGCCAGTTCCAGATAGGCCGCGTCGTAAACGGTGAGGCCTTCCTTCTGAGAAACATCGCGAATAGATGACCAGGCTCGGTCGTCTGTTTCGCTATCGACGACGATCGGAAGAACGGCCAATTCTCCCAGCACGTAGTCCGCCTTGGCTTGATCGCATCGCTTGCGCCTGACAGCCGTACGGAGAGCGTTCGCGACCTCCAGCCGCCACAGCGACGGGACAACTGCGCCATCCGCCGCGATAGCCCTTACCGCAGCGGCCGTCACCACGACGTCTTCGTCTTCGAAAAACAATGCTAGCGCCATCGAGGCGTCGAGCACGTGCCTCAACGGCGGCCTTCGTCGATCAGTTCGCGAATGGAGACGTCGCCGAGTTTCACGCCCTTACGCAGCTCAAGGATCCGTTCGGCCGCGGCCATGGCGCGTTTCCGAGCTTCAGCTTTTGCTTCTGAACGGACCAGAACGATGTTTCCGTCCTGGATCTCCATCTCGACCTGCTCGCCTTCGACCAAGCCGGTGGCATTGGCGATCTCCTGCGGCACTCGGACGGCCAGGCTCTTACCCCAGGTTCCGACGGTGATGCGGCTCATGGCGGATCTCCTACCGGGATATCCTAGCATATCCCGAGGCTGAGTCGATTGAGCCCCCAAAGACAAAGGGCGCGGACCTTGTGATCCGCGCCCTTCGAACTTTTGATCTGACGACCGGCTCCTAGTCGAGCTGGCGCTTGATCTCCTCGACGGTGAAGCACTCGATGGTGTCGCCGACCTTGATGTCCTGGAAGCCCGCGAACATCATGCCGCACTCCTGACCGACGGGGACTTCGTTGACCTCGTCCTTGAAGCGCTTAAGCGTCTGCAGGGTGCCCAGTTCCAGGACGACGATGTCCTGGCGGATGATCCGGACCTTGGCGCCCTTGCGGACCACGCCTTCGGTGACCTTACAGCCGGCGACCTTGCCGATCTTCGAGATGTCGAAGGCCTGCAGGACCTCGGCGTTGCCGAGGAAGGTTTCGCGCTGGATCGGGGCCAGCATGCCCGAGAGCACGCCTTTGATGTCGTCCAGCAGGTCGTAGATGATCGCGTAGTAGCGGATCTCGACCCCTTCGCGTTCGGCCAGGGCCCGCGCCTGCGCCGAGGCGCGGACGTTGAAGCCGATGACCGGCGCGCCGGCGCCCTTGGCCAGCATGACGTCGCTTTCGCTAATGGCCCCAGCGCCCGACAGGATGATCCGCGCGCGGACCTCGTCGGTGGCCATCTTGTCCAGCGAGCCGATGATCGCCTCGGCCGAACCTTGCACGTCGGCCTTGATGATCAGCGGAAGCTCTTTCAGCTTTTTGTCCTGCAGCTTGGCCATCATGTCGGCCATCGAAGCGCCGGCGCCCACCGGGGCCAGCGTCTTCTCGCGCTTCACGCGGATGCGGTACTCGGTCAGCTCGCGAGCGCGGGCTTCGTTCTCGACCACGGCGATGGCGTCGCCCGGCGAGGGCACGCCGTCCAGGCCGAGGATCTCGACCGGGGTGGCGGGACCGGCTTCGGTCAGCTGTTCGTTGCGCTCGTTGAGCAGCGCCCGGACCTTGCCCCACTGGCTGCCGGCCACGACGATGTCGCCGCGCTTCAGCGTGCCGCGGTTGACCAGCACGGTCGAGACGGCGCCGCGACCCTTGTCCAGCTTGGCCTCGATCACCACGCCGTCGGCGGTGCGGTCGGGGTTGGCCTTCAGGTCCAGCACTTCGGCCTGCAGCAGGATGGCTTCCAGCAGCTCGTCCAGACCCGTGCGGGCCTTGGCCGAGACCTCGATGATCTGGGTGTCGCCGCCCAGGCTTTCGACGACGATCTCGTGCTGCAGCAGCTCGTTGACCACGCGGGTCGGATCCGAGCCCGGCTTGTCCATCTTGTTGACGGCGACGATGATCGGCACGTCGGCGGCCTTGGCGTGTTTGATCGCCTCGATCGTCTGGGGCATGACGCCGTCGTCACCGGCCACGACCAGCACGACGATGTCGGTGATATTGGCGCCGCGGGCGCGCATCGACGAGAACGCGGCGTGGCCGGGCGTGTCGAGGAACGTCACGCGCTGGCCGTCCTTCAGGCGAACCTGATAGGCGCCGATGTGCTGGGTGATGCCGCCGGCTTCGCCCGCCGCCACGTCCGTGGAGCGCAGGGCGTCGAGCAGGCTGGTCTTGCCGTGGTCGACGTGACCCATGATCGTCACGACCGGGGGCCGCGTTTCCATGTGATCGTCGTGGTCGTCCGCGCCGATGAAGCCTTCTTCGACGTCGGCCTCCGACACGCGCTTGACCGTGTGGCCGAACTCGGTCGCCACCAGCTCGGCGGTGTCGTTGTCGATGACGTCGTTGATCTTCAGCATCACGCCCTGACGCATCAGAAACTTGATGATGTCGACGCCGCGCACGGCCATCCGGTTGGACAGCTCCTGCACGGTGATGACGTCGGGAATGACGACTTCACGCGCGACGCGGGCCTGTTCGGCCACGCCGCCGCGGCGCTTTTCCTTTTCACGCTCGCGGGCCCGGCGGACCGAGGCCAGCGAGCGCATCTGGTCGGCGGAATCCCCGTCGCCGGCCACGGCTTGGATGGTCAGGCGCCCTTCACGGCGTTGCGGCGCGCCCTTGACGCGCGACACGGCCTTGTTCGGGGCGTTGGCGGCCTTGCGGCGATCGTCATCCTCATCCGGACGGCGGACTTCGCCGCCGGGACGCGGGGCCGAACGCATGGCGCGCTGGATTTCCGGCGCAGCCGGAGCCGAGGCCGGAACACCCGGACGCGGACCGCGCGGCGGGCCGCCGGGACCACGGGGGCCGCCGGGCGCCGGGCGCGGGGCCAGGGCCGAGTAGCGGACGGTCTGCTGCGGACGGTCGCCTTGCGGACGGTCGCCGCGGTCGCCGCCTTGCGGGCGGTCGCCACGATAACCGCCGCGATCGCCCTGCGGACGATCACCGTCCGGACGCGGACCACGAGGACGGTCGCCCTCGGGACGCGGCGCGCGCTGGCCGAAATTGGCGCCGGCGTCGGGACGCGGGGCGCGTTGGTTGAACGGGCGGTCGCCTTGCGGAGCCGGACGGTAGGTCGTCGTGCTGGGACGATCGTCGCGGCGTTCGCGGCTGGGCTCGTAGGTGCGGGTCTGGCCGGACGCCGGACGCGGACCATCGTGGCGGGGACCATCATGACGCGGGCCGTCGTGACGGGGCGCATCCTGGCGCGGAGCCTCGGCGCGCGGCGCGGGGGCCGGAGCCTGGGCGACCGGACGCGGAGCCGGCGCGGCCGGAGCCGGGGTCACCGGCGCGGCGGGCGCTGCGGAAGATCG
>CAIUMD010000119.1 GCA_903900155.1 uncultured Caulobacterales bacterium | reverse complement strand
GCTTCCGGCGGTCCCGGCTCGGCGCGCTTCGCGCTTGGCCGGGATGACAGCTTTAATTGTCAGCGCGCCGTCGACGGCTTGCGGAACTTGTAGACGAACTGGTCGGTCTTGCCCCGGATCCCGGCGTCATAGACGTTGGTCTTGCGATCGTCGGCGGGGCGACGCAGCACCTTGCTTTCGCCCTCGAAGATGAAGCCGGCGGCGGTGACCTCGGCGCGAACGACGGCGGAGTCGATGCGGTGCAGGTCCTCGGTGTGGCGCAGGCCCGAGCCGGCTTCGGCCGAGTGGTCGACGACCATGTAGACGCCGCCGGGCTTCAGCGAGCGGAAGACCTGGCGGTTCACGACCGACAGGTCGGCCGGGCCCATGAACTTGTCGTGCATGTCATGATAGTTCAGCGCCGTGAACACCAGATCCAGCTTCTCGGGGGCCGAGAAGTTGGGCAGCGTGTTCAGGATCACCTTCACGTTGGAATATTCCGGGTCGCGGGCGATGGCGGTCACCGCCGGCTCGCGCTTGGCCAGCTTGGTCAGCTCATCCGGCACATAGGCATAGACGACGCCGCGCGGACCAACGGCTTTCGAGAGAATGCGGGTGAAATAGCCGCCGCCGGGAATCAGGTCGGCGACCTTGGCGCCCTGACGCACGCCGGCGAAGGCCAGCACGTCGCCCGGACGGCGGTCGTTGTCGCGGATCATGTCGGCGGCCGGACGCGACGGATCGCTCAAGGCGGCGGCGATGTTTGGTGGAATGCTGGCGGCGACGGGGCCCGGAGGCGGCGGCGGCGGCGGCGGGCCCAGCATCGGTTGCGTGGCGCAGGCGGCGAGGCCCAGCACCGCGATGAGACTGAGAAGCGGCTTACGCATGGCAATCCTTCCGAACCGACGTGTTCTTCGTTGAGGCGACGTTAGCCTACGCAAACCATTACGTCAGCGGTACCCATTCTTCCGTCGCGGGAAGCGGCGCGAAAATCTCTTCGATCATCGCGTCGGTCACGCCCGCCAAGGAAGCCGGATTCCACTGGGGCGCATTGTCCTTGTCGACGATCACCGCCCGGACGCCCTCGATGAAGTCGTGCTTCATCACCACCCGCGAGCCGATGCGGTATTCCATCGCCATGTTGTCGGCGAAGTCGGTCATGGCCGCGCCGCGCTTCAGCTGTTCGAAGGCGACCTTCAGGGTCTGGGGCGACTTGGTCTTGAGCACCTCCAGCTGGGCCTTGCCCCAGTCGCTGGAGTCCAGGGTCAGGAACTCGAAGATCTCTTCCACGGTCTCGCCGACGAACAGGCGGTTGAGATCCTGCTCGAAGCCTAGCAGCGCGGCCTTGCCGGCGTCGGCGCGGTACTTCTTCAGGATCTCCTCGATGCGGCGCGGGTCGGCGATGATCGCCTTCTTCAAGCCCTCGATGGCGCCGAACTCGACGTGGTGGGTGGCGATACCTAAGCGCATGCAGTCCGCGCCCTTGATCCGCGCGCCGGTCAGGGCCAACCACAGCCCTGCCTTGCCCGGCAGGCGCGGCAGGTACCAGCCGCCGCCGACGTCCGGGAACAGGCCGATGCCGGTCTCGGGCATGGCGAAGGTCGTGCGCTCGGTGGCGATCCGCACGTGGGCCGGCATCGAAATCCCGACTCCGCCGCCCATGACGATGCCGTCCATCACCGCCACGACCGGCGTGTCATAGGTGAACAGCAGGTGGTTCAGCTGGTACTCGGTGTGGAAGAAGGCCCGCGCCTCGACGCCGTCCTTGGCGCCGCTCTGCGCCAGCATGCGGATGTCGCCGCCGGCGCAGAAGCCCCGCTCGCCCGCGTGGTCGATCAGGACCAGGTAGACCTCGGGGTCCTCCTGCCAGTCCAGCAGCGCGCCGATCATGATCTCGCACATGCCCTGGGTCAGGGCGTGCAGGGCCTTGGGGCGGTTCAGCGTGATGCGGCCGACGTTCTTCTCGACGCGGATCAGGACTTCGGGCTCTTCGGTCATTCTCTGGTCCTAGACGGGTTCGTCGACGGGCGCGCAGTCGAAGCGGTCGATCTGGCCGGCCATCAGGCGATAGACGGCGTCCTGCGGGATGTCCTGGGCCAGGATCTGCGCCTTCGAGAGGCCGGCATAGGCGCCGCGCAGCAGCCGGCCGGCGACGCCGTGGCTGACCACGATCAGCCGTCGCTCGGGCTCGGGCGCCTGCTCGGCCAGCCAGCCCGTCAGGCGGGCCATCATGCCCTCATAGGTCTCGCCGCCCGGCGCGTGGAAGCCCCAGGCGTCGTCGCCGACCAGATGCGGGTTCTCGCCCCTCACCTCCTCGCGCAGGCGGTTGGACCATTCGCCGACGTCGATCTCGACCAGGCGCTCGTCCAGCGCCACCGGCAGGCCGAGGCGCGCGCCAATCGTCTCGGCGGTGTTCCGCGCTCGGCGCAGCGGGCTCGCCACGATGCGCCAGTCGGCCGGCGGATCGCACCGGACCAGGTCGAACAGCAGCTCGCCCATCGCCGCCGCCTGGGCGCGGCCCAGCGGCGTCAGGTCCGATTCCGACCGCCCCTGCAGACGGCCTTCGCGATTGTGGAAGGTCTGACCGTGGCGACAGAGATAGATCACTGTCTGAACATCTCGCGGGCGATGATGACGCGCATGATTTCGTTGGTCCCTTCCAGGATCTGGTGCACCCGCAGGTCGCGCACGATGCGCTCCAGCGGATAGTCCTGGAGGTAGCCGTAGCCGCCGTGCAGCTGCAAGGCGTCATTGGCCACCTGGAAGCCGGCGTCGGTCGCGAACCGCTTGGCCATGGCGCACAGCTTGGTCGCCTCGGGGTGGCGGTTGTCCAGCGCGTGGGCGGCGCGGCGCACCATCAGGCGGGCGGCCTCCAGCTCGGTAGCCATGTCGGCCAGCTTGAACTGCAGGGCCTGGAACTCCTTCAGCGCTTTGCCGAACTGGTTGCGGGTCTCCATGTAGGCCTTGGCCGTGTCGAGGGCGAACTGGGCCCCGCCCAGCGAACACGAGGCGATGTTCAGCCGCCCGCCGTCCAGGCCCATCATGGCGAAGCGGAAGCCCTCGCCCTCCTGGCCGATGCGGTTCTCGGCCGGCACCCGACAGTTGTCAAAGTTCACCTGCGCCGTGGGCTGGGCGTTCCAGCCCATCTTGCGCTCGTTGGCCCCGAAGCTGAGCCCCTCCATGCCCTTCTCGACCACGAAGGCCGAGACGCCCTTGGCGCCGTCGCCGCCCGTGCGGGCCATGACGACATAGACGTCCGACACGCCGCCGCCCGAGATGAAGGCCTTGCCGCCGTTCAGGACATAGTGGTCGCCGTCCAGCTTGGCGGTCGTGCGCATGTTGGCCGCGTCCGAGCCCGAGCCCGGCTCGGTCAGGCAGTAGCTGGCGATCAGCGCCATGGTCGTCAGGCGCGGCAGGTAGCGCTGGCGCAGCGCGTCGGAACCGAAGCGGTCGATCATCCACGAGGCCATGTTGTGGATGGTCAAATAAGCGGCAGTGGGCACATCACCGTAGCTGAGCGCTTCGAAGATGATCGAGGCGTCCAGGCGCGACAGACCGCTGCCCCCGACGTCCTCGTTCACATAGATGCCGGCAAAGCCCAGTTCGGCCGCCTGGCGCAGGGTTTCGACGGGGAAATGCTTCTTCTCGTCCCACTCCGCCGAGAACGGGGCAAGCTGTCCTTCGGCGAAAGCGCGAGCCGCATCCTGGATTGCGACTTGATCTTCGTTCAGCGCGAAATCCATGCGCACTTCCTCCCGTACGGGGCAGAACCGCCCTCAGCTTCTTGGCCGCTGACGTGCCGCGCCAGAAGCCTGCTGTCAACGCGTGTCACAGTGCTCGTTTAGTGTGACCTGAAATCCTCCGTTACACGGTGTGAATCGCTCGCGACGCCTCTCCCTCTTGATAACCATCGCCTTTCACTCCAAATGGCCAGTCTCGAGTCTGGGCGTTCTCAAACACAAAAAACTGCATCAACGACTATGCGTTTCCTGAAACTTGCTCTTGCCGCCTTGACGGTGGCTGTTGGAATGGCTGCGGCCGCAGCACCGGCCTATGCCGGTGGCGATATCTCGCGCTCGTACGGCGTGTGGCGCAATCCGAAGAACTCCGTGCATCTGGAGATCAAGGACTGCGGCCCCAGCACCTGCGGCGTCGTGGTGTGGGCCAGCCCCAAGGCCGAGGCCGATGCGCGCAAGTCGGGCACGGACACCCTGATCGGCAAGCAGCTGCTGCGTGACTTCGAAGCCCAGGACAACGGCACCCTGAAGGGTCGCGTCTGGGTTCCGACCCTGAAGGTCACCCTGGTCGGCTCGGCCGACATCGTCGACATCCGCACCATGCGCGCCAAGGGCTGCGTGCTGGGCAACTTCCTGTGCAAGTCGCAGCTGTGGACCCGCATCGAAGGTCCGTCGGTGCTGGCCTCGCGGGCGGCGCCCTAAACTTCCACCTTAAGGGCGGGCGTCCCTTGCCTCGCGCGGCCTCTCGCGCGACATCAGGCGCATGACCGTTCCGCCCCTCGCCCCCTATCCGCACACCCGTCTGCGCCGCGTGCGCCAGGCCGACTGGACCCGCCGTCTCGTCCGCGAGACCGAGGTTCGCCCGTCCGACCTGATCTGGTCGATGGTGGTGCACGAGGGCGAAGGGACGATCGCCGTCGCCTCGATGCCGGGCGTCGAACGTCTCTCCGTCAAGGAAGCCGCCAAGGCCGCCGTCCGCGCGCGCGACCTAGGGATTCCGGCCATCGCCATCTTCCCGCACATCGACGGCGCGCGGAAGGACGCGACCGGTTCGATCGCCGCCGATCCGGACGGCGTCATCCCCCGCGCCGTGAAGGCCATGAAGGACGCCGCCCCCGAGGTCGGCATCATGTGCGACGTCGCCCTGGACCCCTTCACCGACCACGGCCATGACGGCGTGATCGAGGGCGGCAAGATCCTCAACGACCCGACCATCGAGCGCCTGATCGAACAGGGCCTGATGCAGGCCGAGGCCGGCGCCGACATCCTGGCCCCGTCCGACATGATGGACGGCCGCATCGGCAAGCTGCGCGCGGCCCTGGAAGGCGCGAACTTCCAGGACGTGATGATCATGTCCTACGCGGCCAAATACGCCTCGGCCTTCTACGGCCCGTACCGCGACGCCATCGGCTCGGCCAAGCTGGGCGGCGGCCCAAGTGGGGGGGGAGTCGGCGACAAGAAGACCTACCAGATGGACCCGGCCAACACCGAGGAAGCCCTCCGCGAGGTCGCGCTCGACATCGCCGAGGGCGCAGACATGGTCATGGTCAAGCCGGGCATGCCGTACCTCGACATCCTGCGCCGCCTGGTCGACGCGTTCCGCATGCCGACCTACGCTTTCCAGGTGTCGGGCGAGTACGCGATGATCATGGCCGCCGCCCAGAACGGCTGGATCGACCAGGACCGCGCCATCCTGGAAAGCCTGACCGCCTTCAAGCGGGCCGGCGCGGCGGGGATCATCACCTATTTCGCCCCCTGGGCCGCCGAGAAGCTGGGCTGACATGGCCGCGCCGAGAACCGCCTTCAGCCCGGGCCGGTTCTACGGCGCGCCCACCGTCGAGCGTCAGCTGCCGGCTGTGCGCCTGGCGCATCTGGAAGCCACCAAACGCGCCCACGATGTCGACGAGCACAGCCACGACGACGCCCACTTCGTGCTGGCCACCCATGGCCGCTACATCACCGACGCCGCCGGCCCGGAGACGGAAGGGCCGGTGCTGGTCTACAACCCGCCGGGCGTCATCCATCGGGATCGGTTCGTCGATGGCGGCGGCTATTTCCTCGCCGTCAGCTTCGCCGCCGCCGACTGGCGGGCCTTGGCGAGCTCCGGACGCGGCGCGGCCATCGACGCCCTGCGGCTGACCGGTCCCGTCGCCCGCCGCGCGGCCCTGCGCCTGACCCGCTCGCTGCTGACCCGCGACGCCGAGGCGCTGTCGCTGGAGGGCCTGAGCCTGGAACTGGCCGCCCAGGCGATCACCCCGGTATCGGATGGCGACAAGCGCCCCTCGTGGCTGGATCGCGCCGAGACCTATCTGGCCGACAGCTTCGACCAGCCGATCAACGTCGCCGACCTCGCCGAGGTCGCCGGCGTGCATCCGGTCCACCTGGCGCGCGGCTATCGCCGCTGGCTGGGCGCCGCGCCGGGCGACCGCTTGCGCACCCGCCGGCTGGAGCGCGCCGCCGACCTCCTGATGCGCGGCCGCGACCCGATCGGCGAGATCGCCCTGGCCGCAGGCTTCTGCGACCAGAGCCACCTCAATCGCCAGTTCCTCAAGGCCTATGGCGTCACGCCCGGCGAGTTCGCGCGGCTGTGCGGCCGCCGGCCGGTTGTTGCAAGCGTCCAAGACGACGCCGCCGACGCCGCCTAGAGGGCGACGACCTTTGTGGAGTTCCCGCCTTTGAAAGCCTTTGCGTTCGTCGCCGCCCTCGTGCTGGCCCCGCTCTCCGCCCACGCCGCCGACTGGGCCCTCACGCCGCCCGCCGCCGAAGGCGTCTCGGCCGCCAAGCTCGAGGCCATGTCCGCCGCCATCAAGGCCGGCGAGTTCCAGAAGATCACCAGCGTCCTGGTCGCCCGCCACGGCAAGCTGGTGTTCGAGCGCTATTACGAGGGCGACGCCGAGACCCGCCGCAACACCCGCTCGGCGACCAAGACCGTCACCGGCATGCTGGCCGGCGCGGCCATCGCCCGCGGCGCCCTGCCCGGCGTCGACGCCCCCATCAAGGCCTATCTCAAGGACCGTCCGCCGGCCGCCAATCCCGATCCGCGCAAGGACAAGGTCACGGTCGAGGACCTCCTGACCATGAGCTCCGTCGCCGAATGCGACGATGAGAACCAATTCTCGCGCGGCAACGAGGAGCGGATGTACCTGATCGAGGACTGGGTCGGCTTCTATCTGGACCTGCCGGTGCGCGGCTTCCCGGACTGGAACCCCAGGCCCGAGGCCTCGCCTTATGGCCGCAGCTTCAGCTACTGCACCGCCGGCGTCGTGACCCTGGGCCAGGTCGTGCAGAACGCCACCAAGACGCCCCTGCCCGCCTTCGCCGATGCGGTGCTGTTCAAACCGCTCGGCATCGAGGGTCCGAAGTGGCAGATGTCGCCCACGGGCCTGGCCATGGGCGGCGGCGGCCTTGGCCTGCGCAGCCGAGACCTGCTGAAGCTGGGCCAGCTCTACGCCAACGGCGGCCAGTGGGAGGGCAAGCAGGTCTTGCCCGCCGACTTCGTGAAGGCCTCGGTCACGCCGCACGCCAACGCCCGCGAGAACACCGATTACGGCTATCTGGTCTGGCTGCAGACCTTCAATGGCCACAAGGCCTGGCTGATGAGCGGCTCGGGCGGCCAGAAGGTCGCCGTCGTCCCGGACCTCGACCTGGTGGCGGTGATCACCACGGCCAATTTCGGCGTCCGCCAGCCGCACGCCATTTCCGAGAAGCTGCTGGCCGAGCACATCCTGGCGGCGGTGGAGAAGTAACGACTCGGCTAGGCTCGGGGGATGAGCCGCGTCCTCGATATCGTCACCGCCGTGATCCTCGACCAAAGCGGCCGCATGCTGCTGGTTCGCAAGCGCGGCACGACCACCTTCATGAAGCCCGGCGGCAAGCGCGACGGCGGTGAGGACGACCTGACGACCCTGGCCCGCGAACTCGACGAGGAGCTTGGCTGCCGGCTGGTTCGCGCCGAACTGCTGGGACATTTCTCCGCCCCCGCCGCCAACGAGGCAGGGTTCATCGTGCAGTCGGCGACCTATGTGGTCACCGTCGAGGGCGAGATCGCCGCGCGCGCCGAGATCGAGGCGCTGGCCTGGATCAACCCGGCCGCTCCGGGCGACCTGCGGCTCGCGCCGCTGCTGACCGAACAGGTCCTGCCGGCGCTGCTGGCCCGTCCTCGCCCTTCGACAAGCTCAGGGTGAGGACTACTTACAGACCGGATCAGTAGGAAACCTCGCCCTGAGCCTGTCGAAGGGCGAGGTTTCCGGCTGCCCTTAGCTGCCCTTCTGCCCCATGGCGGTGATCCGCCCCTGGATCATCTCCAGCGCCAGCTCACGCGCCCGCTGAGGCGGACGGCCCAGCAGTTCACTCAGGGTCGGGCCGAACAGGCCCACCCCGACGGCCAGGATGATGTTCAGCAGGATGAAGTCGACCACGGTGTCGCGCTCGACGCCGACGTCACGCGCCAGGCGGGTCTGAACCACCGCGTCGACGACCTCCCGCACCAGGGTCATGCGACGCCCCTCGCCCGTCAGCTCCAGCCAGGCCGCCAGACGCGCCGCGCCCTTGGTCTCGAAGGCGTCGAACAGCGCTTGGGCCCCGAAGCCGGCCGATACGCCCTGCGCGTTGAAGCCGATGATGATCTTGTCGGCCAGTTGCCGGATCATCCGCGCCATCAGCGCTGTCTCGACCCCGGCGATCGAGCCGAAGTGGTGGATGACATTGGCGTGGACCACCCCGGCGGCCTTGGCCACGTCGGCCAGCTTGATGGCTTGCGGGCCGTGCTCGACCAGCAGCGCCTCGGCGGCGGCCAGGATGTTCTCGCGCGCGGCCTCGGGCGAGCGGCGGACACGGGTCTTCGGAGCAGACACCTCTATTGACATTTTTGTCAGTACAACTCACTCTGCGGCCCATCGAGAGGCTGAGACAGCCCTAAACCGGCGGAGCGCAGAACGCCATGATCGACACCAAAACCACCCCGCCCGACCTGGACGTCACGCCCCGCGACATCCGTTTCGACTTCACCGAGGCCCAGAAAGGTCACTGGCTGGGCGGCGATCCCGTCGGCACGGCGGTGTTCAACGCCCTGTCCCTGACCTTCCCCGACGGCGAGCGCCTGTTCATGGACGCGGTGCGCAACTACCGCCACCTCTTGACCGGCAAGCTGCTGGACGACGCCAGGAACTTCATCGCCCAGGAAGCCATCCACTCGCGCGAGCACCATCAGCTGAACAGCCTGATCGACCGTGAGCGCTACCCGGTCGCCGAGATCGAGGAGACGGTGAAGGGCCGCGTGAAGATGGCTCGCGAGCGCGGCAAGATGGCCATGCTGCTGTCGACCATCGCGCTGGAGCACTTCACGGCGATGATGGCCGAGATGCACGTGCGCCATCAGGACCTGTTCGACCGCGCCCATCCCGAGGTCGAGAAGCTGTGGCGCTGGCACGCCATGGAGGAGACCGAGCACAAGGCCGTCGCCTATGACGTCTTCATGGTCGCGACCCGGGACTGGACGGCGCGCCGCCGCTATTTCATGCGCTGCCGGGCGATGTTCTTCGTGACCATCATGTTCACCCGCAACATCTGCCGCTACGCCGCCCGCCTGCTGGAGACCGACGGCTATACGAAGAAGGAAGCGCTGAAGGCGGTCAATGCGTTCGTCTGGGGCAAGCCGGGCCTCTTCCGCCGCGGCTGGAAGACCTATCTCGCCTGGTACCGCCCGGGCTTCCACCCGTGGGACCAGGACGACCGCGCGGAGTTCGCCGGCTGGAAGGCGGAGTTCGACGCGGCGGCGGCTTAACTCGACCCATAGTTGATTTTCAATGTGCCATGCCTCAGCTTTGAGGCATGGTTCCGCGCGACGCCTCCATAGCTGTCTACATCATGACGAACGGGCCATATGGAACGCTGTATATCGGCGTAACGAGTATGTTCGAGGCGCGGCTTGTTCAGCACCGCGAGAAGTTGCTGAAGGGCTTCACCCAAAAACACGGACTGACGCGGCTCGTCTGGTACGAAACCCACGACGACATGACGGTGGCCATTCATCGCGAGAAGCGGCTCAAGGAATGGCCAAGGCAGTGGAAGATCAATCTGATCGAACGGGACAATCCGCGCTGGGATGATCTGTACGATCAGGTGATGAACTGGACGCCCGTTCCGCGTCAGTTCTGATCTCCGACATCAACAGCACCCGTCATCCCGCGCTTTATGCGCGGGACCCATTTGTCCGCCACAAGTGCGGAGCAGAACGAAGCTCTCACGTGAAAGCTGAACCATGGGTCCCGCGCATAAAGCGCGGGATGACGGTGATTGGTGTTCAGATGGAGCTAAAAGCTCTTACCCCCCGATGAGACCGAAATCCGCCACCTGCCCCATGGCGTCGCGCACGGCGGTCAGGGTCTTGAGGCGGTTGTCGCGGTGTTCGGGTTCGTTGACGAAGACGCCGTCCAGATAGGCGTCGACCGGGCCGCGCAGCTCGGCCAGCTGGGTCATGGCGCCGGTGAAGTCTTCCTTCGCCAGGGCTTCCTTCAGCGGCTTATCCAACAGGCGCAGGGCGTTGTAGAGCCCCACTTCCGCATCGCTGTCGGCGGTCGGCGCTTCGGGCGCGCCAACCAGCAGAGCGCCCTTCTTCTCCTCGGCCTTGAGGATGTTGGAGGCGCGCTTGTAGCCGGCGAGCAGGTTCTTGCCGTCGTCGGTCTTCAGGAAACCGTCCAGGGCCTCGACCCGCGCGACGATCCGCGTCAAGTCGTCGTCACCCAGGGCGAAGACGGCGTCGACGAGGTCATGGCGCTTGCCTTGGTCCTTGAGGGTGACTTTCAAGCGATCGGCAAAAAAGGCGAGGAGCTGGGGAAGCGCTGTGTCCACGGCAAGCTTGCGTCGAGCCACTAGAGCGTCCCACATTTCGTCGGAGCCGAGGAAACTAAGGCTCTCATGGCTCTCAATATCACCGCTGCTGCTTGAGAACGTATAAGTGCTGCGCCCTTCCCTCAAAGAGAAGGCGACGTTGGCGAACGCACTTTCAGCCGATTTCTCCAACGCTTTTCGGAGCACGCTCGAAAGGGAAATTGGGAGAGAATTTTCTTCGACAAGCCGGATAACGCCCAGGGCAGCCCGTCGCAGCGCCTGCGGATCCTTAGAACCCGTCGGCCTCTCGTCGATCGCGAAAAAGCCCACCAGCGTGTCGAGCTTGTCCGCCAGAGCCACGGCGATCGAAACCGGCGCGGTCGGCACGGCGTCCGACGGACCTTGCGGCTTGTAGTGGCCTTCGATCGCGGCGGCGACCTCGGCGTCCAGGCCGAACTGGCGGGCGTAGTAGCCGCCCATGACGCCTTGCAGCTCGGGGAACTCACCGACCATCTGCGAGGCCAGGTCCGCCTTGGCCAGACGCGCGGCTTCCTGGGTCTTGGCGACGTCCGCGCCGACCAGCGGGGCGATCTCGGCGGCCAACGCCTCAATGCGCTCGACGCGCTGAGCCATGGTCCCGAGCTTGGCGTGGAAGGTCACGCCGTTCAGCTTCTCCAGCCATGGCTTAAAGCCGACCTTGACGTCCTCGTCCCAGAAGAAGCGGGCGTCGGACAGGCGCGAGGACAGCACCTTGGCGTTGCCGGCCGCGATCACCGCGCCGCCGTCGGCCGCCTGGATGTTGGCGATGGTGATGAAGTGCGGGGCCAGGCCCGTCTCGCCGGCCTTGCGGACGGCGAAATACTTCTGGTGCGTGCGCATCGAGGTGCGGATCACCTCGGGCGGCAGGCTGAGGAACACCGGGTCCATGTCGCCCAGCACCGGGGTCGGCCATTCGGCCAGGCCGGCGACTTCTTCCAAGAGGCCCTGGTCCTCGACCAGTTCCAGGTGGCGGGCAAAGCACAGGGTCTTGCAGCCTTCGAGGATGCGTTCCTTGCGCTCCTCGACGTCGAGCACGACGAAGTGGGCTTCCAGGCCCGCCGCGTACTCGTCGAAGTCCTTGGCCACGAACGGCTGGGCCCCAAAAGTATTTCCTGGGCCCATGAAGCGGTGGCCTTCGGTGACGTCGCCGCTCGGGATGCCCTCGATGGCGAACGGCACGACCTCGCGGTCCAGCACGCACAGGATCCGCTTCAGCGGACGCACCCAGCGCAGCTTCTTGGTCCCCCAGATCATCGACTTGGGCCACGGGAAGCCGCGGACGATGGCCTCGACCATCTCGGCGACGATCTCCGGCGTCGGGCGGCCCTTCTTCTCGATGAAGGCCATGTAGACGCCGTCGCGCTCGACCAGCTGGTCCTGCGTCAGGCCCGCCTTGCGCAGGAAGCCTTCCATGGCCTGCGGCGGAGCGCCGACGCGCGGGCCCTTCAGCTCTTCCTTGCGGTCGGCCTGGGCCAGCGGCAGGCCTTCGGCCACCAGGGTCAGGCGGCGCGGACCGGCGAAGGTCTTCAGGGCCTCGGGCAGGAAGCCGGCGGCGGCCAGGTGCTCGCGCGCCATGCGCTCCAGGTCCTTGGCGGCCTGGGCCTGCATGCGGGCGGGGATCTCTTCCGAGAACAGTTCGAGGAGAAGTTGGGGCATCGTGACTTACGCGGCTTCCTGCTGCTCGACCCAGGCGCTGGCGCACATCTTACAAAGGTCGCGGATGCGGCCGATGTAGCTGGCGCGCTCGGCGACGGCGATCGCGCCGCGGGCGTTCATCAGGTTGAAGAGGTGGCTGGCCTTGAGGACCATGTCGTAGGCGGGCAGCACCAGGGCCTTGTCCTGGTACGAGCGGGCCAGCATCAGCGGGACCTGCGCTTCCATCTGCTCGAACTGCTGCTTGAGCACGGCGACATCGTAGCCGTGGAAATTGGCTTCCGACTGCTGGCGCTCGTTCTCCAGGAACACCTCGCCATAGGTCGTCGCGCCCAGCGGCGAATCCGGGTCGTTGAACGGCAGGTCATAGACGTTGTCGACGCCGAACACGTACATGGCCAGGCGCTCCAGGCCGTAGGTCAGCTCGCCGGCCACCGGCGAGACGTCCAGGCCGCCCACCTGCTGGAAGTAGGTGTACTGGCTGACTTCCATGCCGTCGCACCAGACTTCCCAGCCCAGGCCCCAGGCGCCGACGGTCGGGTTCTCCCAGTCGTCCTCGACGAAGCGGATGTCGTGCGTGCGCAGATCCAGGCCGATCGCTTCCAGCGAGCCGAGATACAGGTCTTGCATGTTCTCGGGGTTCGGCTTCAGGATCACCTGGTACTGGTAATAGTGCTGCAGGCGGTTGGGGTTCTCGCCATAGCGCCCGTCGCCCGGGCGGCGCGAGGGCTGCACATAGGCCGCGTTCCACGGCTTGGGGCCCAGAGCGCGCAGCACCGTGGCCGGGTGCAGGGTCCCGGCCCCCACCTCCACGTCATGCGGCTGCAGGATCACGCAACCCTGCTCGGCCCAGTAGTTGTGGAGCGTCAGGATCAGGCTTTGGAAGGACTTGGGTTTTTCGCGCGACATCTATCGAAGCAGGCCTAGAAAAAAGTCGGCGGACCATAGGGCCCGCCGACTGCTGCTTCAAGCGATGTCCTAACCCTGGAAAGGGTTAGTTGCCCTTCGGCGCCGTGCGCTTGCCGGCGTTCGACATCGGCTTGCCATACTTGGCGCGGTTTTCCGGGGTGTCGGCCACCGGCGGGTTGGAGACGACATTGGGGTCGCCGGCCTTCAGCGAGGCCTGGGCGTCCGGCGACTGCGACGACACCGGCACCACGCCCGAGGTGTTCACGCCCGAGGCCGGGGCCGAGGTCGCGCTCGGCGAGGCGGCGGGGTCAGCAGCCATGTCGCTGGCCTGGGTCGGCGCGGCCTGAGCCGGATCAGCCGGCATGGCGGGCGCCGCCTGGTCGGCCGGAGCCGCCGGGGCCATCTGCTCGTTGGCGGCCACGTTCATGGTCGCGCCGGCGTCGGTCGCGGCGGGCGCGGCCGAGGCTTGCAGGCCGGGCACGTCCTTGGGGATCAGCACCTTGTCGACCACATGCAGCACGCCGTTGCTGGCCATGACGTCGGTCTGGGTGATCGTGGCGCCGTCGACCATCGGGGTCGCGCCCGAGCCGTCCAGCAGCAGCGACGAGCCCTCGACGCTCTTCACCTCGCCCTTGGCGCCCTTGATCTTGGTGGAGTCCACCTTGGCGTTGATCAGGTGGTACGTGAGCACCTTTTGAAGCATCGGCCCGTTCTCGGGCAGCATCAGCTTGTCCAGTTCGCCGGCCGGGAGGGCCGCGAAGGCCGCGTCGGTCGGGGCGAACAGGGTCAGGTTCTGGTTGGCCTTCAGGACGCTGGTCAGGTTCACCGCGCTGACGGCCTTCAGGAAGGTCGAGAACTGGCCCGACGCCGTGGCGGTGTCGATCAGGTCGCCCTTGGCGACGACCGGCGAAGCGGCGGCCGGCGCCTGCGGCGCGGGCGCCGGCATGGACTGGGCGTGGGCGGCGCCGGCCAGCAGGGCGATAGCGGCGGCGGCGGTCAGGAGACGCTTGGTGTTCATGGTCGAGTTCCTCTCGGTTCGAGCGGTGTACGCCCGGACCGGGGACTCGGTTCCGCGATCACGACCTCGTGATCACATCAAAGCTTCACCTGAAAAAGAACACGACCGCCACGCCAGCGACGATCAGCGAGAAACCGGCAATGGTCGACCACTTAATAGCTTCACCCAGATAGAAATACGAAAATATTATGAAGACCATCAAGGTGATTATCTCCTGACCTACTTTCAACTGAGCCGTCGAATACACATTATGGCCAATCCGATTGGCCGGAACAGCCAGCATGTATTCCGGCAGCGCGATCAACCAGCTGGACAGGATCGCGATCGGCAGCGCCATCGGCTTGCCCTTCAGGTGGCCATACCAGGCGTAGGTCATGAAGACATTGGACATCACCAGCAGCACCCAGGGCGCGATCTTCATAACGAGGGGCGGCATGGCGCGGACTCCAGAGCGGGCGGTAGGATTCCGGCAAACTAGGACAAGGGGCGCCCCGTGCGCCACCACCGTCCCGTACGGCAAAATCGCCAGTTTCTGACGCAAACGAGGCGTTGAGTGTGCAGATTTTAGGCGCCTCGCCCAATTCGTTTCCAAAACCTTGTGCGTGAGCCGCGTCACGGAACCGTCGCCGATAGCGTGGCCATCGCCGGGGAAACGATGCAGCGCGTAGTGGCGGCGTCGGCGGTGATCAACTGGGGGCGGTCTCTCTAAGCGCTTCCGATAACCAAGCAAGCAAGCCCGTGGCGACGCGGGTCGGAGCAAGGCGGATGAAACTGATCATAGCGGTCGTCAAACCCTTCAAGCTGGACGAGGTACGCGAGGCGCTCGTCGCCGCCGGCGTCGAAGGCCTGACGGTTTCGGAAGTGAAGGGCTACGGCCGCCAGAAGGGCCAGACCGAGATCTATCGTGGCGCGGAATACCAAGTGAACTTCGTGCCGAAAGTGAAGCTCGAAGCGGTCGTGGACGACGCGTCCGCCGCCAAGGCCGTCGAAGCGGTCAAGGCCGCCGCGGCCACCGGCAAGATCGGCGACGGCAAAATCTTCGTGCTGAACGTCGAAGAAGCCGTCCGCATCCGCACCGGCGAAACCGGCTCGGCCGCTCTGTAACGCATCGGGAAAAGGGGATACCGACGATGAAACTC
>CAIUMD010000118.1 GCA_903900155.1 uncultured Caulobacterales bacterium | reverse complement strand
TAGTTCTTGGCGGTCGCGCCGCCCGACTTCGCCAGCGTGATCGTGATCGCGGCCGTCAGCGTCGTCTTGCCATGGTCAACGTGACCAATGGTGCCGATGTTGCAGTGCGGCTTAGTGCGTTCGAACTTTTCCTTGGCCATCGTCTCTACCTTCGCGCCGGCGGCTGTTGTTGGGGGTAACTCATATGGGGAGCTGGAGCGGGTAGCGGGAATCGAACCCGCATCCTCAGCTTGGAAGGCTGCTGCACTACCATTGTGCTATACCCGCCCTACACCCCAAAAGGGGGCTTGCGGGGTCGCGTCGGCTCCCGGTCTCAGGCTCTGGAGCGCCCCATTCTTCTTAAAGGTCGCCAATCTTCCGAACTCGTCGCGTGCATGGTGGGGGAAGCAGGACTCGAACCTGCGAAGGCGTACGCCAGGGGATTTACAGTCCCCCCCCTTTGCCACTCGGGACATTCCCCCAAGCACGCGACGGAGTTCCGAAGCCGGCGGCCTTTACCCGGTTCGCCGACCAACAGCAAGCTGTTGATTTTCGAACTGGAACAAAAGCTTCTTGGACCGGTGACGGACGGTGCTAAGAGCAGCGCCGGCTGGCCCGAGAAGCCCTTGGGGCCCCAAATCGGAGCGCGTCTTATAGTGTCCTCTCATTCCGAACGCAACGACCGGAAACGTCCTTCTGCACAAGGACGCGATTTTCGTTCCAAGCCACGGAATAAAAACGAGTTTTCTCGCGGCCAAGGCGACGCCAAGGACTGGATTTGGGGGACTCACGCCGTCGAAGCGGCGCTTTCGAACCCTCGCCGGCCCGCCCCGAAGCGCCTTCTGGCGACCCCGGATCGGGCCAAGCGACTCAGCCCCAATCTTCAGAAGCTTTCGGGCCTGCAGGTGATGGAAGGCCAGGAGATCGCCAAGCAGCTGCCGCAGGGCGCCGTGCACCAGGGCCTGGCGTTGAAGATCGACGAGCCGGAGGCCATGAGCATCGCCGAGATGGGCGCGCCGGCGAAGGGCTTGCTGGTCATGCTGGACCAGATCACCGACCCGCAGAACATCGGCGCCATCTTCCGCTCGGCCGCCGCGTTCGGGGCCACGGGCGTCATCCTGCAGGATCGGCACGCGCCGGTGCTGTCGGGCGTGCTGGCCAAGACCGCCGTCGGCGCGGTCGACAAGGTGCCCTACGCGCGCGTGGTCAATCTATCCCGAGCGCTCGAAGAGCTGGCCGAACTGGGCTGGCGCGCCATCGCCCTGGCCGGCGAGGCCGAAGAAAGTCTGGAAAATGTACTCGACGGACAGGCGACTGTACTTGTTCTGGGTTCTGAGGGTGAAGGTGTTCGTCGCCTGGTCGCAGAGCATTGTGACGCCTTGGGAAAAATCCCGATGCCGGGTGGTTTCGAGAGCTTGAATGTCTCGGCTGCCGCCGCGATCGCGCTCTATGAAGCGTCCAGAGTTCGCCTCAGGGAAGAATTGGGTTCGTGAATCCTCCTTAACCGTTTTGATTTCGTCGCAAGCTCGTGCTCTTCTCGCGAACAGTGGTCCGCGAGCGCTTGCTCGCGGAGAATTTCGACATGGGATCGGGGGACCCGATGTTTGGACGTAATGTACGCTTGGCCGCCCTGGCCACCACGGCGGCCGGTGCGCTGCTGCTGGCCGGGTGCAGCGCTGGCGACCAGGCCAATGCGCCGCCGCCGCGCAGCGACTACCAACAGGCCGATGCGAGCACGCCGGACCTGATGGGCGCCGCGCCCGCGCCGGACGCCAGCCAGGCCCAGGACGGTCTGCTGGGCGGTCCCGCCGCCGCGACCGGCGACACCAGCGTGTCGTCGCAGCCCCTGCCTCCGCCGCCCGCGCGCAACGCGCACCTGAAGACCTGGCGCCGTCCCGACGGCACGCTGGTCACGGCCATGCGCCCGATCGCCAATCCGAAGGGTTCCAGCCGTCACGAGCAGCGTCCGGCCGCCAAGCCGCACCGCGTCTACGCCAGCATTCCGGCCGCCTCGCATCCGGCCCCGGTCGCTCAGAAGCCGGTGGCCCAACACCCGGTGGCGAAGCCGCCGGTCGTGGCCAAGCCCGTCGCGCCGAAGGCGGTCGCTCCGGCCCCGGCGCCCGTGCAGGCCGCCAAGCCGGTCGTTCCGGCCGCGCCGCTGAACAAGCCGCCCGTCGTCGCCGCCACGCCGGTTGTTCCCGTGACGCCCGCCCCAACGGCTAGCAAGTCGGCCACCAAGCTCGAGAAGCTGCAGGCCGCCGTCGCGCCCGAAGCCACCAACGGCGCCGTCCTGGTCGCCGGCGAGAGCCTGGGCAAGAACCAGCCGGGCCAAGTGACCCTGTCGCTGCCGGCCACGCTGGGCGACCTGATCAAGCAGGAAGCCGCCAAGCTGGGCCTGGGCAAGGCCGCCAAGAAGACCAGCGCCTATGCCGAGCTGTCGGGCGAAGGTTACGAAGTCACCCCGAACGGTCGCCAGACCGCCGTCGTCAAGCCGGGCGAGCCGACCACCTTCGCGTGGCAGGTCAAGCCGGGTCCGGACGCCAACGGCCAGCTGAAGTCGGACTTCGGCGTCGAGCTGAACGGCGACAAGGAGCCGCAAGGCTTCGCCCTGGGCACGATCAGCAAGCGCGTCGCCGCCCTGCCGGAAAAGGTCAAGAAGGGCTTCGGCCAGCTCGACCTGGGCGCTCTGAACGGCAACATTTCACTGCCGGGCCTGGGCTCCGTGCCGATCAAGACGGCCCTGGGCGTGGCCCTGGTGCTGCTGGCCCTGATCATCCTGGTCGGCGTCTCGCGCAGCGCCGCGGCCTCGCGCCGTCGCGCCGAGCGCCAGCGCAAGTACCGCACCCTGACCGACTACGGCCGCAACGAGATGGAATTCGAGGACGCCAAACCCGCCTCGGCCCACGTTTCGTACGTCAACCCGTTCGTGGCCGCCACCGGCGGCGCGGCGGTGGGCGCGGCAGCCGCTTCGGCCATGTCGCACCAGGACGATCACGGCCGCGGCCATGACGACCATGGTCATGGTGATCACGGTCACAACGATGCTCAAGCCGATCATGGGCATGCCGATCACGGCGATGCGGACCATGGTCACGCCGACCACGGCCACGACCTGCACGCCGAGGCTCATCCCGAGCCCCACGCGCCGGCCGAGCACGTCTCGTACGCCAACCCCTTCATGGCCAATACCAGCCATGACGATCACGGCCACGGCGCGCAAGCCGCCGACCATGGTCACGGCCACGACGATCACCCCGCTCCGGCCGATCACGGTCATGCCGCCCCCGGACACGATGACCATCCCGGCGACCACGGCCAAGATGCGCATGACGCGCACCATGCCCCCCAAGCCGCGAAAGAACCCGAGCACGCCCACTAAGGCGAGCGCCTGAAAGCGGACGCCCCGGATCCTGGGTCCGGGGCGTCTTTGCTTTTGCGCCTTGGCCCGGCGTTTTGCGCCTTGCATCGCTCGGCGCGTCACCGCATTGAGGACGCATGTTTGAAGCTCTGACGGCCAATCTCGGCGGCCTGCAAGGCCCGCTGACCGCCCTGCTCCAAGTCCTGATGATCGACCTGGTCCTGGCCGGCGACAACGCCGTGGCCGTGGGCCTGGCCGCCGGCGGCCTGCCGCCCAAGGATCGCAAGAAAGTCATCCTGTACGGCCTGGGCGCCGCCGTCGTGCTGCGCATCAGCTTCGCCTTGATCACCACCTGGCTGCTGGGCGTCATCGGCCTCTTGCTGGCCGGCGGCTTCCTGCTTCTGTGGGTCTGCTGGAAGATGTGGCGCGAGATGCGCGAGCAGGCCGCTCACGCCGACGCCATGGCCGTCATCGACGGCGACGACAGCACCGAGCCGCCCGTCCGCCAGGCCAAGACCTTCAAGCAGGCCTTCATCCAGGTGCTGATCGCCGACGTCTCGATGTCGCTGGACAACGTGCTGGCCGTGGCCGGCGCGGCCCGCGAGCATCCCGGCATCCTGATCTTCGGCCTGCTGCTTTCGATCGCCCTGATGGGTCTGGCCGCCAGCGCCATCGCCAACCTGCTGCACAAGCACCGCTGGATCGGCTTCGTCGGCCTGGCCATCGTGCTGTACGTCGCCCTGCACATGATCTGGGAAGGCCACCGCAGCGTGGTCATGGACCTGAACCAGACGAGCGCCTACAACGCCGCCGCCCCCGCCCTGCTGGACATTCAGCCGGACGAAGTGGCCCAGCACAACAAGCACAAATAGCCGGGCCTCAGCGCCCGGGAAGCGGCGGCAAATCCAGGCGCCGCAACTCGGCCATCCGGGCATAGAGATAGAGGATCTCGTGGTGACGCGTCGTGTCGCCGCGCGCCTCGATCGCTTCGTGCAGATCGATCAGAGCCTTGCGCAAGCCGGCATTCACCTGATCCAGGACCGAGAAGGTCAACCCCTCGGTCGACGGAAGACTTGTAGCATCCAGCCCGTAGTCGGCCGCCGCCTCGTCCAGCACGGCGCGGATGGCGATGTTCTCGGCGACCCGCGCGGCCACGCCGCGCTCTGTCTCCTGGGCGGCCAGCAGCGACAGGATGGCGACGATGGCCACCTTGCCGGCCATGAACTCGCCCTGCTGCTCGGGCGGGCCGGGATCCATCATGCACAGGAAGTTGCCGACCAGGACGTCAGGCAGACTGGGCGTCATGACAGGCCCTCCAAGGCTCTAAGGCCCTCCAGGCGCAGCAGCATGGCGGCCAGGATCTCGTCGTGACGGCGGGCGGTGTACCAGCCCGACACCGCCAGGATCGGCTCCTTGAAGCCGCCGTCGCGATATTCCTTGGCCGCCGAGGTCCAGATCGCCTGGCCCTTCACGGCCGCGAATAGCGACCACCACGACAGCGCCGCTTCGTCGACCGGCAGGCCGCTGGTCCGCGACCAGATCGCCAAGGCGTCCGCCCGCGGGATCATTCCCGCCACATTGGCCGCGTCGAAGTGGCCCCACAGCGGATCGATCGCCCAGGCCAGGTCCTCAAGCGGGTCGCCCAGATGGACCATCTCCCAGTCCAGGATCGCCAGAATCTTGCCCGCCCCGTCGTGCAGGAAGTTGCCGGTGCGATAGTCGCCATGCACCACCCGCACGGCCGTCGCGCGCGGCGGCGGCTTGCGGCGCAGGGCGCGGATGGCGGCGCGGACGATCGGCTGCGGATGCTGCTCGTCGGTCTCGATCACGTCGGACCACTGGTCCAGCGCCACGCGCCAGCAGTCCTCTCGCGTCGGCGCGGGCGCGGCCTGGGCCAGCGGCAGGCCGGCCGGGTCGGCGGCGGCGATGGTCCCCAGGATCTGGAAGAAGCTTTCGCCGACGGCCCGCGCGTGTTCGCCATACGGCAGCACCGTGAACGGCGAGGCCGCCGTCCCTCCCTCGACCCGCTCCATGACGAAGAACGGCCGCTCAAGCTCCGCGCCCTCAGCGTCCATGGCCACCGGTCGTGGCGCGGGCAGCTTGTCATGGAAGCTTTCCAGCGCGAGATATTCGAGATTACGGTCGGTCTCGATCAGGCTGCCGGGCGGATCGCGGCGCAGGATCAGCGGCCGGGTCTCGCCCCCGACCCTGGCGGCGAACCGGTAGGTCTCACGACTGGCCCCGCCGGGGATGCGCGAGAGGTCGGCGACGCGAACCGGCTGGCCCCAGGTGCGGGTGAGATACGCCTCCAGGCGTTCGCCCAGGCTCATGGAGCCATGTCCAGGACCGAGGCGAAACCGGATGGCGCGTGCGGGCCGATGGCGAGTTGCTCGAAGACGCCCCTGCCCTTCCGCGACCGGCCCGCGCCGTCGACATAGGTGACGTCGCTGAGGGCCTGGACGTGCAGCAGATGCGGCATCTTCCGGTCGAGTTCGGCCGCAGCGAAGTCCTCGCGCTCGACCTTCAGTGCGCCGTGGTTCAGGCCGTGGCCCCAGACGGGGTGGTTGTAGCCCAGGCCCAGCATGAAGAACTCAGTCTTAGGCGAGACGGTCACCAACCCGTCGGCGCCCAGGTCTAGGGTCGCGGCGGCGGCGTGGCGCGTGCCGCTCGTCCAGTCGATCTTGCAGGACGCCTCGGCGAAACCGCCGAACGCGTCCTCGCGGCCGCCATCCTCCAGCCAGACCGCGCGACGGTTCCAAGGCCGGCCCAACTCGTCGTCATTGGTGTGGAAGAACAGGCTGCCGTCCTCGAAATTGCACGGCGCCCACAGCCAGAAGAACTGCGGCAAGGCCGGCGGCGCCAGTTCCTGCGGATCGCGCGCCCCGACCGGCCGGACGCCCCAAGAGCGATCGCGCGTGCCGACGAAGCCGTCGACCGACGTGCGCACGCCGTCCACCTCGATCCAGCCGCTGTAGCGACCGTTCTGGGTCAGGCGGGTGTAGTCCAACAGGGTCCGCGGGCCATTACGGCGGATGAAGCGGGGCTCTTCGATCGGGAAGGCGCGGCCCTCGAAGATGATCTCGGCGGCGATGTCTTGCTCGGGTGCGGCGACGACGAGTTTCAGGCGCTGCAGCGGCGTCTCGACCGCGATGGTGATCGGGCCAACCGTCAGGTCCATCCGCTCCATCTTCAGCCAGCGGCTGGCGTGGAGGTTCACCTGTTTGCCCTGGCGCATCACGCAGAAGGCCGCGTCGGCTATGTTGAGGTGCGGATAGACCCCGAACGCGGCGGCGAAGAACAGGTCGTCGCCGTCGCCTTCGGCTCCGTAGCCGTTGAAGAAATAGCGGTCGTAGAAGTTCCGATCCGTCCCGGCATAGGCCACGGGCTCGGGCGCCTGATGGATCGGGTAATCGTCGCCCCAGGTGAGCGCCATGCCGTCCTCCCCTGTTCGCTACGGCGCTCTCATTCCGTAAGGAAGCGGCGTCGCTTTACGTCCAGATGATCGACGTTAAGGTCACGCTCTGCGATTGCAACGGTGACGGAACGTAAAGCGGATGAAGGTCTGGACTCCCCGAATCTGGACGGGCCTGGCGGCGGCCAGCGGCCTGCTGGCGGTCGCCTTCGGCGCGTTCGCCGCGCATGGGATGTCGCAGCCCAAGCCGATCGAGTGGCTGCACACCGGTTCGCAGTACCAGATGGCCCACGCCCTGGCGGTGTTCGCCGCCTTCGCCCTGCACCGGGCGGGGATCAAGGGCATGGGCGCGGCGGCCGCGTTCTTCCTGGCCGGGACCCTGCTGTTCTCGGGCTCGCTGTACGCCATGGCCCTGGGCGGCCCCCGCATCCTGGGCGCGGTGACGCCCCTGGGCGGGCTGTCGCTGATGATCGGCTGGGCGGTCCTGGCCTGGCGAGCCTTTGGCTGGCCCGTCGACGATCAGGCCTGAGCCTTCTTCGCGCCCGGCAGGGCCAGGAAGAAGATCGCCAGGGCCGAGCCGACCAGGCAGGCGAACATCACCCCGGCCACCGGCCGCGGCGTGCCGTCGTGCAGCAGCCCGCCGGACCACGAGGCCAGGGCCCCCGCCCCGAACGAGGCCGAGCCCATCAGGGCCGAGATCGAGCCGGCCCGGCGCGGATCGACGCTGAGCGCCCCGGCCATGGTGTTGCCACCCATCAGGCCGTACGTCGACAGGGCGATGAACAGCAGCGGCAGCACCGTCCACTGGCCGCCCCAGCCGGTGAAGGCGGCGATGGTCAGCAGCAAGGCCGCGATGATCGAGGCGATGCTGGCCTTGCTCAGCACCTGGTCCGGCAGGTTTCTGCGGAGCAGAAGCCGGTTGATCTGGCTGGCCCCGATGATGCCGACCGCGTTGAAGGCGAAGATCAGGTTGAAGACCAGCGCCGAGTGGCCATAGGTCCCCATCACCAGGTCTGGCGCGCCCGAGATGTAGGTGAACAGCACCGCCCCGTTCAGCGCTCCAGCCAGCGCATATCCCATCAGCCGGCGCATGCCGAACAGCGCCACATAGGCCCGCAGCGGGTTCTCAGATCGCGCCTGGGCCTCGGTCTCGGCCGAGCGGGACTCGCCCAGGCTGACGATGACCCACAGGGCGATCAGCGCGCCGAAGCCGACCAGGGTCCAGAACACCCCGCGCCAGCCGGCCACGAACTGCACCACGCCGCCCAGCTGCGGGGCCAGCACCGGCGCCAGGCCCATGATCAGCGTCATCAGGGACAGCACCCGAGCGGTGTCGGCATGGCTGAAGCGGTCGCGGACAACGGCGCGGGCGATGACCGGTCCGGCGCAACCGCCCAGGGCCTGGACGAAACGCGCGGCGATCAGGGTCTCGATATTGGGCGCCAGGGCGCAGACCACCGAGGCGGCGATGAAGACGGAGACCCCGATCAGCAACGGCAGGCGGCGCCCGAAGCGGTCCGAGGCCGGGCCATAGATCACCTGGCCGATGGCCATGCCGGCAAAGAAGGCCGCCAGGGTCGTCTGGGTCTGCTCTGGACCCGCCTGCAGGCTGCGGCCGATCGCCGGCAGACTGGACAGATACATGTCGATCGACATCGGCGCGAAGGCCGTCAGCGCGCCCAGGAGCAGGACTAGTCGCCACGGAACGGCGGCGGGCGGCTGGCCAGTATCAGTCATGTTGAGGCTTCTACGCCTTTTCGCCCCCCAAGAAATAAGGAATGGGCGGAAACCTCAAATGCCGCTTGCCGCGACCCGATGCGGGCTCCAGGGTGATCAGCAATCACATAAGCCAGCGGGAGGACGAGTGGTCATGACGGTCAAGAATCCAGGCCTGCCCGAGCCCCGGTACGCCGACGTCAACGGCATCCGCATGGCTTATTACGAGGCCGGCCCGCGCCAGGGCGTGCCGATCGTCTTCTGCCATGGCTTCCCCGAACTGGCCTTCTCATGGCGCCACCAGATCGCCGCCTTGGCCGCCGCCGGCCGCTGGGTGATCGCGCCGGACCAGCGGGGTTATGGCCTGACGCCGGGTCCTGAAGCGGTCGAGGGCTATGACATGGAGCGCCTGACCGGCGACCTCGTCGGCCTGCTGGATCACCTGGGCGTGGAGAAGGCCGTCTTCGTCGGCCACGACTGGGGCGGTATCGTCGTCTGGCAGATGCCGCTGCTGCATCCGACCCGCGTGGCCGGGATCATCGGGCTCAACACGCCGTTCACGCCGCGCCTGCCGCTGGATCCGATCGAGATGTTCCGCAACGCCTATGGCGAGGACATGTACATCGTCTATTTCCAGAAGCCCGGCGAGGCCGATCGGCGGCTGGGCAAGGATCCCGAGCGGACCATCCGCTTCTTCATGCGCAAGCCCAAGGGCGGGCAGGACGACTTCCTGGGCCGTCCCGCCGAGCGCCGCAGCCTGGCTTTGCAGGACGCGCTGGACCACTACGACCCGGCCACCGACCAGAACCAGTTCCTGGAGCCCGAAGAGCTGGCGTTCTTCGTGGAGGCGTTCGAGCGCACCGGCTTCACCGGCGGCATCAACTGGTACCGCAACTTCACCCGCAACTGGGAAAAGGCCGAGAGCCTGCCGCGCCGGATCGACGGCATCCCCTGCCTGATGATCATGGCCGAGCTGGACGTGGTGCTGCCGCCGGCCATGGCCGACCGCATGAGCGACCAGATCTCGGACCTGGAGAAGGTGTTGATCGAAGGCAGCGGCCACTGGACCCAGCAGGAGAAACCCGTCGAGGTGAACGCGGCGATCCTCGACTGGCTCGATAGGCGCTTCTAGTTCTTCGAGGCCAACATCAGCTCGGCGCGCCGACGCATCGCGGCCGCCAGTTGCAGCATGGCCAGGGCCGAGACCTCGTCACGCTCGGCGGCGCGCAGGCTGTAGACATTGGCCATGGCGAACAGCGCCTCGATCCGGTCGACGCCCTCGGCCCCGAACATCTCGCCGATCTGACGGTCAAGCTCGGCGAGTTGCACGGGATTGAGCATCTCGAGCAGTTCGTCGTCGGAATAGTCTTCGGGCGCGGGCTGAGTCATGGGCGGCAACATACAGAACCGGACGAAAGGCGCGAAGCCGCTGCGATCGTCCGTTCACAGGCGGCGAAGAAACACGTTAGGGTTCGTCTCATGGATCGTAACGCTTCCGCCGCCGCCATGAGTTCCGTTGGTCGCCGCGGCCTCTTCCGCGAGGTCGAGCCGTTCTCGTTCGGCTGGCTGCCCACCGGCGGCCAACACGAGATCTATTACGAGGAATGCGGCAACCCGCGCGGCAAGCCCTGCGTGATCCTGCACGGCGGTCCGGGCGGCGCGGTCAACCCGACCATGCGGCGGTTCTTCGACCCGACCAAGTGGCGCATGACCCTGTTCGACCAGCGCGGCTGCGGCCGTTCGCGTCCGAACGCCAGCCTGGACGACAACACCACCTGGAGCCTGATCGACGACATCGAGCGCCTGCGCGAGCATCTGGGCGTCGAGAAATGGACCGTGTTCGGCGGCTCGTGGGGCTCGACCCTGGCCCTGGCCTACGCCATCAAGCACCCCGAGCGCGTCTCGGGCCTCGTCTTGCGCGGCATCTTCCTGCTGACCGAGCGCGAGCTGCGCTGGTTCTACCAGGAAGGCGCCTCGATGCTGTTCCCCGACGCCTGGGAGCGGTTCCTGGCCCCGATCCCCGACGACGAGCGCGGCGACCTGATGGCCGCCTATCACCGCCGCCTGGTCGCCCAGGACCGCCGCGTGCAGTTGGAAGCCGCCGCCGCCTGGAGCCAGTGGGAGGGCGACACCATCTCGCTGCGTGGTCCTGAAGCGAGGCCTCCCAAATTCAACGAAGAAGACTTCGCCATCGCCTTCGCGCGGATCGAGTGCCACTTCTTCACGAACAAGGGCTTCTTCGAGCACGACGGCTGGATCCTGAAGAACATCGACAAGATCCGCCACATTCCGGGCTGGATCGTCCAGGGCCGCTTCGACGTGGTCACGCCGCTGGACAGCGCCTGGAAGCTGCACAAGGCTTGGCCCGAGGCGCGCTTCGACATCGTCTGGGACGCCGGTCACGCCTCGACCGAGCCTGGCGTCATCGACGGGCTGGTGCGGGCGACCGAGGCGGCGCTGGTTTCCTCCTAGAGGATTAGACCAACGAACCCTTGCCGCTGGTCACTTCGGTGTAGCGGTGCACGCGCACGGACTGCACCAGGCCAAAGCCGACCATGACCGTCAGCATGACGGTTCCGCCGTACGACAGCATCGGCATCGGCACGCCCACGACCGGGGCCAGGCCCATGACCATGGCGCCGTTGATCAGGACGTACAGCGAGAAGGTCGCCGTCACCCCGGCCGCCGACAGGCGTCCGAAGTGGCTATGGCTGATCGAGGCGATGCGCAGGGCCATGAAGATCACCGCGCCGTACAGGAACAGCACGCCAAAGCACCCGACGAAGCCGAACTCCTCGGCCAGGGTGGCGAAGATGAAGTCGGTCTGCTTCTCGGGCAGGAAGTTCAGCTGGCTCTGCGAGCCCAGGCCAAAGCCCTTGCCCAGCAGGCCGCCCGAGCCCAGGGCGATCTTGGACTGCAGGATGTGATAGCCATCGCCCGAGGGGTCCTTCTCGGGATTCATGAAGGTCAGGATGCGGTTGCGCTGATAGTCGTGCAGCCCGAACATGATGAAGGGCGGCACGGCCACGGCGGCCACGGCCCCCAGCGCAGCGATGATCCGCCAGGACAGGCCGGCCAGCACCATGATCGCGCCGCCGGTCGCGCCCAGCAGGATGGCGGTGCCCAGGTCGGGCTGCTTGGCGACCAGCAGGAACGGCACGCCGATCATCGCCGCCGGGATCAACAGCCACCACGACATCCGCGCCCGGTCGGCCGACAGGCCGTGATAGAAGCGCGCCAGGGCCAGCACGAGGCCGATCTTCATCACCTCGGACGGCTGGAAGCGCAGCGGCCCCACCTGCAGCCAGCGCTGGGCGCCCAGCGAGATGTCGCCGACCAGATCCACGGCGATCAGCAGCAGCACCCCGACCACATAGATCGGATAGGCCGCGTTGAACCACCATCGCAGGTCGCACATGGCCAGGGCGATCATGATGATGAAATAGACGCCGAAGCGCAGCAGATGCCGGTCGGCCCAGGGCTCCCACGAGGCCCCGGCGATCGAGAACAGCATCAGCCCGCCCGTCCCCGCGATCAGGGCCAGGACCAGGCAGAAGGTCCAGTCGACCTCCATGAACTTGATGACCGGACGATCGCGTTCGCCCGGCCGGGTCAGGCCGCCGCTCAGGGTCATTGGGGGCCTCCCTGAGGGGTGGTGGGCGGAGCGGGATCGGCGTCCGGTGCGGGCGGTGCGGCGCCCTCGACCGGATCCTCCGGCGCGGCGCCTTCCATGATGTCTTCCGGCGCGGCCTCGGGCAACGGCGCGGGACGCTCGATGCGGGCGCGGATCTCCGGATCCTTCAGCAGGGCCACGCGCATCACCTCGCGGGCGCGTGGCGCGCCGGCCGTGGCGCCGCCCATGCCGCCGTGCTCGATGATGACCGCCACAGCGTAGCGCGGGTCGTCATAGGGCGCGAAGGCCACGAACAGGTTGTGGTCCTTCAAGCGCCAGATCGTGCCCGTGCCCTTGCGGTTGGCGACGCCGTCATAGCTGCGCACCTGGGCCGTACCGGTCTTGCCGGCCATCTGCACGTCGCCCAGGCCCAGTTGGCTCTGGCGATAGGCGGTGCCGCGCACGTCGTTGGCCACGGCGGCCATGCCGCCGCGGACATAGTTCAGGTGTTCCTGCGAGAAAGGCAGGTCGGGCACGGCCGCGCCGCTGGGTTGCTCGACCCCGCCGACCGACTTGATCAGGCGCGGGTTCAAGGCCTTCTTGCCGTTGGCCAGGCGCGCGGTCATCACCGCCAACTGCAAGGCGTTGACCGTCAGGGCCCCCTGCCCGATGCCGTAGCTGGGGGTCTCGCCCGGAAACCAGACCTGGTTGGCCGGATTCTTCTTGAACGCCCGCTTCTTCCAGGCCCGGTCAGGGACGTTGCCCTTTTTCTGGCCTGGGATGCCGATGTCGAACAACTGGCCAAAGCCCATGGCCCGCGCGGCGTTGGCGATGGCGTCGGGGCCAACCTTCAGCGAGGTCTGGTAGAAATAGACGTCGCACGAGTTCTTGATGGCGTCGTGCATGTTCTGGGGGCCGTGCCCGCCCTTCTCCCAGCAGCGCCAGACCCGGCCGCCATAGTACCAGCTGCCGGGACAGTTGATGCGGATCTCCGGGTCGATGCCGGCGGTCAGCGCCGCCAAGCCGACGGTCGGCTTGAAGGTCGAGCCCGGCGGGAACGTGCCGGTCAGCGACTTGTCGAGCAGCGGCTTGCGTTCGTACTCGGCCAGCGCCTTGTACTCTGCTCCCGAAAGGCCCTTCACAAAGCGGTTGGCGTCGAAGCTGGGCGCCGAGGCCATGCACAGCAGGTCGCCGTTGCGGATGTCCATCACGACGATCGCGCCGCTCTCGTCGCCCATCACCTCCAGGGCGCGGTTCTGGATGTCGGCGTCCAGGGTCAGGCGGATTTCCTTGCCCGGCGTCGGCGGGATGTCGCCGGCCGGGTCCAGGCGCACGACGCGGCCTTGCGCGTCGACCTCGGTCTTGGTCGCGCCGGCGCGGCCGCGCAGGTCTTTGTCGAAGGCCTTCTCGACGCCCTGCTTGCCGATCCGGAAGCCCGGATGATGCAGCAGTTCCTGGTCCTGGGTCGCGTCGTCCTTGGCCGCCGTCAGGTCCCGATCACTGACCTTGGCCACATAGCCGATCACGTGGGCGAAAGCCCCGCCAAATGGATAGACCCGCACCTCGCCCATGTCGGCGGTGACGTTGGGCAGTTCCGGGGCTCGGATGTTGATGCGCGAGAACTCCTCCCACGAGAGGTCCTCCATCACCACGACCGGGGCCTTGCGCGGGGCGCGGGCCAACTCCCGGAGCACGCGGTTGCGGCGCGCCTCGTCGATCGGGGCCAGCTTGGCCAGATCGGTCAGGACGGCCTCGGCGTCGAGGTCCTTGTCCTTGTTGATCATCAGCCGGAAGTTGGGCCGGTTGGACGCCAGCGACACGCCGTTGCGGTCCAGGATCAGGCCGCGCGGCGGCGGCACCAGGCGGTAGTTGAACTGGTTGCCGGCCGAGAGCTTCTGGTAGCGCTGGGCCTCGACCAGCTGCAGCTGGGCCAGGCGGCCGCCCAGGGCCAAGAGGCCCAGGCCCGTGAAACCGCCCAGCAGGAACGCGCGCCGGTGGAAGACCCCCTGACGCTCGTTGACCTCGAAGAAGAAGATGGACGGTTCGCTCATGGCCTCACCGGAACCGCACGTCGGCGTCCTCGAAGCGATCGACCAGGCGGTGGGCGAACGGGAACAGCAGCGCCGTCACCAGGAACTGCCAGAAGACGGCCAAGAGGCTCGGCATGGCCAGGCTGTCGAGCATGGTGAACAGGAAGCCGGCGACCATGGTCACGGCCGTAACCCCGGCGAACCAGGCCCACATCATCGGCCGGCTCTGACCGGTCATGGCGTTGCGCAGGATCAGGACCATGGCGTAGGCGACCAGCAGCGACAGGCCCCACAGGCCCGTCGGGCCGCCCCAGAAGATATCCAGGAACAGGCCCAGGATCAGCAGGGCGAACGGCGCCAGGATCGACGGCCGGATCATGGCCCAGGCGAAGGCCGGCACCATGGCGAACACGGGCTCGGGCAGCTGCAGGCCCCAGATGCGGATCGGCGCGGCGAACAGGATCGTCGCCACGACGCACAGCAGCATCGGCACGCCCAGCCAACGGCCGGGGTTCAGCGCTCGCCCGCCGCTCATGCTCATTGGGGCGTTCCCGTCGGCGCGGGCGCGGCGGCGGCCGGCTTGGGCTGAGCAGGCTTGGGCGCGGCAGCCGTGGGCGGCTTCGGCTGGGCCGACGGCGTGGTCGTCGCCGGAGCAGCCGGGGTCGGCGCGGGCGTCGGAACCGACAGGATCGAGGTCTGCGGATCCTCGGTCGTCACTGGCGGCAGGGTCTTGGCCTGCAGCTCCTTCTCGTTGGCCAGTTGGGCGAAATCCTTGAACAGCAGGATGCGGATGAAGTCGATCGACGACTGGTCGGCGAACAGCACCACGCGCCAGCGGCCGTCCAGGCCCTTCACGGCCGCGCCCACCGGCAGGCCGCGCGGCACGACGCCGCCGTCGCCCGAGGTGACGACCCGGTCGCCCTGCTGGATCGGATCGACGCCGCGCAGGTATTCCAGCTTCGGGTTGGGACCGCCGTCGCCGGTCAGGATGGCGCGGGCGTTGGTGCGGTCGATCATCACCGGCGTGCGCGAGGCGATGTCGGTCAGCAGCAGCACGCGGCTGACCCCGTTCGAGACGCCGACCACGCGACCGACCAGGCCGCGCTCGTTCAGGGCGGGGTTGCCGACCACGATGCCCTTTTCCGAGCCGGCGTCGGCCAGGCGGGTGTTGGCGAACGGGCCGCGGCTGTCGCTGACCACGCGGGCCGTGGCCATCGGGATCGGCGGATCCGTGCGCAGACCCATCAGCGACTTGAAGCGCTCGTTCTGGTCCTGCAGGGCCAGGGCGCGGTCACGCCACTGGCGCATTTCGGCCAGCTCGGTCTTCAGCCGGCGGTTCTCCGACGCGGTGAAGAAGTAGCTGCGGACGAAATCCAGGCCCAGGCCCGTCCAGCGTCCGGGCGCGGCGATGGCGCCGCTGACCGGCTTGGCCACGACGTCCACCGTCTGGCGGGTGACGCCGTAGGCCTGCTCCTGGAGGGTCTCCCGCCGATCAGCCAGCAGGAAGGCGACGGCGATGACGGCCGCCACGATCAGGGCCACCGCCGCCGTCCAGGTAAGCGGCACTTTCAGGTCGCCGAGGGGACCTTCGCGAAAGGGCACGTACTTGTATCTCCCGGCGCCCCCCGAGGCGCCACTAGAGCAATGTTAGCTTACGCCAGCGTGGATTCCAGAACGCCCTTCATCCACTTCGGGTGCTCCAGCACCTTGCCGCAGCCCAGGGCCACGCACGACAGCGGATCGTCGGCCACCGTCACCGGCAGGCCCGTGTGGTCGCGGATTTCGGCGTCCAGGCCGCGCAGCAGCGCGCCGCCGCCGGTCAGCATGATGCCCTTGTCGGCGATGTCGCTGGCCAGTTCCGGCGGGGTGGCTTCCAGGGCCACCTTCACGGCTTCGACGATCTGACCAACCGGTTCGGCCAGGGCGTCGGCGGCCTGCTTTTCCGAGATGCGGACTTCGCGCGGCACGCCCTGCATCAGGTCGCGGCCCTTGACGTCGATCGACAGGCCTTCGCCGTCGGCCGGCGCGCGGGCGGTGCCGATTTCCTTCTTGATGCGCTCGGCGGTCGTCTCGCCGATCAGCAGGTTGTGGTGGCGACGCATGTAGCTGATGATCGCCTCGTCCATCTTGTCGCCGCCGACACGGACGCTGCGCGAATAGACGATGCCCGACAGCGACAGCACGGCCACCTCGGTGGTGCCGCCGCCGATGTCGACGACCATCGAGCCGGTCGGCTCGTGGATCGGCAGGCCGGCGCCGATCGCGGCGGCCATGGGCTCGTCGATCAGGCCGACGCGGCGGGCGCTGGCGTTGAGGCAGCTGTCGTTGATGGCGCGGCGTTCCACGGCGGTGGCGCCCGACGGCACGCACACGATCACCTTGGGGTTCACGAAGCCCTTGCGGTTGTGAACCTTGCGGATGAAGTACTTGATCATCTCCTCGGCGACTTCGAAGTCGGCGATGACGCCGTCGCGCATCGGGCGGATGGCTTCCATGTGGCCCGGGGTGCGGCCCAGCATCTGCTTGGCCTCGATGCCCACGGCGTGGACGATCTTGCGACCGCCGACATTCCGCAGAGCCACCACCGACGGCTCGTTCAGAACGATCCCCTTGCCCTTCATGTAGATGAGGGTGTTGGCCGTTCCGAGGTCGATGGCGATGTCGTTCGAGATCACGCCGAAGAGGGAAGAGAACATTGAAAACCCTGACTGAGGGGTATGAGGGGCGTTACGGGCAGGCAGATCGAGGCAGCAGATCGATGAAGCGGGAGCTTTTCCGTCCCGGGGACGGGGTCGGCGGAGAAGAAAAGGCTCCTACTTCAATTCAATGCGAGGACAACATGATTCCCGCATTTAGGGGATTTCGCCCCAGCCCGCACGCCTTGTCGCCCGACGGGTGCGCCGCCCTCTGGCCGCGCCGTCGCCGGGACGGCCGAAAGGCGCGCCGACGCCGCCCGTTTGCCCTGCGAAAGCGTTGATTTCAAGGTCTATTCGCGGGGTTTTCCAAGGCTTTTGCGGTCTAGCTGGCCAAGCATCCCAAAGTGGCGAAATCTAGCCGAGCGCGGCCATGACGACGCCGACCGCCGTTATCGCTCCGGCCGCCATCTGGAAGAGAGTCAAACGCTCCTTGAACAGACGGCGTCCGGCGATGGCGGCGACGGGCATCTCGACCACCCCGACCGCCCTCACCGGCCCCACCGGCGACAGGGTCATGGCCGTGAACCACAGGCCCGAGGCCGCCGCGCCGCAGAACCCCGCCCCCAGCGACTGACGCCAGGCGGCCACCACCGCCTTCAGGGCGTCGGGGTTGCGCCAGGCCAGATAGCCGGTCAGGGCGACCGTCTGGATGGCCTGGACGACCATCACCGTCACGAAGGCCGAGGCCGCTGCGTGGGCCGGGTCGAAGGCCAGGCCCGCCTGGCGGAAGCAGTTGGCGCACAGGGCGAACATCGCGCCAGCCCCCAGGCCGGCCGTCACGGCGCCCTTGCGCATGACGACCTCGCCGCGCGGCCATGTCAGGGCCACGAGCCCGACCGAGGCGATCAGGCCGCCCGCCCAGGTCACGGGCCCGACCTCGTCGCCGAAGAACAGCGCGCCCCAAATCAGGGCGAACGGCAGGCCGCTCTGCTGCATGGCGGTGCCCAGGGCGAAGGTCGAGCGGTGCATGGCGGTCAGCTGGGCGGCGGTGGCGGCGATCTGCAGTCCCGCTCCCGCCGCGCAGGCCAGCCAGAAGGCCGGGGTGGGATGGGCGCTCGCCCCCGGGGTCGCCAGCCAGGCGACGACGGCGAAGACGGTGGCGAACGGCAGGCCGAACAGGAAACGGACCAGGGTCGCGCCCCAGGGCCCCGCCCCGCCCATGATCGAGCGCTGGGCGGCGTTGCGGGCCACTTGGAAGACGGTCGCGGCGATGGTGATGGGGATCCAGATCATGGTCCGACCCTAGTTCGCGTCCCTTACACCGTCCTTACAGAAGACGGCCCGGTCCGCATGGCGCCCTTACGCGCCCAAGGCGCATGACGGCGGTATGCGTCGCGATCACGCGACGGTGCTTTTAAGAAGGCCAACCGACCATGTCGCCCCACCCGCTTCGCCAGGCCGCCCAGTTCCTGCTGGGGGTCCCGACCGATGGGATCAACCCCGCCCTGGACCGCATGCTGGAGTTGGCCCAGGCCACGCCGCTGTGCTTCGTGGCCGTGGCCGGTCCCGGCGCGGGCGAGGCCATGTGCCAACTGTGGCGTCGGGGCTATCAGCGCGTCGAGGCCGCCCGCCGGGCCACCTGCGGCGCCGCCGACGAGCGCAGCGACGTGCTGCTGGTCCTGGACTGCCAGACGCTGGAGGACACCCGCGCAGTAACGGCCGCGACCTATGCCATGCTGCGCCCGGGCGGCACGCTGGTGGTGGACGCCAGCGCCCTGCTGGACGAGCAGCCTCGCCGCGCGCTGGCCGACAGCCTTCGCGAGCTGGGCCTGGACGTGCAGCCGCAGGCGCACCTGGGGGCCGAGATCCTGGCGACGCGGCCGTTCAGCAACCGTCGCGCGGCCTAAGCTTCCAGCCGTCCTGATGGATTGGGAGCTTGTGGGGAACCCGGCCGGTCATGCCCGGCCGGGTTTTTCCGTCTGGCCTAGAAGCCGCTGGCGATCGCCGCTTCGGGGCGGCTCTTCTCCTTGCGGGCGAAGAGGTTGTTCAGCGCGTTGACATACGCCTTGGCCGAGGCCGTGAGCGTGTCGGTGTCGGCGGCCGCGCCGGTGGCGATGCGGCCGTCCTCTTCCAGACGCACCGAGACCTGGGCCTGGGCGTCCGTGCCTTCGGTCACCGCATGCACCTGGAACAGGCGCAGGGCGGCGCTGTGCGGCACGATCTTGTGGATGGCGTTGAACACCGCGTCCACGGGGCCGTCGCCGGTCGCTTCCGCCGTGCTCGAGACGCCGTCGACGTCCAGGGTCAGCTCGGCCGACTGGCCTTCGGTGCCGGCCACCACGCGCAGGTGCGAGACGCGGATCTTCTCCGAGCCGCGCGCCAGGGCGTCGTCGACCAGGGCGATGATGTCGTCGTCGTAGACGTGCTTCTTGCGGTCGGCCAGGTCCTTGAAGCGGCCGAAGGCTTCCTTCAGCGCGTTCTCGCCCAGCTCGTAGCCCAGGTCCTTCAGCTTGGCGCGGAAGGCGTGGCTGCCCGAGTGCTTGCCCATGACCAGGCTGGAGGGGGCCTGTCCCACCGACTCCGGCGTCATGATCTCGTAGGTCTCGCGGTTCTTGAGCATGCCGTCCTGGTGGATGCCGCTCTCGTGCGCGAAGGCGTTCTTGCCGACGATGGCCTTGTTGTACTGCACCGGGAAGCCGGTGATGGCCGAGACGTAGCGGCTGGCGCGGGTGATGTGGGTGGTGTCGATGCCGGTCCGGTAAGGCAGACGGTCGCCGCGCACCTTCAGGGCCATGACGATCTCTTCCAGCGCGGCGTTGCCGGCGCGCTCGCCCAGACCGTTCACGGCGCACTCGACCTGGCGGGCCCCGCCCTGCACGCCGGCTAGGCTGTTGGCCACGGCCAGGCCCAGGTCGTTGTGGCAGTGGGTCGAGAAGACGACGCGATCGGCGCCCTCGACGTTGTTGACCATCCAGTTGAACAGGTCGGCATATTCAGACGGATAGGTGTAGCCCACCGTGTCGGGCAGGTTGATCGTCGTGGCGCCGGCCTTGATGGCGGTCTCGATGGCGCGGCGCAGGAACTGGCGGTCGCTGCGGGTGGCGTCCTCGGCCGACCACTCGACGTCGTCGCGCAGGTTGCGGGCGTGGGTCACCGAGCGGGCGATCACGTCGATGACGGCGTCCGGCTCCATCTGCAGCTTGTGCTTCATGTGCAGGTCGGACGTGGCGATCACCACGTGGATGCGGCCGCGCTGCGTCGGCTTCAGGGCCTCGGCGCAGCGGTCGATGTCGACCTGGTGGGCGCGGCACAGGCCGGCGATGGTCGAGTTCTTGACGATCTTGGCCACTTCGCGGACGGCCTCGAAGTCGCCGTTCGAGGCGATCGGGAAGCCGGCCTCGATGATGTCGACCCCCATCTCCTCGAGAATCTTGGCCAGTTCCAGCTTCTCTTCCAGCGACATCGACGCGCCGGGCGACTGCTCGCCGTCGCGCATGGTGGTGTCGAAAATGACGACGTTATCGCGCTTGTCGAAAGCGCTGTTGGCTACGGAGGTCATGGGATACTCGTCGAATTTGGGTGTCTGCGTGCGGGCTGCGGGTCAATCGTCCCCTGTGCGCCCGGCCACGACGATGCGCGGCCCCTAGAGCGCCCAGGGGCTGGTAAGCAGAAGCGAAAGCAGGTCGCGCGCGACGGTCATGGCCGACTTTCTACACAGCAGCCCAGAATCGAGCAAGCAATTTGCGCCGCGGGTGCAATCCGTCGCAGCCGGCGCAATTATTTTCCAGGCCCCAGTGAATTCGGGCGCGTAACGATCGGGAAATCCGTTGGGAAGGCGTCGAACCAACCCGTCATCCGTCCCATCGCCGCGCGATCGCCCTCAAGCTTGACCTCCCCGGTCAGGATTTTCGGAACCAGCGACTTGCCGGTGAACAGCGAGTCCAGGAACACTGGGCGCGCCACCGCCAGGGTTGCGTCGGCCTCTTCTTCCCCCGCCGAAGGCTGGGCGACCAGGACACCGTTGCGCACCTCGACCAGGAACCGCTCGTTCCGTTCGGGGAAGACGAAGACGATCCGCAGGTGGGCGTCCTTGGCCTTGTCCGGGTTCAGGCGCACCGACAGCACGTCGAAGATCATCGCGCTGTCCAGCGCCGCCAGCATGTCCATCGGCGTCATCGAGGCCGGCAGCCTGCGCACCCCGCCCCGCAGTTCGTCGGCCCCGGTCAGGTAGATGTTGCGCCAAAGGCTGTTTTCGGTCTGGTAGCCCAGTTGGTCGTAGACGCTGGCCAGCGCCGCCTTGGCCTCCTTGTCGCCGTCGTCGGCCATGACCGCGTGGTTCAGCAGGGTGGCCGCCCAGGCGTAGTCGCCCTTCCCCGCCGCCTCTTTCGCCAGAACCTTGACCTTGGCCGCCCCGCCCATGGCCGCGACATAGCGCTTGCCGGCGTCGGCCGGCGGCGACGGGACCAGATGCGCCGGGTTGGCGTCGTAGAAACCCATATAGCGCTGATACACCGCCCGGCTGTTGAAGCTCATCGAGCCGTAATAGCCGCGGTTGAACCAGTCCTTCTGGAGCGTCGGCGGCAGCTCAATCTTCGCCGCGATCTCGTCGCCCGTCATGCCCAGGTTCATCATCCGCACCGTCTGGTCGTGCAGGTATTTGTAGGCGTCGCGGTGATCGGCCAGGAAGTCCCTGACCACCGCCCCGCCGAAGCGCGGCCAGCCGTGGCTGGTGATCATGGTGTCGGAGACATCGCCGAACAGGCGGATGGACTGCGTCAGGTCGTCGGCCCAGGCCTTGCTGTCCCGGACCAGCGCGCCCCGAGGCGTCAGGATATTGTGCATCGAGACATTGGCGTTCTCGGCCATGTCCAGGATGCGCAGCTCCGGGAAATAGAGGTTCATCTCGGCCGGAGCCTCGGTCGAGGGCGTGTATTGGAAGCGCACCTTCACGCCGTCCAGGGCCAGTTCCTGGCCGGTGTGATCGACGATCACGGTCGGCGGGATCAGGGTGATCGAGCCCCGGGCGATGGTCTGGCCGATGCCCGAGGTGATCTGCCCCTCGACGCCCGGCGGCAGCATGATGCCGAACTGGTACTGGGCCCGGCGGCTCATGGCGTTGCCGGCCAGGATGTTCTCGGCGGCGACCTCCTTCATGAAGCCCTCGGGCGCGATGATGGCCACCTTGCCCGCCTTGACGTCGGCCTCGTCGACCACGCCGCGCACGCCGCCGAAGTGGTCGCTGTGGCTGTGGGTGTAGATCACCGCCTTGACCGGCAGCTTGCCCAGCTTGTCGTTGACCAGCTCCAGCGCCGCCTGGGCCGTCTCCTTCATGGTCAGCGGGTCGATGACGATCCAGCCGGTGTCGCCGCGCACGAAGGTGATGTTGGAGATGTCGAAGCCGCGCACCTGATAGACGCGGTCGCTGACCTTGAAGAGGCCGTGCTTGGACAGCAACTGGGCCTGCCGCCACAGGCTGGGGTTCACGGTCGCGGGCGGCTCGCCCTTCAGAAAGTCGTAGGCCGCCAGGTTCCAGGCCGGCTGGCCGTCGGCGCGCTTGATGAGCGGATCGGCGCGACTGCCTAGGAAGCCCTTGTCGGCGAACGCGAAATCCTGGCGGTCGGCCATCGGCAGGGTCGCGGCGAAGGCCTTCTGCTTGTCGATCGTCACCGCGCTGGCCGGATCGCCAGCCTGCGCCGCCCCCGCGACCATCGCCAGAACCGCGACACTGGCCGCCATCATCGCCTTGCGCATCCCGTCCCTCACTATTTTGAAACTTTATAGTTTCATTCTACATAGCACCGATGAGCGGAGTCGCGAAAGTCCCCAGAGGCCGCCCCGGCCAGCCCAAGCCGCGGGTCGACAAGGCCGCGCGTGGCCAGGCGGTGCTGGACGCGGCCGTCGCCGCCTTCACGGAAAAGGGCCTGCAGGTGGCCACCATGCAGGACGTCGCCGACCGCATGGGCGTGGCCAAGATCCTGATCTATCGCCTCTATCCCTCGCGCCAGAGCCTGATCGACGCGCTGTTCGGCGACATGCTGGCCACGATCGAGGCCGACGCCGAGCGGCCCTGGGGCGGTTATGGCTCCAGCCTCGCCCGGCTGGTGCAGATGTCGCGCGCCGCCAATCCGAAGCTGGCGCTCCTCCTGCTCCGCGATGCGAGAGGCGCGCCCGAGGCTTCGGCCTGGCGCGAGGCGCTCGAAACTCTGCTGACCCGGCTGATCGAGCCCTTTGTCGCACCGCCGGAGAATGCGTCGGAGGCGCAGCACGCCACGTGCCAGCACGCCGCCCGCACCTTCATGCCGTTCGTGATCGAGGCCTGGGCCGCCGGGGTCGAGGAGACCGACGGCATGGACGATACGACCCGCACGCGCTGGTTCGGCGAGATCGTCCGGGCGTGGCGTGAGGCGACCTACACGGCGGCGGGGCTTACCCCGCCTGCTCTTCCGCTGCTTCCCGCTTCTTGAGCCAGGCGCGACTGACCAGGCCCATGGCCAGCCAGATGACGATGGCCAGGCCGATCATGACGATGTGCTGCTTGCCGCCGCCCTTCATGGCCTGGACGATCGAGTTGCCGGCGAAGGCGGTCAGGGCGATCTTCGGCACGATGCCGATGGCGGTGCCGCCGGCGAAGTCGCGCAGCTTCATCGGCGTGACGCCGGCGGCCATGTTGACGACGATGAACGGCGCCGACGGCACCAGGCGCACGATCAGGCTGGCCATGAAGCCGTTCTTGCCGATCATCCGCATGAACTTGTTGACGCCCTCGCCCGCGAAGTCGCGCAGGATCTTCGCCCCATAGGCCCGGCCCAGCCAGAAGCCGACCAGGGACGAGACCAGCGTGCCGATCCAGCTGTAGGCGAAGCCGGTCCAGGGCCCGAAGGCCACCACGGCTGCTGCGATCAGCACGAACTGCGGCACGCCCAGGAAGGCCATGACCGCGAAGGCCGCCACGGCCGCCGGCAGGGCCCACGGCCCGCTGGCCGCGCCCAGCCAGCGCTCCACCGCCGCCTCGCCATTGACGCCCAGCAGTTGCGCGCCGAACAGGAAGACCAAGCCCACCCCGCCGAACAGCACGAATGAGACCGCCACCGTGCGCCAGGCGCGGGCGTCCATATTGGTGACGAAGTCGAGTATGCGGCGGATCACGGCCCCTCCTCGCGCAGCCGCCGGCCAGGGTCAAGCGGCGCCGCTGCTAACGGCGGCGGACATCTGCCGGAGAACGAGGCGTTTTTCGGACCACAGCCCCGAAACGCGATCCGGGGACGGCATGATTCGCGCGCCGCGACATTTCGGTTGCGCGACCTTCACATGACAGCGTTACTTATCCACAGGCCGCAAGGGCAGAAAACCTTGGCCCGGTAAGGAGTTTGATCGTGAAGACCCTGGCTGTGATCTCCCGCAAGGGCGGGGCCGGCAAGACGACGCTTTCGGTCAACCTGGCCATCACGGCCCACCTGGCAGGCCTTCGGACCATGCTGGCCGATATCGACCCGCAGCGCTCGGCCTCGGACTCCCTGCGCGCCCGCACGGGCGACGGTCCGGTCCTGGCGGAGATCAACGCCGGCAAGCTGTTCTCGACCCAAGTCCAGGCCCAGCACGGCAACTACGACGCCCTGGTCATCGATACCCCGGCCGCGCCCGAAGCCGACGGCTTGCAGGCGATCAACAGCGCGGACCTTTGCATCCTGGTCTGCCGTCCGACCTTCCTGGACATCGCCTCGGTGGTGCGCTCGGCCGAGGCTGTCCGCCGCCTGGGCAAGAAGGGTCTGATCGTGCTGAGCCAGGCCCCCTCGCGTCGGAACGGCTTCGAGCCCCCGGCCGTGCTGAAGGCCGCCGAGGCCCTGCGCTTCACCGGCATGCCCCTGGCCCCCATCGGCCTGCGCGCCCGCAGCGCTTTCCAGCAGTCGGTCGCCCATGGGCGCTCGGTGTGCGAGTGGGAGCCCGGCAGCGCCGCCGCCGAAGAGATCTCGCGCCTGTGGGACCTGATCGCCCCGATGCTGCTGACCGTGGATCGCGGCCACAGCGCCCAGGCGGTCTAGGACGAGGTTTCGGAGAACGGCGCACAGCCGCGCGAAACCAGGGCCAATAAATCCCCAGATTGAGTTTCTGTTTACAACTTCACCATAACAATGATCGCCGTCAGTGGTCTTGCGACCTCTAGAAGTCGCAGGGCGAGGGACGGAGCAAGCGTGCCGTGAAGACGATTGCGGTGCTTTCCCGCAAGGGCGGGTCAGGCAAGACGACACTAGCCGTGAACTTGGCCTTGATGGCCTTTCTGGCGGATCGCCAGGTCATGCTGGCCGACATTGATCCCCAACGGTCCGCGTCGGACGCGCTCAGGGCGCGCACGGCTCCGGGTCCGAGCATATTCGACGGCGGCGCCGGCAAGCTGTTCCACGTTCAGTCGAACGCCATGCGAGGGGGCTACGACTACCTGATCATCGACACGCCGTCCGCGTGCGAGGGCGACGTGGCCCAGGCGGTGAACCTGACCGACCTGTGCCTGGTGGTCGGACGCCCCTCGTTTCTGGACCTGGCGCCGATCGTGCGCACCGCCGAGGCCGTGCGGAGACTGGGCAAGGGCGGCTTCCTGGTGCTCAACCAGATCCACACCAGCAAGCCCGACGCGTCTCCGGCGGCCAGTCCCGACATCCTCGAGGTGCTGCGCCTCTGCGGCCTGCCCCTGGCGCCGCACGGCCTGCGCTCGCACGACGCCTTTCAGAAGGCCATGGCCCTGGGCCGCTGCGTGGCCGAGTGGGAAAAGGCCGGGTCCGCCGGTCGTGACCTCGAACAGCTCTGGGCCTTCGTCGAGGCCAATCTGGACGGCCAGCGGCCCGCGCCCCGGCAACAGGCGCCAATGCCCGCCGCCCTGGCGGGATAACATCGCTCGACCATTCCTGCCTTCTTCGCGAGGCCCGGCCTGACTAGGATCGCCACCTCAGCGATGGAGCCACAATGAAGATTCTCGCCGTCTCCGGCAGCCTGCGCGCCGCCTCGTACAACACCGCCCTGCTCCACGCCGCCCGCGAATTGGCGCCCGAGGAGATGCAGATCGAGGCCTTCGGCCTGGGCCAGCTGCCGTTCTTCAACCAGGACGTCGAGGAACAGGGCGATCCCACGCCGGTCGCCGCCTGGAAGGACGCCGTGCGCGCCGCCGACGGCCTGCTGATCGCCTGCCCCGAATATAATGGCGGCCTGACGGCGGTGCTGAAGAACGCCATCGACTGGGCCTCGCGCGGCAAGCCCGCCCCGCTGGACGGCAAGATCGCCTGCGCCCTCGGCGCCAGTCCCGGGATCACCGGCACGGTCCGCGCCCAGGACGCCCTGCGCCTGAACCTCAAGCGCACGGGCGCTGACCTGGCCCCGCTCAGCGACATCCTGGTGGGCCAGGCCCACACCAAGTTCGAGAACGGAAAGCTGACCGACGAGCGCACCCGTCAGGCGATCGCGCGTCACCTGGCGAGCTTCGCGGCGGCGCTGCGTAGCCGCTAGGTCAGCGGGTCCGAAACCTCGTCCTTCGACAAGCTCAGGATGAGGTTTCTACTGCGCCCTACCATGATCCTCATCCTGAGCCTGTCGAAGGACGAGGATCACGCACGACCTACTGTGCCAGCTTCTTCAGGTCGTAGTCCGGACCGAAGTCCAGCACGAACACCGGCCCCAGGAACACGGTCTGTTTGGCCGAGCCCAGGTGCAGCGAGACGTTCGCGCCGCCGGCCGGGATATCCATCGAGGCCCGGCCGGGCACGGTGTACATCTTCCACTCGACGCCGCTGACCTTCACGGAGCCCTGCGTGGCCGCGTCATAGGGCGCGCCCGCCTGCTGGACCCGCACCGCCGACAGGTTGGCCTCGGCCGGACCACCGTCGACCGCCTCGGCCTTGGCCCAGAAGGCGACCAGGATGACGTCGTTCTTGCTGACCTTGCCGGTGATCGCCTGCTGGGCGCCCACTTCCCAAGGCTTGTCGCTGGCCTTCTGGATCTCGACCTTCATGCCGCCCCCGCCGGCGACGGTCTTGTCCTTGACCGGGCTGTTCTTCTGGTTGGCCCCATAGACGGTCCAGTTGGCCGACGGCTTGTTGATCGCCTTCTGCAGGATGCCGTCGTCGCCCGACTGGCGCGCGAGGCCCGACGACGCCGCGCCCAGCACCAAGGCCACGGCGGCCAGGGCGGAATACAGAATCTTCGTCTTCACGGTGGTTTCCCTCCCCCTTTTTGGCCGTCATCGCGGCCTTGCGCTTCCCCCGAGGCGCGTCCGTATTGACCCGGATCACGCCTATAGATGTTAGCGGTATCTTGGAGGTTGGCGGCGCGCAAGAACGTCGATCCCCGAAAGCGTCGCCAAAATGTCTTGGAGCGCGGCCTTGCTGCGTTGCGCCATGGCCAGCGGGGGCGTAAAGACCGCCGCAATCCTGAAACGGTCCTTCCAACGGACCAAGCCACTCCAGGGGAGTTCTGCAAGATGTCGCTCGAGTCCGCCGCCCTGCGGCGCATCGCACCGTCGGCCACCATCGCCATCAGCGCCAAGGCGCGCGCGCTGAAAGCCGCCGGTCGTGACGTGATCGCCCTTTCCGCGGGCGAGCCTGACTTCGACACGCCGGACAATATCAAGAATGCCGCCATCGACGCGATCAAGGCCGGCAAGACCAAGTACACCGACCCGGACGGCATGCCCGAGCTGAAGGCCGCCATCTGCGCCAAGTTCAAGCGCGAGAACGGCCTGGAGTACAAGCCGAGCCAAGTCCACGTCGCCCCGGGCGGCAAGCCGGTGATCTTCAACGCTCTGGTCGCCACCCTGAACCCGGGCGACGAAGTGATCATCCCCGCGCCGTACTGGGTGTCATATCCCGACATGACCCTGCTGGCCGGCGGCACGCCCGTCTCGGTCGAGACCACCGCCGAGAGCGGCTTCAAGATCACGCCGGAAACCCTGGAAGCGGCGATCACGCCCAAGACCAAGTGGCTGATCATCAACAGCCCATCCAACCCTTCGGGCGGCGCCTACAAGCGCGAGGAACTGCAGGCCATCGCCGACGTCCTGCTGCGCCACCCGCAGGTCTGGGTGCTGACCGACGACATGTACGAGCACCTGGTGTTCGACGACTTCGAGTTCACCACCATCGCCCAGGTCGAGCCCAAGCTGTATGACCGCACCCTGACGATGAACGGCGTCTCGAAGGGCTATTCGATGACCGGCTGGCGCATCGGCTACGCCGCGGGTCCCGAAGCGCTGATCAAGGCCATGGGCAAGATGATCAGCCAGACGACCTCGAACCCGTCGTCGATCAGCCAGTGGGCGGCTCTCGAGGCCCTGAACGGCACGCAGGACTTCATCAAGCCGAACGCCAAGCTGTTCCAGGAACGCCGCGACCTGGTCGTGTCGATGCTGAACCAGGCCCAGGGCCTGCATTGCCCCACCCCGGAAGGCGCCTTCTACGTCTATCCCTCGTGCGCCGGCCTGATCGGCAAGACCGCGCCGTCGGGCAAGATCATCGAGAGCGACGAGGACTTCGCCGGCGAACTGCTGGAAGCCGAGGGCGTGGCGGTCGTGCACGGCGCGGCCTTCGGCCTGTCGCCGTTCTTCCGCATCAGCTACGCCACCAGCAGCGACGTGCTGGAAGACGCCTGCCAACGCATCCAGCGCTTCTGCGCCAGCGTGAAATAGGCGGCTTCAAGCCTCTGAATTGAAAAGGCCCGGGAGCGATCCCGGGCCTTTTTGGTTTCAGCCGTTGATCCCCCGCTGGATGCGCCGACATAGGCGAGGCGCTCAAGCAAAGGGCCCCTGCTCTTGCGCGCAGAGGCCCTTCGAAGTCACCCAGCGTTCGGGCTTAGTGCGTACGGGCCTAGTGCTTTTCGCGCCACTTGGACTTGGCGTCGTCCTTGGTCAGGCTCAGATGGACCTTGTCGTCGTCGACATACTCCACCCAGGACAGCGGGATCATGTGGTGCTTGAAGCCCGCGCCCAGGTCCAGCTTGGCCAGCTCGATCTCGCCGCCGGCGATGTGGTCCACGCGGCCGACGTGACCGCCGTCCGAACCGACGACTTCCTGGTGTTCCTTGATCTGCGAGAGGTCGATCATTCGTCGTCTCCTGGGTTAGAGCGGGACCGTCGCGGTCCCTCGCGACATCAAACGGCCACGTCTCCAGTGAAGTTTCAGCTTGCCATGCGCGCAGAGATTGTTCTTGATACGTTCCGAGAGACTAGAGGACGAGGCATGAGCTTCCGCGCCCTTCTGACCGCCGCCCTGCTGCTGATCGCCGGCCCCGCCCTGGCCGATCCCGCGATCGGCAAGCGCGTCGACGCCGTCTTCGCCGACGACGCGGTGACCCTGACCGAGGCCGGCAAGACCGTGCTGGTCTATCGCACCAAGCCGCTGGACCCCGCCGCCGAGCCCGGCCGCGCGAACTATGTCGGTCAGCTCTATGCGCCCGACGGCACGGCCCTGACCGAGGACAAGCCCGGCGACCACCCGCACCAGCGCGGCGTCTGGTGGGCCTGGATGAAGGTGCAGGCGGACGGCAAGACCGTCGCCGACGGCTGGTACATGAAGGGGCTGACCTACTTCGTGCGCTCGAAGACATTCCTGGGCGACGCCGAGGGTGGCGGGACCCTGACGATCGATGCCGACTGGATGATCAATTCGGGGCCGGAGCTGGTTTATATCGCCAGCGAGACGACCAAGGTCACGGTGCGTCCCCAAAAAGCCGGCGAGAAGGCCGGTTCGCGGCGCGTGGAGTTCGACACGACGATCAAGTCCCGCGTCAACGCCCTGGGCCTGGGCGGCAGCGAGGACGACCGGGGCTTTGGCGGCTTCTCGATCCGCCTGGTCGAGCCCGAGAAGCTGGCCTTCTCTTCGGGCGGCAAGACGATCGTTCCGAACGGCTCGGCGATCACGGCCGGGGCCAATATGGGCTTTGCCTGGACCGACGCGGCCTCGCCGGCCTGGGCGGTGGGCCTGGCCTGCAAAGCGAACGGCCAGGCGATCACGCGCTGGATGCTGTATAATGACCGCTCGATGCAGAACTGCGTCTTCCCCGGCCGCGCGCCGCTGGTCCTGCGCAAGGACGAGACGCTGCGCTTGCAGGAGACGCTGGTGATCCGCCCTGTCGCCAAGAAGAAAGCCCCGTAAACCTATGGCCGACATCGTCAATCTGAACCAGGCCCGCAAGGCCAAGGCCAAGGCCGACGACAGGGCCCGCGCCGCCGAGAACCGCGCCAAGTTCGGTCGCACCAAGGGTGAGAAGACCCTGGACGCCGCCCGCGCCGACAAGCAGAGGCGCCACCTCGACGGCGCCAAGCGCGAGGATTGAGACGCTGGGTGGTTTGAAAAAGCGGTCGGTGAACCTGGCCGGCCACGCCACCTCCCTGGCCCTGGAGCCGGAGTTTTGGGCGGTGCTGGAACGGGCAGCGGCCGACCAGTCGCTGAGTCTGGCCGGCCTGATCCAGAAGATCGACCAGGAACGCGGGGAGCGTCCGCTGGCCTCGGCGTGTCGGGTGTTCGCGCTGGCAAAGGCGAGCGCCTAGCGAAACCTCGTCCTTCAACAAGCTCAGGATGAGGTTTCTACTGGTGCGGCATCAAAGTAGTCCTCATCCTGAGCCTGTCGAAGGACGAGGACGGCCCCTACCGCTGCTCCACCGCCGGCCGCCGCTGCGTCGGGATCGGCACGGGCTGCGGGTTTGGACCGTTTCGCAGGGTCGAGGGGATGTCGCGGATGCTCTGGCGCAGGTCGACCCGGTCGCCGGCCATCACGCCCAGCTTCCACGCGCCCCATACGGCCAGCATCAGCACCGCCACGACCAGCAGCGCGGCCATCAGACCCCCGCCTTCGCCGCGGTGGGGATTTCCGTTGTGAGCGAGCGTCCGGGCCATATCAGCCGCCCGGCGCCTTGGGCGCTTCCGGCAGCTTCGGCGCGTCGGGCAGCTTGGGCGCCGAGGCCGAGATGTTCACATCGACCTGCTTCTTCTGGCTGAAGCCGCCGGTGAACATGAAGAAGGCGAGCACCGCGACGATCACCACAAGTCCGCCGACGACAAACGCCAAGCCACTGCTGCCCCCGCTGCTGCTGCTGGTACCTTCGGCCATGAGAGTCTCCGCGCCATGCCGGCGTGTTGCTGTTGGCGGATCAACGATACGCGAGCCCGTAGGTTCCGCTTCGACCGCCTGTAGGGACTTAAGTCCCGCGCGCTTTGTGCTACATATGTTCCCATGTATCCTGATGACGACTCGGCTGGTTTCCCAGGCGACCTTCCCTCTCCGCGCATCTCCGACCTGGCCCGGCCGCAACCGCCGACGGGCGGTCACGCCCTGCCGAACTATCTGGACGGCCTGAACCCCGAGCAGCGCGAGGCGGTCGAGACGACCGAAGGCCCGCTGCTGGTCCTGGCCGGCGCCGGCACCGGCAAGACCCGCGTGCTGACCACCCGCCTGGCCCACATCCTGGCCACCGGCCGCGCCCGCCCATGGGAGATGCTGGCCGTCACCTTCACCAACAAGGCCGCCCGCGAGATGCGCGAGCGGATCACCCACATCATCGGCCCGGAGGCGGAAGGGCTGCGCTGGCTGGGCACCTTCCATTCGGTCGCCGCCCAGATTCTGCGCCGCCATGCCGAGCTGGTGGGCCTGAAGTCGAACTACACGATCATCGACACCGACGATAACGAGCGGCTGCTCAAGCAACTGATCGAGGCCGAGAACATCGACGCCAAGCGCTGGACCCCGCGGATCCTGTCGCAGATCATCGACGGCTGGAAGAACCGCGGCTGGACGCCCGACCGCGTCCCGACCAGCGAGGCCGGCGAGTTCGCCAACGGCAAGGGCATCAGCCTGTACCGCCAGTACCAGGAACGCCTGCGCATCCTGAACGCCTGCGACTTCGGCGACCTCTTGCTACACAATATCAGCCTGTTCACCGGCCATCCCGACGTGCTGGACGAGTTCCAGCGCCGCTTCAAATACGTGATGGTCGACGAGTACCAGGACACCAACGTCGCCCAGTATCTGTGGCTGCGCCTGCTGGCCCAGGGCCGCCAGAACGTCTGCTGCGTCGGCGACGACGACCAGTCGATCTATGGCTGGCGGGGCGCGGAGGTGGACAACATCCTGCGCTTCGAGCGCGACTTCGCCGGCGCCAAGGTCGTGCGGCTGGAGTGCAACTACCGCTCGACCGAGCACATCCTGGCCGCCGCCTCGGGCCTGATCACCGCCAATAAGGGGCGCCTGGGCAAGACCCTGTGGACCCCGGCCAAGGGCGGCGAGAAGGTCAAGGTCAGCGGCGTCTGGGACGGCGAGGCCGAGAGCCGCATGATCGCCGACGAGATCGAGAGGGCCAAGAAGGCCGGTCGCAGGTACAACCAGATGGCCATCCTGGTCCGCGCCTCGTTCCAGATGCGCGCCTTCGAAGAACGGTTCGTGCTGCTGCAGATCCCCTACAAGGTGGTCGGCGGTCCGCGCTTCTTCGAGCGCGCCGAGATCCGCGACGCCCACGCCTATCTGCGCTTGATCCAGTCGCCCGACGATGATCTGGCCTTCGAGCGCATCGTCAACACGCCCAAGCGCGGCATTGGCGACACCAGCGTGCAGAAGCTGCTGCAGATCGCGCGGCTGAACGGCGTCTCGACCGTCGACGCCGCCCGCCAGATCATCGCCAGCGATGAGCTGCCGGCCCGCACGCGCACGGCGCTCAGCAACTTCATCCGCGACCTGGACCGCTGGCGCTCGATGATCGGCAACATCCACCACCAGCGCCTCTTGGAAACGGTGCTGGAAGAGAGCGGCTATACGGACGCCTTGCGCCTGGACAAGGGTCCGACCAGCCAGACGCGGCTGGAGAACCTGAAGGAACTGGTCCAGTCGATGGGCGCCTTCGACACGCTGGAAGCCTATCTGGAGCACGTGTCGCTGGTCATGGACCTGGACCGCGAGGCCACAGGCGACGCCGTCTGGATCATGACCCTGCACTCGGCCAAGGGCCTGGAGTTCCCGCTGGTCTTCCTGCCCGGCTGGGAAGAAGGCGTGTTCCCCAGCCAGCGCAGCATGGACGACAAGGGCGAAAAGGGCCTCGAGGAAGAGCGCCGCCTGGCCTATGTCGGCATTACCCGCGCCCGTGAAGAGGCCCGGATCAGCTTCGTCGCCAACCGGCAGGTCTATGGCCGTTGGACCAGCCAACTGCCCTCGCGGTTCGTCGACGAGTTGCCCCTGGCCCACGTCGATGCGGCGTCCGAGACCGGCTATTACGGCGGCGGTCCCGGCATGCAGTCGACGGCGGCCTCGCGCTGGGACGACCTGGGCACGTCCGCCTTCCAGGCCGGCAGCTATGACAGCCCCGGCTGGAAGCGGGCTCAAGAGCGCACGGCGGGATTTGGCGAACGCAACGCCGCCTGGCGCGGCCCGCAAGGCGTCCGCGCCGGTTCGGCCGCCCGCTCGGCCCCGATCGAAGGCGAAGGCCGCCTGGTCGCCGTCTCGGCCCCGACCAACAGCGCCTATTCGCGCGGCGATCGGGTGTTCCACGTCAAGTTCGGCTACGGCCAGGTGAAGAGCATCGAGGGCAACAAGCTGACCGTGGCCTTCGACAAGGCGGGTGAGAAGAAGGTCATCGACAGCTTCGTCGAGAAGGCCTGAGCACGGCGCGCGCGCCTCCACCGGCTTCGCCCCTCCGCCCGTTCCCAAGAGGGGGAGGAGAGAAGAAATCCGGGCGTTGCGAGAGGCGGTGCGTCCCCTCTCCGCCCCAACCACGACCAGCGCCAAGCTCGACAGCACCAAGACCAGGTCCAACAGCTCTCCAGGGGTGACGCGGGCGTGCTGGTGCTTGTGGCGCTCGCACAGCAGCGGGCGAGCTTTGATCATGCGAGGGTCCCTTCCGTCGCCGGACTAGGGCGAGTCTCGCGAACCTTTTCGGCCTCTCGCGCGCTATGCCGACATGGACGCCCGCCTCGAACATATGCTGGCCCAGCTGAAGGGCTTCGCGCTCACCCGCCCGGTGGCCTATGGCGCGCCCGCGTGCGCCGTCATCGGCATCCTGGCGGGCCTGGCCATGAAAACCGGGCCGCAAGACGCCAACTACACGCCCGAGATGGAGCCGATCCAGGCCGTCTATGAGGCCCAAGCCGAGCCGATCGCCTGGCCGGCCGGCAAGACGCCCGACTATGTGGTCGGCACCGACTTCCTGAAGATGAGCCAGCCACCGCCCATGCAGATGGTCTCATATGACGAGCCGGCCTATGCGCCGCCGCCCGAGATGGACGTGCCGCCTTACGTCCCGGCCCAGCACGGTCCCGCGACGCCGCCCCCGTCTTCCGACGCGCCGCATTGGGCCTCGGAGCGCGGCGACATCCTGAATGTCTCCCTGCCCGAGGATCGCAAGCCCCAACCGCCGATCCCGACCGTGCTGGCGGACGCCGCCGATGTCGCCGCCGCCGGCATGACCACGCGCTAAGGCTCGCTTTTCCGCGCCTTTGCGGCTAACAGGCGCGCATGACCGACTACACGCCCCAGCAGATCGTCGCCCGTGGCACGCGCGTCGAAGCCGAGACCGCCGCCGACGCCATCGACAACCATCCGGGCCTGGAAGGCGCGACCTATTCGATCCTGGAAGAGGACGAGGACAAGAACGTCTGGCGCATCGACGCCTTCCCGACGACGCAGGAAGAAGACGAGAGCCTGCTGGCCCTGCTGGCCGATTACGACCTGAAGGTCGTGCGCGACACCCTGGCCGACGCCGACTGGCTGGCCATGGCGCTGTCGGGCCTGCCGCCGGTGCGCGCCGGCCGATTCTTCGTCTACGGCATGCACGATCGCGGCCGCCTGCCGGCCAGCACCGTCAACCTGCGCATCGAGGCCGGCGCGGCCTTCGGCACCGGCCACCACGGCACCACCGTCGGCTGCCTGCAAGCCTATGACCGCCTGCTCAAGGCTCGCAAGTTCAACAAGGTGCTGGACGTCGGCGCCGGCACGGGCCTGCTGGCCATCGCCGCCGCCCGCACGGGCGCCAAGCTGGCCGTCGGCACCGACATCGACAAGCCCAGCGTGCGGATCGCCAAGGAAAACGCCCAGGTCAACCAGGCTAACGCCCGCTTCGTGCACGCCTCGGGCCTGGGCCATCGCCTGGTCGCCCAGAACGCGCCCTACGACCTGGTGTTCGCCAACATCCTGGCCCGCCCGCTGATCAGCCTGGTCCAGGACATCAAGCACGCCCTGGTTCCGGGCGGCACGGTCATCCTGTCGGGCCTGCTGCGCACCCAGGAGCGGATGGTCAAGGCCGCCTACCTGTCGCGCGGCTTCAAGGTGGTCAGCCGCATCCACCGCGACGCCTGGGCGACGCTGGTCCTGCAACGGCCGTAGGAACCTGGAGCATCGGGGTCACGTTTTCTCGGCCAGACCCATTGGCCGAGGAGCCGCCCCGATGACCTATACCGATCCCAACATCCCCCCACCCGAGCGCCCCGTGGAGCGTCACGTCGAGATCCGCGAACGCGGCGGCGTCGGCGGCTGGCTGGTCGCCGGCATGATCGCCATCGTGGCGGTGATCGCCGTCGGTTTCCTGGCCATGCGCCCGACCTCTAACGATCCGAACCAGCTGCAAGCCGCCCAGGAGCAGGGTCGCCAGGCCGGCCTGCTGGAAGGCGCGCAAGGCGCCGCCCAGAACGCCCAGATGGCCGCCGAAAGCGCCGCTCGTGAAGCCCGCACCACGGCTGATCAGGCGCGCGCGGACACCGCCGAGGCCGCCCGCAGCGCCGCCCAGTCGGCCCAGGACGTCGCCGACCGCGTCGCCTCCAGCCCCAACGACCAGGCCGCATCGCCCGACAATCCGCCAGCGCAGCCCCAACAGTAATCCATGAAATAATCGACCCTTCCCAGGCTCGGGTCGGGGGATTACATCCGAGGCATGCGCCAGACCTTCGATGAATCCACCGACCCGTCCTTTGGTCCCAAGCACGTCCCGCTGATCCGCGCCGCCATGGCCGCGCAGGGGCTGGACGGCTTCCTCGTGCCGCACGAGGACGAGCACCAGAACGAATACCTGCCCGCCGCCAACGACCGTCTGGCCTGGGCCAGCGGCTTCACCGGCTCGGCCGGGGCCGGCGTCATCCTGAAGGACCGCGCCGCCGTATTTGTCGACGGCCGCTATACGCTGCAAGTGCGCGAGCAGGTCGACCAGGGCGTGTTCGAGATCCGCGACCTCGTCGAGGGCGGCGTGCCCGCCTACCTCGAAACCGCCGAGCAGGGCGCGGTGATCGGCTATGACGCCCGCCTGCACAGCCCCGCGGCGCTGGACGGCCTGAAGGCCGCCGCCCACCGCGCCGGCGCGATGCTCAAGCCCGTCGCCGCCAACCCGGTCGACCAGGCCTGGGGCGAGGCCCGCCCGGCCCAGCCAATGGCCCCGATCGTGCCGCACCCCGTCGAATATGCCGGCGAGGAATCCAGCTCCAAGCGCGCCCGCGTCGGCGCCGTGGTGGCCGCCGCCGGCGCCGACGCCACGGTGATCACCGCCCCGGCCTCGATCGCCTGGCTGTTCAACATCCGCGGCGGCGACGTCATCCGCTCGCCCCTGCCGCTGTCGCAGGCGATCCTCTACGCCGATGGCGCCGCGCGCCTATTCATCGAGCCGGCCAAGGTCACGGCCGACCTGCCCGCCTGGCTGGGCAACCAGGTCTCTCTGGAGACGCCGGACAAGCTGGCCGAAGCCCTCGGCGATCTCTCGGGCAAGAGCGTCGTGGTCGACCCGACCCAGTCGTCGGCCTGGTACTTCGACATGCTGGCCGCCGCCGGCGCCAAGGTCGTGCGGGCCATGGACCCCTGCGCCCTGCCCCGCGCCTGCAAGAACGACATCGAGTTGGACGGCACGCGTGAGGCCCACAAGCGCGACGGCGCGGCCTTGACCCGCTTCCTGCATTGGCTGGCCACCGAGGGCCAGGTCAATCCGCCGGACGAGAAGGAGGCCGTCGCCAAGCTGGAAGCCTTCCGCGAAGCCACCGGCGTGCTGAAGGACCTCAGCTTCGACACCATCGGCGCGGCCAACGGCCACGGCGCCCTGCCCCACTACCGCCCAACCGAGCGCAGCAACGAGCGCGCGGCCCTGGGCTCGCTGCTGCTGGTCGACAGCGGCGGCCAGTATTTGGACGGCACCACCGACGTCACCCGCACGGTGGCGATCGGCGAGCCGTCGGCGGAGATGGTCAACCGCAACACCCTGGTGCTGAAGGGCCACCTGGCCATCGCCCGCCTGCGCTTTCCGGCCGGCACCACCGGCTCGGCCATCGACGCCCTGGCGCGGATGGCGCTGTGGGCCCAGGGCCTGGACTACGACCACGGCACCGGCCACGGCGTCGGCGTCTATCTGGGCGTGCACGAAGGCCCGCAGCGAATCTCCAAGGCCCCGAACGTCATCGCCCTGCAGCCCGGCATGATCGTCTCGAACGAGCCCGGCTACTACAAGGACGGCGAATACGGCATCCGGATCGAGAACCTGGAAATCGTCATGCCGGCCGAGGACATCGCCGGCGGGGACCGTCCGATGCACCGCTTCGAGGCCCTGACCCTGGCCCCGATCGACCGCCGCCTGATCGACAAGAGCCTGCTGACGGCCGAGGAAGTCACGCAGTTCGACGCCTATCACGCCCGCGTGCTGCGCGAGATCGGGCCACGCGTGGAGCCGGAAATCCGCGCCTGGATGGACGAGGTCTGCGCGCCGCTTTAAGCCGGCGCCTTGACTGCGTGCAGGGCCATCTCGGCGGCGAACTCCGCGTCGCTGACGGGATGCTGGGCGACCAGCAGGCTGCAATCGACATTGTCGACGATGTAGGCCCCCGACTTGCCGCTCCACCAGCGCTCCAGGAAGCTGCGGCGCCGGTGGCCCAGCACCAGCAGGTCGGCGCCGACCTCCCTGACGAAGTTGCTGATCACCGGAGCCGGGTCGCCGCGAGCGATATGGCCCGTGGCGTTCAGCCCGACGCTCTTCAGCTTGCCGACGCCCTCGTCGACCAGTTGCTGGCTGGCGGCGGCGATCTGCTCGGCCGCGCCAGGCTGCACGCCCTCGGCCATGGCCACGGCGGCGTTGTCGCCCAGCACGCAGAGCAGCCAGACCCGGGCCTCGCAGCGCAAGGCCAGCAGCGCCCCCTCACGCAGGGCGCTGCGCGCCTCGTGGCTGCCGTCAAAGGCCAGGACGATCTTCTGGTACATGCAAACCTCCCCCCAAGTATTTGGGCCCCAAGGATTTTAGGGAAGGCTAGGTCAGACCAGCCCCGGTGTCGACGCGCCCTATTTCAGGCGCGTCCACTTCTGGGTCTTGCACAGCGGCGCGACAATGCAGCCCTTCAGCTTCAGCTCGTTGTCGCTGATCAGCTCGATCGTGCCCGAATAGGTGCCGCCGTCCTCAGGATTGTAGACCTTGCCGCCGGTCCACTTGGTCGGGCCGCCGGTGAAGTCGTACAGCATCTGCAGGTTTTTCAGCGGACGACCGCGCTGGGCCTCGTCCTTGTTCTTGGCGTCCTTGCGGCCCGGATCGGTCTTGATGTGGTTGGAGGTCACCAGCTTGCCGCACAGACTGTTGCCGCAGCGGGCGATCTCGACCTGGCCGCCATTGCTGGGCGTGGCCCACAGGCCGGTGACGTCGGCGGCGAAGGCCGAGCCGGCGACGAGCGTCATGGCGGCGGCGATCAGGGCGGTGCGGATCATGTATCTCTCCCTAGTGCGCGTCTTCCAACGCGCGTTTAAGTCCCTCGTTGCGCGATCCTGACACTTCAGACAAGGCCGAAGGCGAAAACGAGGCGGGAATTGCGGTTGCGGCGATGCGCCTCAGCGCCAAGCGCGGGCGCGTCCCGCCCCGGCCGCCGCCCGCGAAGGCGTGTAGCCGCCAGGGTCCAGCCGCCCCAGGCTCATCCCTAAGCGCCCTGGCAGGTCGCGCACATGGTCCAGACGGTTCAGGCTGGTCGCCGCCAGGGCCACCTGGCCGCAGGCATAGGCGTCGCCCGCCGCGTCATGGTGCTTGAAGTCGACGCCCAGGTGGCCGCAGACCACGTTCAGCTTGTGCGACGGCAGGTCGGGCCAGACGCCCCGCGCCACCTGCACCGTACACAGATAGTCAAAGCCCGGCGCCGGCACGTCGTAGTGTTCGCAGGTCCGGCGGATCACGCTGATGTCGAACGAGGCGTTGTGGGCCAGGACCAGCGCGCCCTCCAGCTCGGGCCGCAGGCGCTCCAGCACATCGGGCCACTCGTCGGCGTCCTCGACATCCTGCGGACCGATGCCGTGGAAGGCGATGTTGAACCGCGCGAAGCGATTGCCCGGCGGACGGATGTAGTGGTGCTCGATCCGCGCCACCGCGCCGTCCTCGATCCAGGCCAGACCGATGGAGCACGGGCTGGACCGCTGCTCGTTGGCGGTCTCGAAGTCGAGCGCGATGACCTTCATTGGGCGATCATCGCTAGCCACTCGTCCTCGGTCATCACCTGGATGCCCAGCTCGGTGGCGGTCTTGAGCTTGGAGCCCGCGCCGGGGCCGGCGACGACCAGGTCAGTCTTCTTGGACACCGACGAGGCGACCTTGGCTCCCAGGCCCTCGGCCTGGGCCTTGGCCTCGTCGCGGGTCATCTTCTCCAGCGAGCCGGTGAAGACGATGGTCTTGCCGGCCACGGCCGTGTCGGTCTTGGGCTTGGCGACCGGCTGGACCGTCAGCTGGTCCACCAGCCGCTGGACGCTGGCGCGGTTGTGCTCCTCGGCGAAGAAACGGGCCAGCGATTGGGCGGCTACGGGGCCGACGCCGTCCACGGCGGCCAGGTGCAGATAGTCGTCGCCCGGCGCGCCCGAGGCGGCCTCGGCCAGCCCTTGCGCAAAAGCGTCCCAGGTTCCGTAGCGCTGGGCCAGGGCGACCTTGGCGGGCTTGGTCAGCTTGGGGACCACATGGCCGATCTTGATCTCCAGGTCGGCGGCTTCCGGCCACGGATCGGCGACCAGATCGCCCTTCCCCGCCTCGATCAGCAAATCGAGCGCCTTGGGGCCGACGCCCTGGGCGGTGGAGAGCTCCAGATAGGTTTCGCCCGGCAGGCCCTTGGCGGCGGCCTCGGCGGCGGCTTGCAGATCCTCGAAGCGGTCGAAGTTGCGGGCCAGCACGGTCGAGGTCGTCTCGCCGATGTCGCGCGCGCCCAGGCCGTAGATCATCCGGTCCATGCCGATGGTGCGGCGGGCCTCAATGCCCTTCACTAGGTTGGCGATCGAGGTCTCGCCATAGCCGTCGCGTTCGCGCAGTTCGGCCAGCTTCGCCTCGTCCTTGGCCAGTTTGAAGATGTCGGCCGGCTCGGTGATCCAGCCCGCGTCGAAGAAGGCCTGCAACTGCTTTTCGCCCAGCCCCTCAATGTCGAAGGCGCGGCGCGACACGAAGTGGCGCAGGTGCTCGACGCGCTGGAACGGACAGGCGAACTCGCCGGTGCAGCGGCGGACGACCGATTCCTGGCCCGAGGCCGTGACCTCGCGGGCCAGGGCCGTCTTCAGCGGGCATTCGCAGACATGGGGGAATTCGTAGGGGGTCGGTTCCGGGTCGGGACGCGCCGTAAGATCGACCTCGACGATCTGCGGGATCACGTCGCCGGCGCGCTGCAGAACGACGGTGTCGCCGATGCGGACGTCCAGGCGGGCGATCTCGTCGCCATTGTGCAGGGTGGCGTTGGTCACCGAGACGCCGCCGACGGTGACGGGCTTGAGGCGCGCGACCGGGGTATGGGCCCCCGTGCGGCCGACCTGGATGTCGATCGCTTCCAGGATGGTGCGGGCCTGCTGGGCCGGGAACTTGCGGGCGATGGCCCAGCGCGGCGAGCGCGAGACGAAGCCCAGGCGGCGCTGCTGCTCCAGGTCGTCGACCTTGTAGACCACGCCATCGATGTCGAAGCCCAGCGTGGGCCTCAGGGTCTCGAACTGGGCGTAGACGTCCAGCAGGCCCTGGGCGTTCTCGACGCGGCGGGCCGGCGGGGCCGTCGTGACGAAGCCCCATTCGGACAGCGTCTCCAGCGCGCCCCACTGGCTTTCGGCGAACGGCTCGGAGACCAGGCCCCAAGCATAGCCGAAGAAGCGCAACGGTCGCTGGGCGCTGATCTTCGGATCGATCTGGCGCAGCGATCCGGCGGCGAAGTTGCGCGGGTTGGCGTAGGTGCGCTGGCCCGCCTCCTCTGCGGCCTTGTTGAACGCGGCGAAGGCTTCCAGCTCAACATAGACCTCGCCGCGCACCTCGATGACGTCGGGCCAACCCGAGCCTTTCAGGCGATGCGGGATGTCGGCGATGGTGCGCAGGTTGGCGGTGACGTCCTCGCCCACCCGGCCATCGCCCCGCGTCGCGCCCTGGACCAGCACGCCCTTCTCGTAGCGCAGCGAGGCCGACAGGCCGTCGATCTTGGGCTCGGCCGTGTAGGCGACGGTGTCGCTGGGCGACAGGCGCAGGAACCGCCGGATGCGGGCGTCGAACTCGATCGCCTCGTCGTTGGAGAAGGCGTTGTCCAGGCTCAGCATCGGCACGCCGTGCTCGACCGGCGCGAACTGTTCGGCCCTTGCCGCGCCCACCCGCATCGACGGGGAATTGTCGCGGATCAGGTGTGGAAAGCGGGTCTCGATGTCGAGGTTGCGGCGCTTGAGGACGTCATACTCGCCGTCGCTGATCGTGGGCGCGTCTTGCTGATGATAGGCCAGGTCGTGAGCGGCCAGCGCGTCGGCCAGGCGCTCCAGTTCCTCGACGGCCTGGGCGTCGGTGAGGTCGGCGATGGGGATCAGGGACACGTCGGCGAATCCGGAAGACGGGAAGTTCTCGCAGGTTAGCAACGCGGCCCTGGCGGGGGGAGTCAGCTAAGGGCTCGCGCGTTAAGCGAAAGGTGGCGCTTGGCTTGCTAGACCTGTGGCGAAGGAGCCCGCCATGTCCAAGAGCAGCACAGTTCCAACCCTGCCTGTCCTGTCGCGAGACGGTCCGCTGGACGCCCTGCGGTTCCTGGCGGCGCTGTTCATCGTGCTTTACCACGTCGCCGAGCGGGCGCCGGTGTCGCTGTTCAGCCTGAGCCCCGCCTTCGGGCGCGGCTATCTGGCGACCGACTTCTTTCTGATGCTGTCGGGCTACGTCCTGGCTCGCACCTACGGCCCGCGCGTGCTGGGCGCTGAAGTCGATACCCTCACCTTCCTGAAGCGCCGCGTGCAGCGGATTTGGCCGTCGCACCTGGTCATGCTAGCCGCCTTCGTCGCTTTCTTCGTCGGGACCTCGGCCATCGGCCTGGCCCCGCAGAACCCGCAGTGGTTCGCATGGGACCAACTGCTGCCGCAGGTCTTCCTGGTCCAGGCCTGGTTCGTGCCGGGGACCTCGGGCTGGAACATGCCGACCTGGACCCTGTCGGCCCTGATCGCCGCCTATGCCCTGTTCCCCATGGTCTGGCGCAAGATCGCGGCCAGCAATCGCCCGCTGCAGCTGCTGGCCATGGGCGTCTGCGCCTGGGTGGCCATCGACTTCGCCGCCCTGATGATCTTCGACGCGCCCAGCTACCAGCTGCCACTGCGCTTTGGCCTGATCCGGGGCGTGCCGCTGTTCATGATCGGCCTGCTGGTCGCCCGCCTGCCGGTCACGGCCCTGGCCCGGCGCCAAGCCCTGCCGCTGGCCCTCGCGGCGCTGGCCATCGTCATCGGCATCCAGGGCCTGGGCAACTTCGACCACTTCAGCCTGGCCCTGCTGGCCTTCCTGATCTACGCGGCCGGCGCCTCCAGGCCGCGCGCCTGGCGCTGGGCCGGCGCGGTCGGGAAGCTTTCGTTCTCGCTGTTCCTGACCAACACCCTGACCGCGGCCGTGTGGTTCGGCGTCGTGCGGATGGCGGAGGCCAAGCTGGGCTTGCCTGCGGCTGCGCAATGGGCCCTGTGGGCGGCGGCCATTCCGGCGACGATCGTCGTGGCCTGGGTGTTCGAGCGCGTGGTGGACGCGCCGCTGCAAAAGTGGATCAAGGGCCGCCAGGCCAAGCCGCTGGCGGTCAGCGCCACACCGGTCAACGCCTAGGCGCCGAAACCTCGCCCTTCGACAAGCTCTGGATGAGGTTTCTACCGAACCGCCGTCAAAAGTCGTCCTCATCCTGAGCCTGTCGAAGGACGAGGGCGGACCCGCTAGGCCATCAACGCCCGCGCCGCCGCCCGCGCGGCCTCGGTGACCTCGGCGCCCGACAGCATCCGCGCGATTTCTTCCTCGCGCTGGGCCGGGGTCAGCGGCTCGACCTTGGTGCGGGTCGAGGTGTCGTCGCCCGACTTCGAGATCCGCCAGTGGGCGTCACCGCGCGCCGCCACCTGGGCCGAATGCGTCACCACCAGCACCTGGGCCCCAACACCGTTTGAACCGTCGGCCAGGCGCTTCAAGCGCAGGCCCACCGCGTCGGCCACCGCCCCGCCGACGCCCTGGTCGACTTCGTCGAAGATCATCAGCGGCTGTGGACCCCCGCTGCGGGTGGCCAAGGCCGCCTTCAGGGCCAAGGCGAAGCGAGCCAGTTCGCCGCCCGAGGCGATGGCCTCCATCGGCCCGAACGGCGCGCCGGGATTGGTCGAAATCTCGAAGGCGATGCGGTCCAGGCCGGCGGGGCCGCCGCGGTCCTCGGGCAACGGCTCGACGGTGACGCGGAACTTGGCTTTTTCCAGCTTCAGCGGCGTCAGCTCGGCCTCGACGGCCTTGGCCAGGGCGTCACCGGCGGCGCGGCGCTCGGCTGACAGGGCCTCGGCGGCATAGAGGAAGGCCTCGCGGGCCTCGGCGGCCTCCTTGTCGGCGGCCTTCAGGGCGTCTTCGGAGGTCTCGATGGCTTGCAGGCGAGCGGCGAACTCGGCGCGCTTGGCCGGCAAGTCCTCGACCAGGACGTTGAGCTTGCGGGCCATGCCGCGCAGGGCGAACAGGCGCTCCTCGGCCTTTTCCAGGCGATCGGGTTCGAACTCGAAACTTTCGGCGACATTGTCGATGGCGGCGGTGGCTTCCTGGGCCTCGACGATGGCGCGATCGACGGCCTCGCAGGCGGCCGACAGGCGGGTCATGGCCGTGCCCTCGGCGGGCGCGCCGGCCTGCAGGGCGCGGTCGCGGGCCCGTTCCAGGGCGCGATAAGCCTGGGCCAGGCGGCCCGACAGGTTGTCGCCGCCCAGGGCGTCCTGGGCCGAGGCGATGTCGGCCATGGCCTTTTCGGCCGAGCTCAAGAGCGCGCGCTCCTCGGCCAGGCTCTGTTCCTCGCCCTCGCGCGGATCCAGGCGGTCCAGTTCGGAGAGCCGCAGGGTCAGGTCCTCGGTCTCGGCGGCGGCGCGGCCGGCGAGATCGCGCAGGTCGTCGGCTTTCGTGCGGCCGGCGCGCCAGCCGCTCCAGGCCACGCCGACCGCGCCGACGCTGACGCCGCCGAAGGCGTCCAGCAGGCCGCGGTGGGTCTTGGGATCCAGCAGGCCGACGGTCTCGTGCTGGCCGTGCACCTCCAGCAGCAGCGCGCCCAGGTCCTTGAGCACGCCGACGCTGGTGGCCTGGTCGTTGACGAAGGCGCGCGAGCGGCCGTCCGGCGACAGCTGGCGGCGCAGGACCAGGTCCTCGTCGCGGGCGTAGTCCAGGCCCTTCTCGTCCAGATAGGCGAAGGCCGGGTGGTCTGCGGTCAGGGCGAAGATGGCGGTGGCCGAGGCGTGACCGGCGGCCCCTCGCCGCACCAGCCCGGCGTCGGCCCGCGCGCCGGTGGCTAGGCCCAGGGCGTCCAGAATGATCGACTTGCCGGCCCCGGTCTCGCCGGTCAGCGCGGTCAGGCCCTCGCCGATGGCCAGGTCCAGGCTCTCGATGAGCACGACGTCACGGATGGAGAGGCCGATCAGCATGACGCGCAAGATCGCCGGGAATCAGAGTTTTTCAAAGCGCAAAGACAGAACAAAACAGGATCGGGCCTTTGGAGACGTCCGGATCCTTTCGTCGTTACATGCCCAGAACGCCCATCAGCCCCTTCTTGGGCTTCTTCTCGCCTGGCGGCGCCAGGGTCGTGGTCTTGTCGCGCGACAGGGCGCGTTCAAGCGCGTTGCGCTTCGTGCCGGCCTTCAGCGGCTCGACGGCGGGATGCAGGCCATTGTCGTTCAGCAGCTTGTAGGCGTCGGCGTACCAGCGATCTCCCGGGAAGTTGTAGCCCAGGATCGCGCCGTTGCGCTTGGCTTCGTCCAGCAGACCCAGGGTCATGTAGCCCTCGACCAGGCGGAACAGGGCTTCGGGCGTGTGCGAGGTCGTCTGGTGACGCTCGAGCACGGTCTTGAAGCGGCCGATCGCGGCCAGGGTCTGGCCGTTCTTCAGGTAGTAGCGACCGATGGCCATTTCCTTGCCGGCCAGCTGGTCATTGACCATGTCGATCTTCAGACGGGCGTCGGTGGCGTATTCGGTGTTCGGATAGCGCTGGACGACGTCGCGCAGCGAGGCCAGGGCCTGCTCGGTGGCGGCCTGGTCGCGGTTCACGTCGACGATCTGTTCAAAATAGCAGATGGCCTTCAGATAGAAGGCGTACTGGGCTGACGGATTGCCCGGGTACAGCGAGACGAAGCGTTCGGCGTCGCCGATGGCCTCGTTGTACTGGTTGCCCATATAGTGGGCGTAGCCGGTCATCAGGATCGAGCGGCGCGACCATTCCGAATAGGGATGCTGGCGCTCGACCTCGCGGAAATAGTCGACGGCCTCGTTCCAGCTGCCGCGGTCCAGGCGATCGGCGCCCGTGGCGTACAGCAGTTCGACGGGGCGCTCCTGGTAGGCGAGGGTCGGCTTCTTGGACTTGCCGGCGCAGCCGGCCACCGACACGGCGGCGAGCACAGCGGCGATAGTGACGGCCGAACGTCCCGAGAAATTACGAAGCACGGAGTCTCTCACCTTCGAAGCAAACGCGCGCCCCTGCGCCGTGCAAGGCTTCTACACCACGCCGTGAAAGGCGCAAATGCGAAGGCCCGAGCCAGAGCTTGGGGACGCTCCCCCCAGAGCGTGACAGCGTCACGCTCTAACTTAAGAGTTAAAGCCTGCGAGCAGGCTTTAAACCGCTTCAGCCAGTTCCGGCGCGAGAGCGCGCAGGCGCCAGGCGCGCGGCTGGGACAGCAACGCTCGAACCACGGCGTTATTGAGGCCGTGACCGGCCAGAACGCCTTCGAAGCGGCCCAGGATGGGCTTGCCCAGCACATAGAGGTCGCCGATGGCGTCCAGCGCCTTGTGGCGCACGAACTCGTCCGGACGGCGCAGGCCTTCCGGGTTCAGCACGCGGTCGCCGTCGATGACCACGGCGTTTTCCATCGAGCCGCCGCGGGCCAGGCCGATGGCGCGCAGGGCCTCGACGTCGCGAACGAAGCCGAAGGTGCGACAGTCGGACAGTTCCGAGCGGAACGATTCTTCGTCGACCGCCAGGTCCACGGCCTGACGGCCGATGGCCTTGGAGTCGAAGGCGATCTCGAAGGCCACTTCGAAACGATCGGCCGGCAGCAGGCTGGCGCGCTTGTCGCCCTCCTCGACCGTGATCGGGGCCAGGATCTCGATGTATTGACGGACAGCTTCTTGGCGGCGGCGGCCGGCGCGGTCCAGGATCTGGACGAAGGGCTCGGACGAGCCGTCCATGATCGGCACTTCCGGGCCATCCAGCTCGACGACGCAGTTGTCGATCGACAGCGCGGCCAGGGCCGCCATCAGGTGCTCGATGGTCGAGACGCGGACGTCGTCGCCGTTGCAGATCACCGTGCCCAGCTGCGTCTGGCAGACCGACTCGGCGGTCACGGGGACGCGGTTGTCGCAGGTGTGCACATCGGTCCGCACGAAGACGATCCCCGCGTCGGGAGCCGCCGGGCGCACGGCGACGCGCACATGCGCGCCCGTGTGCAGGCCGATCCCCGCAAAGATCACCGGCCCTGCGACCGTGTGCTGAAAATAACCCGAAGCCGACACTAGAGACCCTTATCGTTGGACGGACAGCTCTGCGGCTATCCTATCGCCCCACTTAAGCATGTAAGGAGGATGCTGCGTCGCGGCAAAGCAAGTCCTGTTTCGGATTGTTACGCGCTAAGCGACGGATTTAATTACGATTTTGTCACGCGCAGGCATACGCCGAAACAGACCGCCGATCGGCGATCCGTGGTCGGGAATCTCTTGCCCGGCTCCCGTAGCGAGCTGGCCGAAGCGGGACTAGGCTCCGCCGCCAAAGGGATAACCGTTTCCGGGAATTTCGGTTTCATGATCAAGACCTTGCGTTTCGCCGCCTCCGTTCTCACCCTCGCCGCCGCGACCGTCGGCGTCGCTCATGCCCAAGGGCCTCAGGCGCCGCCGCAAAAGCCCCACGTCTTCACGGCCAAGGACATGGCCAGCCTGGATCGACTCAGCGATCCGCGCGTCTCGCCCGACGGCCGCTTCGTGCTCTATTCGGTGCGGACCATGAACTATCCGGCCAACAAGGCCTCAATGTCCCTGTGGGTCGCCGACCTGAAGACCAAGATGGCTCCACGCCGGCTGAAGATCTCGGACGGCGGCGCCTCCAGCGGTCGCTGGAGCGCCGACGGCAAGACGATCTACTTCTCGTCCAGCCGCGCGGGCGGGACCGAGCAGGTGTTCAAGACCGACGTCGTCGGCGAGACCGCGACCCAGGTCACCTCGGCCCCGTTCGACGTGCTGGCCTATAAGGTCGCGCCGGACGGCAAGAGCATCATCGTCGGCCAGGCCGTGTTCCCCGACTGCCCCGACTTGGCCTGCACCGAGGCCCGCCTGGCGGCTAAGACCGCGACCAAAGCCACGGGCGTCGTCTACGACAAGCTGTTCGTGCGCCACTGGGATACGTGGAACGACGGGACCAAGAACCACCTCTTCGCCTGGAGCCTGGACGCCAACGGCGTGGCGGCGGGCCAGCCGGTCGACCTGATGAAGGGCTTCGACGGCGATACGCCTACCAAGCCCTATGGCGGCGACGACGACTTCACGGTCAGCTTCGACAGCAAGACCGTGGTCTTCTCGGCCAAGGTCGCGGGCAAGGACGAGCCCTGGACCACCAACTACGACATGTGGGGCGTCCGGCTGGACGGCTCGGCCAAGCCGGTCAACTACACCGCCGACAACAAGGCCTGGGACACGACCGGCGTCGCCTCGCCGGACGGCAAGCTGATCGCCTACCGCGCCATGAAGCGCCCGGGCTTCGAGGCCGACCGCTTCGCGATCATGATCTATGACGAGACCACCCAGAAGGTGCGCGAGCTGGCCCCGACCTGGGACCGCTCGGCCGACGCCATCGCCTGGAGCCGCGACGGCAAGACGATCTACGCCACCGCCCTGGACGTGGGGCAAGGCAGGCTGTTCGCCATCGACGTCAAGACCGCCAAGGTCACCGCCCTGACCGGCGACGGCCACGTCACCGCCTTCGATGTCGGCGCCAACGGCATCGTCTACGCCTCTGACTCGCTGAAGAGCCCGTCGGAACTGTTCCTGCTGCCCGCCAAGAAGGGCCCGCCCATCCGTGTGGCCAGCGTCAGCGACGAGGCCCTGAAGGACGTCGCCTGGGGCGAGCCCGAGCAGTTCAGCTTCAAGGGCTGGAACGACGAGACCGTGCACGGCTTCGTCCTGAAGCCCGCCAATTTCGACCCGGCCAAGACGTATCCGGTGGCCTTCCTCATCCACGGCGGTCCGCAGGGCTCGTTCGGCAACAGCTGGTCGTACCGCTGGAACCCGCAGGTCTACGCCAATGCCGGCTACGCCGTGGTGATGGTCGATTTCCACGGCTCGACCGGCTACGGCCAGGCCTTCACCGACGCGATCAGCCAGCACTGGGGCGACCGCCCTCTGGAGGACCTGCAGAAGGGCTGGGCGTTCGCGACCCAGAAGTACGGCTTCCTGGACGCCGACCGCGCCTGCGCCCTGGGCGCCTCGTATGGCGGCTACATGGTCAACTGGATCGCCGGCAATTGGAGCCAGCCGTGGAAGTGCCTGGTCACCCACGACGGCGTCTTCGACACCCGCGCCATGGGCTACGCGACCGAAGAGCTGTGGTTCACCGAGTGGGAGAATGGCGGCACGCCATGGCAAGCGGGCACGACCTACGACAAGTTCAACCCGGTTGATCATGTCGCGCAGTGGACCAAGCCGCAGCTGATCGTCCAGGGTCAGCTGGACTATCGCATCCCGGTCGAACAGGGCCTGGGCGCCTTCACCGCCCTGCAGCGCAAGGGCGTGGCCAGCAAGTTCCTGTACTTCCCGAACGAGAACCACTGGGTGCTGAAGGCCCAGAACTCGGTGCAGTGGCACAAGGAGGTGCTGGACTGGCTGGACCAGTGGACGGGGAATAATCGGCCGGGGAAATAGGCTACCGCTTTAGCGCCCCCTCCGTCGCGCTGCGTATCCGCAGCGCGCCACCTCCCCCGTTTCACGGGTGAGGAGGACGCCACTTCCTTCCTGCCCCGCTTGCGGGGGAGGTGGCGCGGCGCCGATAGGCGACGTGACGGAGGGGGCGCTCTACAGCTTCCCCGTCGCCACGGCGAACGTCAGCCGCGCCTTCTTCTCCAACTCGCCCATCTCGCGCCCGGCCGCATAGGCCCGCGCCAGCGCCGCCGGGGCTACGGCCGGGAAGGCCGCCACGGGCAAGCCCCCAACCTCGCCGCGCGCGGCTTTCAGCTGGGCCTCGACCCGCTGCTTGACGTCGGCTTGCGTCCAGTCCGCCGGCAGCCGATTACGCCCCGCCTGCTTCAGCCGCCACAGGCCTGACAATCCCCACGCCCGCGCCGCGCCCTTCACGGCGTGCGGATCAGCGCTCGGGTCTAGCCGCCGAGCCGCCAGCACCGCCAGCGCCCCGGCCGTGCCGTCGACATAGGCCAGCACCGCCGCCTCGTCCTTCAGCGGGCCTTCGTCCAGGTCGACGAAGCGGGCCTCCGACAGCGCCGCCAGGGCGTTGGGATCGAACTTCGAGGCGGCCAGGGCTTCGACATTGGGATGCTTGCGGGGCGCCTTGCCGGCCGCAATCTCTTCCATGGCTTCGCGCCACCAGGTCAGGCGGATCTCGCCCATCAGGGCGTTGGAGACCCCGCCGGCCACCCGCGCCAGCTCGTAGTTCATGGCGAAGAGCGCGATGACGTCGGCCCGCGCGGCGGCGTCGCCGATGAAGCGGCTGGCCAGCCAGCGGTCGGGATCGACGCGGCGGACGAGATCGTCGAGGGTTTCGGTGTCGGCCATGATCTTCAAACAGAAAGGGCCCGCCGAGCTGGCGGGCCCTCCCCTTACAGCGTGTCGCGCCCGGCGTCAGCCGAACAGCGTCTGGTTCATCGCCATGGTCGCCAGCATCGGTATGCTGAGCAGGACGTTGGTGCGCGAGAACAGCATGGCCAGTTTGGCCGCCTTGGCCTTGGCGTCGGCGTCCGCCTCGACGATGCCCAAGGCGATCTTCTGGTTCGGCCAGATGAAGACCCAGACGTTGAGGAACATCACCGTGGCCAGCCACATGCCGGTGCCGATGAAGGTGAAGCCCATGTCGACGCCAGGCGTGTAGCCGCCAGCCAGGCCCAGGGTCGCCGCTTCCAGCAGGTAGCCGCGGCTGAAGGCCAGGATCACGCCCATCACCCAGGTGAACAGCGCCGCCCAACGGAACCAGAACAACGCCTCGGGCGCGATGTACTTGCTGACCGCGGGCTTCAGCTCGGCCGGAATCTGCGGCATGACCCGGATCTGCACGAAGTTGAAGTAGTACAGCAGCCCGATCCACAGGATGCCGAACCAGACGTGCAGCAAGCGGAAGATGGCTTGGAAGTAGCTGCTGTCATGGCCGTGCGGGCTGTGCCCGTAGCCGATGATGATCACCAGGGCCAAGACGACACTGACGATGATGGTGTTGCGGAAGTTCGAAAGCAGTCCAGACATCGGTTTCCCCCTCGGATCCCTTTTGCTTGAACAGGACCATGGACCGATCGGAGAGTCGGGTAAAGTTTGAGGACTTTTCAGGCTGAGGCGCCGAGAACCTCGTCCTTCGACCAGCTCAGGTTGAGGTTCTCTACTGCGGCTTCAGAAGTAGTCCTCACCCTGAGCCTGTCGAAGGGCGAGGACGGATCTGCTGACTAGACCGCGATCAAGGCCGCGGCCATCCGCCGGCCTTCGCTGGCCAGCACGTTGTAGGTCCGCGCGGCCGCCTCGGTGCTCATGAACTCCAGGCCCAGGCCCGCGGCCTTGATGGCGTCGCGGACAGGGCGTGGCGGCAGGGCGTTGACCAGGCCCGTGCCCAACAGGACGAACTCGACGGCTCCGCCAGCGGCGAACACCTCGGCGAAGGCCTCGGGCGTCAGGTCGCCCAAGGACGTCGCGGCCCAGTCGCGCGGCTGATCGTCGAGGATCAGCAGCGAGCCGGGCCGCCAGTCGCCGGCGACCCGAAAGCCGCCTCCGCCCCAGGCGTCGATGGACGGCGGCTGCCGCATCAGGGACGCGAGGCCGCGCCGAGCTTGATCGGCGTGGCGTCTTCGTCGCCCCGCTTGACGCCCCACACCAGGATCAGCGGCAGAGCGATATAGATCGACGAATAGGTGCCGATGATGATGCCGAACACCATGGTGAAGACCAGCGGGAACAGCACCGGACCGCCGAACGCCATCGTGCCGCCCAGGGCCAAGAGGGCCGTGGTGCCGGTGATGATCGTCCGCGACAGACGCTCGTTCTCCGACAGGTCGATGATGTCGCGCAGCGGGGTCGTCTTGTACTTGCGCAGGTTCTCTTTCAGACGGTCGAAGGTGATGACCTTTTCATTCATCGAGTAGCCGATGACCGTCAGCAGGGCCGCGATTTCCGTCATCGAGAACTCGATGCCGCAGACCGACAGCAGGCCCAGCGTCAGGACGATGTCGTGGATCACGGCCACGACCGCGCCCGTGCCGTACGACAGGCCGAAACGGAACCAGATGTAGCCCAGGGTCAGCAGCAGGGCGACGCCCAGGGCCTTGAAGCCGGACATCAAGAGTTCGCCCGAGACCTTGGCGCCCACTTCCGAGCGGCTGGTCACCTTCAGGTCGGGGAAGCGCTTCACCAGCTCGCTCTCGACGTGCTTGGACGCGGCCGTCGCGGCCTCGCCCTCGGCCGGGCGGAACTTGACCATGGCCGCGTTCGGCGAGCCGAAGCCCTGGACCTGGCCGTCACGAGCGCCGATCTGGTCCAGCGCCGTGCGCAGCTCGGCCTGGGGCACAGGACGCGGCATGTTGATTTCCAGGGCGACGCCGCCCTTGAAGTCGATGCCCAGGTTCAGGCCCTGGAAGAACAGCGAGCCGATCGAGCCCAGGATCAGGATGGCCGAGAACACGGCCGCGACCGGGGCCCAGCGCACGAACCGATAGTGGGTCGAGCGCGGGATGTAGCGAATGAGGGGCCAACGCATGGTCGGGTCTCCTATGCGATCGGCAGCTTCTTCGGCTTGGTGGCCTTGAACCACCAGCCGATGAGCACTTGGGTGATGAAGATGGCGGTGAACAGCGACGTGAACACGCCGATCACCAGGGTCCAGGCAAAGCCCTTCACCGGGCCCGAGCCGAAGCTGAACATGATCAGGCCCGAGATCAGGCTGGTGATGTTGGCGTCCAGGATCGAGGTCAGGGCCAGCTTGTAGCCATGGTCGGCCGCGGCCATGGGCGTTCGCCCGGCATTGGCCTCGTCGCGCATGCGCTCGTAGATCAGCACATTGGCGTCGACGGCGACGGCCAGGGTCAGGATCAGGCCGGCGATGCCGGGGAAGGTCAGGGTCGCCTGGCTGAACGACATGATGCCGATGATCAGCAGCACGTTGACCACCAGGGCGATGGCCGCGAAGGCGCCGAACAGGCCATAGGCCAGGATCACGAACACGAACATCGAGGCAGCCCCGATGGCCAGCGAGATCGAGCCGGCCTTGACGGCGTCGGCGCCGAGTTCGGCGGTCACGGTGCGCTGGTCTTCGATGTTCAGCGGGGCCGGCAGGGCGCCCGAGCGCAGCAGCAGGGCCAGCTCGTTGGCGCTCTGGGCCGTGAAGCTGCCGGTGATGATGCCGCTGCCGCCGGTGATCGGATCGTTGATCTGCGGCGCCGAGATCACCTGCTTGTCCAGGACGATGGCGAAACGCTTGCCGCGGTTGCGGGTGGTGACGTCGCCGAACTTGCGGGCACCCGCGCCGTTGAAAGCAAAGCCCACGGCCGGCGAGCCGTTCTGGTCGAAGGTCTGCGTCGCGTTGGTCAGCTCATCGCCCGACACCACCGCGCGCTTCTTGACGACGTAGACCGCCGCGTAGCGGTCGCCCTTCAGCACTTCCGAACCGGGCGGGATGCGGCCGGCCTGGATGTCCTCGGGGGTGACCGTCTCGTCGACCATCTGGAAGGTCAGCTTGGCGGTCTTGCCGATGACGGCGCGCAGGCGTTCGGGATCGCTCTCGCCGGCCGCCTGGATCATGATCCGGTTGGCGCCCTGGCGGTTGATCGAGGGCTCCTTGGTGCCCAGGCTGTCGATACGGCGACGGACCGTCTCGATCGACTGGTCGACGGCCTTGGCGGCGTCGGCGCGGATCGCTTCGGGCACGTATTCCAGCTGGATGCGCTGGTCGCCCTTGCCCGAGACCGCCACGTCCTTGCCGCCGATCACGCCGGCCAGCGGCGCGCCGATGTTCTTGCGCAGCACGTTCATCGCGTCGTTGTAACGCGAGGCGTCACCGATGCGGACGCTGACCACGTCGCCCTGCTGGGCCAGCTCGCCGAACGGGATCTGCTCGTTGCGCAGCTGGGTGCGCACGTCTTCGACCAGGTTCGACAGGCGCTCGCGGTGCAGGGCTTCGGTGTCGACCTCGTACAGCAGGTACGAACCGCCCTGCAGGTCGAGGCCGAGGTTCAGCTTCTGGCGCGGCAGCCAGCCGGGCATGGCGTCCAGCGTCTTCTGGGGAAGCACGTTGGGCAGGGAGAACAGGATGCCGAAAATCACCGACAGGGTAACGGCGATGATCTTCCAGCGGGAAAGGGTCAGCATGGATCGGTGACTTTTCAGGCGGCGCCAAAAACGCCTAGCGAAACGGGTTAGCGCCTTAGTTCTTGGCGTCGTTGGCCGCGGCCGGTTCGCCCTTGGCGCGGACCTCGGTGATCATGCCCTTGACGACCTTCACGGTCACGCCGCTGGCGATCTCGACGCCGACTTCCTTGTCCTCGACGCGCATCACCTTGCCGATGATGCCGCTGGACAGCACGACGGTGTCGTTGCGCTTCAGGTTACCCAGCATGGTCTGGTGTTCCTTGGCGCGCTTCTGCTGCGGACGGATCAGCATGAAGTAGAACAGCACGACCATCAGGAGGATGGGGGCGAGCTGGATGATCTGGGCGTTGAGGCTGTTCATAGGGACTCCGAGAATTCCGTAAGGCGCGCCGCCTTCAGAGAGGGTCGCGCCAAGTCGGCGGAAGCTATGCGTTCGCCTCCCCTTTTGCAATGCAAGCGCACCCGGTATGCAGCTTGCCCATGAACGACGCGTCCTCTCCCCTGCTCGCCCGCATCGCCGACGCCCTGGAACGCCTGGCGCCCCCGCCCCCGCCCGCCCCCGATTTCAGCGGCGCACGTCTCTTCCGGCACGAGCCCAAGAGCGGCGCGTTCGTACCCGCGCCGGACTATCCGCTGTCGCTGGACAGCCTGGTCGGCATCGATCGCCAGAAGACCCGCTTCGTCGAGAACCTGCGCCGCTTCGCCGTGGGCGTGCCCAACAACCACGTCCTGCTGTGGGGCGTGCGCGGCACGGGCAAGAGCTCGGTGACCAAGTCGGCCTTCGTCACCCTGGCGGACGAGTTCCCGAGCCTGAAGCTGATCGAGGTCGATCGCGACGAGGTCACCGCCCTGCCGCCGCTGTTCGACCTGTTGCGCGCCCGGTCCGAGCGCTTCGTGGTGCTGTGCGACGACCTCTCGTTCGAGGATGGCGCCGCCGCCGCCAAGGCCCTGAAGTCGGCGCTGGAAGGCGGCGTCTCGGGTCCGCCCGAAAACGTCCTGTTCGTGGCGACCTCGAACCGCCGCCACCTGATGCCCCGCGATCACGTCGAGCGCCAGGGCGCCATCGCCGCCGCCGAGAACGCCGAAGAGGAGATGAGCGTCTCTGACCGCTTCGGCCTGTGGATCGGCTTCCCGCCCATGGACCAGGATGCCTACCTGGCCGCCATCCGGGGTTATGCCGAGCAGTTTGGCCTGCGGACCGAGGACCTGGACCGTCGGGCCCTGCAGTGGTCGACCCAACGCGGCGCCCGCTCGGGCCGGGTGGCGTGGCAGTTCATCCGCGACCTGGCGGGCGAGCTGGGCGTGAAGCTGCCGGCCTGACGCCGGGGCCGCCTTCATGACACGCAAGCTCGGCTAGAGATTGCCCGCCAATCGCGTCGGCGCGATAATGCCCGGACGGTCTCTGGAGGCAGCCATGGGCAAGCCCTGGTTTCGGACGAAGCAGTTTGGCTATGGCGCGGGCCTGCCGTGCAGTTGGCAAGGCTGGGCGGTTTTGGCGGGGTTCGCCGCCATCATGATCGCGCTCTCGACCCTGGCGCCGCACCTGGCCACGACCCACCCTCGCCTGTTCACCGGCATCCATGTGGCGCTGATCCTGGGCGTCGCCTTTATCGTCTGGCGCAAGAGCGACAAGCCTTGGGGCTGGCGCTGGGGTCGGGACGACTAGAGGCAAAAAGGCCCGCCTCTTTCGAAGCGGGCCTTTTTCCTTTTAGCGCGGCAAAACCAGCGCCGGATCGACCGGCTTGGCCTTGTCCTTGGGCGTGGGCGCGTAGCGCATCTCGAAGTGCAGCTTGGGCTCATTGGTGCCGCCGGTGGCGCCGACCGAACCCAGCTGTTCGCCCTGACGCACGTCCTGCTGCATCTTCACATTGATGCTGGAGAGGTGGGCGTAGGCCGTCACCCAGCCGTCGGCGTGGCGCACCAGCACCAGGTTGCCGTAGCTGGGCACCTGGTTGCCGGCATAGGCCACCTTGCCCTCGGCGGCCGACAGCACCGGCGTGCCCGAGGCGGCGCGGATGTCCAGGCCGTCGTTGCGTTGGCCCGTGCTCTTGGCGCCGAAGTCCGAGATGATCTCGCCACGCACCGGCCAGGCGAACTTGCCACGGCCCGAGGCGATGATCTCGGCCTCGGTCGGGGCGGCGCTGCTCTCGATGATCGGACGAGTCGTCGACGGCGGCGGGGCCACCGGCTGGGCGGCGACCGGCGCGCTGGGGCGGGAATAGGTGTTGCCGCTGGGCTGATACGGGACTGGGCTGGACGGCGTGGTCACAGGGCGCGAGGTCGCCGGCGTCTCGACCTTGGCGTAGCTGTTCGACGGCGTGGACGGGGCCGGCCTGGTCACCGTCGTCGTGGTCTTGATCGGACCCTTGTCCTTGTAACCGTCGGGCAGGACCAGCTTCTGGCCCTTCTTGACCGAGGCGCTGGTCTTCAGGTCGTTCTCGGCCGCCAGTTCCTTGACGCTGACATTGAAGCGCTTGGCCACGCCCGTCAGGGTGTCGCCGCTCTGGGCGACATAGGCCTTGGAGGTGGTCGCCGGACCCTTGATCTTGGCGCCCAGCTTCAGCGGCTTGTCGGTGTCCAGGTCGTTGGCGTCGGCCAACTCCTTGATGCTCATGTCGAACTTACGGGCGATCGCCGTCAGGGTGTCGCCCGACTTGACCGTGTGGACCTCGCGCGGGCCGGCCACCGAGACGACGGCGCCGGTGACGCTGAGCGTGGTGGTGCTGACCTGGGTGGTCGCCGGTTCTTCGTCGGCGGGCGGGGTGTAGGTCGGACGCGAGGGCGCCGGACGGGTCGGCGTCGGCGCGGGCTCAGCGCCGGCCAGGCTGGTTCCCGGCGCGCCCGGGATCACCGTCGTGGTCTTGGTCGGGCCCTTGTCCTTGTAGCCGTCCGGCAGGACCAGCTTCTGGCCCTTCTTGATCGCCGAGCCGGTCTTCAGGTCGTTCTCGTCGGCCAGGGCCGCGGCGGTGACGTTGAAGCGCTTGGCGATGGCGAAGATGGTGTCGCCGGTCTGGACCACATAGGCCTTCTGCTCGCTGGCGGGGCCGGTGATCTTCTGGCCCAGACGCAGAGTCTGGCCCTTCTTGAAATCATTGTCCCTGGCCAAGTCGTTGACATTGACGTCAAAGCGCTTGGCGATCGAGGTCAGGGTGTCGCCAGACTTGACCACATGCACCTGCGGCCTGCCCGGGACGGTGACCACGGGACCGATGACGGTGGTGGTGACCACGGTCTTGGGCGGAACCGGACGGATCACGGGCTGCGGGGCCGGCGGGGGCGGCAGCGGCGTTTGCGTCGGCGGCGCCAAGGGCTGGCTCTGGATCGGCTGAGGCGGCGGCAGGCGCTCGGCGGCATTGCTTTCGGTCGAGGTCGAAACCGGCGCTTCGGCCTGCGACTGGGCCGGGGCCTGGGTGATCGGGAAGTTGGGTGTCGGACGCGTTGTGGCCGGCGCGGGCGCCTGGCCTTCACGCGCCGGATACTGCGGCGCTTCGGTCGCGCAGGCGGAGAGCGTTCCAGCCGTCAGGGCGATCACCGCCGCTTGCGTCCACAACTGCCTCATAACGTCTCCTTTCCCGCCGGAGCCACCAAAGGGCTCCGCCAGGGTGAATCAACCTTTAACACCGAAGGACGCGGGACGCCGCGTCCTCCAAACTCACTGATCCTTGGCGACGCCCGCCAGCAGCGGCACGAAGCGCACGTCGCACAGGATCTCTACCCGGAAGCCCCCCTTGCCGTCGCCGGCGTAGCGGCGAAGGCTCTGCACAGGCCCCTTCCCCACCGGCGCGACCAGCACGCCGTTGGGCTTCAGCTGCGAAAGCAGCCGCTTGGGATCATCTTCGGCCGCGGCCGTGACCATAATACGGTCGAACGGCGCCTGTTCGGCCCAGCCTTCACCGCCATCCCCGAATTTGGTGATGACATTGGTCAGGCCCAGGGTGTTGAAGCGGCTCTCGGCCTCCTTCATCAGGGTCCGATAGCGCTCGATCGTGTAGACGAGGCGCGAGACCTTGCTGAGGATGGTGGTCTGGTAGCCGGACCCCGTGCCGATCTCCAGCACGCGCGAGCGCGGCTCGACCGTCAGGGCCTGGGTCATCAGGCCGACGATATAGGGCTGGCTGATGGTCTGGCCGCAGGCGATCGGCAGGGCCGAGTCCTCCCACGAGCGATCCTTGAACAGGTCCGGCGTGAACAGGTCGCGCGGCGTGGTCTCGATGGCCTTCAGCACCTGGGGGTCGGTCACGCCCTGGTCGCGCAGGGCCTGCATCAGGCGCGGCAAGTCGGCCTTGGCGTTCTCGGCGGCCTTGGTCGTCCGTCCGCTCATTCGCCCCCCCGGGAGGGATCGGAAGGAGCCTTAAGCTTGGGCGGAGCGCCGCCCAGGACGCTCTTCAGCTTATGAACGCTCTCGTGGTGCGTCAGGTCGATGTGCAGCGGCGTGACCGAGATACGGCCTTCATAGATGGCCCGCAGGTCGGTGCCCTCGGCCGGCTGCGACGCCTTGGCCGAAAAGCCCATCCAGTAATAGTCGCGGCCGCGCAGGTCGGTGCGCTTTTCCATGTTGCGCAGCAGGCCGTCGCGGAAGCCCTGGCGGGTCACCTCGACCGCCGTGACCTCCTCGATCGGCAAGGCCGGGAAGTTGACGTTCATGACCACGTCGCCCGGCCAGCCCACTTCCAGCAGGCGCTGGACGATGCCCGGACCGAAGTGCTCGGCGGTCTCCCAATGGGCGACGACCTCGTCATGGAAGAAGGTCATGGTCTGCGACAGCGCGATCGAGCGGATGCCGTGGGCCATGCCCTCGATCGCGCCGGCGACCGTGCCCGACAGGGTGACGTCCTCGGCCAGGTTCTGACCGCGGTTGACGCCCGACAGCACCAGATCCGGCGCGGGGCCGTCGATCAACTGCTGCACGGCCATCATCACGCAGTCGGTCGGCGTGCCTTCCACGGCGAAGCGGCGGTCGTCCAGCTTGCGCACGCGGATCGGGTCCGACAGGGTGAGGGCCCGGCTGGCGCCCGACTGCTCGTATTCCGGCGCGCAGATCCAGACGTCGTCGGTCAGGGCGCGAGCGATCGTCTCCAGGGCCTTCAGGCCCGGCGCATTGATGCCGTCGTCGTTGGTGAGGAGGATCCTCACGCATCGCCTCCGATGTGGGTGACGCCGCCCATATAGGGCTGCAGCGCGGCCGGGATGTGGATGCGGCCGGCCTCGTCCTGGTAGTTCTCCAGCACGGCCACCAGGGTGCGGCCGACGGCCAGGCCAGAGCCGTTCAGGGTGTGCACGAAATGGCCGCCCTTCTCCCCGGTCTTGCGGTAGCGGGCGTCCATGCGGCGGGCCTGGAAGTCGCCGCAGTTCGAGCACGAGCTGATCTCGCGGTACATGTCCTGCGACGGCAGCCAGACTTCCAGGTCGTAGGTCTTCTTGGCGCCGAAGCCCATGTCGCCCGTGCACAGCAGCATGGTGCGGAAGGGCAGCTCCAGCGTCTTCAGCACGGTCTCGGCGCACTCGACCATGCGCTGGTGCTCGGCTTCCGACTGGTCGGGCGTGGTGATCGAGACCAGCTCGACCTTGTAGAACTGATGCTGGCGGATCATGCCGCGCGTGTCGCGACCGGCCGAACCGGCCTCGGCGCGGAAGCTGGGCGTCAGGGCCGTCAGGCGCATCGGCAGCTCTTCCTCGGCGACGAGTTGCTCACGGACGATGTTGGTGAGGGAGACTTCGGCGGTCGGGATCAGCCAGCGGTCGTCGGTAGTGTGGAACAGGTCGTCGGCGAACTTGGGTAGTTGGCCGGTGCCGAACAGGGCGTCGGCCTTCACCAGAAGCGGCGGGCTCACCTCGGTGTAGCCGTGCTCGACGGTCTGCAGGTCCAGCATGAACTGGCCGATGGCGCGCTCCAGGCGGGCGATCTCTTTCTTGAGCACCACAAAGCGCGCGCCGCTCATGCGGGCGGCGGCTTCGAAGTCCATGCCCCCCAGGGCGTGGCCCAGGTCGACGTGATCCTTCGGCGCGTTCAGCTTGCCGGCCGGCAGGGCCTTGGCGTCGCCCCAGGCGCGCTGCTCGACGTTACCGCTCTCATCCTCGCCCACGGGCACTTCGGCGGCCGGGACGTTGGGCAGGCTGGCCAGCAGCTCCTTCAGCTTGCCGCCGGCGAGGGCTTCCTCTTCGGCGGCCGTGGCCATCACGCCCTTCAACGCCTCGACCTCGGCCATGAGGCGCGAAGCCTCGGCCTCGTCCTTCTTGGCCTTGGCCTGGCCGATCAGCTTGGAGCTCTCGTTGCGCTTGGCTTGAGCCTCTTGCAGCGTCGTCTGGGCGGCGCGCAGCTGCTTGTCGAGTTCGACCGCCTCGTCGGCCGCGCCCGATCGGCCCTTGCCCGACCAGTGGCGGTCGAAGGTTTCGGGATTTTCGCGGATGGCCTTGATGTCGTGCATCGAACGCAAGCTCGGGAGATAGGCGATGGAGAAACGCCCTCTCTAAGGCGCGTCGGCGGGGGCGCCAAGCTTTCCGGGCGCCCTGCCCGGCTCTCAACGGCTTCGTGATCCGGCGCGACCGTGGCGAAAGCTGGACATCATTGCGCGAAAACCCGATTTCGGGACACGTGCGACCGCATGACGCAGGCCGAAAAAGCCGTTCTTTCCCCGTTTTCGCGCCAAGCCGCACGAACCATCCAACTGTTAACGGGAATTAGCCGCGCTTTGTCATGACGGCTTAATTCCGATGCCGGAAAAGCCGCGCCAAGTTCAGTACGCGTCCTTTTTCAGCGGCCCTTCCCGGCCCTCCCGATCATTCATTAGGAACAAGAAACACCATGAAGACGTTCGCCGCTTTCGCCGCCCTCGCCATCGCCGCCGCCATCGCCGCTCCGGCCGGCGCCAAGACCGCCTCTTCGGAAGTCCGCGTTTCGATCGCCGGCAAGAACTCGGTCCAGATCGAAAACGAGATCAAGGCCGCCGCCGCTGCCGTCTGCGGCCAGGGCTCGAAGGTCGCCACCGAAGACTGCATCGAAGGCGCCACCAACAGCGCTCACCGCCAGTTGGCCTCGCTGCTGCGCGCCCGTGACGCCGGCAAGGCCTTCGCCAACGAAACCGTCTCGGTCGTCCGCATCTCGCTGAAAGGCAAGACCCGCACCCAGATCCACCAGGAAATCCGCGCCGCCGCGGCCACGGTCTGCAAGGCCCAGCCGAACTTCAGCGTCGTGAGCTACCAGGCCTGCGTGACCGACACCGTCCGCGCCGCCAAGGCTCAGCTGCAGGCGCGCATGGGCGCCGCCGCCTAAGGTTTCACTCGCTTACTTGAGTGGAAAACGGAGGGCTCCGCGGCTTAAGCCGCGGGGCCCTTTGCCGTTAGAACTGCACGCCGCGCGTCAGGCCGCCGTCGACCGTCAGGTTCGTACCGGTCGTGAAGCTGGCCGCGCTGCTGGCCAGGAACAGCACCGCCTTGGCGACCTCGTCCGGCCGCGCCATGCGCCCCAGGGGGTTCATGGCCAGGCATTGAGCGAAGGTTTCGGGCGTCTCGCGCTCGATCTTTCCCCAGACGCCGTCGGGGAAATAGACGTTGCCGGGCGAGACCGTGTTCACCCGGATCCCCTGCCCCGCCAGCTTCACCGACAGGCTCTTGCCGTAGTGGATCAGGGCGCTTTTGATCACGCCGTAGGGCTCGGCGAACATGTCGACCTCGCGGCCCGAGACGCTAGAGATCAGCACCACCGCGGCGGCCGATGACGCCGACAGCCACGGCAGGGCGGCGTTGACCAAGGCGACCGCGCCCAGCAGGTCGGTCTCGACGGCGTGACGCCAGGTGGCGAGGTCCGAGCCGCCGGCCAAGGCGCTGACATTGGGCACCACGATGTCGATCCCGCCCATCCGCTCGGCGACGGCCTTGGCCCACGCCTCCACGCCGGCGGCGTCGGTGATGTCGACGACGCTGCCGAAGGCGCGCTCACCCAGGTCGATCTGCGCCTGGGCCACGCCGCGCGGGTCGCGGGCGCAGAACGACACCGTCGCGCCCTCGGCCAGGAAGCCCTCGACGATGGCGCGGCCGATACCGCGCGAGCCGCCGCTGACCAGCACCGTCTTGCCGCTGAGTTCGAGATCCATGGAAAGCCTCCGCCTAAGGTCCGTCCAGGGCCGCTCAACAGCCCGACGCGGCAGGCTTAGGGGTTGCCCGGCGTTCTCGAAATTGAAAAGAAATGAACCCCGCGTTCGGAATTTCGGAACACCTGATGCAGCTCTCGCAACTGCGCGCCTTCCACGCCGTGGCCCAGACCGGCTCGATCTCGGCGGCCGCCAAGATGTTGAACCGCGCGCCCTCCGGCGTCACCGTCCGCATCCAGCAGTTGGAGCAGGACCTGCGCTGCGAGCTCTTCCTGCGGGACCGGCAAGGCATGTCGCTGTCGCCGTCCGGTCGCCTGCTGCTGGAGCACGCCCAGCGCCTGCTGGACATGGCCGACGGGACCCGCGCCCTGATGCGCGACGAGGATCCCGGCGGCAAGCTGGTTATCGGCGCATTGGACGTCGTGCTGGTCGACTACATGCCCGCCCTGATCGGCCAGTTCCGCCAGCGCTTCCGGAACGTGAAGCTGGATGTCCGCCACGAGGCCTCCGAAGACCTCGTCCAACACGTCTCGGACGGGGCGCTCGATGTCGCCCTCACCGACGGCCCGGTGCGGTCGAACGCCCTGGAAAGCCGCCTGGCCTTCGTCGACGAAATGCTGCTGATCACCGAGCGGAGCCATCCCGAGGTGCGGAGGCCGTCGGACCTGCGCTGCGCCGAGCTCTACGGCTTCCGGCACGACTGCTCGTTTCGCTTCCGGATGGACCGCTGGCTGGCGGACGGCGGCGTCCGCGACATGCCGATCACCGAGATCGAGTCCTACCACACCATGCTGGCCTGCGTGACGGCGGGCATGGGCGCAGCCTGGGTGCTGCGGTCGGTGCTCCAGACCCTGCCCGGCCACCAACAGGTCCAGACCCACTCGCTGGGCGAGGCCGGCCACACCGAGATCCATTTCCTCTGGCGCTGCGGGCATCTGACCCACAATGCGCGCAAGATCATGGATGTCGCCGGCGAACTGGGCGATCGCCGCCGGACCCGGACGTGGAGCCAGGTGGGCTGACGCCCTACTGGGCGACGAGGTCCGTGCCGGCTTCTTCGTCGTCTTCCTTCTTGCGGCGACGCTCGATCAGCCACACGCACCAGATCGAGATCTCGTAGAGCAGGCACAACGGCACCGCGAGGGTGATCTGGCTGATCGGATCCGGCGGGGTGACGATGGCGGCCACGACGAAGACGGCGACGATGGCGTAGCGACGGCCGGTGCGCAGCATCTGCGAGTTGACCAGCCCGGCCAGGCCGCCCAGAGACAGCACGACCGGCAGCTGGAAGCTTAGGCCGAAGGCCAGAAGCAAGGTCGTGACCAGGGTCAGATACTCAGACACCCGGGTCTGCAGCACCACCTTCACGCCGTCACCGACGATCTGCTGGCTCAGCGAGAACCACAGCACGAACGGCAGCATCACGTAATAGACCAGCGACGCGCCCATCAGGAACAGCACCGGCGAGGCGATCAGGAACGGCAGGAACGCGTTGCGCTCCTTCTTGTACAGGCCCGGCGCGACGAAGCGGTACAGCTGCCAGGCGATGATCGGGAAGGCCAGGATGATGGCCCCGAACGCCGCCAGCTTGATGTTGGTGAAGAACTGCTCCAGCGGCGCGGTGGCCTGCAGGGTGATCTGGGCCAGCGAGGCGGCCGGGACCTTCTTCACGCCGATCAGGGCCAGGATCAGGTCGAACGAGCCGTGATGGCCGCCGGCGTCCTGCACGGCCTTCAAGCCCTCGGCCACCGTGAACGGGCGGACCAGGAACAGGAAGATCGGCTTGACGAACGCAAAGCAGACGCCGAACGCCACGGCGATGGCGCCGACGCAGATGATCAGTCGGGTGCGCAGCTCGACCAGATGGTCCAACAGCGGCGCGCGCGAGGATTCGATCTCGTCCTCGGCGTCGTATCCGATGGCTTTGTCGTTCACGAGACGATGTCCGAAGCGGTCGAGCCGCCGGCCTTGGCGGCGCGCTTACGCGGCGCGCGGACGGCCTTGGGGGCTTCGACGGTAATGTCCTTTTTCGCCGTGGCCGCCGTCTTCTTGCGGGGAGCCTTGGCGGGCTCGACGACGACGGGTTCGGCGGCGGCGACAGCCTTCTTGCGAGGCGCACGCTTGGGCTTTTCGACGATCTCCGCGGCGGGCTCAGCCGGCGGCAGGATCGAATTGTCCGTGGTCAGGGCAGGATTGTGGATCCCGCCCCCGGCATAGGGATGCATCTGGGTCGCGCCGCTGGACAGCGAGGCGTCGATGTCGGCGAACACCTGGTCGACGCCGGTGTCCTGCACGGGATTGGCGAACTGGCCCGAGCGCATGGCCTGCACTTCGCGGCGCAGCTCGTCCAGCTCGGACTGGCGCGCCATCTCGTCGAAGCTGGCCCGGAATTCCGACGCCATGCCGCGCATGCGCCCGACGAACTGGCCGAGCTTGCGCAGGAGAACGGGCAAGTCCTTGGGGCCGACCACGATCAGGGCGACGGCGGCGATGACAAGGAGTTCTGTGCCGCCGATATCAGGAAGCATGGACGCGCCTTAGAACGGCGGAGCTCAACTGCTCCCCGCGAGGTTGGATCGTCGCGCGCGGAGAGCCGTCCCCGCGCGCCCTAAAGCCTTACGACTTGCGAAGCTCTTCGGCTTCCTGCTCGGTGCGCGGCAGCGCGCCCTTGGCCTTGTTGTCAGCCACTTCACTGCTCGTGTCGTCGTCCTTCAGGCCTTCCTTGAAGGCCTTAATGCCCTTGGCCGCGTCACCCATGATGCCCGACAGCTTGCCGCGGCCGCCGAACAGCAGCAGCACCACGATGGCGACGATGATCCAGTGGATAGGACCGAAACTTCCCATAACCGAGACTCCTTGCGACAAGCGCCCTGTAGCCGCTGTGACGCGTCGTTACAACATGCCGGACAATATAGGCGCTCGCGGGGCCACAGACCATCGTTCGCCAGTGGGGCGAGAGGTCGCGTGAGCGTCGGCAAGTTCTGCTCGGTCAAGTTGACCGCCCGGTGACGCTTTCGCCAAACCCCTGCGCCGCAAGCCGTTGAAAAGCATAGCCAAGCGTGACTGGCGCGCTTCTTGCCAGAATGTCGCAGCCCTTGAGCTCGGGAGCGCATTCGCATGTCGATTTCCTCGATCGGTTCTTCCTCGCCCTATGCCGGCGCCTATAGCGGCCTGAGCGCTTCGCCGAACTCGCCGCTCAGCGAGCCGTCGGCCCGCGACGAGTTCATGAAGTTCCAGAAGATGACGCCCGCCGAGAAGATGCGGGCCATGATGCTGGCCAAGCTGGGCGTGACTGAGGAGCAGCTCAAGGCCATGAAGCCGGAAGAGCGCAAGAAGTTCGAGGACAAGCTCAAGGAAATGATCAAGCAGGAGGTCCAGCAGGACCCCAACCGCAAGGATCAAAAGGGGCTGGTAGCGAACATCTTCGCCTAGTCGGCTTTTTCTGGCTCGCCCAGGAAGTCCTGGGCGAATTCGACCTGTTCGCCGTCGTCGAGGTCCAGCGGATCCTCGTCCTCGTTCGGGCGCAGGCCCAGCGGATCGGGCACCGAGAAACCCGGCGGCAGGTTCATTTCCAAGAGGCCCGCGGCCTTCATCTCGGCGATGCCCGGCAGGTCGCCCAGATTGGCCAGGCCGTAGTGCTCCAGGAACGCGTCCGTCGTCCCGAACGTCACTGGCCGGCCCGGCGTACGCCGGCGGCCGCGCATGCGGATCAGGCCCAACTCCAGCAGCACGTCGATCGTGCCCCGGCTGGCCTGGACGCCGCGCACGGCCTCGATCTCGGCCCGGGTCACCGGCTGGTGGTAGGCGACGATGGCCAGGGTCTCCTGGGCGGCCTTGGACAGGCGGCGCGGCTCCTCGCGCTCCTGCGTCATCAGGAACGACAGGTCGTTGGCCGTCTGGAAGCGCCAGCGACCAGCGACCTCGACCAGTTCGATCCCCCTGCCCCCATAGCGCGCCCGAAGACCCGCGAGACCGGCGGCGATGTCCGCCCCCTCGGGCAGGCGCTTGGCCAGGTCGACGTCGCTGAGCGGCTCGGCCGCCGCGAACAGCAGCGCCTCAATGCAGCGCTCGACGAAGAGAGGTTCCAGCTCGACGGTCATTCGGTGACCTCTAGCGGCTCCGCCCTCGTCCGCAAGTAGATGTCCTTGAAGTGCTCCAACTGGCGCGCCTCCAGGATCCCTTCCTTCACCAGCTCCAGCGAGGCCGACAGGGTCGAGGCCAGGTACGAGGCGGGCGTGGGGCCGTCCTCGTCTTCCGCCGCCTTCTCGATCGGGGCGATGGCGGAGAGAACCGTCCAGTCCTCCATCTTCGGCAGCAGGCTGCGCAGGCGGTCGCGGGCGTCTTCCAGCGGATAGACGGTGGGCGGACGCGGCGCGTAGTGACGGCTGTGCTCGCGCTTGCGCTGCTCGATATAGGCGCTCATCAGGCCGTAGAGGTCGCCCTCCAACCGGGTCGAGGAGACGATCTTCACGGCTTCCGGGTCGCCGCGCATGAAGACGTCCTGCTTGAGGATCGGACGTTCCTTCAAGGCCTCGACGGCCTTGCGCATGACGTCCAGCTTGGCCAGGCGGAAGGCCAGCTGCGCGGCCATCTCCTCGGCCGGCGGCTCCTCGGCCTTGGCGCGCTCGGGCTTGGGCAGCAGCAGGCGGGATTTCAAATAGGCCAGCCAGGCGGCCATCACCAGATAGTCGGCGGCCAGCGAGAAACGCACACGGCGCGCCTGCTGGACGAAGGCCAGGTACTGCTCGGCCAGCCTGGTGATCGACAGCTGCAGCAGGTCGACCTTCTGGCTGCGCGCCAGGGCGAGAAGGACGTGCAGCGGCCCTTCGTAGCCGTCGATGTCGATGACCAGCGCCGCGCCGTCTTCGGCCGCCTCGTCGGCGGCGGCAAAGTCGAAAGTGGGCTGGAAGCCCGTGTTCAAGCGTACTTGCCGTCAAACGCCGCGTCGAAACGGGCGCGGGCCTCGGCCACGTCGAAGGGCTCGGGAACCTTGACCAGGCGGCCCATCACGGCCTGGGCGCGGCGGCGGGCCTCTTTGCCCAGCTTGCCGACGCCCGACATCACGGCCTTCATCTCGGCCATGTCGCCGTTGCAATGCAGGACGACGTCGCAGCCGGCCGACAGGCTGTCCTTGGCGCGCTGCTTGAAGTCGCCGCTGAGGGCCTTCATCGACAGGTCGTCGCTCATCAAGAGGCCGTCGAAGCCGATCGAGCCACGAATGATTTGCTTGATCGCCTTCTTGGACGTCGTGGCCGGGTTCTTGCGGTCGATGGCCGTGTAGACGACGTGGGCCGTCATCGCCATCGGCATGTCGGACAGCACCCGGAACGGCGCGAAGTCGCGCTTGTCCAGCGCGTCCAGCTTGGCCTTCACGACCGGCAACTCCAGGTGGCTGTCGCTCATGGCGCGGCCGTGGCCGGGGATGTGCTTGATGATCGGCAACACACCGCCGGCCAGCAGGCCCTCGGCGGCCGCGCGGCCCAGGGTCGCCACCTGCTCGGGGGTGTCGCCATAGGCGCGGTCGCCGATGATCTCGTGGCCCTTGGGGTCGGGCACGTCCAGCACCGGCACGCAGTCGACATTGATGCCGAGCGACAGCAGGTCGTGGGCGATCAGGCGCGAGCCCAGGCGGGTGATCTCGCGCGCCGTCAGCGGATCGTTGGCGACGAGCTCGCCATAGGCGCGGCCCGGCGGATAGATCCGCCAGTGCGGCGGCTGCAGGCGGGCGACGCGGCCGCCCTCCTGGTCGATCAGGATGGGCGCGTCAGGCCGGCCGACCGTCTCGCGCAGGGCGGCTGTCAGGGCGCGCACCTGGTTGGGATCGGCGATGTTGCGCTTGAACAGGATGAAGCCCCAGGGCTTCACGTCCCGAAACAGCGCGACCTCTTCGGCCGTCAGCGTGGTCCCGGCGCAGCCGAGGATGGCGGCGGAAGACGAGGCGCCCATCAAGAGGCTCATTTGACGAAGCAGGACTTGCCCGAGGCCGAGATGGCCTCGCAGAACGCCTTGGCCGCTTCACGCGAGGCAAAGCCCGTGACCGAGGTGCGGTAGAGCGTGGTCCCGTTCTTGTCGATCGCCTCGACCTTCTTGCCCTTGCCGGCGGCCAGGCCGGGGGCCAGGCGCGTAGCTTCGGCCCAGGCCTTGTCGGCCAGGGCGGGCGAGGACAGCGCGCCGATCTGCACCGAGGCCGGACCCGACGCCGTGGCCACAGGCTTGGGCGCGACCGGGGTCGCGGCGGCGACCTGGACGGGTTTGGGCGCGGCGGCGACCGGCTTCTGGGCGGCGGCGGTGGCCAGGGACTCGATGGTCGGCGCCGGCTTGGCGGCCGGAGCGGCCGGCCGGGTCACGACCGGCGCGGGCTTGGCGGCCGTCAGGGCGGCGGTCTGGACCGGCGCGGTCGGCAGCGGCGCGGCCGGACGGGCCTGCGGAGTCTCGGGCGGCGCGGCGAAGGTCGCCGACGGCTGCGGGTCCTCGTTGTGATAGATTTGCAGGCCCGCGGCGGGGTCCTGCGGCTGGCTGCCGGCCGGCGGCGGGGTCTTCATCTGGGCGACCTCGGCCCCCACAGCCTGCGGCGGTTCGTTCGGATTCCGGATGCCGCCACGATAGATCATCACCACCGCGACCACCAGAGTCACCAGCACCACCGCGCTGATGATCAAGGTCATGGGCAGAGGGCGGGCGCCGCGCACGGGCTGACGCGCGTCGAACGACAGCGGCGCGTCGGTGGGCGGCGTATAGGCCCCACGGTGCGGATCGGACATCTCAGACAGGCTCCAAAGTACTCAGGGCGCCCAAGCGAGGGCACACAGGTCGAACGCATCGAATCATACGCACGCGACCCTAGGTTACCCTCCGGGGGCGCGTCTCAGAAGCGTCCGCCCCGCTCAGGTGGCGGACTTCAAGCCGCTCGCGTCCCCGTTCCGAGTCTCTGAGGCCCTTAGAGCGTGGGAACCACGCTCGAAACTTCTTCAGGGGCTGAACCTGTCCGTTTCGGACAGGTTCGGGGCTCAGTTCCAGACGTCGAGGTGGAACAGCTTGCGGTGCTCTTCTATCGCGAAGCGGTCGGTCATGCCGGCGATATAGTCGCACACCACGCGGGCCCGGCCGGCTTCGTCGCGGTTCTGCGACTTGGCGAACCAGACGGTCGGCAGGACCTCCGGCTCCCTCAGGAATAGCGCGAACATTTCGCCCAGAATACGGCGGGCCTGGCTGCGGGTGCGATTGACGCGCCAGTGGCGGTACATGCGCTCGTAGAGGAAGGCGCGCAGGCGGGCCAGGTCCTCGGCCATGTCCGGTGAGAAGGCGACCAGGGCGTGGTCCAGGGCGCGCACGTCGTCGGCTGAGGAGACGCCGGTGGCGGCGGCGCGTTGCAGGGTCTCGCCCATCACGTCGTCGATCATCGCGCCGATCATGCGGCGGACGGCTTCCAGGTGGGTCAGGCGCGAGTCGAGGTCGGGACGCTCGCTCTTCACGGCGAACAGGATCGGGCCGATCAGCGGCACGTCCAGCAGCTCGTCCAGGGTGAAGAGGCCGGCGGTGACGCCATCATCCACGTCGTGGTTGTTGTAGGCGATGTCGTCGGCCAGGGCCGCGACCTGCGCCTCGGCCGACGCCCAGGTGTTCAGCCCCAGCTCGTACTCGTTGTCGTACTTCTGGATGGCCTTCCAGGACGGCTTGCCCAGCTTGTTGGTGACCGGACCGTTGTGCTTGATGATCCCTTCCAGGGTCTCCCAGGTCAGGTTCAGGCCCAGATAGTCCGGATAGCGGTGCTCCAACTCGGTCACCACCCGGAACGTCTGGACGTTGTGGTCGAAGCCGCCGTAGTCGCGCATCTGGATCTCGAGCTCGTCCTCGCCGGCGTGGCCGAACGGCGGGTGGCCCAGGTCGTGGCCCAGGGCGATGGTCTCGGCCAGGTCGCTGTCCAGGCCCAGGGCCGTGGCCAGCGAGCGCGCCACCTGCGCCACTTCCAGCGAATGGGTCAGGCGGGTGCGGAAATTGTCGCCCTCGTGCGCCACGAAGACCTGGGTCTTCTCCTTCAGGCGACGGAAGGCCGAGGTGTGGATGATGCGGTCGCGATCGCGCGCGAACGGCGTGCGGCTGCGGCTCTCTTCCTCCGGAAACCGGCGCCCCTTCGACTTGAAGGGATCTTCGGCGTAGGGCGCGCGAGGAACGAAGAACGGAGCCTGGGACATAAACCGCCTTTATCGCTTTGGACGATTTGGCCCCTTCCGAAGAGGCCGCGACACCCTCATATAGTCCGAAGGTGACTTTTCCACAGCCATGACCCAGACAGACTTAACGCTTTCCGAAAACGCAGCCCGCCGGATCAAGACCATCGCCGCCAGCGAGGGCCGCCCCCTGATGCTGCGCGTCGCCGTCGACGGCGGCGGCTGCTCGGGCTTCCAGTACCGCTTCGACCTCGTCGACACGGTAGAGGACGACGACCTGAAGATCGAGCGCGACGACGCCGTGGCCCTGGTCGACGTCGTCTCTCTGGCCCTGCTGAAGGGTTCGGAGATCGACTTCGTCGACGAACTGGCCGGCGCCGAATTCCGCGTCCGCAACCCGAACGCCAAGTCCAGCTGCGGCTGCGGGGTCAGTTTCTCGATCTAGGCCTCCGCGCCTAGGTCGGCACGAACTGCAGCAAGGTCAGCGCCACCGCGCCCCAGGCCAGCGGCGCGGCCATGGCGGCCCAGGACAGAGTCATCTCGTTCTTGCGCCAAAGGATCCAGCCGGCCAGCGGGGCCAGCAGGCACACCACCCAGAACGAAGCGGCGAAGGCGAAGCCCAGCCAGGCGACCGGGTTCATCAGGTTTCCGGAGCGGTCGAAGACCAGCGGCGTGAAGATCGCCAGGATCCCGCCCAGCACCGCCAGAGCCACGCACGCGCCGGTGGCCAGGGCCATCAGCAGGACCTGCCTCTTGTCGATCGTTCGTTTGCCCGACTTGAGCGCACCCGTCATGGGCTCTAGCCTCCCGCCGCTGTCTGGAGCCGTCAATGCGTATAGCCACCTGGAACGTCAATTCGATCAATGCTCGCCTGGAAGGCGTGCTGGCCTGGTTCGAATCGGAGGCCCCCGACGTCGCCGTGCTCCAGGAGATCAAGTGCGTCGACGAGAAGTTCCCGACCGAAGCCTTTGAACGGCTTGGCTACAACGTCGTCGTCCACGGCCAGAAGACCTATAACGGCGTCGCCCTGCTGTCGAAGTTCCCGCTGGACGACGTGCGCAAGGGCCTGCCCTTCCTGTCCGAGGACGAGGTCGACGAGCAGTCGCGCTATGTCGAGGCGGTGATCAACGCGCCGACGCCGTTCCGCGTGGTCGGCATCTACCTGCCCAACGGCAATCCGATCGGCACCGAGAAATTCGACTACAAGCTCTCGTGGATGCGCCGCCTGCACGCCCACGCCCAAGGCCTGCTCGCCTTCGAGGAGCCGCTGGTGATCCTGGGCGACTACAACGTCATCCCCGAGGCCGAAGACGTGGCCAATCCCGAGGCCTGGCTGGGCGACGCACTGTTCCAACCCGAAAGCCGCGGCGCGTTCCGGGCGCTGAAGAACCTGGGCTTCACCGACGCCTACATGCAGGTGGACGGCGCGCCGGGCGGCTACACCTTCTGGGACTACCAGGCCGGGGCCTGGCCTCGGAACCTGGGCATCCGCATCGACCACCTGCTGTGCTCCCCCCAGGCCGTCGACCGCCTGGAGGCCGTCGTCATCCACCGCGACGAGCGCGACAAGGAAAAACCCTCGGACCACGTCCCCGTCGTCGGCCACTTCCGCGACTAGCCGCCGCCTGTCGCGAAAACACGACTCTCGCTAGCCTGAGCTTCATTATGAGCGAGCTTGCCCGCCTCCTGTTGTTCGTCGCCATCGCCGGTACGGCGGTGACGTTCCTCGGCAGTCTGGCCATCTGGTACGGCGACGAGGACCGGCGCATTCGCCGGGCCCTGCGCAATGTGCTGAAAAGCGAGCCGGAAGGCCTGGTGGTCGCGCGCGGCCGGGGTCGCGGCGCGGGCTTCTCGTTCGCCACCAACCTCTTGGCCGTGGCCTGGGACCGGGGCACCTGGTGCCTGGTCTATCGCCTGGACGAAATGATGGGCGCCGAACTCGTGGTCGACGGCCAGGTGATGGGCCGGGTGTTCCGGGGCGAAGGCCGCCGGGCCATCGACCACGTCGCGCCCCAGGCCCAGCGGGTCACCCTGCGCCTGATCTTCGACGACCCGCGCCATCCCGACTTCACCCTGGACCTGTGGGCGCCCGGCGACGAGCAGCGCCGCGAGACCGCCTCGCCCGCCGAGCTGGTGCAGGAGGCCAACCGCTGGCTGGCCCGCTGCGAGGCCATCGTCCGCCGCCCGTTGCCGCCGCGCCCGGAAAAACCCGCCGCCCCGGCGACGGTCGCCGTCCGCCCAGCGCCCGCGCCGCCGGCGCCCGCCCCGCTGGTCGACGACTTCGACGACGACGCGTTCGAGGACGATGACGACGACTTCCAGGCGCCGCCCCCGCCCCTGCCCGACACCCCGCCGCCGCTGCCGCGTCGCTCGTCGTTCGACGACGCGCCCCGCGCCGCCGCGGCGCGCCCGATCTCGCGCCCGACCACGCCAGTCCCGACGCCTCCGCCGGCCCCGCCACCCGCCAAAGCGCGTTCGACCGAGCCCGACATGTTCGACGATCCGCCGTGGGATGAGGACGACAGCCTGCCGGCTCCGCCTCCCGCGCCGGAACCGGAATACAAACCCGTCTCAAAAGCCCGTCGCGAAACCGCCAGCGACCAGGACGAGTTGCCGTTCGACTTGGACGACTAGCGCCGATCACGCTTTCGGGATCGCCGACCGCCGTTCTGCCTTTTTCGATTGCTGCGACGCAGCGACGGGCGTAAAGCGCCGGCCGCCGGTCGCGAACCGGCGCTTTGGAGCCTCGTGCTTGCATGGCGGGTAAAGACCCCCTCGCCGCGTCCGACCAAGTCCCCTCGACAACTCAAGCCTCCCACCACGGCCACGCGGCGTCGCGTTTCTGGCCGCTGGCGCTGGGCAGCGTGGGCGTCGTGTTCGGCGACATCGGCACCAGCCCCCTCTACGCCTTCCGCGACGCGCTGGGCGAGGCCGCCCGCGACGGCTTGGTCCGTCCCGAGATCATGGGCGTGCTGTCCCTGGCGCTGTGGGCGCTGATCCTGGTGGTGACGGTCAAGTACGTCCTGTTCCTGATGCGCGCCTCCAACAAGGGCGAAGGCGGGGTGCTGTCGCTGATGGCCCTGGCCCAGCAGGGCGCGGCGGGCCGCACCGGCCTGATCTTCGCCCTGGGCGCCATCGGCGCGGCCCTGTTCTACGGCGACGGCGTCATCACCCCGGCGGTCTCGGTGCTGTCGGCGGTCGAGGGTCTGAAGTCGGTGAAGGGCTTCGAGCACTGGTTCGGCACGCAGGAAGTCATCGTCGTCAGCCTGGTGATCCTGACGGGCCTGTTCAGCTTCCAGGCCAAGGGCACGGCCAAGGTGGCCGGCATCTTCGGCCCGATCATGGTCTGCTGGTTCCTGTGCCTTGGAGCGCTAGGTGTCTGGCACATCAAGGACGATCCCAGCGTGCTGGGCGCGATCTCGCCGACCTACGCCATCTATTTCCTGACCCACCATGGCCTGACCGGCTTCCTGGTGATGGGCGCGGTGTTCCTGACCGTGACCGGGGCCGAAGCCCTGACCGCCGACATGGGCCACTTCGGCCGCGGCCCGATCCAGATGTCGTGGTTCGGCCTGGCCTTGCCGATGCTGGCCCTGAACTATTTCGGCCAGGCGGCCCTGGCCTCGAAGGCCCTCGCCGTCGCCGAGGCCTCCGGAACCGCCCTGCCCAACGCCGACTGGTTCTTCCTGATGGCCCCCCAACAATGGCGCCTGGGCCTGGTCCTGTTTTCGGGCGTCGCCACCGTCATCGCCAGCCAGGCGGTGATCACCGGCGCCTTCTCGCTGACCCAGCAGGCGATCCAGCTGGGCCTACTGCCGCGCATGGACATCAAGATCACCTCGTCGACCGAGGCTGGCCAGATCTATGTCGCCCCGATCAACTGGCTGCTGTTCGTCGGCGTGGTGCTGGTGGTGCTGTCGTTCCGCTCGTCCAGCGCCCTGGCCCACGCGTACGGCATCTCGGTAACCGGCACGATGGTGGTGACCACCATGCTGGCCTACATCGTCGTGCGTCACGTCTGGAAATGGCGCCTGGTCACGGCCCTGGCCCTGATCGTGCCGCTGTTCGCCCTGGACCTGACCTTCTTCACCGCCAACCTCTTGAAGGTGTTGACCGGCGGCTGGGCGCCCCTGGCCCTGGGCGCGGGCCTGTGCCTCTTGATGTCGACCTTCGTCAGCGCCACCGAGCGCCTGCGGCTCAAGCTCAGCAAGGACGGCCTGCCGTTCGGCGACTTCCGCGAGATGATCCTGCGCCGCCCGGCCGGCTCGACCGCCGGCACGGCGGTGTTTCTGACCTCCGACCCGGACACCACCCCGCCGGCCCTGATGCATAGCCTCAAGCACTTCAAGGTGCTGCACGAGCGCAACGTGCTCTTAAAGGTGGTCAACGAGACCCGTCCCTACGTACCCGAGGCCGAGCGGATCGAGACCCAGGCCCTGGACGACCGCTTCTCGTTGGTCACCCTGCGCTACGGCTACATGGAAAGCCCGAACATCCCCAAGGCCCTGGCCGCCTGCCGCAAGCAGGGCCTGAAGTTCGACATCATGAGCACCTCGTTCTTCGTCAGCCGCCGCACCATCGTGCCGTCGACGGCCAGCGACGCCCTGCCGGCCTGGAAGCGCAAGCTGTTCACCTTCCTGACCCGCAACGCCGCCGATCCGACGACCTTCTTCCACCTGCCTCCCGGCCGGGTGGTGGAGTTGGGGACGCAGGTCAGCCTGTAGCGCTCTTCTGCTGCTGCAAGTGCCGGGGCGGCATAGCGCCCCGATCCGGGACCGCCGGAAGCGCCGAGCCTGTCGCGGTCCCGGCTCTACGCTACGCTTCGGCCGGGATGACAAGAATGAACTATCCCTCCGCCGCCCACTCCACCGCCAGCGCCAGGTCCAGCGCCCGGGCGGCTTCTTCGCCCGTCACCACGGGACGCGGCGCCTCGCCGCGCACGGCCTTCAGGAAGCCGGCGACGGACAGGCCCAGGGGGTCCTTACCGGCCAGGGTTTCGGTGAAGTTCTCGATCAGCGGGAACGGCGTGGTGTTGCGGAAGGTGCGGGCCAGGAAATCGATCTCGACCTCGCCCGAGGGGTAGACGACCTTCATGGTCCGCTCGCGGGCCTCGGCGACGCGGGAGCTGTCGAAGACGGCGATGAAGCCGTTGTCGAAGGTGGCCTCGGCCTTCACCCAGTCCAGCGAGGTCGAGCGGGTGATCGCCCCCTCGCCTTCCACGGTGATCGGCTGGCCTTCGCACAGGGCCAGGGCCAGGTCGATGTCGTGGATCATCAGATCCAGCACCACCGAGACGTCCAGGTTGCGGTCCGAGGGCGTGCCCCGGCGGACGGCTTCCAGGCGCAGCGGCTGCTCGGGGATGTCCAGCAGGCCCATGGCCTGGAACACGACCCGCTCCTGGTGACCACAGGCCAGCGGCACGCCGGCCTTGGCGGCGGCGGCGACCATCTTGTCGGCGTCCTCGGGCGTCACGGCGATCGGCTTTTCGGAATAGACCGGCTTGCCGGCCTTCAGAGCGGCCAGGGCCGGCGCGGCGTGATGGACGGCGGGCGCGGCGACCGTGACCACGTCGACGGCGGCCAGGAAAGCGTCGATGTCGTCGAAGCCTTTCGCGCCCAGCGGGCCCGCCAAAGCCTCGGCGCGAGCCAGATCGACGTCGTAGACGCCGACCAGGGTCACGCCTTCCAGCTCGACATACTTCTTGGCGTGATAGCCGCCGAACACACCGGCGCCGACGACGCCTGCCCTAAGAGAAACGGAAGAGGAGCGGTCTTGGGTCATGTGGCGCTGTCTACTCCGCTTCGGTGACGCATAGAAGCACTGGAGCCTTCAGGCAGGGCGCGCTAAACATCCGTTTAAATTAGCAACGCTTGCCAAGAGCAGTCGGAGGAAGCCATGACCACCTCACGTGAGATCCGCCTGAAGAGTCGCCCCGTCGGCCTGCCCAAGGCCTCGGACTTCGACCTGGCGACCGTCGAGCTGGCCGCGCCGGGCGATGGCGAGGTGCAGGTCCGGAACCTGTGGATGTCGGTCGACCCTTATATGCGCGGCCGCATGTACGACCGCCCCAGCTACGTGCCGCCGTTCCAGATCGGCCAGGCCCTGCAGGGCGGCGCGATCGGCGAGGTCACGGCCTCGAACGATCCGGACTTCAAGCCGGGCGACATCGTCAACTCGATGTTCGGCTGGCGCGAGGCGTTCAACGCCAATCCCAAGGCCCTGGCCGCCGCCGGCATGGGGGCGATCACCAGGATCGACACGCAAGGCGTCCCGCCCCAGGCCTTCCTGGGCGTGGCCGGCATGCCGGGCATGACCGCCTATGCGGGTCTGCTGCGCGTCGCGGCGCTGAAGGACGGCGACGTGGTGTTCGTCTCGGCGGCCGCCGGCGCGGTGGGTTCGGTGGTCTGCCAGATCGCCAAGCTGAAGGGCCACACCGTGATCGGCTCGGCCGGCGGTCCCGAGAAGGTCGCCTTCCTGAAGTCGATCGGCGTCGACCACGTCATCGACTACAAGGCCACGCCCGACGTGGTCGCCGAACTGGCCAAGGTTGCCCCCAAGGGCATCGACGTCTATTTCGAGAATGTCGGCGGCGTGCACCTGGAGGCGGCGCTCAACTCGGCCCGTCCGTTCGCGCGCTTCGCCCTGTGCGGGATGATCTCGCAGTATAACGAGACCGGTAAGCCGGAAGGCCCGTCCAACATCATCCTGGCCGTGGGCAAGAGCCTGCGCCTGGAGGGCTTCATCGTCTCGAACCACTACGACCTCTATCCGCAGTTCGCCAAGGACATGGGCGAGTGGATCAAGGCCGGGAAGATCAAGTGGAACGAGACGGTCGAGGACGGCGTCGAGCGCGCGCCGGACGCCTTCCTGAAGCTGTTCTCGGGCGAGAACCTGGGGAAGATGCTGGTGAAGCTGAAGTAGAGATCTACTCGCGGGGTTCGAGCTTCGAAATCTCGAGCCCCGTCGAGGTCTTTTTGAACTGGAACTTCACCCGCGCGCCCGGCGTGATCGGGGCCTCGGCGATGACGTCCGCATAGACCTTGAACGGGTCACGACCGGGCTTGAGCCCCGCCGCGCTCGCGCCGTCGTGATCGAGCGTGAGAATCTGGCCGTCCAGACTGGAAATCACCCCCTGCGCATCATAGGCAGGTAGGGATTCCGTTGACGGAATGGCCTCGACCAAGCTCGGTTTTGAACGACCGTCCTGCGAAGCTTGTCCGCATGCGGTCAAGCTGAGAATGGCGAAAGCGGCGATAAAATATCGTAAATTCATAAGCTTACCGAAATTCCCCAGAACGGCGAGCGCCGCTCGCGCGGCGCGTTCTCCATGTTTTTTCTCGCAACTGCGAAATCGGCGTGATTTCCGGTAGCGAATTTGTGATCGAAGTTTTACTGTAGGGGTAACCGGCGGCTCTCCACGTCGGCTTCGATCGTCGCAGAGCTGCCACACACCCCATCGCCTTCCCCTAGCGGAGGCGCGGCGGGGCGGAAAGAGGCCCTCGGCGTCGAAATAGCGGAGAGAGCCCGGCCTGCCGGAAAAAGTCCGAGATCTGACGATATGAGCGATCGCTCCAGCCTCTTCGACGTACGCTCCTCCACGAGCGTCACCCTCGATCAGGTCGTTCGCCGTGACACGGTCGAGATTCCGGCGGAAGTGCCGCTGGCCATGCCGGTCCAGCCGCTGGGCTTCTGGCAAGGCGGCCCGCGCCGCGCCACCGCGCTGGCCGCCAACATGACCCTGCGTCGCTGGGTCGTGGCCCTGGCGACCATCGTCATGGGCTTCGCCGGCTGGAAGGCCACCTTCGACACCGTGGCCCTGGGCGGCGTGACCCGCCTGGAAGCGGTGGTCGTGGTGCTGCTGGCCCCGCTGTTCCTGGCGCTGTCGCTGTGGTTCTGCACGGCCGTGGCGGGTTTCGCGATCCTGCTGGGCAAGCCCAAGGATCCGCTGGGCATCGACGGCGAAACGCCCATGCCCAAGCTGCACACCCGCACCGCCATCCTGATGCCGGTGCACAACGAGGACGCCGCCGGCGTCTTCGCCCGCCTGCGCGCCATGGACGCCTCGATCGCCGAGACGGGCATGAGCCGCCACTTCGACATCTTCGTCCTCAGCGACACCCGCGACGCCCAGGTGGCCCTGGCTGAGCAGGCCTGCTTCGCCCGCTTCCGCCGCGAGGCCCACAGCAACGTCTTCTATCGCGTCCGCAAGGAAAACACGGGCCGCAAGGCCGGCAACGTCGCCGACTGGGTGCGCCGCTGGGGCAGCGCCTACGAGCACATGCTGGTGCTGGACGCCGACAGCCTGATGACCGGCGAGGCCATGGTCCGCCTGGCCGACGCCATGGAGCGTCACCCGGGCGCCGGCCTGATCCAGACCATGCCGATGATCATCAACGCCCAGACGATCTTCGCGCGCACCCTGCAGTTCGCCACGCGCCTGTATGGCCGCGTCGCCTGGACGGGCCTGGCCTGGTGGTCGGGCGCGGAGAGCTCGTTCTGGGGCCACAACGCCATCGTCCGCACGCGGGCTTTCGCCGAGACCTGCGGCCTGCCGCACCTGGGCGGCCCCAAACCCTTCGGCGGCGAGGTCATGAGCCACGACGCCCTGGAAAGCGCCCTGCTGCGCCGTGGCGGCTGGAGCGTGCACCTGGCGCCGTATCTGGAAGGCTCGTACGAGGAGAGCCCCTCGAACCTGCTGGACTTCGCCACCCGCGACCGCCGCTGGTGCCGCGGCAACGTCCAGCACGTGCCGCTGGTCGCCCTGCCCGGCCTGCACTGGATGAGCCGCCTGCACCTGATCATCGGCGTGCTCAGCTACGCCCTGTCGCCGCTGTGGTTCATCGCCCTGTCGGCCGGCGTCACCTCGCGCGCCCTGATGCCCGAACTGAAGAAGGCGGCTTTCACCATGGCCGACCTGCAGGCCGCGGCGCACGCCCTGATCGACTGGCGCGAGATCCAGGCCACCGCCTGGGCCATGATCATCACCTTCGTCCTGCTGTTCGGTCCCAAGATTCTGGGCTCGATCCTGGTTTTCTCGCGCAAGCAGGAAACCAAGGGCTTCGGCGGCAAGCGCCGCGTGGCCGCGGGTCTGGCCGTCGAGATGCTGCTCTCGGCCTTGGTCGCCCCGATGCTGATGTTCACCCAGACCCGCGCCATCATCGAGATCATGGCCGGCAAGGTCGGCGGCTGGGCCACCCAGCGCCGCGACGCCGACAAGGTCAGCTTCAAGGAGGCCTGCGCCGCCATGGGCTGGATCAGCGCCACGGGCCTGGCCCTGGGCGGCGTGTTCTGGTTCACGCCGGACCTGTTCACCTCGACCGCCCCGATCCTGCTGGGCCTGATCGTCGCCGTGCCGCTGACCATGCTGGGCGCCAACAAGGTGGCCGGCCTGAAGCTGAAGACCAACGGCCTGTTCATGACCCCGGAAGAGCGCCGCCCGCCGGCCATCGTCCGCGCGGCCCTGGGCCCGTCGTGCGAGCCGCCGATCCGCTGGTTCGCCCGCAACGGCAGCCCGATCGGCCCGACCAACGAAGTCCGCGACGCCGCCTGATAAAGGGCGTCAAGCGCTTTCCTAGGCTGGTTAGAAAGCTCCCGTCGGAGTAGAAGCGCGGCTTCCTCTCTTTCGGAGCCGCGTGCCGTGTCGCGTCTGTTCAGCGCCTATGTGATCGTCGACTGGAGCGCGGCCGCCAAGCCGACGACCGGCGCGGATTCCATCTGGATCGGCGTGCTCAAGCGCGACGTGCGCTTCCGCCTGACCTTCGAGAGCTACAATCCCGCCACGCGCGGCGAGGCCGAGACCCGGCTGGCCGCCATTCTCGACGACCTGAAGAAGCGGAACGAGCGGGCCCTGGTGGGCTTCGACTTCCCGCTGGGCTTCCCACGCGGGCTGTCCCAGGCGCTGTCGCTGCCGGGTGAAGTGCGCTGGCGCGCGGTCTGGGACCAGATCGCCAAGATGGTCAAGGACAAGGCCGACAACACCAACAACCGCTTCGGCGTCGGCTCGGAGATCAACCGCCGCCTGACCGGCGGCCCCTTCCCGTTCTGGGGCTGCCCGCCCAAGGACGCGCTGACCACCCTGCAGCCCAAGCGCCCGCGCGAGCATGGTCCGGACGACCTGCCCGAGTTCCGCTACGCCGACGAGGCCGCGAAAGGCGCGCACTCGATCTGGAAGCTCTACTACAACGGCTCGGTCGGCGGTCAGGCGATCGTCGGCATCCCGGCCGTGCGCCGCCTGAAGGACGCGCGCGGCGAGACCGTGCGGGTGTGGCCGTTCGAGACCGGCTTCAAGACCCTAACCGAAGCCGACCTGGAGGGCGTCGCCACCGTGGTCGCCGAGGTCTATCCCTCGCTGATCAAGGCCGTCCCAGGGGCCGGCGAGGTCAAGGACCTGGCCCAGGTGCGTGGCCTGGCCGAGCACTTCGCCAAGCTGGACGAAGCCGGCAAGCTGGGCGCGATCTTCGCCGCGCCGAAGGAACTGTCCGAAGACGCCGTGGAAGCGGCGGCCGCTGAAGAGGGTTGGATTCTCGGAGCCTAATCCCTCTCCCCTTGCGGGAGAGGGTGGCCGCCGAAGGCGGTCGGGTGAGGGGTCGCGCTCCGCTCGCCGGACAGGCCTTTCAACCCCTCATCCGGCGCTACGCGCCACCTTCGCCCGCAAGGGGAGAAGGAGAATTCTTGCGATCCCGCCAGTCCAGCATCCGGAACCGGGTCAACAGGAAGCCGGCCGCCAGGAAACTGGTGACGATGATCGAGATCAGCACCCCGTTCAGGCCCATGCCGCGCGGGATGGCCAGCCACCAGGCCAGCGGGCCCATGACCAGGGCGTAGCTGATCAGGTGGGTCACCGTCGGGACCCACACCTCGCCCCGCGCCCGCAAGGCCTGGGCCGCCACCACCTGCACCGCGTCCGGGGCCAGGAAGAAGCAGGCCAGCACCAGGGCCGGCAGGATCATCTGCAGCGCCGCCGGGTCGGTCGTATAGGCCAGGGCCACCCAGTGCTTGGTCGGGTAAAGGATCAGGCCCGACAGCACCCCGACCGCGCCGATCACCGCGAAGGCGATCCAGCCGGCGCGCTTCATGCCTTCCGGATCGCGCGCGCCATAGGCCCGGCCGACCTGCACGGCGGTGGCGGTCGCCATGCCCAGCGGGATCATGAAGATGATCGCCGAGACGTTCAGCACCACCGTATAGGCGGCCACGGCGATGGCGCTGATCCAGCCGCAGATCAGGTTCATGCCGGCGAAGGCCGAGACCTCGAAGAAATTCGACGCGCCGGCGCCATAGCCGATCTTGCGCTGCTCGATCTCGGCGGGCTTGTCGCGCGGCGGCTTGTCGAAGACGCCCAGCGCGCGGGCCTCCTTCATGCGCAGGACATAGATGGCCAGGGCCAGCATCAGGGCGCTTCGGGCGATGAAGGTCGACCAGGCTCCGCCCGTGGCCCCCAGCGCCGGAAGGCCGAAGGTCCCGGGCACCAGCAGCAGGTTGGCGGCCAGGTTGACGATATTGGCCAGCCACATGAACACCGCGCCGGGCCCCGGCCGCGCCAGGCCCTCCAGCCAGAAGGTCAGGACCACCGAGATGGCGTAGACCGGCAGCGACAGCGAAAAGACGATCAGCGGCACGGTCGCGCCGTCGGCCAGGCCGTCCTTCAGGCCCAGGCTATGCAGGAACAGCGCGCCGAACAGCGCCAGCAGCACCATCGAGGCCAGGCCCAGCCACAGGCCGTAGCTGAGGCCCCGGCGCAGCACCGCGCCGGTCTCTTGCCGCTTGCCGGCCCCGATGGCGCGGGCGGTCATCACCTGCACCCCGACCAGCAGGCCGACATTCATGGTCACGAAGATCGACGACGGGGCCCAGGCCATGGCGTGGAAGCCCAGCTGCTGGGCCGAGAAGTGGCCGACGACGATGGCGTCCGTCAGGCCCATGACCATGATGCCCAGGCGCGACAGGATCACCGGCCCCGCCAGGCGGAGCAGTTCGATCAGATCGGTCATGATGGGGCCGCGCGGCCGCTCCGGAGGGAGCGCCGTTCCGGCTGCGTCGCGCGGCATAGTCGTCACCAATGTCAAAGAGGCGGGCAAGGTGGCCCATGCCCGTTTTCCAGACAACACCCATTCGGCGCCGGGTCCGAAACCTCGCCCTTCGACAAGCTCAGGATGAGGTTTCTACCGAACCGGCGTGAAAAGTAGTCCTCATCCTGAGCTTGTCGAAGGACGAGGACGGCCGCTCAGCGCTTAGTGCGGCCACGCCTCGGCAAGCACCTTGGCCCGGCCGTCCTTCAGGCTGACCTCCATCGAGGGCTCGTCCGGCTTGCCGGCGGCGAACAGCTCGTAGATCACCATGCCGTCGGTCTGCTTGCTCTCGATGACGCGGACCGGCTTGATCGCCTTGCCCGAGGCGGCGGCCGCATCCCGCACGATCTGCGGCGCTGATGTCCAGGCGATGTCGCGCTGTGTCTCGACGATCTCCCAGGCGCCGTTCTTTTCCAAGAGATCGAACTCGATCTCCGAACCGTCCGGCATCACGCCTTCGACGTCGTAGTAGCGGCGGTCGGCGCGCTCCTTGAGCTCGGCTGCCTTGATGGTCATGCCCGGCGCGGCGGCCTTCACCACCGAGGTGACGGCGGCTGGGATGTCCTTCACCGCGACCTCGGTCACCTTGGTCTTGGGCGTGTCCGCGAAGGCCGACACCGGGGCGACAGCGAGCGCGGCGAGGGTCAGGATGAGAACGCGGTTCATGGGAAATCTCCTGGTCTTCGGGAAGGATGGGCGCGGTTCTAGAACCGCGACGCTGACAATCGCCTGACGCATGCTATGCAATCGCCTCCGAACAAGGAGTCGCAAATGGCCCGCCGCGTCGCTCTCGTGTCCCTGCTCGTCGCCGACTATGACGAGGCGATCGGCTTCTATGTCGGCAAGCTGGGGTTCACCCTGGTCGAGGACACCGACATGGGCCACGGCAAACGCTGGGTCGTCGTCTCGCCCGGCAGCGATGGGACCAACTTCCTGCTGGCCCGCGCCACGGGCGATCAGGCCGCTGCGATCGGCCAGCAAGGCGGCGGCCGGGTCTGGCTGTTCCTGCACACCGACGACTTCGCCGGCGACCACGCCCGCATGAGCGCCGCCGGCGTCACCTTCCTGGAAGAGCCCCGTCACGAGGCCTACGGCACGGTGGCGGTGTTCGAGGACCTGTCCGGCAATCGCTGGGACCTGCTGCAACCCAAGAGCTGAGAAGAAAAAGATGGCGCGCCTGCTGACCCTCATCGCGGCGGCAGCCGCGCTCTCTACTTCTGTCGCTGAAGCCGCGCCGAAGATTCGCGTGCTTTATCTCGACCAGTCGGTGGGGTTCGTGCACCGTCCCGTCGCGCGGCCCAAGAACAGCAACGGCCCGACGCCGTCCGAGATCGCCCTGGCCGAGATCGGCGCCAAGTCGGGGGCCTTCACCGTCGAGTCGACCCAGGACGCCCGCATCATCACGCCCGAGAAGCTGAAGGGCGTCGACGTCCTGGCTTTCTACACCACGGGCGAGCTGCCGATCCCGGCGGAGAGCTGGGCGGCGATCCAGAAGTGGGTCGAGAGCGGCAAGGGCGGGTTCCTGGGCCTGCACAGCTCGACCGACACCCAGTGGGACTATACGGGCCCCGGCCAGACCTATACCGCCTTCATCAACGGCAAGTTCGCCGGCCATCCGTGGACGCAGGGCACGCCGATCACGGTGCAGGCGCTCGGCGGCAAAGATCCTCTCAACACCGCCTGGCCGACCCGTTTCGCCTTCGCCGAAGAGATCTATCAGTACTCGGACTATGACCCGACCAAGGTCCGCGTGCTGCAGGCCCTGGACTTCACCGAGACGCCGCTGAAGCGCCCGTGGTTCGTGCCGATCACCTGGACCCGCCAGATCGGCCAGGGGCGTCTCTACCACTCCAACCTGGGCCACACGCCCAGCACCTGGGACGATCCGCGCTACCGCGCCCAGTTGGTCGACGCCATCCGCTGGACGGCCCACCGCGCGCCGGGTTCCGCCAAACCAAACGCCGACGAGCAGGCCCTGTGGGCCCTGCGTTCGCTCTTGGCCTATGACGGCCGGCCCAAGGCCGAGGTCGAGGCGCGGGTCGCCAAGCTGGCCAAGGCCGATCCCGCCTGGCTGCGCGACGCCGCCGCCCGCACCGCCGCTCTGCGCCCCCTGTGGCCGGCCAAGCCGGAAAGCGACAAGGCCCCGTTCGAGACGGCCTACAAGGCGGTGCTGGACGAGGTGGTGGCCAGGTCCAGCTGATCCGGCCCGAAGGCCTCGGCGGCGTAGATGCGCAGCTGAGCGGCGATGTCGGCCGGCCAGGCCTGGATGCGCGCCTCGAAGCCCGCATCGTCACCGGCGAACAGGGCCCGCATGGCCTCTTCGAAGCCCGGCAGGTTCCCGCCGATCGCCGAGGCGAAACGGTAGGCCGCCTCGCGGGCGGCGCGGATGCGGTCCGGACCCTCGCTCTCGCGGCGGGCGGCCTCGACCAGCTTGCGCAGCGCCACCGACGCCCCGCCAGGCTGGCTGGCCAGCCAGTCCCAGTGGCGTGGCAGCAGGGTCACTTCGCGGGCTGTCACGCCCAGCTTGGGTCGCCCTCGCCCACGCGGCGCCTCGGCCGGCGGAGCCAGCCGCGCGGCCAGGGCCTCGGGGCCGCCGCTAAGGTCGAAGTCGACGCCTCGGCCGTCGGGTCCGAAGATCAGGACGCCGGCCTCTCCCGCCAGTCGCTGAGCCGCCAGGGCCGCGTCCAGGCGCGAGCCGGCCGCCACGCGATCCTGGCCATGGAACACCACGTACTGCACGCCCTTTTCGTTTTCTGGCATCACATCAGCCCCGTGGCGTTCAGCGCCGCGATCCAGTGCTCGCGACGTTCCTTCAGTCGGCTGTCGCGACCGAACCTGTCCAGCCCCTCGACGTCGATCGCCTCGACGGCCTCGAAGGCGAAGGCCTCGGCGCCGTGCGTGTTCCAGGCCGCTTGCAAGGACCTGTCGCGGTGCGAACCCAGGCGCAACGAGAACCAGACGCCGTTCTGACGGGTGGCCAGATCGGCCGTCGCGCCGACCCAGGCCTCTTCCGTGGTCAGGCAGCGCACGACGTAGATGCCAGCCGCAACCTTGCGTTCCTTGTAGGCGCGCAGCAGCGCCTTGCGTTCGGACATGGCGAACCTCCTGAGACCACCTTTTACCCGGACGAAATGTAGAGTCAATAATATCCGGGTAAATTACGCTTGAGATGGCCGATAGGCGATATAGCCCCGCTCGACCATGCGCCGCGTGGCCTCATAGACCGCCGACAGCTCCTCATAGGTCGCCCGCAGATGAGCCAGGCGCGCGACCTGGGCCTCGGACAGGGTGGTCCCCGCCTCGGTCATCGACGCGGCCTCGGCCACCCACTTGGCGCGGGCGGTGGCGGCGGCGACGGCCAGGCGCTGGAACCGCCCGGCGTCGGCATGGGCCACGGTCGCGCCCAGCACGGCCTTGTTCGAGGCAAACGCGGTGTAGTCGATCTGCTCGAGATAGCCACGCAGCCGGCGCTGGACCTGGGGATCGACGTCGCTGGGCTCGAAGTGGTCGCCCGTGCGCCTGGTGCTGGAAGTCATGATCGCCATGACGGCCTCCGATCCGGCCGAAGCGGCCGCTCAGACGCACAGGGTGCGCCTGACAGCTTAAGGACGGGTTGAGGCCACCCGTCCCGCGCCGGATCGTCAGAGCAGCTTGCGGAAGTTGATCCGCACCGTGCGGCCCAGCGGATCCAGATAGTCCTTCTGGTAAGCCTGCGGCGTGGCGCCGTTCTGGTCGCGGACGGTCTGCTTGGTATCCAGCAGGTTCTCGAAGTTCAGCGACACCTGCGCGCCCTTCAGGATCGGGAACTTGTCGACCGCCTTCTTCCGCGCAGGCACGGCGAAGTTGGCGAAGAAGTTCACGCCCACCGTCGCCAGGTCCGAGAAGTACAGGGTCTGGCCGCCGGTTGCGCCGCCGTTGACCCAGGTCGAGGCCTTCCAGGCGCCGTTGAAGCGCATGCCCAGGCCGTCCTTGAAGTAGCCGCCCTGGATCTGCAGCTCATGCCGCGCCTGGCCGCCGCGCGCGCTCAGCGCCGAGCCGTCCAGCTGGTCCAGCACCGGCAGGCCCTTGCGGATGGTGATCTCATCGGTCAGGCGCCAGGTGTGGTAGACCGACAGCTGGAACATGCCCTGCCCGGGCCGCATCATGCCCGGAGGCGGGCCGCCCATGCCGCCACCGCCGCCCGGACCACCGGGACCACCGCCGCCCATGCGCATCATGCCGCCGCCACCGCCGGGGCCGCCGCCGAAGCGACCACCGCCGGGGCCAGGACCACCGAACGGATCCATGGGCGCGGGCTTGCCGACCGCCCTGAACAGGTTGAAGCCCCAGCGGATATTCTCGCTCTCGGCGCTGGCGAAGTTCACCGGCCGGGCGTCGATCGCCAGCAGGCGACCGGTGGCGTCGCGCGTGAAACGGTCGGGGAACGCGGCCTCCAGGTCCGGCGTGATGACCGGGAACGAGGCGATCATGTTCCTGGTCTGCGCCCGCGTGTAGGTGGCGTTGAAGGTCAGCTCGACCTTCTCCAGAGGCCTGTAGTTCACGCCCAGTTTCTGGACCTGGCGGTTGTCGTTGCGCAGGGCCGCGTTGCCGCCGTCGGTGCGGCTGATGATCACCGTCTGACCGGTCGTGAAGTCGAACACCGAGACGTTGGGGGTCACGACCACCGGATCGTTGATCTGGTTGGTGGTCGGCGCGCCCTCCTCGTCGGTGAAGCTGGCGATGAGGCTGATCTTCTTGATCGGCGCCCAGTTTAGGCCGCCGCCCAGGGTGGTCAGCCCGCCCAGGTCCGACAGCTCGTCATAACCGGCGTTGAAGTTGACCGACAGGTCGCCGATCTTGGCCAACACGTTCTGGCGCGTGCTGGTCAGCGGCAGGCTGAAGCTGCCCTGGACGCTCTCGGTCGTGCGGGTGATCTCGCGCGTCGTGCTCACGCCCGAACGGACGGTCCTGGAGTCCAGGCCCTTGCTGTTGGCCCCGATCTTCAGGGTCGTCTGCAAGGCGCCGGCCGGAACCTGGAACAGGTTGCCGTTCAGGACAAGTTCGGCGCTGGCCGAGGTCGACACCGAATGGGCGGTGTCGGGCGCGGCGGTCTTGTACAGACTGGGCGAGATGTAGGCGAACGGATTGACGTTGGGATCACGCGCCGTCACCGCCGCCTGGAAGGCGCTGATATCCAGGCCGCGACCCGTGGTGGTGTCGGTCGTCGTGCGGTCGAAGTCGCCGGTGATGTTCCAGCGCCAATCCTTGATGCGACCGTTGGCGGCGGTGCTGACCTGGGTGCGCAGCGTGTCGACATCGCGCGCCATGGCGCTCGGCGCGTCGATGAACCTATAGCCGGTCACGGCCTGCGAGAACGGCGAGAACGGACTGCCGGCCGGCAGGCTGAAGGTCACGCCCGGCAGGCCCAGAAGCGAGCGGCTGCTGCTGTCCTCGAGATTGCCGGTGATCGTCAGCTGGGTCTGCTTGTTCAGATCCATGCTGTAGGAGCCCTTCAGCGTGGCCTTGTCCGACTGGGCGATCAGCGAGCGGTCGCGGGTGAGATCACCAGTGTTGTAGCGGTTGGCGCTGGAGGCGAACGCCGACAGGTCCGCTTGACCGACCATGGCCGAGCTGGGCACGCCGGCGAAGGTCACCGGCCCGCCGACCAGGGCCGACAGAGCCGGATCCAGCTGAGCGCCGCCGATGCCGCTGACATTGCCCACGAGGTCGAACGGCTGGCCGTTCGGCGAGCGGACGATGTCGCGGTCCTTCTCCAGCAGATACGGGTCGTGGGAGACTTGCAGATCGACGTTCCAGCGCTTGTCACCGTTGATGTGCACGCGGTTGGCGCCGGCGTTCGGGGCGATGCGGCCGCCGTCCGTGGCCACCGTGGCCGCTGCCTGGGTCATCAAGGCGTTGTAGTTCTTCTTGAGGATGATGTTCACGACCCGCTGGTCGGCCTTGTAGCCGTAGCTGAGCGCGACCTCCTCGGGCAGGACCTGGAACTTCTCGATCGCCTCGGGCGGGATGCCCTGGATCTCCTGGAAGCCCGAGATGCGGCGGCCGTTGACCAGCATCACCGGTCCGCCGCCGCCGCGGCCGCGCGTGCTGGTGGTCTGGGGCGTCAGCATGGTCAGCAGTTCGCCAATCGAGCCGGCGCCGAAGCTCTGGATCTCGGCCTCGTTCAGCTCGATCTCGGGCTCGATCATGCCCTCGACCTTGCCGCGTCGGTCAGCCTGGATGGTCAGGCCCTCGACCTCGTTGGGACCGTCGTCCTTCGCCTGTGACTTGGCCTGCTCCACGGCGACCGGCGCCACAGGCGCGCTGACGGCGATCGCGGGGTCCAGCGCGGCGGCGGCCAGGCCATACAGAAGCACGGTCGAAAGGGTCATAGAGGCCCGTGAAACAGGAGTGACGGAAGACGCCGACACTCGCCGACGCCAACGCTGGGTTGCCGCTCCTTACGGGCCGCAGCCCTGCCTCGCAACGCCCCCCGGCGTTAAGAAAAAGCAATGCAGCATAAAGCGCACACTGGTGTGTCTTTCAGAACCGATAAAGCAGCCGAAGCATTGAAATAACGTCACATTTTGAGCAACGACGTGTTGCATCAGAAATGATGTTACAAATGGGAAACAAACCTCGCCATCGGGTCGCAGGACACGCTGGCGAGGCCGGAACAAGACGCCGCCCGCCAGGCTGGCCCGCGAGCGGTTCAACCTGAACGCGTCAGGGCTCCAGGAACGGCTGGAAGCCGCCGAAGATCATCCGCTTGCCGTCGAACGGCATGCTGGACTGATAGGCGTCCAGCTTGTCGTTGGGGACCGGCGCCAGGAAACCATCGACATAGGCCATCTCGTTCCTCCCTCTGGTCGTCGGCGACGAACCAAGGACGTACGACCGCGGCCGGTTCCGACACCCTAGCGGATGTCCTCGCGAATTTTCTGCATCAGGCCCTGGATGGCCTTGGCGTGGCCGCCGTTCAGGTCGTTGTCGGGGAACACCGTCAGCGGCATGTCAGGCGCCAGGCCCCTGCCCTCCAGGTCCTCGCCCTTGGACCCCTTGTAGGTCTCGGCCGGCAAGCCCAGGGCCCAGCCGTTCGGCAGCGGCTTGGACAACTGGTCCGAGAAGGCGCCGCGCGTGGTTCCGCCCACCTGCTTCACATTGGGCAGGGCCTTCATCATCAGGGTGAAGGTCTCGCCGGCGCTGACCGTGATGTCGCTCGTCACCAGATAGACCGGCCCGGTGAAACGCGTCCCGCTGGCGGGCTCGACCCGCACGGGCTGCGGCGGCGCCTTGGCCCCGACGCCGACCTTCGAATAGGCCAGGTGCGAGGTCTCGGCGAAACGGCCGGCGACGCGCGCGCTGATGGTGTCGTAGCCGCCGCGATTGTTGCTGACGTCGACGATCACCGCCTTGGCCCCGGCGAAGGCGGCGATGGCCTCGTCCAGGATGGCGTCCAGCGGCCGGGGATCGTCCGGCGCGGCGTTGCGGGCGAAGGCGCCCATGGTCACCAGGTTCAGATAACCGATGTCGTCGATCCGCCCCCAGAACACGCGGTTGCTGCCGGCCTGACGCCCGCGCCCTTGCAGGACCTGGGTCAGGACCCCCTCGCGATAGGCTTGCAGCCAGGTCTTCTCGTCACCGGCCGCATCGGCGGCGCGCACGCGCATCAAGGTCGGGGCGTCGCCGGGCTCCAGGTCGCGGCGATTGCCGTCGACCATGCCGTGCAGCTCGACATGCGGGTCGTCCAGGCCCGCTAGCAGGTCCGCCAAGGCAGTCCACAGCTGGGCCTCGGTCGAGGTCGGCGTGACCTTGGCCAACGTGGCGGCCTTGCGCGCCTTCCAGTCGATGCCGGGGCGGGGATACAGCTCGGCGAAGGTGTCGGCGGCGAAGGCGACGATGCGGTCGGGCGTCCAGCCGGCCGCGCTGATGCAGGCATTCGGCAGGTTCGGCAGACGATCGAACATGTAGCGCGTGCCGTCCGGATCCCCGGTCAGGCTGATCGCCCCCTGCCCCTCGGATCGCCATTGGCTCAGCACGCCGTCAGGATCGGGCTCGCGACGCGGATCGGGATAGCAGGCCTCGCCGGCCGTCTGGAACAGCTGCGCGCCCTCCGGCCCGAATTGGACGATCCAGCCATAGCCCCGGGACTTCCAGGCTCCACGGAGCTCGGCCGCCACGGGCCCGCCCTTTGGGTGCACGGGCCAGAACGGGCTTTCGGCCGAGGCCGACGTGGACAGGGCGAGGACGGCGGCGGCCGCGACGAGACTCAGACGTTTCATGGGCGCGACGGTGAAGGTCTCAGCACGACCGCGCCAGCGAAAATGTGGTTAGGGCTTTGGACGCACCGCGCTTCCCCCCGACGGCGGAGCGCCATGCTGACTGGTGGTGGGCTTGAACCCGCCTTGAACTTTGGCGGGCGGATTGCTTGGAGGCCTAGGCCTGTAGCCATCCATCGTCATCGTCCGTCTTCCGCTGTCGACAGCCATGAGACCTCCCTAGAAAATCTCAACGTAGCGTATATCCTTACCACAAAGCAGAATACTCCGCGCGGGCTGAGCCTCGGTCCAATTTCCGCTTTGGTCGATAGTCCAGACACGCTCGAGCAGGAGGTCTCGCTCCTCCCGGCTTGATGAAGCGAATGACAACGCACCTAGCAGGCCCGCGACCTGCGAACCGTCCGTCAGCGTAACCAGGATAAATGTCCCGCTTCTAATTTTCTCGAACGCGAAATCCCAGGCCGCGGCGGTGGGATGAGCCACCAACAGGCCCACCCGACTCCCGACGCGAGAAAGCCATTGCCCCTGGACCTCATAGGCCAGGACAATACCGACGAAGAGCGGAACCAGGCAATATTGAAGGATGCGCCATAGCCCGACGTCGATTTCCAAGCCTCCCTTCCAATTGAAGAGCGGATAAGCCACCGCATAGTAAATCGAAGAGATCGCCGCGTAGTGGACGATGCGATCCTTGAAGTCGGGTTTCGGGCCGCCCGAAACGGAAGACCGCACCGTCAGAATGATCAGGCCTGGCGCCAACAAGCTGGCGAGGGCCTTTAGCTTTTCCGGATCAGCAAAATCGTCCACCTACAGCCCCAAGGGTTGCGCACCGCAAAGATACACACCCCTTAAGAAAGCACATCCCCCTACTCGGTCTTCAGGTAGATCTCCGACCCCTGTTCCTTGAACTTCACGCTCATCTCCGCCATCCCGAGATCAGCGCTATTGGGCGCCTTGCCGGCCGCGAAGTCGCGGACTTCCTGGCTGATCTTCATCGAGCAGAACTTGGGTCCGCACATCGAGCAGAAGTGGGCGGTCTTGTGGGCCTCCTTCGGCAGGGTCTCGTCGTGGAATTTGCGGGCGGTCTCGGGGTCCAGGCCCAGGTTGAACTGGTCCTCCCAGCGGAACTCGAAGCGCGCGCGGCTGATGGCGTCGTCCCACATCGCCGCGCCCGGGTGGCCCTTGGCGAGGTCGGCGGCGTGGGCGGCCAGCTTGTAGGTGATGACGCCGGTCTTGACGTCGTCGCGGTCCGGCAGGCCCAGGTGCTCCTTGGGCGTGACGTAGCAGAGCATCGCCGTGCCGAACCAACCGATCATCGCCGCCCCGATGGCCGAGGTGATGTGGTCGTAGCCGGGCGCGATGTCCGTGGTCAACGGGCCGAGGGTGTAGAACGGAGCCTCGTGGCAGTGCTTCAGCTGCTCGTCCATGTTGGCCTTGATCTTGTGCATGGCCACGTGGCCCGGCCCTTCGATCATCACCTGGACGCCGTGGTTCCAGGCCACCTTGGTCAGCTCACCCAGGGTGCGCAACTCCGAGAACTGGGCCTCGTCATTGGCGTCGGCGGTCGAGCCCGGACGCAGGCCGTCGCCCAGCGAGAACGACACGTCGTAGGCGCGCATGATCTCGCAGATCTCGTCGAAGCGCTCGTAGAGGAAGTTCTCCTTGTGATGCGCCAGGCACCACTTGGCCATGATCGAGCCGCCGCGGCTGACGATGCCGGTGACGCGCTTGGCGGTCATCGGGATGAACGGCAGGCGCACGCCGGCGTGGATGGTGAAGTAGTCGACGCCCTGCTCGCACTGCTCGATCAGGGTGTCGCGGAAGACCTCCCAGTTCAGGTCCTCGGCCACGCCGCTTACCTTTTCCAAGGCCTGGTAGATCGGCACCGTGCCGATGGGGACGCTGGAGTTACGGATGATCCAGTCGCGGATGTTGTGGATGTTGCGCCCCGTGGACAGGTCCATGACCGTGTCGGCGCCCCAGCGCGTGGCCCAGACCAGCTTGTCGACCTCGTCGGCGACGGTGGAGAGCACGGCCGAATTGCCGATGTTGGCGTTGATCTTGACCAGGAAGTTGCGGCCGATCGCCATCGGCTCCAGCTCGCCGTGGTTGATGTTGGCCGGGATGATGGCGCGGCCGCGGGCCACTTCCTGGCGCACGAACTCAGGCGTCACGAAGTCCGGGATCGCGGCGCCGAAGTCCTCGCCGTCGCGCACGCACGGACGATCCTGCTCGCGGCGCAGGTTCTCGCGGATGGCGACATATTCCATCTCGGCCGTAACGATGCCGGCGCGAGCGTACTCCAGCTGGGTGACCAGCTTGCCGGGCTTGCTGCGGTAGATCTTACGGTCGGCAGCCGGGAATTGAGGCGCCAGGTGCTTGCCGGCGGCGAAGCCGTTGTCCTCGGGCTTAACCTGGCGGGGCTCGGTCACCAGTTCGACGTCGCCGCGCGCCACGACGAAGGCCTCGCGGGTGCGCGGCAGGCCCTTCTCGATATCGATGGCGATGGTCGGGTCGCTATAGGGGCCCGACGGGTCGTAGATGGTCACCGGCGGTTCGTTGGCCGACGGGTGGACGGCCACCTCGCGGAACGGCACGCGCAGCTCGGGGAACAGCTCGCCGGCCTGGTAGACCTTGCGCGAGCCGGGGATGGGGCCGGTCGAGATGGTCTCGGCCACGGATTTGATGGTGGTCTGGATATTCATAGTCGGGCGCTCCTTCGGCTTTAAGGAGACCCGGACGTGTCGCGCTTGAGTCGGTTTACGGACGGACGATGAGCCCCGATCCGCGTTCCCTCCCTTCGCCGGCATGACCCGGATCAGGTTCTACGGGTCAGGGCCAAAGCCCAATCTCAGCCGCGCGAGCGACCCCCCGGTGAACAATGGGCGGACACTAGGCCAATGTTGACGCGGGTCAAGCGCTGCCGACGCGTCTTCAGAATGAGAAGGTTATGGGTCCAGCCACCTTCAACGCCCGCAACAGCACCAGATCGAAGGGCTCGCGGAAGGTTTTATTCTTTTCCGTCCAAACACATAGTGCAGTTGTTCCGGTAACGGTCTGGACAGTCATGCGCGGACCGCCTGACTTCAGCACAACGATGTCACCAGCTTTGATAGTCACGGATCACCGTCTTACTTGTGGAGGCAATCTGCCTCTATAGTCGGCCTGCCGAGAACGTATCGCAGGCGGCCGGATCACCCTGGTCGTAGCCACGCGTGAACCAGCGCATGCGCTGGGCGCTGGTGCCGTGGGTGAAGCTGTCGGGGACGACCTCGCCCTGGCTGCGCTTCTGGATGGTGTCGTCGCCGACCGCCGCCGCCGCGCCCAGGCCGTCCTGGATGTCGGACCGGTTGATGACGATCTGGCCGCCCGACGCCTTGCCCGCATGGGCGGCCCAGACGCCGGCGTAGCAGTCGGCCTGCAGCTCCAGCCGCACCGAGCCGCTCTCCTCGCCACGCGCGCCCAGGCGGCGGGCCTGCTGGTCGGCGCCCAAGAGGTGCTGCACGTGGTGGCCGATCTCGTGGCTGATCACATAGGCGCGGGCGAACTCGCCCTGGGCGCCGAAGCGGGTCTCCAGTTCGCTCCAGAACGACAGGTCCAGATAGACCTTCTGATCGGCCGGACAATAGAACGGCCCCATGGCCGACTGCCCCGTGCCGCAGCCGGTGCCGGTGGCCTGCTTGTAGAGCACGATCGCCTCGGGCGGCCGATAATCGACGCCTTCGTTGCGGAAGATCGGGGTCCAGACCTCGCGGTTGGAGGTCTCGATCACGTCGACGAAGCGGCCGTCGCGGTCGCTGACCTCGCCCCGCACGCCTTCCTGCTGGGCGGGCTGCCGCAGACCTTGGGTCGCCTCCAGGGTCGTGCGCGGATCGATGCCGAACACGAAGTAGCCGATCGCGGCCAGCACTACCGCGCCCAGGCCGCCGCCGGCGACGCCCACAGGCCCAATGCCCCGCCGGTCCTCGATGTTGCCGGACCGGCGGCCGCCTTCCCACTCCATAGGATCCTCGCGTCTGGGGTTACTTCGGTTCGCTGGCCGGCCGGATGGCCCGCATGCGCGTATTGCTCTCGGCCAGAGCCTGCGCCGTCAAGCGCCCGAGCTGCCGACTGGAGGCGGAAAGGTCGGCGTCGCCAAGCTGGCCGTCAGCAATAGAAGCCCACGCGTCATCGGATACTCCTCGTCGACACACCTTTCGACTTGGCCGGCCGACGACGCGCCGGACGCGTCAGGGCCGCTTGACCGTGAAACGCGCGAGCTCGGTCTTCGGCGCCAGCCAGTCTGGGGCCAGCGCCGAAGCGCGGTTATAGTCGCGATAGGCCGCGTTCAGGTCGCCCAGGCCTTCATTGGCCAGGCCGCGATTGAAGAACGCTTTCTCGGGATCCTTCACGCCCATGGCCAGGCCCTTGTCGATCTGCTCGACGCCCTCGCGATAGCGGTCTTCCCCGACAAAGGTCGCGCCGCGGTTCACGTAGGCCTCGCCCAGGTTGGGATCGATGGTCGAGGCCTGGTCAAAGTCGGCGCGGGCGGCGCCGAACTGGCGCTGGCGCATCTGCAGCACGCCGCGGTTCACATAGGTGCGGGCCCGATCGCGGAAGTTCAGGGTCTCGACCTGCAAGGCCGTGGTGCAGGCCAGGACCGAGCGGCTGTCCGCGCGGCCCTTGAGGGCGGCGTCGGAGCATTCCTGGGCAGAGCCACTGCCGATCACCAGGTTCGAAGCGCCGGCAGCGCCAGCAACGGAAAGAAGCGCCGCCGCGCCGAGCGCGACGAGCGGGAACATACGGTTCATGTCGTCCTCCCTGGGCCGGTCTCGGGGCCGGCCTCATGATCTCCATCATAGCACCGTCCAGGCCCGGCCCGACAGGGATTCCAAGCTTTGCGCGCGAATCGCTCGACCTAAATTTAAGGTTGCGAACGATCCCACCCAGGTTCACCATCGCGAAGCTTTCAAGGAAGCCTCCGCATGTTGCTTCTCGCCCTCGTGACCCTGTTGGCCGTCCAGGACCCCGCCCCGACGCCGCCCGGCAATCTCGTCTCTCCGCTGGTGATCGACGGCAAGAAGGCTCCGGAGATCCCGTCCAGACTGGAGATCACAGACGGCCTGAACGACCTGCTGAAAAAGCAGCCCGACCGCGTGGTCTGCCTGGACCGCAAACCGCTCGGCAGCCGTATCCCCAGGATACAATGCGACACCCTGCGAGGCTGGTATCGGTTCCAGGCCAATACCGGCGGGCGGGACGGCGGTCCGATCGAGGACGTGCCGCCCACCGAGCTGGTCGCCGCCGTCCAGAAGCAATACCAGCGCAAGGCCGAGCAGATCCGCGCGCAGAAGGAAACGGCCGCGGCCGCCGGCAAGCGCTAGCTCGCGCTTTGCCTGAGGCGTGCTAACAGAGGCGGCGAGCCCCTTCAGGAACCGCGCCTCATGCATCTCGCCCGCTTCCCTCGCGCCCGCTTCGCCCACCTGCCGACGCCGCTGGAGCCCCTGCCCCGCCTGGGCGCCGAGCTGGGCATCGATCTCTGGGTCAAGCGCGACGATTGCACGGGCCTGGCCGGCGGCGGCAACAAGACCCGCAAGCTGGAGTTCCTGCTGGGTGAGGCCTTGGCGCAAGGGTGCGACACCCTGGTCACCCAAGGCGCGGTCCAGTCCAACCACGTCCGCCAGACCATCGCCGCCGGCGCGCGCTTTGGTCTCAAGACCGAGGTGATCCTGGAGGAGCGCACCGGCTCCAAGGCGTCCGATTACATGGGCAACGGCAACGTCCTGCTGGACAAGCTGATGGGCGCGGCGATCCGCTATGCGCCCGGCGGCACGGACATGGTCGCCGAGCTGGAAAGCACGGCGGAAAGCGTCCGTCAGCGCGGCGGCAAGCCCTATGTCATCCCCGGCGGCGGCTCGAATACCGTCGGCGCCCTGGGCTATGTCGACTGCGCCCGCGAGTTGGTCGTACAGGCCGACCAGATGGACCTGAAGATCGACCGCCTGGTCACCGCCACGGGCAGCGCCGGCACCCATGCGGGCCTGGTCGCGGGCTTCGCGGCCCTGTCGGTCGACGTGCCCATCCTGGGCTTCGGCGTCCGCGCGCCCAGGCCCAAGCAGGAAGAAAACGTCTTCAACCTGGCCGTCGCCACCGCTGAGAAGATCGGCGCCGCCGGCCGCGTGAAACGCGAGGCCGTCGTGGCCGACTGCGACTATGTCGGCGAAGGCTATGGCCTGGTCGACCAGGGCGTGATCGACGCCCTGACCCTGGCCGCCCGCGCCGAAGGCCTGCTGTTCGATCCCGTCTATTCGGGCAAGGCGCTGAAGGGCCTGATCGACCAGGCCGCCAAGGGCGCATTCAAGGGCGAGCGGGTCGTGTTCCTGCACACCGGCGGCGCGCAGGGCCTGTTCGGCTATCAGAGCATCCTGGAGCCCGCGCTCTGATGAGCAAGATCCTCGGGGTTCTAGGCGGCATGGGTCCGGCGGCGACCTTGGACTTTCTTGCGAAGCTGCAGGCCGCCACGCCGGTCAAGCGCGAGCAGGATCACCTGCGGGTGCTGGTCGACATCAATCCGCACGTGCCGGACCGAAATGTCAGTACGTCGGATCCGGGCCCAGTCCTAGCGGCCATGGCGACCGGCCTGCGCGACGGCGGGGCCCAGGTGCTGGCCATCGCCTGCAACACCGCCCACGCCTATGTCGCGGAGGTCCGGGCTTCGGGCCTTCCGCTGGTCGACATGCTGGAGACCGCCGGCCTGGCCGCCCAGGCCAAGGGCGCGACCGTCGTCGGCGTGCTGGGCACCAGCCTGGCGCTGAGCCTCTACCGCGATCGCTTCTCGCACATGGGGCTGGAGGTGGTGATGCTGGACGACCACGAGCAGGTCGAGTTCATGGCCCTGCTCTATCGCATCAAACAGGGTGACGTCGGCGAGGCCTCCCGCGAGACCATGGCCGCCCTGGCCCATCGCCTGGTCGGCAAGGGCGCGCAGAGCGTCATAGCGGGCTGCACGGAAGTGCCGCTGGTGCTGTCGGCGTCGGACCTGTCGGTCCCGTTCCTGGATGCGACGGAAGAGCTGGCCAGGCGCTGCGTGGCCGTCTGCCTGGACGCCTAGCTGTTCAGGCTCTTGAACGGGACGTCGTCATAGGACGCCTCGAACATGCCCAGCAGGGCCGCCGCGCCGCGCGACGCCTGGGCCATGCGCAGCAGCGCCGCCCGAGCGTGAGCGTTGTCGGCGATCTCGGCTTGACGCTCGAGACGCTCGGCTTCCGTCAGGTGATCGTTTCGGTTCCCCATGTCGCAAACGTTTACAGGACATGAACGACGCCGCCATGCGACCGCTGGACGCACACGGTTCGTTAACCAAGGTTTGGCGTGCGCCCGATTGTCACAGAATGTTAAAATCCAAGGATAGCTGGAAATGAAAACGCCCCCCGAACCTGAGGCTCGGGGGGCGTTGTCCTGTTCCCCAACAGGACGGCGTCGGCGGCGCTGAAACACAAGCGCGGCGGCGTCGCCTCAAAACTGATGACGCCTATTTCGCCGAACGCAGATCGGCAGGCAACGCGTCGCCCTGTCGCAGGCCCCATTTTGAGGATCTGGTCAAGCTAGAAATCGTTTGCAATCAATGGGCTCGACCGGAAACTCCGATTTCCCCCGCGACGAGGCGCCGCACTTGCCCCCGCTGATGGGACCGGTCGCAAAAATGGGTGGTCAAATCAATGACACCGGTAGCAAGCTGAACGGAGATCGTCGCTACAAGACGACGGGGCCCTTATCGGCCCGGGAGGAACGCTTCTAAGGCTTGCCCCTTGGCCTGACCCTTCCGGTACGATGACGGCTCCGCGCCAGCCGGAGTTTACCGCATGCCGCTCAGCCCCATCTCCCGTCGCCGCCTGATGGCCACCACCGCCGCCGCCTTCGCGGCCGCCGGTCTTCCGTTCAAGGCCCAAGCTCAGGCCAGCATGGCCCAGACCAGCAAGGCCCAGGCGCTGGACGTGATGAAGAAGGCCTCGACGTTCATGGTCGAGAAGGCCGCCTACAAGGGCGGCTACGTCTGGAGCTACCTGCCCGACTTCTCGCGCCGCTGGGGCGAGATGGAAGCCTTCCCGACGATGATCTGGGTGCAGCCCCCCGGCACCGGCACGGTCGGCCACCTGTTCCTGGACGCCTATCACGCCACCCGCGACGAATATTACTACGACGCCGCCTGCAAGGCCGCCGACGCCCTGATCGCCATCCAGAACCCCGCCGGCGGCTGGAACTACATTGGCGACATGGCCGGCGAGACCTCGCTGAAGACGTGGTACGACACCATCGGCAAGAACGGCTGGCGGCTCGAGGAATTCCAGCACTACTACGGCAACTGCACCTTCGACGACGAAGGCACGGCCGAGTGCTGCAAGTTCATGCTGCGCATGTACGTCGAGAAGAAGGACGCCAAGTACAAGGCCGCCTTCGACAAGGCCCTGAAGTTCGTGCTGGAAAGCCAGTATCCGGTCGGCGGCTGGCCGCAGCGCTTCCCGCTGAAGGACGAGTTCCACCATCACGGCAACCCGGACTACACCAGCTTCATCACCTTCAACGATGACGTGGTCGGCGAGAACATCGAGTTCCTGATCATGGTCTATCAGGCCCTGGGCGACAAAAGCGTCCTGGACCCGATCCGCCGCGCCATGGACTGCTACGTCGCCTGCCAGCAGCCGATGCCGCAGCCGGGCTGGGGCCTGCAGCACACCGTCGCCGACCTGAAGCCGGCCGGCGCCCGCACCTACGAGCCCAAGGCCTTCGCCACCCACGCCTCGGCCAGTTGCCTGTCGCAGCTGATGACCTTCTACCAGTTGACCGGCGATCCGAAGTACATCGCCCGCGTGCCCGAAGCCCTGGACTGGCTGGACAGCGTACGCCTGCCCGACGACGTCATGCCCGGCAAGCCGCGCTACCCGACCTTCATCCAGATCGGCAACGGCCGGCCGCTGTACGTGCACCGCACCGGCTCGAACGTCGTCAACGGCCGTTACTACACCGACGAGAACCCTGAGAAGACGGTCACCCACTATTCGTCGTTCCGCAATGTCGACGTCAAAGGCATGCGCGCGCGCTACGAGAAGCTGAAGGCCATGGGTCCGGAAGAGGCCAGCAAGCACTCGCCGTTGAAGGGCACGCGCCCGCTGCCCAAGTATTTCATGGTCAAGGATCTCTCGGTCGACGACCTGACGGTGGGCGGCGACCTGTCCAGCTCGGCGACCAAGGGCGTCCAGGCCGATCCGGCCAAGGTCGCCAAGCTGACGGCCGAGCTGAACGCCGAGGGCTGGTGGCCCACGCCCCTGACCTCGACCAGCCAGCCCTATATCGGCGATGGCCCCGCCACCCCGACGCCGGGCGACTTCTCCGAGACCAAGGTGGGCGACAAGTACGACACCTCGCCCTATCCGGATCCGCATCCGGCGATCGGCATCTCCACGGGGGCGTTCATCGCCAACATGGCGACGCTGATCAAATACGTGGACGCCCAGGCCTAAGGGCTTCAGACGATCAGACGCGTCTTGGCCGGCGTCACTTCGGCGAGCAGCCGGCCGAGCGCGTATTGATACAGGACGATGTTGTTCTGGTTCTGCGCCAGCGGCTGGGTGACGGTCAGCCGGCGCACGCCTGGCAACTGCGCCGCGAAGGCCATGTCGGCCCAGGCCAGCGACTCGTAGGAGGGGCTCGCAGACATAGAATTAGACCATCTGGTCGATCAGCGCCTTGGCCGACGCCTGGTCGCCCTCATAGACCGGCGACCAGCCCGAGCCCGTACCGATAGACCGACACCACTCGGTTGACCGGCCGGCGGCGGTCGACCGGGAACAGGTCCTTCAGCGCCGAGACCACGGAGGTTCCGCCCGCCTCTGGGACCAGATACATATCCGGGCCTTCAGGAAATGCTCTCGCCCAAGGCCGCGCGCACGACGTGGGGCGCGTGGTCGATGACCCGCAGATAAGCGGTCAGGGCGGCGTCGGGGCGAGCCTCGCCGTGCTCCAGGTCTTCCAGCAGCGTCAGGTCGATGTGGAACACGCGGGCGAAGTCGGCCTGGCTGAGCCCCGTGCGCCAGCGGACCGCCTGGACCAGGGCGCGGGCGGACCGGGCACGCGCGGGCGTGGCGGCTTCATCGATCGCGGGGTCGGCGGTTCGGGTCATCATCGGTACGCTCCTGGACTGACTTCCGGCTCCCCTCTGACGGGCTTTTAGGACACCCCGATTGCAGAAATTCGACGGCTTTGAGTCAGGGTGTGTCTAGCGCGCGCCCTAGCGCGTGTTTGTCAGGACGCGAGCCTTCGCGTCGACCAGGTCCACGCCGCGCAAAGCATCTCCGGAAGCGTCCAGCATGCTGTTGAACACCCGCAGGTCGCCACTGGTGATGTGCTTGATCTTCTTGTCGCGCGACCACTCCAGCCCGATCAGCTGGCCCAGGCGGCACGCCTTGGGCAGCAAGGCTGGCTGTTCCTTGGGGCCGCCCTTGGCCAGCAGCTTGCCCACGACCTCGTTCCAGTTGGGCGCGCCGGGCAGGCACAGAGGAAGGTGATCGCAGTCGCCGGTCCAGAAGCGCTTGTACCAGCGGGCATGCTCGGGCGTGTCGTACTTGAGGGCGGCGCTAGGCGCGACGACGCCGCGGCAGTCACCGCGCACAAACTCGTCGGCGTGGGCAGTGCTGGCCGCCAGAAACGCTCCGACTACGATCAAACCTAAAAGACGGACCAATCCGAAAAACCCCGAAACAAGCGGAGCCGTTCTTAAGACCGATCCTTCGACAAAAATGCGGCGGTGGCCTCGATCGCCTCGACCAGGCTTACCCGTTCAAGGGTCACGCCCTCGGGCAGGCTGGAGAACAGCCGGGTCGGCGCGGCCGCATCCAGCATGACGAAGACGCCCCGGTCGTCGGCGCGGCGGATCAGGCGGCCAAAGGCCTGGCTGATGCGGGCGCGGGCCACGGCGTCGTCATAACCCTTGCCGCCGAAGCGCAGGCGGCGGGCCTTGTGCAGCACGTCCGGACGCGGCCACGGCACGCGGTCGAAGACCAGCAGGCGCAAGCTGCGGCCCGGTACGTCGACCCCGTCACGGATGGCGTCGGTGCCCAGCAGGCACGCGTCCTCCTCGGCCCGGAAGATGTCGACCAGCGCGCCCACCTCCAGCGGATCCACGTGCTGGGCGTAGAGGGCCAGGCCGTTGTCGGCCAGCGGCGCGGCGATACGCTCGTGCACGGCCTTCAGGCGGCGGATGGCGGTGAACAGGCCCAAACCACCACCACCCGCAGCAAGGAACAGCTCGCGCATGGCGGCCGAGACCTGGCGCGGGTCTTCCTTGTTCACATCGGTGACGACGTAGGCCCTGGCGTTGTTCTCGTAGTCGAACGGCGAGGCCAGGCGCAGCACCTTGGGCGCGGACGGCAGGCGCGCCGCGCCCGTGCGCATCTCGGCCAGGGCGAAGGGATCTTCCAGCGCCGGATCGACCAGGGTGGCGCTGGTCACCAGCACCCCATGGGCCGGCGACAGCACCGCCGCGCGCAGCGGCTCGGTCGGGTCCACCCAGTGGCGGCGGCAGGCGGCGTCGACGACCCGGCCATACAGGAAGGTGGCCTCGAACCAGTCGACGAAGTCCGGATCGGTCTCGGTCGGCTCGACGTCGTCGTCCTCGATCGCCTTCAGGATCGAGCGCCAGGCCGGCAGGGTCATGCGGGCGCGGCGGTCCAGCCCCCGCAGCGCGCCTTCGATCCGAGCGCGTTCAGAGGGCCCCAGGTGCTCGGCGTCCTCGTCCAGCACGTCTTCCAGGGCGCGGGCCAGGGCCAGCAGCGGCGCCTCGATGGCGGCCAGGGCCTTGGCCGCTTCCGGCGCGCGCTCGCGGACGAGGTCGGTGGCCGGGCGCGCGTCGCATTGCAAGCCCAGCTCCGCCCCACCCCGGTCGCTGGTGCGGGCGCGCAGTTGCTCGATCACCGCGACCAGGAAGTTCTCGATCGGCCCGATCGGATTGATCTGGCCGTCGGGCGGCGCGACCCGGCCCGACCAGCCTTCGCCCGGCAGGGCGGCGGCGGCCTGGATCACCTGGTTCATCGCCCCGCGCGCGCCCTCGCGGTCGCCCAGGATGTCGAGCAAACGCGCTTCGAGCCCCCTGCCCCGCCGGCCACGGCCTTCGGGTCCCCGGATCCAGCGGCGCAGCTCGGCGGCTTCAGCGCCTGACAAGGCCGCCGAGAAGGCGCTGTCGGCGGCCTCGAACAGGTGATGGCCCTCGTCGAAGACGATGCGCTTGAGGCTGGTCGTCTCGCCGTCGCTCTTCAGCCCCCGCGCCGTCCGCGCGCCGTCGAAGGCGGCTTGCGTCAAAACGAGGGCGTGGTTGGCGATGACGAGATCGGCGCGCTTGGACGCCCGCACGGCCTTTTCGATGTAGCAGATGCGATAGTGCTGGCAGCCCGCGTGGATGCACTCGCCGCGCCGGTCGACCAGGTTCGACGGGCTGGCCTGGGCCGAGGGCGGCACCGCGCTCAGCGTCGGCAGCCAGGCCGGGAAGTCGCCTCCGGTCATGTCGCCGTCGCGGGTCGCGCGGGTCCAGCGCGCCGTCAGGGCCAGGCCGATCAGGTCGCCATTGCCCAGCTGAGCGCTGTTGATCTGCTCCTGGAAGTTCAGCAGGCACAGGTAGTTCTCGCGCCCCTTGCGGACGACGGCCTTCTTGGCCCGCTCCTTGGGGTCGGGATAGATCGACCGGCTCTCGCGCTCGATCTGGCGCTGCAGGGCGCGCGTATAGGTGCTGACCCAGACCGACGGGCCATTGGCCTCGGCCCACAGCGAGGCCGGGGCCAGATAACCCAGGGTCTTGCCGACGCCCGTGCCAGCCTCGGCCAGCATCATGCGCGGCTCGCCCTCGCGCTCGCGGGGCTGGAAGGCGAAGGCGGCCTCCTTGGCGAAGGTCGCCTGGGCCTCGCGCACCTCCTCCAGGCCCGAGCGTTGCAGCAGCTGGGCCAGGCGCTCGCCGGCCCGTTCGGGGTCGATTGGCCGCGAGCCGGCCTCGCCGGGCGGGGCCTGGTCTTCCCATTCCAAGAGACGCGCCCAGACGTCCAGGCCCGAGCCCCGGAAGTGGTTGCCGGCCTGGACCGAGCGCAGCGCGCCGATCACCGCTGGGCCCCACGACCAGCCGGCCTTGGCGAGGGTCTCGGCGACGGCCAGGGCTTCCTCGCGCGAGGGGACCGGCGTCAGAGCCAGCTCGCGCAGCAGGGCGTCGGCGCTCTCGCGCAGGCTCTGGGCCTGCTGCGCCGCGCCGTGCGGCTCGCGCAGGCCCAGCGCCATGGCCAGGCCCACCGCCGAGGGCGCGCAGAAGGTCGCCGGCCGGACGAAGGCGTAGAGCTCCAGCACGTCGAACAGGCGGGTGTGACGCGACGGCGGCGACAGGTTCAGGCGGCGGGCCGTCATGGCCGCGTGGGCCACCAGCACCGGGCCGTGCTCGAACAGGTCCCGCGCATCCGGCGGACGCAGCATTCGCCCCTCGTCCGCGCCATCGGCCACGCCGGCGCGCGGTCCAGGCAGGACGACCAGGGCGGGCGCCAGGTCCAGAGTCGGGGGGAAAGCAGTCACGCGAGTCTGTTAGCAAAAACCGGCGCGAAACAGAATAAGAACGCTAGCCGATCGAGCCGTCGTCTTCCTCGTCGTCCAGGCCCAGCAGCCGGTTGACCGCCTTCTGGGCCTTGCGGCGCAGGTCGGGCTCGTCGCTCTGCGCGGCCTTGCGGTACATGATCAGGGCCAGCTCTTCGTTGGCGGCGATGCCGTGGCCGCGCTCGCACATGATGCCCAGGTCGTACCAGGCTTCCAGATAGCCGTGATCGGCGGCCCGCTGGAACCAGCGCATGGCCTCGGTGTAGTTGACCGGCACGCCCTCGCCATTGTGGTGCACGACGCCCAGGTTCGACATGCCGGCGGCCAGGTCGTTGCTGGCGGCGGCGGTGTAGAGACGCACGGCCTCGGCGTGGTCCTGTTTCACGCCCGAGCCTTCCGAGTACAGCCGCCCCATCGCGTTCATGGCGTCGGCCGAGCCCATCTGGATCGCCCGGCGCAGCATGGCCACGCCCTTGGCGTTGTCCCGACGCACGCCAGAGCCGGCCAGATAGGCCTCGCCGGCGCTGTAGGCCCCGCGCGCCGAGCCGGCCTCGGCGGCCTTCAGATACCAGGCGAAGGCCAGGCGCGTGTTCTCGGGCAGGCCGCCGCCGCCCTCATGGCTGGCCCCGACATTGTACATGCCGTTCGGATCGCCGCGCCGGGCGGCTTCGCTATAGAGCGTGAAGGCCGCGCGCCGGTCCTTGGGAACCCCGTCGGCCCCATCGAAATAGACATTGCCCAGCTCGACCATGGCGTCGGTGTCGCCACCCGCCACGCCCTTGCGCAGCCAGGCCAGGGCCTTGGGCACGTCGCGGGTCACGCCCTGGCCTTCCAGATAGAGCATGGCCAGGTCGACATAGCGGGTGGCGTCGCCGCCCTGGGCGTCGCGCAGCGCTGCCTCGAAGGAGGCCTTGGCCCTATCCCTTTCGATTGAGGGCCCCGCATCCGCCCGCGCGAAGGCCACGCCGCCGGAGACCGACAGCGCCAAGGCCAACATCGCGGGCAGAACTCTCTTACGCATCGCACCCCACTGTCCCCGGATCGTCGCACTGACGGACGGGGCGTCAAGCCAGACACCTTCCTCTGCGCCGCCACGCAACCCGACTCGCCCGAGACGGGTTCAAAAGACAGGTGAAACAGAAGGGGAACATGCTATATCGCGATCAATGCTCGCGGCTGACGCCCTCCCCCCGAAGTTCCGAGACTGGTTCGCCGCCCGCGGCTGGAGCCCTCGCGCCCATCAGCTGGCCATGCTGGACAAGGCCCGGGCCGGCCGCGGGGCGCTGCTGATCGCCCCGACCGGCGGCGGCAAGACCCTGGCCGGCTTCCTGCCCAGCCTGATCGAGCTGGCCGAGCGTCCGCCGCGTAACACGCCCGCCGGCATCCACACCCTTTACATCTCGCCGCTGAAGGCCCTGGCCGTCGATGTCGAGCGGAACCTGCTGACCCCCATCCGCGAGATGGGCCTGCCGATCGTGGCCGAAAGCCGCACCGGCGACACCGGCGAAAGCCGCAAGGCCCGCCAGCGCATCAAGCCGCCGGACATCCTGCTGACCACGCCCGAACAGCTGGCTCTGTTCTGCGCCTGGGAGGGCGCGCGCGACTACTTCGCCGACCTGCGCTGCGTGATCATCGACGAGGCCCACGCCATCTGGCCGTCCAAGCGCGGCGATCTCCTCGCGCTGGATCTGGCCCGCCTGCAGCAGTTCGCGCCGAACATGCGGCGGGTGGGCCTGTCGGCGACGGTCGACGACCCGGACCTGGTGCGAAAGTGGCTGGGCGCGGGCGAAGCGGTCGACCTCGTCCTCGGCTCGGGCGGCGCGCAGCCGGTGGTCGAGGTGCTGGTCTCCGGCGGTCGCGTGCCCTGGGCCGGCCACACCGCCGAGCACGCCATGGCCGAGGTCTACGAGATCATCAAGCAGAGCCAGACGGCGCTGATCTTCGTCAACACCCGCTTCCAGGCCGAATTCGCGTTCCAGCGCCTGTGGGAGCTGAACGACGACGGCCTGCCGATCGCCCTGCACCATGGCAGCCTGTCGGCCGAACAGCGCCGCAAGGTCGAGGCCGCCATGGCGCGCGGCGCGCTGCGGGCCGTGGTCTGCACCTCGACCCTGGACATGGGCATCGACTGGGGCGACGTCGATCTCGTCATCCAGCTGGCCGCGCCGAAGGGGGCCTCGCGGATGGTCCAGCGGATCGGCCGCGCCAACCACCGCCTGGACGAGCCCAGCCGCGCCTTGTTCGTGCCCGCCAGCCGCTTCGAGATGCTGGAGTGCCGCGCCGCCGCCGACGCCATCCTGGAAAACCACTTGGACGGCGATCCGCCGCGTGTCGGCGCGCTGGACGTCCTGGCCCAGCACATCATGGGCTGCGCATGCTCGGAGCCCTTCAAGCTGACCGACCTCTATGACGAGGTCCGCTCGGCTGGGCCCTATGCCGAACTCTCCTGGGAAGACTTCGAGACCGTCGTCGATTTCGTCTCGACCGGCGGCTACGCCCTGCGCACCTACGACAAGTTCCGCCGCATCGTGCAGACCCAGGACGGCCTGTGGACCGCCCGTGACGGCCACGCCCGGCAGCAACACCGGATGAATGTCGGCGTCATCGTCACGCCCGGCATGATCAACATCCGCATCGGCGGCGGCAAACGTCCGTCGCGCCCAGGAGGCGCGCCTTCTAAGAGTGGCGCGCCATCAGCCGCAAAACCGGTTTCCACTTTTGCTGATCGCGCGCGCGGCGGAAGAAAGATCGGCGAGGCCGAGGGAGGCTATTTCGAGCAGCTGACGCCGGGCGACACCTTCGTCTTCGCCGGCCAGGTCTGGCGTTACAATAGCATGGTCGGCGCTGACGCCTTCGTTAGCCCAGCGCCGAACGACGATCCGAAGATGCCCAGCTGGGGCGGCTCGAAGTTCCCGCTGTCCACCTATCTGGCCAGCCGCGTGCGCCAGATGATGCACGACGAGACCGAGTGGACCGCCCTGCCGCCGGACGTCCAGGAATGGCTCTCCTGGCAGAAGGTCCGCTCGGCCATCCCCGGCGAGGGCGAGATGCTGCTGGAGACCTTCCAGCGCGGCAAGCGCTTTCACTTGGTCTGCTATCCGTTCGACGGGCGCCTGGCCCACACCACCCTGGCCATGCTGCTGACCCGAAGGCTGGACCGGCTGGGCGTCGGGCCGCTGGGCTTCGTCTGCAACGACTACGCGGTGAACATCTGGTCGCTGCGGCCGATGGACGGCCTCGATCTCGACGAACTGTTCGCCCAGGACATGCTCGGCGACGACCTGGAGGCCTGGCTCGACGAGAGCTTCATGATGAAGCGGGCCTTCAAGCACTGCGCCCTGATCGCCGGACTGATCGAGCGCCGCCACCCCGGCGCCGAGAAGTCCGGACGGCAGGTGACCTTCTCGACCGACCTGATCTACGACGTGCTGCGCAAACACCAACCCGACCACCTGATGCTGCGCTGCGCCCGCCACGACGCGGCCACCGGCATGCTCGACATCGCCCGCCTGGGCGACATGCTGGCCCGCGTGCGCGGCCATATCCGCCACGTCCAGCTGGACCGCGTCTCGCCCTTCGCCGTGCCGATCATGCTGGAGATCGGTCGCGAGCGCGCCCCCGGCGACGCCGCCGGCGAGATGATCCTGACCGAAGCGGAAGAAGACCTGATCGCCGAGGCCATGTCGTGACCCGCTTTTCCCCTTCCACCTGCGGCGGCCTGCGGATCGACCTGTCCAATGTCGAGGTCATGCTGCGCTGGTCGGGCGGCCTGTGGCTGGAGCGCGAGCGCGCCCTGGTCGTCGCCGACCTGCACTTCGAGAAGGGCAGCAGCTACGCCGCGCGTTTTGGCCAGATGCTGCCGCCCTACGACACGCGCGAGACCCTGGACCGCCTGGACCGCGAGATCGCCCTGCTCTCGCCCGCGCGGCTGATCTTCTTGGGGGACAGCTTCCACGACGGCGACGGCGAGGCCCGCCTGGCGGCCGACGACTACAAGCGCCTGGAAGGCCTGGCCGTGGGCCGCGAGCTCGTCTGGGCCGTGGGCAACCACGACGCCGACGGTCCCAAGGCGCTGCCGGGCGAGATCATCGACGAAGCCCAGATCGCCGGACTGACCCTGCGCCACGAACCCCTGCCCGGCGTCCAGCTGGGCGAGGTCGCCGGCCACCTGCACCCCGCCGCCAAGGTCGCCAGCGGCCGCGCCACCACCCGCCGCCGCTGCTTCGTCACCGACGGCCAGCGCCTGGTGCTGCCGGCCTTCGGAGCCTTCACGGGCGGGCTGAACATCCTGGATGAGGCCTTCTCGAACCTCTTCGCCGGCCCGCTGCTGGCGGGGGCGTTGGGACCCAGCCGGGTCCACGCGGTGGGAATGAAGTCGCTGCGGCCGGACTAGTCGTCCTGGCCAAGAATGCTTTCGTAGTCCTGACCACCATAGAAAATTCCGACGATGACCACCTGCCTGACCTTCACGGCATAAGTGATCGTCACGCGTCGGAATGGAAGCGTGCGCAGCCCTGCTCGTACGCCAAAGCGCGGCGCACCGCGCTCGGGAAAGTCTCGAAGCGCCTCGCAGCGTTCAACAATCGCGTCTGTAAAACGAACCGCCGTCGCGGGCGACGCCTCAATGGACAGGTAGTGGTAGAGCGCGAGAAGCTGGGCCTCCGCTTCCGGCGTATAGATGATCGAATAGCCGCTGCTCATCAGGCCTTCGTGGCGCGCTGGTGCGCTGCGGCCAGGCTCGCTCGAATGTCCTCACTCGAACGCCCTCGGGACGGATCGGCTTCAAAGGCGTCGTAGGCCTTGGCTGCTTCGCCTTTCAGCCAAGCTTCCAGCGCCCGCTCCTGAGCCTGAAGCGCACGCAGGCCTTCCCGGATCACTTCGCTTTCGCTGGCATAGGCGCCAGAGTCGACCTTGGCCCGGACCTGGGCGGCCATTTCATTGGGAAGGGTGACGCTGAGCTGCTTGGTCGATCGCATGACGGCCTCGGATCTGGATAGGATTAAATCCTATCGACCCAAAACCGGCAAGCTGAGCAGCGCTACATATGCAGCGCCTGCTCCAGCGAAAACGCCAGCGAGATCGCCGCGCCGGCGGTCAGCAGGGTGCGCATGCGCGGGCGCCAGGTAGGGCCGTCGTGGTCGGTGACGTCCCAGACCCATTGCAGCAGGAACACCAGCAGGAAGCCCGACAACTGCCAGGCCGGCTCGAACTTCAGCTCGCCCAGCAGAAGGCCAAAGCCCGCCAGCGGGAACAGCAGCGAGACGCCCAGCACCGACCAGCGCGGGCTCGGGTTCTCGATCTCGAGCCCGCTGCGCACGCCGCCGAAATACGAGACCATGGCGGCCGAATAGGCCAGCAGGCCCAGCAGCGCCGACTTCCGGATGGGCGCGGGGCCATAGCAGAACAGCATCGACGCGATGAAGAAGGGAATAAGGGTCGATAGACCAAAGACCCATACCGCCGGCGGCGCCGGCGTCCGCACCCCCGCGGACTCGTTCATGACTCAACTCCTTCGGAAGGCTGCCGAAGCGGCCCACCCTGCCCCGAGCGCGACTATTACCGACACGAGCCCATAGGTCCACGGACGATCTTTGGCGAAGACGTACAGCGCCCGCTCGGCCCCCGCCTTCTCGACCACCAGGGTGCGGTCGCGGATCGAGATGGGTTTTCCGTCCTGGAACAGGACGATCCGGGCGGTGTATTGGCCGATCGGAGCCTCGGCGGGCAAATCCAGCTGGGCGCGGAACAGGCCCTTGTCCACAAAGCGGACGCCCTGCGGGTCGGCGGCGTAAAGGCCGGCCTTCTCCTTCAGGCGCAGCACGGCGCGTCGCCAGTCCAGATAGTCGGCGCCGAGTCGGCTGACCACCACGTCGCGGACGCCATAGGTGGTCTCGACCCGCTGCTCCAGCGGCGCGGCGATGGCCAGGTGCTCCAGGCCCGCCCCCAGGTGGCGCAGCGGCGCGAAGCCGGCGATGTCCTGCAGCTTGCGGGTCGAGGCCACGCGGTAGAAGCCGGGCGCGCCATGGAAGACGACGGGACGGCTGTTCAGCCACAGGCCGGCGACCTGGGTCTTGCGGGCGATGCGCAGCGGCTGGTCTGGGCCGCGCACGATGACGACGATGTCGCTGGGCCGGTCCTTGGGATCGAAGACCGCGCCGTACAGCACGATCCGCGCGCCGCGGAAGCCGGAACTGACCCGGATCTCGGTGTCGGTCAGGGCGGCCGAAACGGCCGGCGCGGGAGGTGCTTCCACCAAGGGGATCATCGCGCCGTTCCCGTCATGATGACGAAGGCTTCCTCGGGCTTGATGAAGAGGTCCGCGCCCATGCGCAGGCCGACCAGCAGCACCAAAAGGGCCAGCAGCGCCCGCAGCTCCTCGGCGCGGAAGCGGCCCGAGGCCCGCGCGCCCAGCTGGGCCCCGATCACCCCGCCCAGCAGCAGCAGGGTCGCCAGCACGATGTCGACCGTCTGGTTGCGGCCGGCCTGCAGCACGCTGGTCAGCGAGGTGGTGATGACGATCTGGAACAGGCTGGTGCCGACGACCACCGGCGCTGGCATGCGCAGCAGGTAGATCATGGCCGGCACCAGGATGAAGCCGCCGCCCACACCCATCACCGCCGACAGGATGCCGACGAACACGCCCAGCAGCACCGGCGGAATGACGCTGATATAGAGGCGCGAGCGCGGGAAGCGGACCTTGAACGGCAGGGCGTAGAGCAGCATCGGCCGGCGGTCGCGGCGCGGCTTGGGCGGCTGGCCCTTGCGGCGACGCAGGATCGCGCCCACCGACTCGGCCAGCATCAACGCGCCGATCACGCCCAGGAACAGCAGGTACGAGACCGACACCGCCAGGTCCGCCTGGCCGATCAGGCGCAGCCAGCGGAACACCTCGACCCCGGCGAACGAGCCGATCGCCCCGCCGCTGGCCAGCACCGCGCCCATCTTGAAATCGACCGACCGCTTCTTGCTGTAGGCGATGACGCTGGAGACCGACGAGGCGGCGACGTGGTTGGCCTCGCTGGCCACGGCCACGACCGGCGGGATGCCTAAGAACACGAGCACCGGCGTCATCAGAAAGCCGCCGCCGATGCCGAACATGCCCGAGATGAAGCCCACGAGCCCTCCCAGCACCACCAGCAGCAGCGCATTCACCGAGACCTCGGCGATGGGAAGGTAGAAGTGCAAAGCTCGCGCGGCCCTTGCGGCGTCAGGGTTATCCCTGATTGCCGGGCTCAGACGGAGCGGTCAATCATATGAATCTGCTCCCCCCCTGGGGGAGCTGTCGCAGAGCGACTGAGGGGGCATCGCCGGCCGATGCCGAGCTGCCCCCACCGGCCCTTTGGGCCACCTCCCCCAAAGGGGGAGGAGAAAGCTCTAGCGCGCGTAGACCGAAAGCTTGTTCAGGGTCTCGCCGTCGACACTGCCGGTCGAGGGCAGGCCCTGGTCGCGCTGATAGGCCTGGATGGCCATGCGCAGGGCCGGCGAAGCGACGCCGTCGCGCGGACCTTGGTAATAGCCCAGTTGCGACAGCACCCGCTGGGCCATGCCCAGATTGGCGTTGGCGGCCGGGGCGGCGCTGGGCGACAGGCTGGCCGTGGCTTGCGTCTGCGGACGGAAGGCCTGGGCCGAGCGGTCGGCGGTCTGCTGGGCCTCGGCCGTCAGTTGGGCGCGCAGAGCCGTGGCGCGGCTGCGGGCGGTGGCGTCACCGGCTCGGCCGGCGATCACGTACCACTTGTAGGCCTCGGCCGGGTTCTGGCTGACGCCGTAGCCGCCTTCGTACAATTGGGCCAGGTTGAACTGGCTGTCGACGAGGCCCAGGTCCGCGGCCTTGCGGAACCAGGTCGCGGCGGTGGTCACGTTGCGCGGACCGCCCTCGCCCTTGAAATAGTAGAGCGCCAGGTTGTGCATGGCGCGCGGGTCGCCACCGGCGGCCGCGCGCTCGCTCCAGCGGCGGGCCTCCGGCATGTCCTGCTTCATGCCCTTGCCGGCCTCGAACATCTTCGAGAGGTAGAACTGGGCGGCGGGATAGCCGCCGTTGGCGGCCTTCTTGACGCCGTCCAGGCCCGAGCGGTCGCCCGTCTCGATCTTGCGGACGCCGTCTTCGAACAGAGCCTTGGCCTGGTCGGTCGGCTGGGCCGAGGTCTGGGCGGCGACCGGGGTCGCCTGGCCGGCGGTCAGGGCGACGGCGGCGCGGGGCGCGCCCGGCGTGGTGTCGGCTTCCGGACCGGTGATCTCGACATCGGCGTTACGACCGGCGATGGCGTTGGCCACGCGCGGCGGCAGCGCGCCAGCGCCGTCGGTGTTCAGCAGCAGCAGGCCGCCGACGCCGGCGCCTACGACAGCCGCAGAGCCGATGGCCACCGCCACGGTCGCCACAGTGGCGCCCAGGCGGTTCTTGGATTTCTTGCCGGCGAAGCCGAAGCCGCTGAACAGCGACGCGCCCGACTTCTCGGCCTTCCCGGCCTTGCCCTTCTTTTCCGGCTTGGCCTTGCCGCCGCCCTTGGCGTCAGCAGCGGCCGCGGCGCGGGCGGCGGCGCGGGCCTGCTCGATGATGTCGCGGGTCGACATCGGACGGGCAGGTTCGGCCGGGGCGAAGTCGGAAACGTCCGGTTCGATCTCATAGCGCGGCGCTTCCGGCTCGAAGCCGTCGGCCAGGGCGTAGTCGTCGTGGCCGAAGTTGCGGTCTTCCGGCTCGGCGGCCGGGAACTCGGCGATGTCCTCGGCATACGAGGGGGCCGGGGCGCGCGACGGCGCCGGCGCGACGAAGACGTCCTGCTCTTCTTCCTCATGGCCGCTGAACGAGGCGGCCTGGCTGAAGTAGCTTTCTTCAAACGGCGAGACCGGCGGCGGGGCGGCGCGGGCCGGCGCGGTGGCCGGGGCCGCCGCGACGGGCGCGGTGGCCGGAGCGGCCTCCAGCTTGCGAGCGGCGTCGTGCAGGCGGGTGTCGATCTTCTCGCGCGCTTCCTCCAGCATGCGGAGCGTGCGCTCCTCGCTCTGGCGGATGCGGTCGACCAACTCCTGGCTGGACCGCTCGTGACGCTGGTTCAGGCGTTCGGTGACGCGGGCGACCTGCTCGCCGACATCGTCGATGGCCAGGGCGTTGCGGCGCTCGGCGCTGCCGATGCGTTCGGCCAGCTTCTCGGTGATGCGGGCGATCTCGCTGCCCAGCTTTTCCAGGGCTTGAGCCTGGACGCTGTCGTTGCGGTTCAGCTTGTGCTCGACGGTGGCGGCGATGCGCGCCACTTCCCCGCCGACCTGCTCGATAGCGGTGGCGTTGCGCTGCTCGGCGGCCTGGACGCGGCGGTTGAAGGCGTCGGCGACGCCGACCACCTCACGGCCCATGCGCTCGATGGCCTGGGCCGAGCGCTGCTCGGCGGCCTGCACATGCGCGGCCATCTCGCCCAGCTTGCGCTCCATGCGGTCGAAGCGGCCGTCAGCGGTGTCGCGCAGTTTGGCGGCCATCTCGACCCGAGCGGCTTCCATCTTCTGGGTCAGGGTGGCGGCCAGGCTGTCCAGGCGTTCCTGCACGCCGGCGGCCGGGTTGGCGCCCTCGACCGCGCCCATGCGCTGGTCCAGGGCCGAGAACGACGAGCTCATTTCGCGCAGGGCCTCGCTGGTGCGGGTCTCGGCGGCTTCAAGGCGTTCGGACAGGCGCGCCACGACGGCGTCGACCAGGGCGGACGGATCCTGGGGAGCAGCGGCTGATTGTTCGTTGAGGCGGGCTTCCAGGGCGGCGATCGCCTCGCGGGTGCGGGCCTCGCCGTCATAGAGATGGCCGGCGACCTTACCCAGAGCGCCCTCCAGCGCGCGCAGGGCCTCGGCCGAACGCGGGCCAGCCGCCTCGGTCTCGATGCGGCGCACGCGCTCGGTCGCGCGGCTCTGCTCGGTCTTAAGCTCGTCCACAGCGCCTTCGAAACGAGCGGCGACGGCGATCTGTTCACGCTCGGACTGTCCCAAGCGCGTGAGCGCGTCGCGGACCGAGTGGTCGATGCCGGAAATGGCGGCGGCGTTGCGGCCTTCGGCGGCCTCGATGCGCTGGGTCAGGCGGTCCAGGGCCACGGCCACGCGGCCGACCTCGTCCGCCGGGTGTTCGGCGATCTCTATGCGCGAGGGCGCGTCGCCCTTGACGATTTCCAGATAGGCGCGGTTCGGCGTATTTTCGGAACCGGTATTCTGCTCCGAACCCAGACCATCGCCCTCGATGATCATCCGGTTGAGCCATTCGCCCAGAGTCATGCCGGAGCGACGCGCGAGGTCTTTAGCGACCTCTCGTGCCTTGGGGTCGATCCCCTTAACGCTCCATGGCGACGCCGCAGTCATTGCGAATCGATCTCCTCGCATCTGAGGAAAACGCTAGTCACCGATTCCTGGGGTGTAAACGCGACCAAAACGCCAGATGTAGTGGCCAGACGATTCATTGTGGAGGAATCGGAACGGAGTCCCAAGATTCTGTAGCGTGGTTAAAACGCAAGGGGGTTAACGCATGTTAACCATTTGCCAGGCCGATTGTCGCAGGCCTAGAAGCGGCCATGGACTTGACCCTAACGATCGTCGCCGCGGCTGCGTTCCTGATCCTGGCCGTCTTCTGCGGCTGGCGCGGCGCGCGTCCGATCAATGTTTTAAAGGGTCCGCGCATGATGCCATGGCGTCCCCTCATGATGGTCTGCGTGATCGCCTTCATGCTGATGATGGTGCACCTGCTGAACCTGGTGGGCGTCCAGACCGGCAACCAGCAGCGCTACTAGGTCGCAGGAGTCGCAGGCGCCTTCTTGGGCCGTTTCGTCAGCCCTGACATGCCCCCTGAGGACAGCAGGCCGATGTCGGCGAGCAGGAAGGGGATGGCCCATTTGTGGGGCGCGGCAATGTAGCGCGGCTGCCAGACGGGGTCGTACTTGTCCTTGTACCGCCGCACGCCCTGGAAATTGTAGATCTCCTCGCCGCGCTCGTAGAGCAGCCGGCCCACGCGCGACATGATCGGCGCCAAAGGGCGATCCTCCAGGCCCGCCAGCGGCGCGACGCCGAACTCGAACGCCTGGTAGCCCTCGTCCTTGCCCCACTGCAGCAACTCGACGAACAGGTAGTCCATGACGTTCTTGGGCGCCTCGTCGGAATAGCGCATCAGGTCCATCGAGAACGAAGTCTTGCAGGCCGTCAGCCACAGGGTGGCGAAGGCGACGATCTTGCCCTCCTCGCCCCGCACCACCGCCACCGGGAACTCGGCCACGTAGCGCGGGTCGAAGCCGCCCATCGAGAAGCTCTTCTCGCCGCCGGCGTGGTGAGAGAGCCAGACGTCCGAGATCGCCTTCAGCTCGTCCATGATCGCCGCGGCCGCGCCGACCGGCAGGACCTCGAAGGCCGCCCCGCCCTCCCCGGCCTTGCGCCAGTTGCGGCGCAGCACCTCGCGGCGGCGACCGACCAGGCTGAAAGCTTCCAGCGGCACGGCGGCGCTCTCGCCGGTCTTCTGGATAGCCAGGCCCAGATCAACGGTGTCGGGCAGGTCCTCGGGACCCAGGTTGTAGAAGCCCGCGCGCGCGGCATGGGCGTCGGCCAGCTCGCGGAAACGCCAGAAGAGCTCCATGCGCTCCTCGTCCTTGCCGATCGGCGCGCCCAGGGCCACCCACGAGCGGCCGCGCACGCCAAACATCAGGAAGCTCTCGCCCGAGGCCGAGAACAGGAAACGCTTGTCGCCCAGCAACGCCAGGTTGGCGCTGGGCTCGGCGTCCTGGGCCTTGGCCAGGATGGCGCGGACGCGGTCGAACTCGGGATCGGTGTCGTCGACCACGCCCGGCGTCGCGGCGGTGGCGATCAGACGCCAGATGCCGACAGCCAGCAGCACGATGGCGGCGGCCACCGACGAGCGGATGGCGCGGGCGGCCTCGTCATGGTCCTGCAGGACGCGAATCCAGGACTTGTCGGCGAATTCGGTGTGGTTGAACGACCACCAGCCCAGCAGACTGGCGCCCACGAGGGCCGCGCCGGCCGACAGCAGCCAGCCGGGCGTGATCTCCATCCGAGCCAAGGCGGCCTGACGCGGAAAAGCGTCATGGAACGGCAGGATGGCCATGAAGCAGACGGCCAGCATCGCCGTCTCTTCCCAGTTTAGGCCCTTGAAGATCGCCAGCACCGCCGAGGCCGCCAGCACGATCAGCACCGCCCACCAGGCCGCGCCCAACCGCGCGCGCAGGCCGAAGGCCAGCAGCAGCAGGACAAGACCCAGAATGGAGGAGAAGAAGTGGCTGATCTCGATCAGCAGGTCCGGCGCGAAGGCTAGCAGCAGCAGGAACCGGGTCGGCTCGGAGGGCGTCGCGCCCGAGGCCAGCAGCATGACCCCCGCCGACGCGGCCAGGATCGCCGCCAGCATCGGGGCGATCGCCAGGGCCGCGGGCCTGAAAACTGTCGAGGGCATCCAGATCCCGGAAAGACGAATCCCCAGCGGGATTCAGCGGTGAGCCCTCGTATAGCGCGCAAACGATGACATGGTCACCGCCACCCTTGGGGCCAAGATGCGAACGATCGTTTGAATCGACTTGCCGCCGTCGTCGCGTGGCGTAGTGTGTCGGCAACGACAGACGTCCGCCTAGGGAGACATGACGATGGCCGATTTCGGGGGAACCGAGCTCGACGCCTTCCGCGCCGAGACCCGCGCCTGGCTGGAGGCCAACTATCCCAAGTCTCTGAACGCCCCGATGGGCGAGGACGACGCGCCCTGGGGCGGCCGCAAGATGGTCTGGAAGACCCCCGACGCCAAGCTGTGGCTGGACCGCATGGCCGAGAAGGGCTGGACCGCTCCGATGTGGCCCAAGGAATATGGCGGCGGCGGTCTCTCCAAGGCTCAGAACAAGGTGCTGGAGCAGGAACTTCGCCGGCTGAAGGCCCGCCCGGCCCTGATGAGCTTCGGCATCTGGATGCTGGGCCCGGTGCTGCTGGAATACGCCACCGAAGAGCAGAAACAGCGCTTCCTGCCCCAGATCGTGAAGGGCGAGATCCGCTGGTGCCAGGGTTATAGCGAGCCGGGCGCCGGCTCCGATCTCGCCGCCTTGCAGACCAGGTGCGAGCCAATTACCGACAAGGATGGGGGCGACCACTACCTGATCAACGGCCAGAAGGTCTGGACCAGCTATGCCGACCAGGCCGACTGGATCTTCTGCCTGGTGCGCACCGACACCACCAAGAAGCACGAGGGCATCTCGTTCGTGCTGTTCGACATGACCTCGCCCGGCGTCGAGGCCCGCCCGATCAAGCTGATCAGCGGCTCCTCTCCCTTCTGCGAGACCTTCTTCGACAATGTGAAGGTTCCCAAGGGACAGCTGGTCGGCAAGCTGAACGGCGGCTGGGACATCGCCAAGCGCCTGCTGCAATATGAGCGCCAGAACATCAGCGCCTCGGGCTTCGGCGGTGGTGGCGGCCTCAACCCCGTCGAGGCGGCCAAGAAGGAGATCGGCGTCGACAGCGAAGGCCGCATCGCCGACGGCGACTTCCGCGCCCGCCTGGCGGCCCACTCGATGGACGCCCACGCCTTCATGCTGACCGTGCGCCGCGCCGAGGCGGAGTCCAAGCAGGGCTCGGGCCCCAGCGCCGCCGTCTCGATCATCAAGTACGCCGCCGCCAAGATGAACCAGGAGCGCACCGAGCTTCTCGTCGAAGCGCTGGGCCTGCAGGGCCTGGGCTGGGAAGGCCAGGGCTTCGCGAACGAGGAGCTGGCCGCCCCGCGCGCCATGCTGCGCGCCAAGGGCAACTCGATCGAGGGCGGCACCAGCGAGGTGAACCTGAACGTCGTCGCCAAGCGCGTCCTCGGCCTGCTGGACCACCAGTAAGCCGATGATCGAGTTCTGGCCATGTTAGAGTTCTGGTACGAGTTCGCCTCGACCTACTCCTATCCGGCGGCGATGCGCATCGAGCGCCTGGCGGCCGAAAAGGGCGTGGCCGTGGCCTGGCGGCCGTTCATCCTGGGCCCGCTGTTCCATGAGCAGCAGGGCCTGAACGACAGTCCGTTCAACGCCGTCCCCGTGAAGGGCGAGTACATGTGGCGGGACCTTGAACGAGTCTGCGACCAGCAGGGGCTGCCGCTGCACCATCCCAGCCAGTTCCCGCGCAACAGCCTGCTGGCCGCGCGCGTGGCGCTGGTCGGGCTGGAGGACGGCTGGACCCCGGCGTTCAGCCGCGCGGTCTACCAGGCCAACTTCGTCGACGACCTGGACATCTCCAGCCCCGAAGTGCTGGCTCCGCTGATCGCCGAGGTCGGCGCGGGTCCGCAGCACGTCCTGGCCACCGCCCAGTCCGATCCGATCAAGGCCTTGCTGAAGGACCATGTCCGCCAGGCCAAGGAACGCGGCCTGTTCGGCGCGCCCAGCTTTCTCACCGCCGACGGCGAGCTCTTCTGGGGCAACGACCGTCTGGAACAGGCCCTCGACTGGGCCGTCCGTCACCAATCCAGGGAGCACGCCTGATGGCCGTCCTGACCGAAGAACAGACGATGCTGCGCGACGCCGCCAAGGGCTGGGCCAGCGAAAGCGCCCCCGTCGGCGCCCTGCGCAAGCTGCGCGACGGCAAGTCCAAGCAAAGCTTCGATCCGGCCGCCTGGGCCGAAATGGGCGAGATGGGCTGGGCGGGCGTCATCGTCCCGGAAGAGCATGACGGCTCGGCCTTCGGCTATCTGGGCCTCGGTTTGATCCTGGAAGAGACCGGCCGCACCCTGGCGGCCTCCCCCCTGCTCTCCACCGCCATGATCGGCGCCTCGGCGCTGCAGCTGGGCGGCTCGGACGCGCAGAAGTCGGCTTGGCTACCCAAGATCGCCACCGGCGCGGCCGTCGCCACCCTGGCCATCGACGAAGGCTCGCACCACAACCCGGCCCGCACGGCCTTGACCGCCACCAAGGGCGGCGCGGGCTATGTGCTGAACGGGACCAAGACCTTCGTGCTGGACGGCGAGGCCGCCGATCTGCTGATCGTCGCGGCGCGCACCAGCGGCGCCGGCACGGACGGCCTGACCCTGTTCCTGGTCCCCGGCGACGCCCCCGGCGTCACCCGCACCCACCTCGCTTTGCTGGACTCGCGCGGCGCGGCCCAGATCGCCTTCGACGGCGTCGAGGTCGGGGCGGACGCTGTACTGGGCGAGGTCGACAAGGGCTGGGCGGTGCTGGAGCCGGTGCTGGACCGCGCCTATGCGGGCCTGGCGGCCGAGATGCTGGGCAGCGCCTCGGCGGCCTTCGAGATCACCCTGGACTACATCAAGACCCGCACCCAGTTCGGCCAGGTCATCGGCACGTTCCAAGCCCTTCAGCATCGCGCCGCCAAGTGGTTCACCGACATCGAGACCACCCGCTCGTGCGTCGAGGCCGCCCTTGAGGCGTTCGACGCCGGCGGCGACACCCGCGCCCTCGCCTCCCTGGCCAAGGCCAAGGCGTCGGAGCTGGTGCATCTGGCCAGCAACGAGATGGTCCAGATGCACGGCGGCATCGGCATGACCGACGCCCATGACAGCGGCCTGTTCATGAAGCGCGCCCGCGTCACCGAGGCCCTGTTCGGCGGCGCCAGCTTCCACCGCGACCGCTACGCCAAGCTGATGGGCTTCTAGACCCCCAGTTCTGGGAATAGGCCCCTCGCGACTCCCGGATGCCGTCGCTCTCGTATCGACGGACCGGGGGGCCGCGGGGAACGGGTAGTGGGCGTCTCCAACGGCAATATCGCCGGCGCCGGCGCAGCGCGGGGCCGAAACCGCCGCCAGCCTTCCTTGCCAACCGAATCCTTCCCTCGGGGTCGCCACAAGGCGGCCCTTTTTATTTGCCTGTTCCAGATAATCAGAGGTTGAAGCCCCGATAGACTGAGTAGTTATGTCGGGAACCCGACAAACCGTCAGCATGTCAAATGATGGCTACCCACAAAGAGTTTGTCGGACTCTTTTCTTTTTGCTGCGCTCCTGACTGGATTGTGTCGGCTAAGCGACGGCGCCCAGCAACTGGCCCACCTATAGCTTGCAACCCTTGCCGTGAGACGGCGTTCGATTCCGCATGACTGGGCCGTTAGCGACCTTGAAGAACCGTCTGCTTTCCGCATTGCCGTCTGAAGACAGGGCCTTGCTTGCGCCTCATCTGTCGATGGTAGACCTTGAGAAGGGCCGCCTGCTTTATGATCCAGGCGACCCGATCGATCAGGTCTACTTCCCGACCGACTGCGTCATCTCATTGATGACCTTGATGGAGAACGGCGCGGCCATCGAGTCGGCCACGGTCGGTCGCGAAGGCGCGCTAGGCTTGATGGCCGCCGTGGCCCCGCGCCAGTCGCTGAGTCGCGCCATCGTCCAGGCCCCAGGCTCGGCCCTGCGCATCGCCTCGGGCCCGCTGCATGACGCCTGGAGTCGTAGCGCCGCCCTGCGCGACCTGGTCGACCGCCATAACGAAGCCCTGTTCGGTCACGCGATCCAGTCGGTGGCCTGCAACGCCCTGCACGCGGTCGAGGCGCGCTTCTGCCGCTGGCTGCTGTCGTGCCACGACCGCCTGGACACCAACACCGTCAGCCTGACCCAGGAGTTCCTGGCCGACATGCTGGGCGTGCAACGCACGACCGTGACGGCGGTCGCCGGCTCGCTGCAGGCCAAGGGCCTGATCCGCTATCGCCGGGGCGTGGTCGACATCCTGGACCGCGCGGGCCTCGAGGCCATGACCTGCGAGTGCTACGGCGCGGTGCGTCGGGGTTACGAGCGGCTGCTGCCGGCGTCGTTCGCGTAGCTGATCATTCTCCTCCCCTTCTGGGGGAGGTGGCCCAGAGGGCCGGAGGGGGCAGCTCGGCATAGGCCGGCGATGCCCCCTCAGTCGCTTCGCGACAGCTCCCCCTGAAGGGGAGCAGACTCCCTGACTACCGCCGACGCGCCGGCGCCGGCGCATGCGCCAGGCGCAGCAGGTTGGCCGCGCCCGGAGCGCCGAAGGGCGTGCCCGCCACGACCAGCAGACGCTCGCCCGGCGCCACCAGGCCCAGTTCGAGAGCCTTGCTCGAGGCGTCGGTGGTGACGACTTCCAGGCTGTCGGGCTGGGCGCTGACGCGCGGCTCGATGCCCCAGCACAGGGCCATGCGGCGCACGGCGTTGATGTCCGGCGACAGGGCCAGCACCGGCTGCAGGGGGCGTTCCCGCGACAGGCGGCGGGCCGTGGCGCCCGTGGTCGTGAAGGCCACCAGGCACTTGGTCGAGCCCGACTTGGCCGCGCCGGCGGCGGCGACCACCAGCACGTCGGCGTCGTCGTCGTCGTGGCTCTGCTCGGCCTGCATCAGCTCGGGCCAGCGCGGATCACGCTCCACGCGCTCGATGATGCGGTTCATCATCGACACCGACTCTTCGGGATATTCGCCGGCGGCCGACTCCGCCGACAGCATCACCGCGTCCGCGCCCTCATAGACGGCGTTGGCGACGTCCGAGGCTTCGGCGCGGGTGGGGGTCGGCGAGCTGATCATCGACTCCAGCATCTGGGTCGCGACGATCACCGGGATGCCGCGCGCGCGCGCTTCCCGCAGGATTTCCTTCTGGGCCACCGGCACTTCTTCCGGGGCCATTTCGACGCCCAGGTCGCCGCGGGCGACCATGACGCCGTCGCAGAGGTCCATGATCGGACCCAGCACCTTCAGGGCCTGGGGCTTTTCGATCTTGGCCAGCACGGCGGCGCGGCCTTCGACGATGCGGCGCAGCTCGGCCATGTCTTCCGGGGCCTGCACGAACGACAGGGCGATCCAGTCCACGCCCAGGCGCAGGGCGAAGGCCAGGTCCTCGCGGTCCTTCGGCGTCAGGGGCGACATCGGAATGACGACGTCCGGCACCGCCACGCCCTTGCGTTCCGACAGCTTGCCGCCGTTCGAGACGGTGGTGTTGGCATAGCCCGGACCGGCGTCGGTCACGACCATGCGCAGCTTGCCGTCGTCCAGCAGCAGGGTGGCGCCCGGCCGCATCGCGGTCAGGATCTCGGGGTGCGGCAGGTGCACCCGCGTCTCGTCGCCCGGGGTCGGGTCGTTGTCGAAGCGGAAGGCCTGACCGGGCTTCAGCATGACCGGGCCATTGGCGAACTTGCCGACGCGCAGCTTGGGACCTTGCAGGTCGGCCAGGATGCCCAGCGGACGCCCCACGGTCTTCTCGGCCTCGCGGATCGCCGCATAGACGGCCGCGTGGGTCTCGTGCGCGCCGTGGCTGAAGTTCAGGCGGAAGACGTCAGCCCCGGCCTTGGCCAGGGTGACGATCATGTCGGGCGAGCTCGAAGCCGGGCCAATCGTGGCCACGATGCGAGAGCGACGGGCGCGGATCATGCCGTCGCTCCTTCTTTTTGGGTCAGCTTGGCGGACAGAAGGCGTCGCCCTCGTTGGAGGCCAGTCTGATTTCGGTGAATGACAGAGTCATGCGTCCGGCGGTGGACAGCGAGAACGGGGACGAAACATGCGTCATGTCCGCGCCCTTGGCCTTGAAGCAGGAAAGTTTGATCTTGGCCGTACGCCATTCGCCGAGTTTCGCACCTGACAACGTTGACGTTACGTCTACCGTCGCTCCGCAGGATTCGCCACAGGCCAAACTCAAGGAAACCGGCTTCCCTGGGGACGCATCGACCCTGTAGCGGAACAAGACCGCCATGTCTCCCGTGGTCTGGCGCGACAGGTCGACGGCTTGTCCCAGCACATTCAACGAGCCCGAGCCCTCCCCGCTCCAGGTCGCCTGGCGGGCGTTTTCCTGGGCGCCGGCGTCGACGGTCTTGATCGAGACGGCCCCGGCGACGTTCAGGGTCCAAGGCGCGGGGGCGCGGCCGGCGACGAAGTAGCGGTCGACATTGGCCTCGGCGCTGGCCGCGCCGGGGTTCTCCGACAGCTGGGCCACCTTGCCCGGCTTGGCGTAGGTCAGACCGTAGCCATAGGCGAACAGCGGGTCGTAATTGGCGTCGCCGATATTGATCGGCTCCTGGTCGGCGCGCTTGGGCCAGCTGAACGACAGCTTGCCGGTGAAGTCATTGCGCGGCTTTCCGGCGCCGTCGCCGACCAGCACGTCGGCCACGCCGCCGCCTTCCGAGCCGGGCAGCCAGGCCGCCACGAAGGCGTCCGAGGCGTTGATCTCGGGATTGGTCCACATCGGCCGGCCGCTCAGAAATACCGACACCACCGGGATGCCGGCGGCCTTCAGCTTCTTGAGCAGAGCAAGGTCGGTCTTGTCGCCCGGCTGGTACTCGGTGCTGGCGACGTCGCCCTGGAACTCGGCATAGGGGTTCTCGCCGAACACCACGATGGCCACGTCGGGCTTCTGCTTGAAGTCGCCCGAGGTCGACAGCTCGGCCGAACCACCGCCCGCCGTCACCGCCTGCGCGATGCCGCCATAGATCGACTGGCCGTGCGGGAAGTCGCTGTTCTTGTTGCCCGTGCCCTGCCAGGTCAGGGTCCAGCCGCCGGCCGCCTTGCCGATGTCGTCGGCCCCATCGCCGGCCACCAGCACGTGGGCCGAGCCCTTCAGCGGCAGCACGCCCTCGTTCTTCAGCAAAACGAGCGACTTGCGCACCGCCTCGCGGGCCACGGCGCGGTGGGCGGGCGAGCCCAGCAGCTCGTACTTGCCCTCCAGCGGACGCTTGTTGTCGAACAGGCCCGACTTGACCTTGACCCGCAGGATGCGGCGCACGGCGTCGTCGATGCGCGCCATCGGGATCTGGCCGCTCTTCACCTGGGCCAGGGTGTTGTCGTACAGGCCCTTCCAGCTGTCGGGGGCCATGATCATGTCCATGCCCGCGATATAGGCCTGGGCGCAGTTGGTGTTGGTGCAGCCCTCGACCTGGCCGTGGGCGTTCCAGTCGCCGACCACGAAGCCCTGGAAGCCCAGCCGCCCCTTCAGCACATCGGTCACCAGGCTCTTGTTGCCGGTGTGCTTGACCCCGCGCCAGCTGGAGAACGACACCATCACCGACAGGATGCCGGCGTCGATGGCGGGCGGATAGCCGGCCGCGTGCAGGCGAACGAGATCCGCCTCGGAGATCTGGGCGTCGCCCTGGTCCTTGCCGCCTTCGGTGCCGCCATCGGCCAGGAAGTGCTTGGCCGAGCCGGCCACATGCGCGGCGCCCAGCGGCTTGCCGGCGACCAGCGGCCCTTGCAGGCCCAGGGTCATCGGACCGGCGTAGCTTTTCACCACCTCCGGATCCTCGGCATAACCCTCATAGGCGCGGCCCCAGCGCTCGTCGCGGGGCACGGCCACGGTGGGGCCGAAGGTCCAGTCGGCGCCGGTGGCGACCATCTCTTGCGCCGTCGCCTCGCCGATGCGGCGGATCAGGTCCGGATCGCGCGCCGCGCCCAGGCCGATATTGTGCGGGAAGATCGTCGCGCCCACGACGTTGTTGTGCCCGTGCACGGCGTCGACGCCGAACATGATCGGGATCTCCTGGTGGCCGCCGCGCGGCTCCAGCGCCGCGGCGCGGAAGGCGCGGATCCACTCGACCCAGCGCTGGGGCGTGGCGCGGTCGTTGCCGTCGGGGGCGCTGTTGCCGCCGACCAGCACCGAGCCCAGGCGGTATTTCTTGAGCTCCTCCGGCGTGATCGAGGCGCCGTCGGCCTGAATGGTCTGGGCGACCTTCTCCTCGACGGTCATCTGACCCATCAGCCCCGTGATGAAGGCCTCGGTCCTGGCGTCGGTGATCGCGGCGGGGCTGGCGGCCTTGGGCCACATCTCCGGATGGGCTTGGGCGGCGGCAGCGTTGGTCTGGGCCGAGGCGGCGCCCGCCAGGCCTGCGGCGAGGATCAGGGTCAGCGCCGAGGCGGCGGCGAGACGACCGTATGCGGACATGATGTTTCCCAGGATACGCCCGCCCCCAAGCGGACCATGTGAACTGTCGAGAAAAGCGCTCGGCGCGGCGCTTGCGGGATGACCGCGCCGAGCGAAAGAAAAGCGGTCAGGGCCGCTTGGAGGGGAGTGATCGTGCGCCCGGAGCGCGCCAGCACGCCCCTCTCCTTGGAGATAGAGCCTGTTGAACAGGCTCTATGGCGCGACGGACGCTGGTCAGGCCAGGCGGGGTCATGGCGTTTCCTCCTGACGCCGCCTTACCGTGGGCGACCGTCTTGATCACGCCGATCTCACGTCGACGGGACAGCGCTGTCAAGGTCAATATGATTACGGTAACATCGATGACATCCCTGAAGTGCGCCTAACCGGGTGCTTGCCCGGTGGATTCACGGACCACCAGCTCGAAGTCCAGCAGGCGCGACGGCGGCGGCGCGCCCTCCTCCCGCTCGACGCCGTGCATCAGCATGTCGGCGGCCGTGCCGGCCATGGCGTGGATCGGCTGGCGCACGGTGGTCAGCTGCGGCCAGGTGATCTTGGCGCCCGGCGTGTCGTCGAAGCCGGCCACCGACAGCTGGGCCGGCAGGTCCAGGCGCATGCGGTTGGCCACGGCCATGACGCCCAGCGCCATGTCGTCGTTCGAGGCGAAGATGGCGGAGGGACGGTCCGCGCCGCCCAGCAGCTTCTCGGCCGCCTCGAAGCCCGAGCGGAATGAGAACCAGCCCTGCTCCACCCGGTCGTCGCGGACGGCCAGGCCGGCGTCGCGCATGGCGTCGATGAAGCCCTGGTGGCGCTGGTGCGAGGCGCCGTGGTCGGGATGGCCGATGATGAAGCCGATGTCGGTGTGGCCCAGCCCGATCAGGTGCCTGGTCATCTCGTAGGCCGCCAGGCGGTCGTCCATGCTGACCCACGGCGCGCGGTCGATGTCGCCGCCCGGCGCGATGCGGACATAGGCCACGCCTTCCCGCTCCAGCGCGGCCAGCACCACCGGATGGTCGCTAAGCGGCGGCGTCAGGATCACCCCGTCCATGCGCAGCGTCGCCAGCATCGGCGCGACCTGATCCTCGACATCGCCGGTCGAGTCGATCGGCTCGACAATCAGGTGGAAGCCCTCCTGCCGGCACCGCGCGATGGCGCCCAGCTGCACGTCGGTGACGTAGCCGGGGCTGGGGTTGTCGAAGAAGACGCCGATCAGATAGGCCTTCGAACCCGCCAGGCTGCGGGCCGAGATGTTGGGGCGATAGTTCAGCGCGGCCACGGCGGCCTGAACCCGGTCGCGGGTGTCGGCCTTGACGTTGGGCTCACGATTGAGGACGCGAGAAACCGTCTTGATCGAGACGCCGCTCTCGCGGGCCACGTCGTGGATCGTGATCTTGGCGCTCAATTCCGTCCCTCGCCGCCCCGATTCGTGCGTTATGGCGGCTACTTAGCCATGACAAGGCTGTCATGGCGAGCCCCCTCCAGAGCAGACATCCGAAAGGTCGGCGTTGGGTGGTTGGCGGACTTCTCCTCCCCTCTGGGGGAGGTGGCCCGGAGGGCCGGAGGGGGCATCGCCGGCCTATGCGGAGCTGCCCCCTCAGTCGGCGTCGCCGACCGCTCCCCCAGGGGGGGGAGCAGAACTCTTGATCGTCCGCAAC
>CAIUMD010000117.1 GCA_903900155.1 uncultured Caulobacterales bacterium | reverse complement strand
GTAAGCGCTGTTGTCAGACCACGGCCGCAGCATCTGGCCGGACCAGGGCCTTGGAAAGACTTATCCCGGAATTGACACTCCGAATTTCTGGACGGGGTGGCTAGCTGATCATGGGCCTGAACGCGGCTTGATACCTGCGGAAATGTTGCGCGGCGCGTTTGGGATCATAGAGCGTCCGCTGTCCGCCAATTGCTGCAGGGACAGCGTCAAGGTGAGTGTGCCAGCCCGCCGCGACACCTAGCAGGTGCGCCTCCGGCACCTCCGTTTGCACCAGAGCTAGACGGGACTGACCGTTGGCCAGGGGAGAGACGGTAATGCTCACCTGGGAACAGGGATGATCGGGGTGCGGCCATGTCCAAACAAAGCGTGAGGGCGCCCCTACCTCCAGCACCTGACCGTCTACGTTGCATTGCCCGCGTAGACGGAAATGCCCGCCCGGCCGAAGGTCGACTTCCGCGTCTGCAAGCCAGTGGCCAAGCCTTTCCGGGTCGGTGGCTACTGCCCACACGGCGCGGTGTGGGTGCGGCAGGTCGCGTTGGAACGTGAGATCGTATCGAGCGTCACCTGTCGCAGTCGCGACGCCAAGCGCATGCTCCTCCATCGCAAGCCTCCCTGAGCGGCGATAGGGCAGGATAGGAGCTGGGGCGTGCTCGTGCCAACAGCGGACGTTCGCCGCTATCGCATCCCGTTGCTGGACTCGGCTCAGCCCACGCTGGCGGCCTGGTCGTAGTCCCAAGGCATGAGCTCGTCGATCCGGCTCTGCGGGTGTCCGCCGACGATGCGGGTGATGACGTCGGTGATGTAGGCCTGGGGATCGATGTCGTTGAGCTTGGCGGTCTCGATGAGCGAAGCGAGGATCGCCCAGTGTTCGGCGCCGCCGTCGGAACCGGCGAACAGCGCGTTCTTGCGGGTGAGCGCCAGGGGCCGGATGGCGCGCTCGACGGTGTTGTTGTCGATCTCGATCCGGCCATCGTCGAGGAAGAGGGTCAGGCCCGCCCAGCGGGACAGCGCATAGCGGATGGCCTCGGCCAGCTTGGTCTTCTGGCTGATGGTCTCGAGCTTTGCGCGGAGCCAGGGCTCCAGGTCTTCGACCACCGGACGGCTCTTCTCCTGGCGGGCCGCGCGCCGAGCCTCGGGATCCTGGCCACGGATCTCGGCCTCGATGGCGTAGAGCGCCTTGATCCGCTCCAGGGCCTCGGCGGCGATCGGCGCGGGCCCGGCCGCGGCCAGCTCATAGAAGCGGCGGCGCACATGAGCCCAGCAGAAGGCCAGCCGCACGCCGGTCTTCTCGGCCAGCACCCGATAGCCGCCATAGCCGTCGACCTGCAGCACGCCGGCGAAGCCTTGCAGGTGGGCCATCGGCCGCTCGGCCTTGCGGTCGGGCGCATAGACATAGGCGACGCCCGGCGGGTCCGATCCGCCCCAGGGTCGGTCGTCTCGGGCATAGGCCCAGAGCTGGCCGGTCTTGGTGCGACCTCGCCCCGGGTCCAACACCGGCGCCGTCGTCTCATCGGCGAACAGCTTCCCCGATCGCTTCAGTCTCTCCAGCAGCCGCTCATGGACTGGTCGGAGCAGGAAGGCAGTGCGGCCCACCCAGTCGGCCAGGGTCGAGCGATCGAGCTTGATGCCCTGGCGGGCGTAGATCTGGGCCTGGCGGTAGAGCGGCAAGTGGTCGGCGTACTTGCCCACCACCACGTGGGCGACAGTGGCCTCGGTGGGGATGCCGCCCTCGATCAGCCGGGCCGGCGCGGGGGCCTGGACGACAACGTCCTCGCAGGACCGGCAGGCATACTTCGGCCGACGCACCACCAGCACCCGAAGCTGGGCCGGCACGATGTCCAGCCGCTCGGCACGGTCCTCGCCGATCAAGTGCAGGGCGCCCGAGCAGCACGGGCAGGTCTTGTCCTCGATATCGACCAGCGTCTCGATCCTGGGCAGGTGCTCCGGCAGCGCGCCCCGGTTCGCCCGACGCCGGGTGGTCGTCGCGGCGCGACGTTCGGGATCGGCCTTCTCGACCTGGGCGGCCTCGGCCGCCTCCACCTGCTGGACGTCTTCCAGTCCCAGCTCCAGCTGGTCCAGCGGCAGGGTCTCCGCCCGGCGTCCGAAGCGGTGGCGCTGCATCTCCTTGAGGATCTGGGCCAGCCGATCGGCCCGCGCCCGCTCGGCCAGGACCATCGCCTTCAGCGTGGCCGGGTCATCCGGGAGGGTGTCGGCGAGCGACGTCATGACCCGGATTACAGCACATCGAACGCCGCTTGAGGCGCCCCCGCGTGCGCCCTGAGTCAACTCGTCGCAGGCCTTGCGGTCAGGCGATCGCCACGGGCGTTCGGGTCCGCCGGACCTCGTGAACACGCCGCCAGTCGAGACCTTCCAGCAGGGCTCCGAGCTGGGCCGCGGTCAGCCGCATCACCCCGTCCTGGACCTTCGGCCAGCGGAACTCACCGTCCTCAAGCCGCTTGGCGTAGAGGACCAGCCCCGTGCCATCCCAGAAGATCAGCTTGATCCGATCGGCTCGCTTGGCCCGGAACACATAGACCACGCCGGAGAACGGATCGGTGTGCATCTGCTCCCTGACCAGGGCCGCCAGGCCCTCCGCGCCCTTGCGGAAGTCCACCGGCCTGGTCGCCACCATCACCCGGACCGCACCCGTCGGCCCGATCACCGGGTCGCCTTCAGCGCCTTGATCACCGCCGCCACGGTCTTGGCCTCCGCGCCGCGGCGCACGCGCACCACCACGCCCTCGAACTCCAGTTCGATATCGCCGCGACCCGTCCGCGCCGGCCTCGGCCGCGCACGGTCCACCTTCTCAGGATCAGCCGCCTCCACCACCGCCGGCACGAAGCTCACCGCAGGTTCGGGCTCCGCGATCCGCATTTCGCGCCGCCAGCCGAACAGTTGCTGCGGACGGATGTCGTGGCGTCGGGCCACCTCCGACACCGTCGCGCCGGGCGCCAGCGTCTCCTCGACGATCCGCGCCTTGTCGTCCGCAGACCATCGCCGCCGCCCGCCCACACCGGTCAGCACCTCCAGCCGCCGAACCACGACCGGCTTAGGGTCAAGCGTAGGGTCAAAATCAGACATGAAACGATCCGCCCGAGGGGATCGCAAACATCACCGGCCGCCTGGCTCAGGAAAAGGTGGGGTCGAGGCTCCGCTTACG
>CAIUMD010000116.1 GCA_903900155.1 uncultured Caulobacterales bacterium | reverse complement strand
GTTCCAGGGTCGACTACCTCGGGGAAGGACGCGGTTGTGGAGTCGCCCCCACACTGGCGAGCGCGACCCGCTCGACCACCCCCGACAGCCGTCACGATCGCCGGCCGGACGTCCCTTCCGCGCCATCGGGTGAGGAAGAGTATGGGGGTGGTTTTGAGCGCGGATCATTCGGCGCAGCGTAAAATCGACAAGGCGTTGATTTCGCTAAGTTCGATCTCGCGAACGCCGGGGATAGAGGCCGCTCAATCCCCCTGATCACTCTCTCCCAAGGGAGAGGGCGCCCTTAAAACAGCCCGCCTACTTCTTCTTCGCGTCAAACCCGAACGCATGGCGCATGACCTGGAAGATGTAGCTCTCTTCCACCACGCCGCGCAGCAGGAAGGCCTGCGGGCCGTCGGCGAACACGCCCACGTCCTCGCCGGCGTGGGCGGAGCTGGGCAGGTTGACGACGGCCTGCTGGTGATAGTCGACGTCGTCCATGTCCTCCTTGGCCGGATCCCTGCGCGCATCGACGCCTTCCGGACCACCCGGGCCAGTCGCGAACATCAGCGTGGTGTAGGCCTTGCCGTCGCCGGCCAGGATCGGTTCGCCCTCGTTGCCGGCCAAACCCAGGATCGGCGCGTTGCGCGCGGCATAGCCCGAGATCACCAGGCCGTGGCTGTGGTCGGCGGTGACGACGACCAGGGTGTCCTTCAGATCGACCTTGGCCAGCACCGCCTCGACGGCTTTCGAGAACTCGACGGTCTCGGTCAGGGTGCGCTTGGCGTTGTCCAGGTGGCTGCCCATGTCGATCTTGCCGCCCTCGACCAGCAGGAAGTAGCCGTTCGGATTCTTGGACAGCACGTCGATGGCCGACAGGGCCATTTCGGTCAGGGTCGGGACGCCCTGCCCCAGCACCGGCCGCTCCACCTCGTACGGCAGGTGCTCGTTGGCGAAGAGGCCCAGCACGTGCTTGGCGCCAGCCGGGATAGCCTTCAACTGGTCGACGGTGGTGACGTAGGCCGAGTCCGGACCTTCGGCCTTCAGCCACTCGGCGGTCAGGTCGCGGCCGTCGGCGCGCTTGCCGTCCTTGCCGTCCGGCAGGAACCGCGAGCGGCCGCCGCCCATGACGACGTCCAGGCGCAGGGCGTCCGGCGCCTCGATCAACTGGCGGGCGATGTCCTTGCAGCCGGCTTGCCGGGCCTCGACCGGCATGTCGCCGTCGCCTTCCCAGTCGCGATAGGCGGTGTGAGCATAGGCGCCGGCGGGCGTGGCGTGGGTGACGCGGGTGGTGGTGACGACGCCGGCGGCGCGACCGTCGGCCTTGGCCAGTTCGGCGACCGACGCGACGCTGGCGCCCTTCTCGGTCTCGCACTTTTCGCCGATCGCCGCGCCGGTCAGGCCGATGATCTTGTTGCGGGTCTTCACGCCGCTCATGATCGCCGTGATGCCGGCGGCGCTGTCGGTGACCTGGGTGTCGTGGCTGTAGGTCTTGGAGAGCGCCGAATAGGGCAGCTTCTCAAAGGCCAGCGAATTGGATTCGCCGTCCACGCCCTTCAGCTGGCCGTCATAGATGCGGCCGGCCGTGATCGTCGAAATGCCCATGCCGTCGCCCAGGAACAGGATGATGTTCTTGGCTTTGCCCGTGTTGGGGACCACGGCCATCTGCCGGGCCAGGGCGGCCTCGCCGGCCTTGTAGTACGGGTCGTTGGCGCTGGCGGAGGCCGGCGCCTGGGCCAAGACCTTGGTGGGAAGGGCGATGGCCGGAATGGCGACGGACGCGACAAGGGCGAGAACAAGCGAGCGCATCAAGGCCAAGCTCCATGAGGAATCGGCCTTCGTTTGCGCCCGGCGTGTGACAGTTGTTCCGGCTCTTTGTTGCAGCCCCCGGGAAATCTAGGGTCTGCGCACCCGCCAGGCGAAAGCCGTGGCCGTGGCCAGCAGCAGCGCCGCCCCAGCCTGGTGCAGCACGCCCAGGGCGATCGGCGCCGAGGCCATCAAGGTCCAGATGCCAAGGCCCGCCTGCAGGGTGACGACGACCGCCACCGCCAGGCCCATGGCCTTGCTGTCCTCCGCCAGGGGACGGTCACGACGGACCAGCACGCCGATGGCGATACCGGCCGCGAACAGGGCATAGGCGACCAGGCGGTGATGCAACTGCACCGCGCCCTGGCTGTGGGCCAGCGTGCCCCAGAAGCCCTTGCCGACATAGTCGGCCGGGAAGAAGGCCCCGTTCATCAATGGCCAGTCGTTGTAGACGAGGCCGGCGTCATTGCCGGCCACCAGGGCGCCCAGCAGGCTCTGGAAGAAGACCGCGCCCAGGAAGGCCAGGGCCCAGCCGCGCCAGGCCGAGCGCTCCTCGACCCGCGGCGAACCGCTCCAGGCGTCCAGCGCCGTCCAGATCAGGACGACGAACAGCGCCAGGGCCAGGCCCAGGTGGATCATCAGCCGCTCGGGCGCGACCGAGACCCGCTCGGACAGGCCGCTGGACACCATCCACCAGCCGACCAGCCCCTGCAGGCCGCCCAGGCCCAGCATGACGGCGCAGCGGGCGATCAGGCGGCGGGGGATGTCGCGGCGAATCAGGAAAACCACGAACGGAATGGCGAACACCACGCCCACCGTGCGGCCCAGCAGCCGGTGCGCCCACTCCCACCAGAAGATGCCCTTGTACCCCTCCAGGGTCATGTCGGGGTTCACCAGCCGGAACTGGGGGATCTTCTTGTAGAGCTCGAAGCTCTCCCGCCAGGCCTGCTCGGACAGGGGCGGCAGCGCGCCCATGATCGGCTTCCATTGGGTGATCGAGAGACCGGAGTCCGTCAGGCGGGTCGCCCCGCCAACCACGACCATGGCGAAGACCATGGCGGCGACGATGAAAAGCCAGATCGCGACGGGGCGCGAACGGTCGGAACGCAGGAAGGACGTCATGAGGTCTGAAAAGCGTCACTACTGGGCCGAAATGCGGCGGAACTTCCCTACGCCCCCCGCTTGCCCGCATCAATGTTTCTGTGGCTCAGCATGACGGCGCCGTGAGTTCGTGCGAGAAACAGGGGTCTCACGGGGGCGGAGCAGACGATGAGCGGCATGGGCGTATTCGCGGCGGCGGTGATCGGCATCCTGGCCGGCTGGATCGCCGATATCGTGCTGGGCCGCCGGCACTCGCTGTTCATCAAGCTCTTGATCGGCGTGATCGGCTCGTTCATCGGAGCGTTCATCGCTTCGCGCATCGACCTGCACCTGGCCGGCTTCGCCGGTGAACTGCTGGTCTCCAGCGTGGGCGCGATCCTGTTCCTGGCCGTGCTCGGCCTCTTCCGGAGAACCGCGTGAGCGCTCCTGTGATCCCGGCCCGCCAAATTCCGGCGAGAGTGCGCAAGCTGCTCGGCTCGCTGGCCGTGATGGTCGTCCTGTTCGCCTGGATCTGGGCCTTCACCAGTCTGTACGATCACCTGCCGCAGAACCGCTTCGTGCACCTGGTCTATTTCGTGGCGCTGGGCATGGGCTGGGTGCTGCTGGTGATCCCGCTGATCTCGTGGATGGGCAAGGCCGACAAGCCGCTGGACGTGGGCCAGCGCTGAATCCGGAAATGAAAAAGGCCGCCCCGAAGGGCGGCCTTTCGTCTTCCGCCCCAATCCCGAAGGAAAAGGGTTCCCCGAAGGAAATGGTCGGAGCGACAGGATTCGAACCTGCGACCCCTTGACCCCCAGTCAAGTGCGCTACCAGGCTGCGCCACGCTCCGACGGAAGAGGCGCTCTTATAGGCGCCGCTCTTGGGGAGGGCAACAGCGATTTCGGACGAAATTCAACCTCTGACGAGAAGGCCGTCGAGACGCGATTTGATGGCGGTCAGATCATCCAGCGCAAAGGCCAGGCGGTCGCGCGCGCCGGTGTCCAGGCGCTTAGGCGGCGCCTGCGGCGCGCCGTAGTCGAAATCGGGATCCAGGCTGGCCGAACCGTTCGAGCCGATGCCGGCGGCGACCACCTGGGCCAGGCCCTGGTCGCGGTGCAGCTTCTGCACGCCCTTGATGGTCAGGCCTTCGCTATGCAGCAGGGTGCGGACGCCGTTCAGCACGGCCACGTCCTGCGGGCGATAGAATCGCCGCCCGCCCGCCCGTTTCATCGGGCGAATGAAGGAGAACTTGGTTTCCCAGAAACGCAGGACGTGCTGCGGCACGCCCAGCTCGTCGGCGGCTTCGGAGATCGTGCGGAAGGCGTTCGGCCCCTTCGCCACCGCATCGTCTCCTAGCCGCCGAGGGCGCGATCGATTCGCGCCTTCATGACCTGGGAGGCGCGGAAGCCGATCACCCGCCGGGGCTCGATCTCGGCCGGCTCGCCGGTCTTGGGATTGCGCCCCATGCGGGCGCGCTTGGCGCGGACCTGGAAGACGCCGAATCCGGAAAGCTTGACCGTCTCGCCCTCTTCGAGCGCCTCGGCCACGAGATCCAGGGTGCGCTCGACCAGGCCGGCGCAGTCCTGACGGGTCAATCCGACCTCTTCATGGACCGCCTCGCACAGGTCGGCCCGGGTCAAAGTAGCGCCCTTCATGCAACCCCCTTCACGCGTATCTTGGCGTCCCGAAGGACCACCTACGATGGTGCACTCGCGGTGAACCCGGGTTCGTCGCGACCGCCCTCAACGGACCGCGCCCAAATTCACCGACGACCTCATGCCGTGATTATCGCATGAAGTCAAAGGCTCAACGTCAGGAGTTCAAGCCCGTGCGCAAGCACGCGCAGCTTGACCGTTAAAGGCGCAGAACGCAGGCGCCCCAGGTCAGGCCGCCCCCCATGGCTTCGAGCAGCAAGAGGTCGCCCTTCTTGATTCGACCATCCTTCACGCCGTGCGCGAAGGCCAGCGGGATCGAGGCGGCCGAGGTGTTGGCGTGGATGGCGACCGTCGAGATCACCTTCTCCTCGTCGATGCCGCAGCGGTTGGCGACGCCGGCCAGGATGCGCTGGTTGGCCTGGTGCGGGATGAACCAGTCGACATCGGCCACCGCGACGCCGGCATGGGCGGCGGCCGAATGGATGGCTTCGGAGATGTTGACCACGGCGTGCTTGAAGACCTGGTTGCCCAGCATGCGCAGCTTGCCGACCGTGCCGGTCGTCGAGACGCCGCCGTCGACATAGAGCAGGTCCTGCTTGGCGCCGTCGGCGCGCAGGGCAAAGCCCAGCACGCCCTGGTCGGCCGTGGTCCCCTCGCCTCCCTTCGGCTCCAGCACGACCGCGCCGGCGCCGTCGCCGAACAGCACGCAGGTGCCGCGATCGCTCCAGTCCATCAGGCGGGTCATGGTCTCGGCGCCGATGACCAGCGCACACTTGGCGTGGCCCCGCGCCACGAAGCCGTCGGCGACGCTCAGCGCATAGACGAAGCCCGAGCAGACGGCCTGGACGTCGAAGGCGATGCCGACCGGGGCGCCCAGCTTGCGCTGCACGATCGTGGCGACGGCCGGGAAGGTCAGGTCCGCCGTGGTGGTGGCCACGATGATCAGATCGACGTCGGCGGCGGACTTGCCGGCGGCGGCCAGGGCCTCCTTGGCGGCCTCGACGGCCAGGTCCGAGACCGGCTGGTCGTCCGCCGCCTGGTGGCGCTGACGGATGCCGGTGCGCTCGACGATCCACTCGTCGCTGGTGTCGACGAACTTGGCCAGGTCGTCATTGGTCACGACCTTGGGCGGCAGATACGCGCCGACGCCGGTCACTACGCTACGGATCACGCTCACTCGGCCGCTCCCTGCTCCGACGTCGGAGCTTCGTCCTTGGCCGCGGCGGCGGTCAGGCGCTTCAGATTTCTGTCGATCTCGGCGCGGAAGTCGCTGCGCGCGAGGTTGGTGGCGACCCGGATAGCGGCCTCAAAGCCGTTGGCGTCCGCCCCGCCGTGGCTCTTCACCACAATGCCGTTCAGGCCCAGCAGCGGCGCGCCATTGACCCGGCTGGGGTCCAGGCGCTTGCGCATCTTGGAGAGCGCGCCCGAGGCGATCAGGGCGCCCAGCATGGCCAACGGGCCCGAGGTCAGGGTCGACTTGATCTCGTTGGTGAAGAACCGCGCCAGGCCCTCGGCCGTCTTCAGCGCGACATTGCCGGTGAAGCCGTCGGTGACCACCACGTCGACGGTGCCGTAGGCGATGTCATTGCCCTCGACGAAGCCGTGATAGTCGAAGTCGAGCTTGGTCTCGCGCAGGATGGCGTGGGCCTCCCGCACTTCCTCGTGGCCCTTCTGATCCTCGGAGCCGACGTTCAGCAGACCCACGGTCGGACGTTTGTCGCCGTGCACCGCGTGGTGGTAGGCCGCGCCCATGATGGCGAACTCGACCAGCTGCGCGGCGTCGCTTTCGACATTGGCCCCGACGTCCAGGACCGTGGTCACGCCCTTCATGTTGGGCCAGTTGGCGACGATGGCCGGGCGCTCCAGATCCGCGCCCATGCGCAGGATCAGCTTGGAGATGGCCATCAGGGCGCCGGTGTTGCCGGCCGAGACGCAGGCGTGAGCCTCGTTCTCGCGCAGGGCTTCGACGGCGTTCCACATCGACGAGCCCTTACCCCGGCGCATGGCCTGGGCGGGCTTTTCGTCCATGCCGATGGCCTTGTCGCAGTGACGGACCTCGCTGACCGCCTTGGCCTTAGGATGCTTGGCCAGCTCCGCCTCGATCGCCGCGCCGTCGCCGTGCAGCAGGAACCGCACGCCCGGCAGCGCCTGGCTCGCCTGGGCGATGCCAGGCACGACGATGGAAGGACCATGGTCGCCGCCCATGGCGTCGACGGAGATGACTACGGATTGGGACACGTGGCGCTTGAAGCTCCGGCAGGCGGCCCGGCCGCCCTCAAGGCGGCGGACGATACATCCGCGTGAATATCACGCAAGCGGTCGAGTCGGGCATCGAGCCTGCCTGAGCAGGCTCGACTTCTAAAGTGGAGCGTGACGACCGCCAAAACCGCTCACACTTTTGGCTGTCACGCTCTTAGGCCTCGTCATCCGTTGATTTGAGGCTCTTGAGCGCCGCGAACGGGGAAAGTTCGACCGGCTCGGGCGGCTGAACGAACACCGCGCCCGGCTTGCGGGGGAACGGATCCAGCTCCAGCGCCAGGTGCTCGATCACATAACCCGAGACGTCGACCTTCTCACCTTCCAGCACGTCCGGCGGATCGTCGGCGTCCGGATCGACGCCCAGGTCGCCGCTCTCTTCGCCCTGCGGCGCGTTCTTGCTGTTGGCCGGCAGCACCCGCAGATCGAAGCGGGCGTCGATCGGGGTTTCGAAGTCGTCGGCCGTGGCGCTGCAGGTCTGGACCACGCGGGCGCGCAGGACGCCGGAGATCTCGGCCCCGTCCAGCCACGCGGTCAGAAAGACCTCGGCGGTCAGCGCTTCCAGGCTGACCAGGTCCAGTTGCTTGGCGATCGCCTTGCGCTGCTCGGCCGAGGGCTCGAGCTTCAGCTTCACGGCGCCGCGGTCGACCTGGGCCAGCGGGATTTCGCAGGGCCAAGAAGCGTCCTTGTGGGCGGTCACGGGGTCGGCCAAGTCACGTCTCCTTGCAGCACGGCGTCCAGCGGCTGTTCCGCCAGCGCCTTGCGCGTCTTGATCACATAGACGGTCAGGGCGGCGACATCACCCTCCCCGCGCTCTTCGAAAACGTTGCGGGTCAGGAAGGCGCTGACATCGGCTTCGTCCGGCAGGCTCGCCACCGCCTCGTCATAGGCTTTGAGGCGGCCATAAAAGACGCCGGCCAGCTTCTTCATCTTCTTGCCGACCGCCGTGTCGGACACCCCGATCTGGCGGAAGGCGTCGTCCAGGCCCTTCACGTAGGAATCGAACACGGCCTGCGAGGTCTCCGCAGCCGCCTCGCCCTGCCCCTTCAGTCGCTCGACCAGGAAGATGACGTGCAAGCTGAAGAGCTCGAAACGGCCTTCCATCGAGTCGCGGACGCCGAAATCACGATAAAAAGCCGCGGAACGGGCCTGCGCCACAGCCGAAGCATACAGCTTGGCCCCCGCCGCCTTGGCGGGCCTGGGCTTGAGCCACCGATCCAGAAACATGAAACGCCTCGATTTCGCCGCGACATCCCGCTAGACGCGGGGTCCGCTTTCACGCGGGCATTGAACTAAGCTCCCGCGGGCGATAGGTCAAAGTCTGCATTTTTCCGGTTCGGAGCCTTGATGTCTCGCCCCGCCGTTTTCGCCGCCGCCATTCTCGGCCTGGCGATCGTCACTTCGGCCTGCACGCCGCTGACCAGCTACTCCGGCTTCCAAGCCATCGAAGCCAAGCCCGCCGACATGAAAATCGGCGAGGACTCAAAGTCGACCCTGATGGAAAAGCTGGGCTCGCCGTCGGTTGTTTCGACCTTCGACCAGAACACCTGGTACTACATCTCGCAGACCACCGACCGCGTGGCCTTCTACATGCCGCGCGTGATCAAGCGCGACGTCGTGGCCATCAAGTTCAACCCCGCCGACGAAAAAGTCGCCTCGGTGAACACCTACACGCTGAAGGACGGCAAGGTGATCGCCTATAACGGCCGTGAGACTCCGACCCGCGGCCGCGAGATGACCATCCTGGAACAGCTGCTGGGCAACGTCGGTCGCGGCGGCATGCTCCCGCGAGACGACCAGGCCCCCGGTCAGCGCCCTGGCGATCGCCGCTAGAAAACGTCGACAACTCGACAGATCAGAAAGCCGCCCACCACGAAGTGGGCGGCTTTTTCGCGTTCGGGGTGCAGGTCGCCACCGCGACCTACTCAGAAGAGCGAGTAGAGCACACCTATTCATTCTGAATTCGACGTTCACCCTCTTAATTCAATCAAGTAACCGCAGCTTCAACACTTCATAAACCCGAAACGGGTCAACTGCGCACTCGGATCTCCAAGGTTTTGGAGAGCGAATTCATAGCGGCGGTGGGAGGCGCACTATGGAGGGTATGGATCTTCGTGACGTCGCCATTCTGCTCGTCGACGACAACGCCAACATGCGCAAGGTGGTCGGCCAGATCCTGAAGGCGGCCGGTGTGCGCAAGATTCGCGAAGCCGGCGACGGCCTCGAGGCGTTGAAAATCTTTCAGTCGCAAGAGATCGACCTGATCTTCACCGACTTGATGATGTCGCCGGTCGACGGCCTGGCGTTCATTCGCTGGATCCGCACGTCGACGGCCAGCCCAAACCCCTATGTGCCGGTCATCATGATGACCGGCCACGCGACCCAGCGCTCGCTGAACGACGCCCGGATGGCGGGGGTGACCGAGTTCCTGGCCAAGCCGCTGACGGCGCGCGGCGTCATGCACCGGATCAATGAGATCGTGAACAATCCCCGCCCCTTCATCCGGGCGAGCGAGTATTTCGGCCCCTGCCGGCGTCGGCGGATCGACCACGACTTCCAGGGCGTGGACCGCCGTGGCGCGCCCCAGGTCGAGATCCAGGACGCCCTGGCCGAGATGGACCATGAGGACGTCTACTGAGTTCTTCTCAGTCCCCGAAAACACCGTCCTCGGCAAAACGCCCCGGAGTTTCCTCCGGGGCGTTTCTCTTGGTCGGTTCTGACTGAGATCAGACGCCGTGGGCCAGCACCGCCAGCAGCAGCAGGGCCACGATGTTGGTGATCTTGATCATCGGGTTCACGGCCGGACCCGAGGTGTCCTTGTAGGGGTCGCCGACGGTGTCGCCGGTGACGGCGGCCTTGTGGGTGTCGCCGCCCTTCTTGTGCAGGACGCCGTTCTTGTCGGTGAAGCCCTCTTCAATGACCTTCTTGGCGTTGTCCCAGGCGCCGCCGCCGCTGGTCATCGAGATGGCGACGAACAGGCCGGTGACGATCACGCCCATCAGCATGGCGCCCAGGGCGGCGAAGGCGTCGACCTTGCCGGCAATGGCGTTGATCACGAAGAACAGCACCACCGGCGAGACCACCGGCAACAGGCTGGGCACGATCATCTCGCGGATGGCGGCCTTGGTCAGGATGTCCACGGCCTTGCCGTACTCGGGCTTGACCTCGCCGGTCATGATGCCCGGGTTCTCGCGGAACTGACGACGCACCTCGGCCACGACCGACTCGGCCGCGCGACCGACGGCGGTCATCGACAGCCCGCCGAACAGGAACGGCAGCAGGCCCCCGAACAGCAGGCCAACCACGACATAGGGGTTCGACAGGTCGAAGGTCACCGCGCCCATGCCGTCGAAGAAGCTGCCCGGCGCAGCGTTGGCCGAGAAGAACTTCAGGTCCTCGGTATAGGCGGCGAACAGCACCAGGGCGCCCAGGCCGGCCGAACCGATGGCGTAGCCCTTGGTCACGGCCTTAGTGGTGTTGCCCACGGCGTCCAGGGCGTCGGTGGTGACGCGGACTTCCGGCGGCAGGCCGGCCATCTCGGCGATGCCGCCGGCGTTGTCGGTGACCGGGCCGAAGGCGTCCAGGGCGACGATGAAGCCGGCCAGCGACAGCATGGTCGTGGTGGCGATGGCTATGCCGAACAGGCCCGCCAGGTTATAGGTCACCACGATGCCGACGATGATGGTCAGGGCCGGCAGGGCCGTGGATTCCAGCGACATGGCCAGGCCCTGGATCACGTTGGTGCCGTGGCCCGAGACGGACGCCTGGGCCACCGACTTCACCGGGCGGAAGTTGGTGCCGGTGTAGTACTCGGTGATCAGCACGATCAGGGCCGTGACGACCAGACCGGCCAGGCCGCAGTAAAACAGGTTGTCGGCGGTGTAGCTGCGCGACCCGACCTCGATGGCGGTTGGGACCAGGGTGTGGATCACATACCACACGGCCGGGATCGACAGGATGCCCGTGACGATCAGGCCCTGGTACAGGGCGCCCATGATGTTCTGGCTCTTGCCCAGACGGACGAAGAACGCGCCGATGATCGAGGTGACGATACAGACCGCGCAGATGGCCAGGGGCAGCAGCATCATCGACGACACCGCTTCCGACCCGCGGAAGAAGATCGCCGCCAGGACCATGGTGGCGACCGTGGTCACCGCATAGGTCTCGAACAGGTCGGCGGCCATGCCGGCGCAGTCGCCCACGTTGTCACCGACGTTGTCGGCGATGGTGGCGGCGTTGCGGGGGTCATCCTCCGGGATGCCGGCTTCCACCTTGCCCACCAGGTCGCCGCCCACGTCGGCGCCCTTGGTGAAGATGCCGCCGCCCAGACGGGCGAAGATCGAGATCAAGCTGGCGCCGAAGCCCAGGGCCACCAGCGAGTCGACCACCACGCGGTCGGTGCCGCCATGGCCGGTCGACAGCAGCAGGGCGTAGTAGCCCGCCACGCCGATCAGGGCGAAGCCGGCCACCAGCATGCCGGTGACGGCGCCGGAGGTGAAGGCCATCGACAGGCCCCTGGCCAGGCTCTCGGACGAGGCCTGGGCCGTGCGGACATTGGCGCGGACCGAGATCAGCATGCCGGCGAAGCCGGCCGCGCCCGAGAGGATCGCGCCCAGGGCGAAGCCGACGGGCTGCTCCCAAGATTTGAAGAAGAACGCCAGAATGGCGATCACCACCACGCCGACGATGCCGATCGTCGTATACTGGCGGTTCAGATAGGCCTGGGCCCCTTCCTGGATCGCCGCGGCGATCTCCTGCATGCGTGCATTGCCGGCCGAGGCCCGCATCAGACTGGCCGATTGTACGGCGCCGTAAAGCACCGCCAGCAGCCCGGCCCCGATGGCCAGATTAAGCCAAAGACTCATTAGGTTCTTCGCCCCTTCGCGCTTCCAAATCACGAGGGGTGCGCCGGTCCCGGCGGTGGAGGCAACGAACGCCAAATATGACGAACGCCAGACCGCCGCCCGGATCGACGGGCGGGCCTTTGGCCTCGTGCCCCCTCGATGCTCCCTTAAATGATCGCCGAACGGCGTCATCCAAATGAGACTGTCAGATGGTCGGGAGGCGCGCAACCCGTGTCGGCGCAAGCGTTTGGCGAGGCAAAGCTTGGCCGCCGCGGCGGAATCAGGGGTTCAAAGGGCCTCCGCCGCCGGCCTTGGCGGCGCCGGCCTTGGGCGGCATCAGCTGCTGGCGGGGGATCTGCTTGACGATCTCGACCGAGGCGACCTTGCCCTTGCCGAACAAGGTGTTGCACTGGCTGAGGACGAAGCCGGTCAGGCGCGGGCCGTCGACTTCCTTCCAGGTGTCGGTGCGGGTGAAGGGGGTCTTGTAGGCCGCCCGAACGATGGCGTCGCGCAGCACCGGCTCCTGGTCCTTGAAGGACCCGACCTCGGCCCCGGAAGCCAGCTTCAGGGTCATGGCCACGAAGACATAGTTGACGATCCGGCCGCCCGCGATCAGCGGAATGCTCATCGAACCCAGCTTGTAGGTGGGATCCAGGGCTTGCCCCTCGCCTTCTTTCTTCTCCTTCTTGCCGCTGGCGGCGAAGGCCGGAGCACTCACGGCCGCGAAGGCGGCGGCGAGCAGGAGGCGGCGCGAGGGCGTGCGAAGATCGGTCATGGGCGTCATCCATAACCGACAGGCCTTGAGATTAACCTAACCGTGTTCGGCCTTAGCCGTGCAGCCAGCCCAGGCGGGACGGCGTGACGTCGCGACCCTTGTAGTAGGCGCTGACCCCCTCGCCTTCCACGAACTCGCCGATCTCGCTGACCTTCACGCCGGCCGCGGCGGCGGCGATGCGGAAGTTCCAGGCCTCGTTCGGGTCGACGGCGCAGATGATCTCGTAGTCGTCGCCGCCGGAGGCCAAGGAGATGCGGCCCTCGACCTGCTCGGGCTGCTGCTCCAGCCAGGCCTGGCCGCCGGGCGACAGCGGCAGGCGCTCCAGGTCGACCCGGACGCGGCAGCCGCTGGCCTTGGCGATGTGGGCGCTGTCGGCCAGCAGGCCGTCGGAGACGTCGGCGGCGGCCTTGGCGTGGACGCGCATGGCCTCGCGCAGGGTCACGCGCGGCTCGGGCTGGCGATAGCGGCGCAGCATGGCGCCGTCGGCGTCCATGACCTCGCCCCACTGGGCCAGGAGGCCCAGCCAGCCGTCGCCGATCGTGCCGGAGACCATCAGCCGATCGCCCGGCTTGGCCCCGCGACGCAGGATGGCCCCGCCTTGCGGAACCCAGCCCAGAAGCGTAGCGGAAACCACCAATGGGCCCGAGGTGGTGACGGTGTCGCCGCCCAGCAGCGAGATGTCGAAAGCCGCGCCATCCTCGGCCAGGCCGCGGGCGAAGGTCTCGCGCGAGGCGACGTCCGAGCCCGAGGGCCAGCCGACAGCCAGGAAATAGCCGTAGGGCTCGGCGGCCTTGGCGGCCAGGTCCGACAGATTGGTGCGCAGCAGCTTGCGGGCGACCACGTCCAGGGCCTCGTCGGCCAGGAAGTGCACGCCCGCGACCATGGCGTCCTTGGTGATCACCAGGTCATAGCCCGGACGCGAGGGCAGCACGGCCGCGTCATCCAGCAGGCCCAGCGCTGCCGGATCACCGCGCGTCAGCGGGCGAAGCAGGCGTTCGATATGGTCGAATTCCGTCGCCGGCGCCGCCGCCGTGGGCGGGGCGTCGTCTTCGGCGAACCAGTCGTCTTCGTCAGTCTCGTGCATCACGGGCGATCGCGTCGAGGGCGCCATTGATGAAGCCTGACTCGGGTCCTTCGAAAAAGGATTTCGCGATCTCTACGTATTCATTGATGACGACTTCGGTCGGAACGTCCGGCCGGAACATCAATTCGAAGGCCCCGGCGCGCAGCACGGCGCGGGCGGTGGCGTCCAGGCGCTCCAGCCGCCAGCCCGAGACCAGGCGCTTGACGATGCCCTGGTCGACCTTGGCCTGGTTGCTCACCACGCCCTTGGCCAGTTCGGCGAAGAACTTCTCGTCGGCGGCGGCCAGGCGCTCGCCCTCGACATCCCGGTCGAAGCGATGCTCGCCGAACTCGCGGACCACGGCGTCGACGCCGGCGCCCGAGACTTCCATCTGGTACAGGGCCTGGACGGCGGCGAGGCGCGCCACCGAGCGCGGTTGGATGCGGGCGCCGCTCATCGGGCTTGTCCTAACAGTTGACGCTTCAGAGCGATGGTTTCGAGGCACGCCTTGGCGGCCGCGCCGCCCCGGTCGCCTTCGCTGACCCGCGCGCGGGTCCAGCCTTGCGCCTCGTCGTCGACGGCCAGAACGCCGAAACCGATGGGCAGGCGCTTGCCGATCCCCAGGTCCTGCAGGCCGCGAGCGGTCTCGTGCGCTGCCAGCTCGAAATGATAGGTCTCGCCGCGAATAACCACACCCAGAGCGACATAGCCGTCGTAGCGCACGCCGACGGGCCGGTGACCGGCCTCTTCGGCCAGGGCGATGGCGGTCGGAAGCTGCAGCGCGCTGGAGACCGTGATCACGTCATATTCGGCGCCCTGGGCCTCGATGGCCTGGGCGGCTCCGCGCAGCAGTTCGTCGGAGATCCCCGAATGGCTTCGGGCCTCCACGATCAACAGGCGGATGTTGTCTTCAACCATCTAGCTCGAATCTCCACGGCCGCGCTTTGCCGCGCGACCAAAAGCACACATCAGGGATTAACGAACTATAGCTCGTCCTCGGCGACGTCGCTCAGACCTTCTTCGGTCAGGAACTTGGCGAAGTCGCTCGTCTCCTTGAAATCCCGATAGACCGAGGCGTAGCGGACATAGGCCACGTCATCGAGCGATTTCAGCGCCTTCATGACCATTTCGCCGACCGCCGAGGACGGAAGCTCGGTTTCGCCCATGCTTTCCAGCTGGCGGACGATGCCGTTGATCATCCGTTCGATCCGCTCGGCCTCCACGGGGCGCTTCTGGGTGGCCAGGGCGATCGAGCGCACCAGCTTGTCGCGATCGAACGGCGAGCGGCGGCCCGAACGCTTCAGGATGATCAGCTCGCGCAGCTGCACGCGCTCGAACGTGGTGAACCGGCCGCCGCATTCGGGGCACATGCGGCGACGGCGGATGGCCGCGCCGTCTTCCGACGGGCGGCTGTCCTTGACCTGGCTTTCGGCATGGCCGCAGAAGGGGCAACGCATGATGTGGCCCCTCCCGCGAAGCCTAGGGCCAATTAGTTGTAGATCGGGAAGCGAGCCGTCAAGGCCAGCACTTCTTCACGCACCTTGGCCTCGACCTGCGCATTGCCTTCCGGACCGTTGGCGGCGAGGCCGTTGACCACTTCGCCGATCAGTTCGCCCACGCGGGTGAACTCGGCTTCCTTGAAGCCGCGCGTGGTGCCGGCCGGCGTACCCAGGCGGATGCCCGAGGTGATCGTGAACGGCGCGGTGTCGAACGGCACGCCGTTCTTGTTGCAGGTCATGTGGGCGCGCTCGAGGCTGTGCTCGGCGTCGCGGCCCGTCACGCCCTTGGGACGCAGGTCGACCAGCATCAGGTGGCTGTCGGTGCCGCCCGAGACGATGTTGACGCCCGACTTGAGCAGGGCTTCGGCCAGCGCCTTGGCGTTGGCGATGATCTGCTTGGCGTACGCGTGGAACGACGGCTGCAGCGCCTCGCCGAAGGCCACGGCCTTGGCGGCGATGACGTGCTCCAGCGGACCGCCTTGCAGGCCCGGGAAGACGGCCGAGTTGATCTTCTTGATGATCGCCTCGTCATTGGTCAGCACCATGCCGCCGCGCGGACCGCGCAGGGTCTTGTGGGTGGTGGTGGTGACGACGTGGGCGTGCGGGATCGGGCTGGGGAACACGCCGCCGGCCACCAGGCCCGCGAAGTGGGCCATGTCGACCATCAGATAGGCGCCGATGCTGTCGGCGATCTCGCGGAACTTGGCGAAGTCGATCTCGCGGCTGTAGGCGCTGCCCCCGGCGATGATCAGCTTGGGCTTTTCGCGCTGGGCGATCTCGGCCACGCCGTCATAGTCGATCAGCTGGTCCTGCTGGCGGACGGTGTAGCTGATCGGCTTGAACCACTTGCCCGACTGGTTGGCGGGCGAGCCGTGGGTCAGGTGGCCGCCGGCGGCCAGGTCCATGCCCAGGAACGTGTCGCCCGGCTGCAGCAGCGACATGAACACCGACTGGTTGGCCTGCGAGCCCGAGTGCGGCTGGACGTTGGCGAAGGCCGCGCCGAACAGTTTCTTGGCGCGCTCGATGGCGATCGTCTCGATCTCGTCGACGAACTCGCAGCCGCCGTAATAGCGCTTGCCCGGATAGCCCTCGGCGTACTTGTTGGTCAGGATCGAGCCCTGGGCTTCCAGCACCGCCTTCGAGACGATGTTTTCCGAAGCGATCAGTTCGATCTGGTTCTGCTGACGATCCAGCTCGCGACCGATGCGGTCGAAGATGTCTGCGTCCGCGGTGGCGAGGTCCGCGCCGAAAAAGGCGCTGGTGTTGGATTGGGTCATGACGCTCTCCAGGCGTTTGGGGGAGTCAGCAGAGGCGCCCTCTTTAACGGGTAGGGCGCGGCGATCAATCTCGGAACCACATGCAAAGCTGTGCGTTGCAGTCGCATAGGGCGGCTCTGACCGCCCGCGACAGAACATCTGCAACAACAGTAGTGGGGTATCTCATGGCGTCTCAGGGCGGCGGCACGGACACGGCGAACGGCAACGACGTCGACATCCTGGGGCTCAGCGCCGAGATCGTGGCGGCCTATGTAGGCCAGAACACTGTGTCCCAGACGGCCATTCCCGACCTTATCCGCACCGTTCACGAGGCCCTGACCTCGCTGAACAACGGCGGCGAGGCCCCGCGTCCGGTCGAGAAGGCCAAGCCGGCCGTGCCGGTGGGCCGCTCGGTGCAGCACGACTACATCGTCTGCCTGGAGGACGGGAAGAAGCTGAAGATGCTCAAGCGCTACCTGCGCTCGCACTACGACATGAGCCCCGAGGAATACCGCCGCAAGTGGGGCCTGCCGCCCGACTACCCGATGGTGGCGCCGGCCTACGCGGCCCGTCGCTCTGACTTCGCCAAGAAGATCGGCCTGGGCAAAGGCGTGCGACGCGGCAGCTGATACGCTGAACTCGAGACATGCGAACGCCGCCGGAAGCACCCGGCGGCGTTTTTCGTTTCGACGATGTGCGGCTTTGTCGAAGTTGAAGGCGCGTTTCGTCCTTAGGCCGCGTGGCCGCCCATGCGGGCGACGTTGCAGTGGGCCCACAGCTTTTCCATGGCCGAGACCAGCTTTCGCATCATGTCGTCGGAGTGGAACGGCGTGGGCGTGAAGCGCAGGCGCTCGGTGCCGCGCGGCACGGTCGGATAGTTGATCGGCTGAACATAGACGCCGTGATCGGCCAGCAGCATGTCGCTGATCATCTTGGTGTGGACGGGGTCGCCGACCAGCACCGGGACGATGTGGCTTTCGTTGTCCATCACCGGCAGACCGGCGGCCTTGAACATGGCCTTCAGGGTCGCGGCGCGCTCCTGGTGGATCTCGCGCACTTCCGGGTGCTGCTTCAGCCAGCGGACGCTGGCCAGGGCCCCGGCCACCAGGGCGGGCGGCAGCGAGGTCGTGAAGATGAAGCCCGAGGCCATCAGGCGGATGGCGTCGATCACCACCGCGTCGCCGGTGATGTAGCCGCCCATGACGCCGAACGCCTTGCCCAGCGTGCCTTCGATGATGTCGATCTCGCCCATCAGGCCTTCGCGCTCGGCGACGCCGCCGCCGCGCGGGCCGTACATGCCGACCGCGTGGACCTCGTCCAGATAGGTCATGGCGCCGTACTTCTTGGCGAGGGCCGCCGTGGCGCGGATGTCGGCGATGTCGCCGTCCATCGAATAGACGCTCTCGAACGCGACCATCTTGGGCGCGTCAGCCGGAGCGGCCGCCAGCAGCTCTTCGAGGTGCTCAAGGTCGTTGTGACGGAACACCTTGCGCGGACCGCCGCCATTGCGGATGCCGGCGATCATCGAGGCGTGGTTCAGCTCGTCCGAGAAGATGATCAGGCCGGGCAGGATCTTCTGCACCACCGACAGGGTCGCCTCGTTCGAGACGTAGCCCGAGGTGAACAGCAGGCCGGCTTCCTTGCCGTGCAGATCGGCCAGTTCCTGCTCCAGCAGGACGTGATCGTGGTTGGTGCCCGAGATGTTGCGGGTGCCGCCCGAGCCCGAGCCATGTTCGTCGACGGCCGCCTTCATGGCGTCCAGCACGATCGGGTTCTGGCCCTGACCGAGGTAGTCGTTGCTGCACCAGACCACGACTTCGCGCTCCGAGCCGTCCTGGCGGGTCCAGGTGGCCCGCGGGAACTGCCCACGCTGACGCTTCAGGTCGGCGAAGACACGGTAACGGCCTTCTTCGCGGATCTGGTCGACGGCGCTGCGGAACGCGGCTTTGTAGTCCATGTCGATCTTTCAAACCGGCGGGCGATCGTCCGTCGGTCCCCTTAATTCCAGGCTCGGCTTTTCGCACCAAGCATCGTTAGTGTCCATCTAAGGGCGTTTACCTAGCAAATAGAATTGCGCGATTGGACGCATAGACGAAACCGATCGCCCTGCGACGAACACCGCGTTTTGGTCGATTCAGTTCAAGTCCGCCAGCCTGCCGCGCAGCATCTGGATCACCGCCGAGAAGTCCTTGCCCCCGAAGCCGTTGCCGTCGAACAGGGCATACAGCGCCTCGGCCTGCGCCCCCATCGGCGTCGAAGCCCCGGCCTTGGCCGCCGCGTCCTGGGCCAGCTTCAGGTCCTTCAGCATCATGGCCGTGGCGAACCCGCCCTCGTAGCCGCGATCGGCCGGGGTCTGCGGACCGACGTCCGGCACGGGGCAATAGCTGGTCACCGACCAGCACTGGCCCGAGGACTTGCTGGCGATCTCGAAGAAGCGGTCGGCCGCCAGGCCCAGCTTCTCGGCCAGGGCGAAGGCCTCGCACGTCCCCAGCATCGAGACGCCCAGCAGCATGTTGTTGCAGATCTTGGCCGCCTGCCCCGCCCCGTGGTCGCCGGCGTGGATCGTCACGCGCGACATCGGCGCCAGCGCCGCCTCGACGGCCGGGAAGTCGGCGGCGGCGCAGCCGACCATGAAGGCCAGGGTCCCGGCCTCGGCGGCCATGATCCCCCCCGACACCGGCGCGTCGGCGAAGCGGAAGCCCGCCTCGGCCGCCTGCTTGGCCACAACGCGGGCGCTCTCGACGTCGATGGTCGAGCAGTCGATCAGCAGGGCCGACTTCGGCGCATGGGGCAGAACCTGCTCGGCATAGACCGAACGCACATGCGGGCCGGCCGGCAGCATGGTGATCACCACCTCGGCGTCCGCCACCGCCTCGGCCACCGAGGCCGCCGCGTGGCACCCCGCCGCCACGGCCCGCTCCACCGCCGCGCTCGACAGGTCGAAGGCGCGGACATGGTGCTGGGCCTTGGCCTGGTTGGCGGCCATGCCGCCGCCCATGTTGCCCAGGCCGATAAAGGCGATGCGCGTCATTCTGGGAGCTCCCTGCAAATGCGAACCGCGCCTCATGGGCGCGGTTCTTATGCCTTGAAAACTGTCATCCCGGCCGCAGCGAAGCGGAGAGCCGGGACCACCACAGGCGCGGAGCTTCCGGCGGTCCCGGCTCGGCGCGCTTCGCGCGTGGCCGGGATGACAGCGTTAATTGGCAGCGCGCCGTCGACGGCGTGCGGAACTTGTAGACGTACTGGTCGGTCTTGCCCCGGATCCCGGCG
>CAIUMD010000115.1 GCA_903900155.1 uncultured Caulobacterales bacterium | reverse complement strand
CCTAGTCGGAACTTTTATCTCCTCCCCCGCTGGGGGAGGTGGCCCGGAGGGCCGGAGGGGGGCAGCGCGGCCTAGACGGAGAAGCCCCCTCCGTCGCTCCGCGGCACCTCCCCCAAGGGGGGAGGAGAGCCTGAGCTAAGCCCTCCCCTACGTTCCCACGACAAAACTTACCGTCGTCGTGGTCGACCCGCCGATGTTCAGCGTCTGCACCGTCCTGGCCCCCTCGACCTGATAGTCCCCGGCCTTGCCGGAAGTCTGTTTCCACGCGTCCAGCAGCATCCGAACGCCCGTGGCCCCGACCGGGTGCCCGGCGCCGATCAGGCCGCCGGACGGATTGATCGGCAGACGCCCGCCCATCGCGATGTCGCCGGCCTCGACCGCCCTCCAGCTTTCGCCCGGCGCGGTCAGGCCCAGATGATCGATGGCCATGTATTCGGTGGCGGTGAAGCAGTCGTGGGTCTCGACCGCGTCGACGCCCGAGACGTCCGGCGCGATCCCGGCTCGCGCGCGGGCGTCCAGGATGGCGCGGCGCACCTGCGGGAAGACGTAAGGCGCCTCGCGCGACGCCTCGACCTTGCGAGCATAGCTGATCGGGGCCGAGCGATGCCCCCAGCCCTTGATGCGCGGGATGCTCTCCAGCGCGATCCCGCGCTTGTCGGCATAGTCCCGCGCCCGTTTTTCCGAGGCCAGGAACACCACGGCCGAACCATCGGTGACCTGGCCGCAATCCTGCTTGCGCGTGCGACCCTCGACCACCGGATTGGCGACCTCGTCGGCCGTGAAGGCCTCAGGCCCGAAGTTCCAGCCGCGCGTCTGGGCGTTGGGATTGCGCTTGCCGTTGGCGAAATTGATCTCGGCGATGCCCATCAGGTGCTCGTACTGCAGCCCGTAGCGGCGGTCGTATTCGTCAGCGAGGTCGGAGAAGGCCTGCGGCCACAGGAAACGGGCGTCCTGGAATTCGTGGCCGGCCCAGGCGGCGGCGCCTAAGTTCTCGGCCGCCTTCTGGCCCGGGACATTGCGCATCTGCTCGACGCCGACCACGCAGGCCAGGTCGTAGCGCCCGGCCTCGATCTCGGCCGTCGCCGCCAGGATCGCCACGCTGCCCGAGGCGCAGGCCGCCTCGTGCCGCGCGGTCGGCAGGCCGTCGAAGTCGGGATGGACCAGGCCGAACATGCCGCCCAGCAAGCCCTGGCCCGCGAACAGCTCGGCGGCGAAGTTGCCGACATGGCCGGTCTCGACGTCCCCCACGTCGAGACCGGCCGCCGCCAGGCCCTCCCCGACGGCCTGCGCGAAAGCGTCGGCCAGCTCGCGCCCCTCGCGGCTCCAGTTGGCGGCGAAGTCGCTCTGCCAACCGCCCAGCACGTAGACCATGCGCGAGCTCCCTTCCCTTAGTTAGTTCGATTATACAAGCGACTTTCGTCGAGTCCACGACGGAGACGAACAACAGTTTGAACCGACGTTGACTTCGCCGCCCGAAACGCCTCACCAACCGGCCATGGTCGCTCAGAAGGCCCCCAATCTGGTCCGTCGCAGTTCAGCCGCCCGCGCGCTGAACCTGATCGGCGACCGCTGGACCCTTCTGATGCTGTACGCCGCCTTCATGGGCGTGAAGCGTTTCGACGGCTTCGTGGAAATGACCGGCGTCGCCCGCTCGCTGCTGACCGATCGCCTCAAGCGCCTGGAGGCCGGGGGGGTGCTAGAGCGCCGTCTCTATCAGGACCGCCCGCCGCGCTTCGAGTACCGGCTGACGGCCATGGGCCGCGACCTCTACGACGCGGCGCTGATGCTGCTGGGCTGGGAGATGCGCTGGCGCTTCGACCCCGACTGCCCCTCGCACCAGATCATCCACGAACCCTGCGGCCAGCCGCTGAAGCCCGTTTTGGCCTGCAAGGCCTGCGGCGAAGCGGTGAAGGTGCGCGACGTCACGCTCTCACCCGGCCCCGGCGCGGGACTGGAGCCCGCCCCGCCGGCCCGCCACTCGCGCCGCGCCAGCTCCGACGATGTCGGCGGCCCTGCCCTGCATCCGATGCTGGAGCGCGGCGTCGAGGTGCTGGGCGACCGCTGGACCGCCCACCTGGTCGCCGCCGCCTTCTACGGCCTGCGCCGGTTCAAGGACTTCCAGGCCGAGCTCAAGGTTGCCAGCAACATTCTGACCGACAGACTCGAGCGCCTGGTGGCGCGCGGGATGCTGGAGCGAGCGCGTTATCAGGAACGGCCGGAGCGGTGGGAATACCGGCTGACGACGGAGGGGCGCGACCTGTTCCCGCTGATCGCGGCGCTAATGGCCTGGGGCGATCGGTGGCTGGCAGGTAATGAGGGAAGGCCGGAAATCCTGACGCACAGCTGTGGGGCGCGGCTGGAGCCGGTGGTGCGGTGCGGGGCGTGCCAGGGTTCGGTGGATATCGGCAATACGCGGATCTCTGCTCCCCCTCTGGGGAGCTGTCGCGGAGCGACTGAGGGGGTCTCGCCGGCCTAGGCCGAGTTGCCCCCTCCGGCCCTCTGGGCCACCTCCCCCAGAGGGG
>CAIUMD010000114.1 GCA_903900155.1 uncultured Caulobacterales bacterium | reverse complement strand
GTTTCTGTGTACCAGGGTCGACTACCTCGGGGATGGACGAAGTTGCGGCTGTTACCCCGCACCGACGAGCGCGCCCGCTCGATCGCCCCCCGCCGCCGCAATCGGTCGCTGGCCATTGCGCCCTTTCTCCGCGACGAGGTGGGTAGAGATTACGACAGGTTTTGAGGCCGGGGATAAGCAGGCGCGAACGCTCTCGCCTCACATCGCATCGTCACGCTCCGACCTTTCCCAAAAACCTCCGTCATCCCGCGCTTTATGCGCGGGACCCATGGTTCAGCTTCCACATGAGGACGAAAATGCGCTCCTCACTGGCGGCGGATAGATGGGTCCCGCGCAGAAAGCGCGGGATGACGGTGATGGGTTTACGTGGATGCGTCCCACCCTTGCCGTCCGCCCCGGCAAACGGCATAAGCCCTGACCTCGGGTCTTCGCCCCGTGAAACGCCGGCTTAGCACAGCGGTAGTGCAGCGGTTTTGTAAACCGAAGGTCGGGGGTTCGATCCCCTCAGCCGGCACCATTCTTCTCCAAGTCATTCTTCAGCGATAGGTTTGGGCTCGATGGCCGCCACCCTCTTCATCGACGCCGACGCCTGCCCCGTGAAGGACGAGGCCTACAAGGTCGCCGCCCGCCACGGCTTCAAGACCTTCGTGGTGTCCAACAGCTGGATCCGCGTGCCGCAAACCCCGGTCATCGAGCAGATCGTGGTCGACGCCGGTCCCGACGTCGCCGACGACTGGATCGCCGAGCGCTGCGGCCCCGGCGACGTGGTGGTGACCAACGACATCCCCCTGGCCGACCGCGTGCTGAAGGCCGGCGGCGCGGCCGTGGCCCCGAACGGGCGGGTGTTCAGTCCCGACATGATCGGCTCGGCCCTGGCCTCGCGCTCGATCGGCGAGCACCTGCGCTCGATGGGCGAGGTCACCAAGGGCCCCGCCGCCTTCGCCAACGCCGACCGCTCGCGGTTCCTTCAGGCCCTGGACCAGTTGGTGGTCAAGGCCAAGCGTGTGGTCCAGAAATGATCGAGATCACCTCCTGGCTGCGGATCGACGAGGACGAGCTGGTCTGGAAGGCCACCCGCGCCTCGGGTCCCGGCGGCCAGCACGTCAACAAGACCTCGACGGCCGTGGAACTGCGCTTCGATGTCCGCAACTCCCCGGCCCTGCCCGAGGACGTCAAGGCGCGGCTGGAGACCCTGGCCGGAAGCCGCCTGACCCAGGACGGCGTGCTGATCCTGTTCTCGCAAGGCTCGCGCTCGCAGGAGATGAACCGCCAGGACGCCCAGGCGCGCCTCGTCGACCTGATCCGCCGCGCCACCGAACGCCCCAAGCCTCGCAAGGCGACCAAGCCGACCTATTCCAGCAAGCTGAAACGCCTGGACACCAAGGCCAAGCGCGGGACCGTAAAGTCCGGGCGCGGACGGGTGAAGTTCGACGATTAAGGGGCCGAAACCTCGTCCTTCGACGAGCTCAGGATGAGGCTTCTAGTGAACCGCTCTACCAGTAGTCCTCATCCTGAGCCTGTCGAAGGACGAGGACGGGCCCGCTAAGCCGTCTCCGGCGGCGCGGGGGTGGAGAACCCGATCACGTCCTGCTTCCAGTCGGGCTCGACGATCAGGCCCGTGAGCATCTTCTGCAGGTAGCGGGTCATGGCCGCCTGTTCTTCGGCGGTCAGGTTGGAGCAGATCTCGCGGTTCAGCGGACGGATCTCGCCGCGGATCTTCTCCAGCAGATTGCGACCGGTGGCCGTCAGGCACACGACGACGATACGGCGGTCGCTGGGCGAGGCTTCGCGGGCCACCAGGCCGTCGGCGATCAGGCTGTCGATCGAGCGGGTCAGGGTCGTGCGGTCGGTGGCGGCCAGCTTGGCCAGCCGGGTCATCGACAGGTCGCCGAACCGGCGCAGCGAGATCATCGCCACCCACTTGGCGAAGGTCAGGCCGTGTTGCGCCAGCAGATCGGCGGCGACCGCGCGGCGATGCTGCTCGGTCTGATAAAGCAAGTAACTCAGATAGCTCGGCAGCGGCAGGGCGTGGTCCTCGACCAAGCCGGCGCGCTCTTCCCCCTTACGCATAGTCGTTTCCGCCCCCCAGAACGGCGCTCTGTGTCTCATAAGGTTAACGGTCACGCAATCTGCGGCGCCCATAGCCAAACGAAAAACCCCGCGAAAGGCTTCGCGGGGTCATGTCTTTCAATTTAAGCGGGAAAACGCGACTGGGAAATGCGCGCTCCGGATGGTCTCTCCGGCCCTGCGTCAGGCGGCCGCCGCGCGGTTGCGATTGACGCCACGGGTCAACCAATCGTCCGGATAGGTCTCGCGCACGGTGATCGACTTGAACTGGGTGACGGGGATGCTGGCGTGGTCGCCGGGGTTCAGGTCGCGCGACACCGAGTGGCCGGCGAACTCCTCGATGATGGTGATCACTTGGCTGCTGCCGGCGGCGTTCTCGATCAGGACCATGTTCATGGGGTTCTACTCGGTGATCTCGAGGAAAGTGAGAAAGTCGTGCGGAAGGAAGCTTGGGACCGAGCCTAGATCTGGCTGGGCTGCACGCGTTCCTTGAGACCCTTCAAGGCCCAGGCCTCGACGGCCTTGGCGTTTCCCAGGCGGCGGAAGGCGCCCGCCGTGTGCTGCTCGCAATAGGAGCCGCGGGCGGTCAGCTTGGGGCGGCCGCAGAAGCCGAAGTCGTCGCCTTCCGGATTGCCGATCGGCCAGCGGCACGAATGGGCGCCCAGCTCCAGGATGCCCGAGGTCGGCAGCAGGTCTTCTTCGGTGCGCTCCAGACGGGGCGCGACGTGCGGCGCGGCGGTGGTTTCACGGGTCGGCCGGCGGGCCGGGACCCGCGACGGAACGCGGACGCTGGTGACGCGCTGGCGCACCGGAACTTCGCGGACGGTGATGCCCAGGCGGTGGACCTTGCCGATCACCGCGCTGCGGCTGACACCGCCCAGTTGACGGGCCACCTGGCTCGCGCTGAGGCCCTCGAGCCACAGCTTCTTGAGGGTGGCGGTCCGCTCTTCGCTCCAGTCCATGGTCCTAATTCCCTGCCCGTCCGGAGCCAGCCCGCTCCGTGAGGAAAGTGGTAGATTTTATGGTTAACGCACGTCAAACGGTTATGTGCAGACCCACGGTTTGCGATTTCACTTTTTGCCAGAAGAATCACGTAGATACCGGCGATTGTCGCAGGGGCGCAGCCAAGCTTGGATTAAGGAACATTGTTCCGTGACAAGCCCACGGCCCTGATTTTATAAGGGTTTGGAATGCGTCGCGCCGTCGCAGACCGTGCGGCGAAACGTCAGTCGGGGACCATCATGCGTACTGTGAAACTGGGGGTCCTGGCGGCCCTTTGCCTGACCGCTCCCCTGGCCATTGGGGCCTGCTCGAAGGACGACGGCGGGTCGGGCGAGGCGCCCGCGGACGCGCCGGCCTCCGCGCCCAAGGTCACCGACGCCGACAAGGCCGCGGCCCTGGCCGCCCTCCCCGCCCCGTACAACACCGGCGACCTGTCGAACGGCCAGAGCAAGTTCGCCTTCTGCCGCTCGTGCCACACCATCACCGAGGGCGGCCCGGACATGACCGGCCCCAACCTCTATGGCGTCTTCGGTCGCAAGGCGGGCTCGAAGGCCGACTACAAGTACTCCGAGGCGGTCAAGAACGCCGGCTTTACCTGGGACGCCGAGCATCTGGACAAGTGGCTGTCGAGCCCGCGCGAGTTCCTGCCCGGCACCAAGATGACCTTCGCCGGCATCCACGACGCCAAGGACCGCATCGACCTGATCGCCTATCTGAAGGTCGAGACCGGCTACAAACCGGCCCCATAAAGCCATGCGCCCGGCCCCGCCCGAGATCGAGGCGCTGGTCCAGCGCCTCTACGACGCCAACCAGCGGCGCGACTTCGAGGCATTCAGCGCCCTGGTCGGGCCGGACCTGCACTGGCCGGACATCACGCGGGGCGGCATGCTGACCAGCCCTGAGGCCGTCCGCGACTACTGGGCCTACAACGACGCCGCGATCCGGGTGGAGATCACGCCGGTCGAGATCCGCCTGGATGACGACGGCCGCATCATCGTGGACGCCAACCAGGTGGTCTGGAACCGCAGCGGCCAGCTGTGGTCCGACCTGTGCGTGCGGCATTGTTACACGCTCCGCGACGGCCTTTTCTGGCGCATGGATATGGGCTCCAGGGAGGACTCGGACCAAGGGCCATGAGCGCGCTGCGAGACCTCCTGGAGGAGGCCTACGAGGCCTTCAACGCGCACGACGCCGCGCGCCTGCGTCCGCTGTTCCATGACGAGGCGACCTGGCCCAATACCCTGGACGACTGCGGCGATCCGGTCGGCAAGGAGGCCGTGCTGGCCTATTTCGCCCGCATCTTCGCGACCATCATCCCCAACATCCAGCTGATCGACGTGGTCGAGGAGACCGCCGACAGCCTGACGACCGACGCCCAGTATTCGGTCGAGACGCGCGAAGGCCACATCTGGACCGACACCCGCGCGCGCCTCGTCTACCACTTCCGCGACGGGCTGCTGGTCGGCCAGACGATCCTGGACGGCTTCTAGCCCCTCTTTTCCTAAGCGAGCAGGTCGGCGCAGGCGTCCAGGATGGCTTCGGCGTCCAGACGGTACTTGCCGTACAGATCCGGCAGATCGCCCGACTGGCCGAACACCTCCAGGCCCAGGGCTCGCACGCGCTGGCCGCGCACCGAACCCAGCCACGACAGGGCCAGCGGCGCGCCGTCGGTCAGGGTGACGAGGCCCGCGTCACGGTCCAGCGGAGCCAGCAGAGTCTCGATGGTCGAGGTCTTCGCCCCCTCCCCGGTCCAGCGCGCGCGGCCCGAGGCGGTCCAGTCGCGGTGCAGGACGTCGGCCGAGGTGACGGCCAGCAGCCCGGCCTCGGGCATGTCCTCGGAGAGCGCTTCGAACGCCGCCAGAGCCTCGGGCGCCAGAGCGCCGCTGTAGACCAGAGCCAGCCGCGCGCCGGGCGCGGGAGCCTTCAGCCAATAGGCCCCGTTGATCACGCCCTGGCGCCAGGCGTCGTCCGTCCGCTCGGGCTGCTGCAGCCCCCGCGTCGACAGCCGCAGATAGGTCGAGGCGCCGTCCGCCGCCTGGATGCGGTCGAAGGCGTGGGCCATCAGCACCGCCGTCTCGTCGGCATAGGCCGGCTCGTAGGCGTCCAGGCCCGGCTGGGCCATGCCGATGACCGGGGCGTTGATCGACTGATGCGCCCCGCCTTCGGGGGCCAGCGTCAGGCCTGACGGCGTGGCGACCAGCAGGAACCGGGCGTCCTGGTAACAGGCATAGTTCAGGGCATCGAGGCCCCGGGCGATGAAGGGGTCGTATAGCGTCCCGACCGGGAACAGACGCTCGCCGAACAGCGGCGCGGTCAAGCCCAGCGCCGCCAGGGCGATGAACAGGTTGTTCTCGGCGATGCCCAGCTCGACATGCTGGCCGGTCTCGGCCTTGGACCAGACCTGGGCCGAGGGGATTCGGCGGCGCTTGAAGACGTCGTCGTGGGCGCGGCGCTGGAAGACACCCCGGCGGTTCACGAAGCCGCCCAGGTTCGTGGAGACCGTCACGTCCGGCGAGGTGGTCACCACACGGCCGGCGAACTCGTCCTTCCGGGCGGCGATCTCGAACATCACCTTGCCGAAGGCGGCCTGGGTCGATTGCTCGCCCCCGCCAGCGACAGCGACCAGCAGTTCGTCGGCCGTCGGGGTCGGGATGGTCGACGCGACGTGCTGGCGCTCGACCTCGGCGGCGAAGGGCGCGCGGGCGACCAGGCCCTTAAGGGCCGTGCGCTCGGCCGCCGAGAGGCCCGACAGCGGGTCCCACTCCTCGCCCTCCACGACACCCAGACGCTCGCGCAGTTCGGCGATCTGGGCCGGGGTCATCAGGCCGGCATGGTTGTCCTTGTGGCCTTGGAACGGCAGGCGCAGGCCCTTGACGGTGTAGGCGATGAAGAACCGCGGCCGGTCGGCCATGCTTCCTCACCTGCGTTATGCGGGCGAGGTTTGCCCCTCGCCGCTCTTTTCGCGGGCTTCATACTCTTCGATCTGCCGGGCCGTCCACTCCGGAGACTTCGTGAAGCGCGCCAGGAGGTCATAGAACACCGGAACGATGAACAGCGTCAGCAGGGTCGCGAAGATCGAACCGGTGAAGATCACCGAACCGATCGTCTTGCGGCTGCCTGCGCCAGCGCCTGCCCAAAGCATCAGCGGCAAGGCGCCCATGGCCGCGGCGATCGAGGTCATGATGATCGGGCGCAGGCGCAGGGCCGCCGCCTCGATCACCGCCTCGCGTACGGTCAGGCCTTCGTCGCGCAGCTGGTTGGCGAACTCGACGATGAGAATGCCGTTCTTGGTGGCGATGCCGACCAGGATGATCAGGCCGATCTGGCTGTAGGTGTTGATGGTCGAGCCCATGACCAGCAGGCCGAACAGGCCGCCCAGCGCCGCCAGCGGCACGGTCAGCATGATCACGGCCGGGTGGATCCAGCTTTCGAACTGGGCCGCCAGCACCAGGAACACCAGCAGCAAGGCCAAACCAAAGGCGATGGCGATGCCGCCCGAACCTTCCAGGTAGTCCTTGGCCTGGCCGCCCCACTTGATGCTGACGCCGGGCGCCTGGCGCTCGTTGGCTTGCTCCCGCAAGAACTGCACGGCGTCGCCGACGGTATAGCCGGGGTTCAGCTGGGTGGTCAGGGTCACCGAGCGCAGGCGGTCGACGCGCGGACGGTCCGGGGTGTCGCCGCGCAGCTGCGTGGTGACCACGGTCGACAGCGGCACCAGGGCGCCGGAGCTGGTCCGCACGTTCAGGCGGTTCAGGTCCTCGACGCTGCGACGCTGGTCGAGGTTGGTCTGCAGCAGGACGTCGTATTCCTGGCCGTTCTTGATGTAGGTCGTGACCTGGCGGGAGCCGAACATGGTCTCCAGCGCCCGGCCGACCGACTGGGCCGAGACGCCCAGGGTGGCGGCCTTGTCCAGGTCGATCTGCACCAAGAGGCGCGGCGCGGTCGGCTCGTAGTCCAGACGCGGACGCGACAGGCCCGGATTGTCCTGGGCAGCCGCCAGGATCGGCTTCAGCCAATCGGCCAGCTGGATGTAGTCATTGCCCACAGCGATCAGGTCGACGTTCGTGCCGCCGCCCCCGCCGCCGCCGCCGCCCCGCTGGAACGGACCGCGGACGCTGGCCACGGCGCGCACGCCCGTGATTTTCGACAGCTCCTTGTTCAGCTCGGCGGCCACCTCGTCGGCGGTCTTCTTGCGCTCGCCCCAGGGCTTCATGACCACGACGGCGTTGCCGCTGTTGAACTGGTTCTGACCAAAGCGCGGAATGGTCAGGATGGTGCGCTCGGCCTCGCCGCTCTCGCGATACTTCGAGATGATCTTCTCGACCCGCGCGCCGATCGAGGCGGTGTAGTCATAGCCCGCCCCTTCCGGCGCGCTGATCTGGATGTCGACCCGGCCGCGGTCTTCCGGCGGCACCAACTCCTTGGGGATGTTGGTGAACAGCAGGAAGGCGAAACCCGCCAGCAGCACCACGATACCCCCGGCGATCGCCGCCGACCAGCCGCCCAGGATGCTCTCCAGCGAGGCGCGGTACGAGTTCTTCAGCGCGTCCATGGCTGCGTCGACGCGGCGGGCCAGCCAGCCCTCGCCGTGCGCGGGCTTGAGCAGCTTGGAGGCCATCATCGGCGACAGCGACAGGGCCAGCAGGGCCGAGAAGCCCACGGCGGCCGCGATGGCCACGGCCAGCTCGACGAACAGGCGGCCGATATAGCCGGGCAGGAACATCAGCGGCGCGAACACCGAGACCAGCACGATGGTGGTGGCGACGACCGCGAAGAACACCTGGCGGGTGCCGCGCTCGGCCGCGACGAGGGCAGGCTCGCCCTCGTCCACCCGGCGCTGGATGTTCTCGACCACCACGATGGCGTCGTCGACGACCAGGCCGACGGCCAGCACCAGGGCCAGCAGGGTCAGAAGGTTCAGCGAGAAGCCCAGCGGGGCCAGGACGATGAAGGTCGACAGGATGCAGATCGGCGCGACGATCGACGGGATCAGCGCCGAGCGCCAGCTGCCCAGGAACAGCAGGTTGACCAGCACCACCAGGCCGATCGACAGGCCCATGGTGATCCAAACCTCGCGGATGGCCTCGGCGGTGAACATCGAGTTGTCCACGGCCACGACCATCTTGGTGCCGGGCGGCAGGCTCTGGTTGATGACGTCCACTTCCTTGCGGACGGCCTGGGAGATGGCGACGTCGTTGGCCTGCGACTGGCGGGTCAGGCCGATGCCGACCTGGTCGATGCCGTTGCCGCGGAACATGCGACGGCGCTCGTCCGGGCCTTCCTCGATGCGGGCCACATCGCCCAGGCGCAGCACGAAACCATTCGCGTCCGCCGCGCGCAGCGGCAGGCGGGCGAACTCTTCGGGCTTGGCGTAGGCGCGGGCCACGCGGATGGTGAAGTCCTTGGACGCGCTTTCCAGCGAGCCGGCCGGCAGTTCTAGGTTCTGGGCGTTGAGGGCGTTCTCGACATCGTCCACCGAGACGCCGCGGGCGGCCATCTCGTTGGCGTCCAGCCAGATCCGCATCGCATAGATCTTGGCCCCGAACAGATTGGCCTGGGCCACGCCGTCGATCGTCGACATCCGCTCGACCAGGTAGCGGTCGGCATAGTCGGCCAGTTGCAGCGGATCCAGCGTGGTCGAGGTCAGGTTCAGGATGATGATGGGCGATGAGTCGGCGTTGGCCTTGGCGATCTGCGGGGGATCGGCCTGGTCCGGCAGGTTGCTGGTCACCCGGCTGACGGCGTCGCGGACATCGTTGGCGGCGGCGTCCAGGTCGCGGTCCAGGCGAAAGGTGATGGTGATCTGCGAGCGGCCGTCACGGCTGCTGGAGTTCACGCGATCGATGCCCTGGATGCCGGCCACCTGGCGCTCGATCACCTGGGTGATGCGCTCTTCGATAACTTCGGCCGAGGCGCCGCGATAGGCGGTCGAGACCGAGACCACCGGCGGATCGACGTTGGGCAGCTCGCGGATGGCCAGCGACGAGAACGCCGCGAAACCGATGACGCAGAGGATGATCGCCGCGACCGCGGCGAAGACGGGGCGGCGGACGGAAAGGTCGGACAGCATCAGCCGGCCTTGCCTTCGTTCTTCTGGCCTTCGTTCTTCTGGCCTTCGCCCTTGTCGCCGCCTTGGCCGCCCTTGCCGCCGCCATTCTTTCCGCCACCAATTGCGGCGCCGTCCTGGACGCGGTTCAGGCCGTCGGCGACGACCTTGTCGCCGGCCTTGAGGCCGCCGCGGATCTCGACGAAGCCGTTCTGGGTGATGCCGGTGTCGACGCCGGTGCGACGCGCGACAAGACCCTTGGGACCTTTGGCGATGCGATAGACCGAGGCCTGGCTGCCTTCGAACTGCACGGCCGCTTCGGGCACGGCGGGGGCGTTGCGCACGCCCTGGTCGATGGCGACCTTGACCAGCATGCCCGGCTTCAGGCGGCCGCCGCCATTGGGGAACTCGGCGCGAGCCTTGATGGCGCGGGTGGCCGGGTCGATGCGGGTGTCGATCTGGGCGATCTTGCCCTGAAAGGTCTCGCCCGGCAGGGCGTCGGGACGCGCGGCGATCGGCAGGCCCACGCGCAGGGTCTGCAGGTAGCGGTCGGGCACCGAGAAGTCGACGCGGATCACCGAAGCGTCGTCCAGGCTGACGATCGGCGTGCCGGCGGCGATCAGCATCCCCGGCGCGACGTCCGAAATGCCGACACGGCCCGAGAACGGCGCGCGCAGCACGCGGTCCAGCTTCTGGGCCTGGGCCGTGCCGACCGAAGCCTTGGCGACTTCCAGGGCCGACAGGTACTGCTCGGCCGTGGCGCGGGGGGCGATGCCCTTGTCGGCCAGGGTCTTCCAGCGCGTGTAGTCGCGTTCGGCCTGGGCCAGGCGGGCCTTGGCTTCCGAGACGCTGGCGTCTTCCTGGTCGGCCTTCAGCGTGATCAGCACCTGGCCGCGCGAGACGACCTGGCCGTCGCTGAAGTGCACCGAGGTGATCAGTTCCGGCGTATTGGAGGTGATCGTCACCGACTGACGACCCTTGGCCGCGCCCAGCACTTCGATGCGGTCGGTGAACGCCTGCTCGGCGACCACCGTCTGCGAGACATTGGTCGCGCGACCGCCGCCGGCGCCGCCCTTGGCTTCCTTGTCGGCGAAGGCAAGCTTCCAGCCCCCGATCACCACCATCAGGACCACGGCCGCCAGGGCCACCACGAGAAAGAAGTGCCTACGGATCAAGAAAACGCTCCGGGCGCCGATGACTCGGCGAAGCTATAAGTGCGGCGAGGTATGCAACGCAGCCTAAAGCGGCGTCCAGTGACACGCGGATGACCAACTGTTTCAGTTTTGAAACAAGCTATAGGCGACGCCAAAGCGCGAGCACCACGCCGTTATCGCGGGCGGTTTCGCGTCCCGAAAGGGTATCACGCCACCCGGCCTGCACACTCCATTTTCCCGACGATCGGACGACGGAGAGTTCGCCCTTCAGCCAGCGCGCCTTGATCGTGTCGCGGTCGGTCTGGCCGCCATAGGTCTGAGCCAAAAGCAGCCAGTTCCTGGCCGGGCGCAGGCCCAGGGTCGTGTCGATGCGGGTCTCGTCGGCCAGGCCCCGGCGTTGCAGCCGCGCGGCCTGGAGATCGACATAGACCTCGCGGCCCTTCCAGACGCCCGAGCGGCCGTAGAGGACGCGGGCTTCCAGATCCAGGCTCCCCTGCCCTGGCGCGGCGTAGCCGGCGTTGCGACCCGCCCCCGCCTCGCCCGCGCCGACATAGACGGCCAGCGCCGAGCGGGCGTCCTGCCGGACCGTCCAGCGCAGTCCGGCCTCGACCGGTCCGCGTCCGGAGTACTTCACCCACGGATCATGACCCCGCGTGACGCCGGCCTTGGCCTGCAGGGTCAGGCGCGGCGACAGGCCGTGTTCGACGAAGACCGACAGGTTCTCGTCGCGGCGATGGCCGATGTCGACCATCACGCCGTCGGGGTCGAAGCCCTGGTCGGCGGTGGAGCGCTCGACCTTGGCGATGACCAGCGTGCGGCCCTTCTCCAGCGGCCAGGCGCCCGCCAACGCGGCAGCCGGACACAGAAAAGCCGCCGCGATCGCCAGGACCGCGACGGCTTTCAGAACGCCAAGGGAACCTAGTCCGCGTAGCCCGGCAGTTCGCGATCCAGCTTGCGCAGGCAGCCCGGCCACGCCAGGCCGCCGATCATGCCCATGCCCATGCCGGTCTGCTTGCGCACCTCCTCCTGCGCCGCATCGGGCGCCAGGAGGACGTTGTCGCGTCCGATCGACAGGGCCATGACCTGCTGCGCGCACGCCCGCTCCAAGAAGAACATCCCCAACCAGCACTCGGCCGCCGAGCCGCCCACCGACAGCGTGCCGTGGTTGCGCAGCATCATCAGCTTCTTGGTCTCGCCCAGGTCGGCCACCAGCCGCTCCCGCTCGTCCAAGTTGAGAGCAATGCCTTCATAGTCGTGATAGGCGAGCTGAGGCAAGACAATCAGTGAATGTTGCGTCAGCGGCAGCAGGCCTTCCTTGTGCGCCGACACCGCCACGCCCTGGTCGCTGTGCAGGTGCATGACGAACTGGGCGTCCTCGCGCGCGGCGTGGATGGCCGAGTGGATCGTGAAGCCCGCCGGATTGATGTAGTACGGCGTCTTGTCGATGACATTGCCTTCGAGGTCGATCTTGACCAGGCACGAGGCCGTCATCTCGCCGAAGAACATCCCGTACGGATTGATCAGGAAATGATGCTCGGGACCCGGGATGCGGGCCGAGATGTGGGTGAAGATCATGTCGTCCCACCCGTGCAGGGCCACGAGACGATAGAGCGCCGCGAGATCGACCCGCGCCTGCCACTCCGCTTCGCTGACCTTGCCCTTGAGGGACGTGATGGGCAGGGCGCCGTCGGCCATGGTGAGCCTCCCGTAGGTTATCATTGTTGACTTAGAGCGTCGCGCCGGGGGCGGCAGCCGTCAAGGGGCCGGATAAACCCGCCTGCCCGCTTGCCAGCCTCGCCGCGCCGTCGGACCGTGCCTTCGAACGAGGGGACGAGTCGGAGCCAATGCTGACCCTGCTGGGCGTGGCGGTGATCGTGCTGGGCTTTGCCCTGCGCTTCAATCCGCTGCTGGTCGTGATCGCCGCGGCCCTGACCTCGGGCCTGGCCGCCGGTCTTGCGCCGCTGGAGGTGCTGGCCGCCTTCGGCAAGGCCTTCAACACCAACCGCTATGTCACGGTCGCCTGGCTGGTGCTGCCCGCCATCGCGGTGCTGGAGCGGGCCGGCCTGCGCGAACAGGCCCGCCGGACGATCCAGGGGCTGAAGGCGGCCACGCCGGGCCGGCTGCTGATCGCCTATCTGGCCCTGCGCCAAGTCTCCGCGGCCCTGGGCATGACCCAGGTGGCCGGCCACGCCCAGACCGTCCGCCCGCTGGTCGCCCCCATGGCCGAGGCCGCCGGCGAGCCGCTGGACGATGACCGGCGCGAGCGGGTCAAGGCGATGTGCTCGGCCACCGACAATGTCGGCCTGTTCTTCGGCGAGGACATCTTCCTGGCCATCGGCTCGATCCTGCTGATCGTCGGCTTTCTCGATCAGAGCGGCGTCACCGTCGAGCCGCTGCACCTCTCCATGTGGGCCATCCCCAGCGCCATCGCCGCCTTCGTCATCCATGGCGCGCGGCTGATGCTGTTCGACCGGAAGCTCAAGCCATGATCGGCCTGCCGCTCGTCTACCTGCTGGCCGGCCTGATGTTCGGCGCCTTCGCCGGGCTCAGCGCCCTGGACCGTGAGAACCGCAAGCGCTTCGGCAACGCCGCCTTCTGGGGCCTGTTCGCGGCGAGTTTCCTGTTCGGCGACCGTTTCGGCGACCTGGGCAACGGCTTTCTAGCTTTGGCCCTGGCCCTGATCGCCGGGACCGGCCAGTTGGGCGTCGGCGCGCCGAAGACCACCAGCCCGGCCGAACGCGAGAGCCTGGCGGCGACCTATGGCGCGCGGCTGTTCGTCCCGGCCCTGGTCATCCCGGTGCTGGTGCTGGTCGGCTCCCTGACGCTCAAGCGCCTGCCGTTCGTCGATCCCAAGCAGGCGACCCTGGTCTCCCTGGCCCTGGCCGCCCTGGTCGCCGCGATCCTGGCCAGGGTCATGTTCCGCCAGCCGGCCTCGGCGCCGTTGCAGGAAGGCCGCCGGCTGATGGACCTGGTCGGCTGGGCCGCCCTGCTGCCCCAGATGCTGGCCGCCCTGGGCGCGGTCTTCACGCTGGCGGGCGTCGGCAAGACGATCGGCGAGATCGCCGTGCAGCTGACGCCCGTCGACAGCCGCTTCGCCGTCGTCGCCGCCTACTGCCTGGGGATGGCGGCCTTCACGGTGATGATGGGCAACGCCTTCGCGGCCTTCCCGGTGATGACCGGCGGCCTCGCCCTGCCCCTGGTCATCGGCCGTTTCGGCGGCGATCCGGCCGTGGTCTGCGCCATCGGCATGCTGTCGGGCTTCTGCGGCACGCTGCTGACGCCCTTGGCCGCCAATTTCAACCTTGTGCCGGCCGCCCTCCTACAGTTGAAGGACCGCTACGCCGTGATCCGCGCCCAGGCGCCGACCGCGGTGCTGATGCTGGTCGTCAACGTGGTCCTGATGAACGCCCTCGCTTTTCACAAATGAGCCTCGCCCGCTCCACCGCCTCGCGTTTCGCCAAGATCGCCCTGGGCCACCTCACCCGCGAGTATCCCAACAAGCTGGACCATGTGATGGGGAGCGCGGACGACGTCCGCTCGCCGCGTGAGCTGCACCCGATCTTCTTCGGCAGCTTCGACTGGCACTCGTGCGTCCACGGCTACTGGCTGCTGGCCACCCTGCTGCGCCTGCGCCCGGAGATGGCCGAGGCCGAAACCATCATCGCCCTGTTCGACGACGCCTTCACCCACGAGAAGGTCGCCGGCGAGGTCGCCTATCTGGCCCGCCCCGAGAGCCGCGGCTTCGAGCGCCCCTATGGCTGGGCTTGGAGCCTGATGCTGCAGGCCGAACTGCTGCGCCACGACCGCCCCTGGGCCAAGGCCCACGCGCCTCTGGCCGCCGCCTTCAAGGCTCGCTTCGAAACCTTCCTGCCAATCGCCGACTATCCGGTCCGCACGGGCGCCCACTACAACACCGCCTTCGCGCTTGTCCTGGCCTACGAATATGCCGAGATGACCGGCGACCAGCCGTTCTTCGACCTGCTGCAGAGCCGGGCCCTGGTCTGGTACGGCCAGGACGCCGCCTGCCCGGCCTGGGAGCCGTCCGGCGACGACTTCCTCTCGCCCGCCCTGATCGAGGCCGAGGCCATGCGCCGCCTCTTGTCGCACGAGCGCTTCCAGATCTGGTTCCCGCGCTTTCTGCCGGATCTGGGCCAGAAGCAGCCCGCCACCCTGTTCAATCCCGTCCGGGTCAGCGACCGCAGCGACGGCAAGATCGCCCACCTGGATGGCCTGAACCTGTCGCGCGCCTGGTGCTGGCGCACCCTGGCCAGCGCCATGTCCGAGGCCGATCCGGGCAAGACTCACGCGGTCAACGCCGCCCTGAACCACCTGGCCGCCGCCATCCCGCACGTCTCCGGCGACTATATGGGCGAGCACTGGCTGGCCACCTTCGCCCTGCTGGCGCTGGAGAACGGCTAGCGGGCCGACACAACCTTGACGACCAATCCGCTTGCACGAATGTCCGCATACGGTTTACAATCCTTGACAATGCAAGGCAGCGGGATCGCGTTAAGGATGAACGCGCGCTCGAGCTCCGGGGCGCGATTCTAGTTCGGAGAGTTCGTCGTCATGCCTGACGCCGCGCACTGCCAGCGTATAGAAATCGCCCACGTCTCCGAAGGCTGGGTCGTCACCGAGGATGGCCGATTGGCCGGCCACTTCGACAGCGTCGAAACCGCCTACAAGCAGGCCCTCGCCATCTGTGGCGACCTGTTCGAACGCGGCGTGCCCTCGCGGGTCTACGAGGTTCCGGCCCTGGCCTGAGGTTTAGGCGCGTCCGCCTTCCTGGACTCTGACAGGATACGCCGAAACCTGCCGATCTCCGGTCAGAAACACAGCCTCCTCAGCGATAGCCTGGGCGATGAGCATGTGGTCGAATGGGTCACGGTGATGGGCTGGCAAACCGCCCAAGGCCCGCAAATGCGCCGAGGAGATGGCCAGACGCGTCAAGCTTTCCTCTTCGAGGACACGCTCGATCTCCTCCAGGTCAGCCTCAAGCTTGCCTATTCGAACCTTGATGGCGATTTCCCAAAGCGAGACCACACTGACAAGCACATCGTTTTCAGGCTCAGTGATCACGGCAATAGCCGCTTGATTCAGTCGAACGTCGTCCAGAAGCCACCAGAGCAAAACGTTCGTGTCGAGCAGGACCTTCACTCGTCCCGGCCTTCAATCGCATCCAGGATGTCGTCCGGAAGACGATCGAAGTCATCGGCCATCACAATACGACCTTTCAACAGTCCCGATCGGCGTGGGCGGATAGTCATCTTAGCTGGCGCTCGCAGCTCCGCAACGATCTCGCCACGCGACATGACCATGAAGGATGCGCCCTGCTGCGCCCGGCGCAGATAGTCACTGAGGTTTTCTCGAAGGGCGCGAACGCCCACGGGGATCGCATCGTCAGCCAAGGCGGCCTCCTGTGTACACATAAGCGTACACCATCAGCACTGACTTCTCAACGCCGCGTCGCGCGAGCCCGCCGACGCAACCCTTTACAATCGTTGACAATGTTTCGCCGCGGGTAGGGCTAACATATTCATCAGGGACTGATTTGCCGCGCCCGGGAAGGCGCGGCCAGCCGGAGCCGCATCATGGCCCAGACGACGCGTAACCAGTTGCGTAACGAAATCCGCACCTACCTTCTGGTCAGCGCCGGCGCTTTCGCCCTGGGCCTGGCCATCGGTTTCGTGGGGTTGGGCGGGCTCTCCTAAGAGAGCCCCTCAACCGCCAAGGTTAGTCGTCCCGCCCGCCGCTCTTCATCAGACGGGCCTTGTCGCGCTGCCAGTCGCGCGCGGCTTCGGTCTCGCGCTTGTCGTGGTTCTTCTTGCCCTTGGCCAGGCCGATTTCCAGCTTCGCCAGGCCCTTGTCGTTCCAATAGAGCTTCAGCGGGATCATCGTCCGGCCGTCGCGCTGGACCGCGCCGATCAGCTTCTCGATCTGCTTGCGATGCAGCAGCAGCTTACGATGCCGGCGCGGCTCGTGGTTGAAGCGGTTGGCGTGGCCATAGGGCGGGATGTCGGCGTTGATCAGCTTGATCTCGCGCCCTTCCACCGACGCGTAGGACTCGGCGATGTTGGCCCGGCCGACGCGCAGCGACTTCACCTCGGTGCCGGTCAGCATGATGCCGGCCTCGAAAACCTCCTCGATGAAGTAGTCGTACCGGGCGCGCCGGTTCTCCGCGATCGGCTTGGTCATTATTCGAGACCGGCCTCGCGCATGGCGTCCAGGATCGTCGGACGCACGGCGTCGGCGCACGGGACGATCGGCAGGCGGACCTCTTCCGAGCACAGGCCCAGATGCGCCAGGGCGAACTTGGTCGGGGCCGGCGACGAATCCAGGAACAGGGCCTTGTGCAGGCGCACCAGGCGGTCCTGCCAGTAGAGGCCGGTTTCCCAGGCGCCCTGCATGCAGGCGTTCATGAAGGCCGCGCAGGCGTCGGGGGCGACGTTCGAGGTCACCGAGATCACGCCGTGGCCGCCATGGGCCATATAGCCCAGGGCCGAGGGGTCATCGCCCGTCAGCAGCACCCAGTCGGGGCCGCACAGCAGGCGCTGCATGCTGATGCGGGTCAGGTCGCCCGTGGCGTCCTTGACGCCGATGATGTTGGGCAGCTTGGCCAGGCGCGCCAGGGTCTCGTTGGAGATGTCGACTCCGGTGCGGCCCGGCACGTTGTAGACGAACACCGGCAGCTCGACGGCGTCGTTGATCGCCTTGTAGTGCTGGTACATGCCCTCTTGGCTCGGGCGGTTGTAATACGGGGTCACCACCAGGGCGGCGTCGGCGCCGACGGCCTTGGCGTGCTGGACCAGCATGATGGCTTCGTCGGTCGAGTTGCTGCCCGCGCCCGCGATCACCGGCACGCGGCCGGCGGCGGTCTTCACGCACAACTCGACGACGCGCTTGTGCTCCTCGTGCGACAGGGTCGAGGTCTCGCCGGTGGTGCCGACCGGCACCAGGCCGTGGACGCCGCCCGAGATCTGGCGCTCGACCAGGGCCACGAACGCTTTTTCGTCCACCTCACCGTCGCGGAACGGCGTGACGAGGGCCGGAATGACGCCCTTGAAGTGAGACTGGACCATGACTTGCAAATTGCCGTGAGGAGACGCCGCTTCGGTTGCGGCTGGACGATGGGGGCGGACAATATGTCCCTGCCCCAGGGTCCCGCAATGGGCGCCTGGAGGCAGGTGCGGGATTTGAGGGGCCAAGCCCGTGCGGTCAAGCCCCGCCAACCGGTCTTTAAACCTATTAGGGCCTGAATCGTCGCATAGGGGACGGCCTGAGATTCGAGTACAAGCTCTTAGGGGGCTTGGTGAAGGAGAGCGTTTTGGCTTCAGTGGCGCGTCGGATTCTGCTCGGAGGAGCCTGCATCGTGGCCTTGGTCGTGGGCGCTGCTGACGCCCAGACGACGGCGGTCTATGCGACTCCCTACCAGAGCCAGGCCGGCCTGATCACCACGCCGCCGACCGCCGTTCCCGGCGCCCTGTCCGACACCGACAGCGCCAATCTGCAGAGCGCCCTGGCGGCCGCCAAGCGCGGCGACGTCTCGGGCGCGCGCATGGCCATGGACAGCCTGCAGGACCCGATCGCCAAGAAGATCGCCCAGTGGCAGCTGGTCGACGGCAACGCCGAGGCGCTGAGCTTCTTCGAACTGGACGCCGCCCGCCGGGATCTCTCCGGCTGGCCGCGCGGCGCCCGTCGCGACGCCGCCGCCGAGAAGGCCCTGTCGACCTCGGGCCTGGATCCGGCCCGCATTATCGCCTGGTTCGGCGGCTCCCAGCCGGCGACAGCCGACGGCGCCATGGCCCTGGCCAGCGCCTGGCAGGCCACGGGCCGCAACCAGGACGCCACGAACCTGATCCGCCGCACCTTCCGCGACAAGGTGTTCGAGGCCGATGCGCAGCGCAGCATGATCGCGCGCTTCGGCGGCATGCTGACCGCCGACGACTACGCCCGCCGCGCCGACATCCTGCTGTACGGCCAGCAAGGCCCGGCGGCCCGCGACATGGTCGCCACGCTGTCTGACACTGGCCAGGCCACGGCCCGCGTGCGCATGGCCTATCGCTCGAACTCGGCCAGCGCCAACACGCTCTACAACGGCCTCACGCCCGACCTGCAGGCCTCGCCGGGCGTGGTGTTCGAGCGCGCCGCCTATCTGCGTCGCGCCGGCATGGACACCCTGGCCCTGCCGATGGTGGTCAACTTCCCCGTCCCGCCGACGGAAGAGGCCTCGACCGCCATCTGGAAGGAGCGCAAGCAGCTGATCGTCGGCGCCCTCAAGGCCGGCGACAGCGCGGGCGCCTACGCCGCCGCCGACAACACCCACGCCCTGGCCCCGGCCGACATCGCCGAGAGCGAGTTCTATGCCGGCTGGATCGCCCTGACCCGCCTGAAGAACCCCGATGCCGCGGCCGCCCACTTCGCCGAGATCGCCGCCGTCGGCGCCTCGCCGATCACCCGCGGCCGGGCCCTCTACTGGCAGGGCCGCGCGGCCGAGGCGCAGGGCGACCTGATCGCCGCCCAGGCCTTCTATGGCGAGGGCGCGCGCTACATCACCACCTTCTACGGCCAGCTGGCCGCCGAGAAGGCCGGGATCAAGGAACTGCGCCTGGACCGCGACCCGGTCATCACCCAGGCCGACCGCGCCCGGTTCTATGGCCGCGAGCAGGTCCGCGCCGCGCGGATCCTGGCCGACACCGGCCAGCGCGACCTGTTCCGCAGCCTGGTCCTCTATATCGACGACACCCTGCCCAATGCCGAGGAGTCGGCCCTGCTGGTCGACATGGCGCGCGGCTATGGCGACCAGGACCTGGCCATGCGCGCGGTCCGCACCGCCGCCCAGCGCGGCATGATGCTGCCCGAGCGCGGCTATCCGCTGCTGGACCACCACTTCACGCCCGGCGCCGGCGCGGCCGAGACGGCCTTCGTCTATTCGATCTCGCGCCAGGAAAGTAACTTCGACCCGGGCGCCCGCTCGGGTGTCGGGGCGCGCGGCATGATGCAGCTGATGCCGGCCACCGCCGCCATCGTCGCCCGCAAGCTGGGCGAGGCCCACACCGTCGATCGCCTGTCGGACGCGCCCTACAACATGCGCCTGGGCTCGGTGTATCTGGGCGACATGGTCCGCAGCTTCAGCGGCTCGTACATCATGGCCGCGGCGGCCTACAACGCCGGTCCCGGCCGTCCGGCCGCCTGGGCGGGCCTGTGCGGCGACCCGCGCGGCGCCGGCACCGACCCGCTGGACTTCATCGAGTGCATCCCGTTCTCCGAGACCCGCAACTACGTGATGCGGACCCTGGAGACGACCATGGTCTATCGCGCCCGCCTGAACGGCGGCGTCAGCCCGCTGACCCTGTCGTCGGACCTCAAGCGCGGCGGCTATGTCTACACGCCGTCGGTGGCCTCGGTCGACATGGGCTCGGCCCAGCCCTAGGCGCGCTTGGCGGCGAGGACCGGTCCGACATCAGTCTGGACCAGTTCGCCGTCCAGCCGGAACACGTGGCTGAGGATGAATCGCGACAGCGCCTCGCGCGGCTTGCCCTCGGCGACGATGCGGCCGTGATCGACGACGATGATGCGGTCGCAGGACCGGGCCGCCAGGCCCAGGTCGTGCAGCGTCACAACCACCGCCGCGCCGCGCTTGGCCTCGGCGCGGAGCAGATCGAGCGTCAGCAACTGGGCGTCGGGATCCAGCCCCGCCACCGGCTCGTCGGCGACCAGCAGCGGCGCGCGGGTGGCCAGCAGCCTCGCCAGCAGCACCCGGGCCCGCTCGCCGCCGGACATGTCCAGCACGCCGCGATCGGCAAGATCCCTTGCGTCCACGCGGTCCAGGCATTGCAGCGCCAGGAGATCGGCCGCCGTGTCGGCCAGATCGCTCGCCCCCAGGGCTGCGACCATGCGGGCCGGCAGGTTCCAGGCCACGCGGCGGTCCTGCGGCAGATAGCCGACCAGTCTGGCGCGCTCGTCCGGCTTGAGGGTCGCCAGCGCCTTTCCCGACAGCTTGGCCTCGCCCGCCGTCAACGGCAGCAGGCCCAGGCCCGCGCGCAGCAGGCTGGTCTTGCCCGCGCCGTTGGGGCCGACCACGCCCACGACCTCGCCGGCGGCGGCGCTCAGCGACGCGGCTTCCAGCACCGTCTTGCGGCCCTGGCGCGCGGAGAGGTCCGTGAGGGTCCAGGCGCTCATGCCCGCCAGCTCCGCGAGGCGCGCCAGGCCAAGAGGGCGAAGGCCGGGGCGCCGAACAGGGCCGTGACGACGCCCAGCTTCAGTTCCTGCTCGGTCGGGATCAGGCGGGCGGCCAGGTCGGCCAGCACCAGCAGCAGCGCGCCGGCCAGGGCCGAGGGCCACAGGATCCGGCGCGGATCGTCCTTGACCAGCGCCCGCACCAGATGCGGCGCGGCCAGGCCGACGAAGCCGATCACGCCCGCCGCCGCAACAGCCGCGCCGGTCAGCAAGGTCGAGCCGGCCACGGCATAGACCCGCAGGCGCGACATCGGCAGGCCCGACATCCGCGCGGCCTCCTCGCCCAGGGTCAGCATCCGCAGCCCCTGCCCGGCTCGCACGCACAGGGCCGCGCCGATCGCCATCGGGACCAGGGCGCGGGCGGCGTCGCTCCAGTCGCGGTTCTGCACCGAGCCCATCAGCCAGGCCAGGATCTCGGCCGTCGCCACCGGCGAGGGCGAGAGGTTGAAGACCAGCGCCGTCAAAGCGCCCCCGAACGCCGACAGGGCCACGCCGAACAGGATCAGCGCCTCGGGCTCCCTGAACCGCGCGGCCAGGGCCACGACCATGACGCCGGCGGCCAGGGCGCCGACCAGGGCCGACAGCTCGATGCCGCCCGGAACCACCGCCAGGCCCGCCGAGATCGCCAGCGCCGCGCCCAGGCCCGAGACGGCCGAGACGCCCAGCACGCCAGGATCGGCCAGCGGATTGCGCAGCAGCCCCTGCATGGTCGCGCCCGCCAGGCCCAGAGCCGCCCCGACCAGGGCCGCGACGGCCACACGCGGCGCGCGGATGGTCCACAGCACCTCACCCGGCGGCGAGGCCGGGTGGCCCAGCGCCTGGCCGTACTGCGCCAAGGTCAGTGGCGTCTCGCCCAGCGACACCGCCAGGATCGCCGCGCCGGCCAAAGCCAGCAGCATCAGGAGGCAAAGACGGATGAGGCTCATCGCGCCGCCCTCGCCAGGGCTTCCGCCCCATCGGCGGCGAACCAGCCTGCGCAGCCGACCACCGAGGCCGGCAGCGAGGCCACGGTGCGGGTCTTCACCACCTTTTGCAGCGCGGCGTGACGGCCAGGGCCCCAGCGATCAGCGCCGGCTCGAACCATGTCGAACAGGCCCAGCACCACCGCCGCCGGCGGCTGCATGACCATCCGTTCCAGCGACACCGGGGCGAAGTACGGGTCCTTGGTCGCGTTCGTGTAGCCGGCGGCCTTGAACATGGCGTCCACCAGCGTGCCCGAGCCCGCCGTGAAGCCGCCCGGCGTCAGATAGAGCGCCGCCCGCCCCTGCCCCGCGCCCGCCGAGCGGGCCAGCTGGGCGTCCATCCGAGCGATCAGCGCTTCGCCCTGCGGCTTGCGGTCCAGGGCGACGGCGACCTTGCGGACATTGGCCCGCAGGCCGCCGAAGTCGGCGGCGTCATCCAGGGCGACGGTGGTGATGTTCTTCTTTTCCAAGGCCTCGGATAGCCGCGCGTCGCCGCCCCACAGGCGCACGACGACCTCCGGTCGGGCAGCGACCAGGCTTTCGAACGTCGCCCGCCGCAGCGGCAAGCCGCCGGCCCGGCTGCGCATGTAGCTATCGCGGGAGATGGCGCGGTGCGAGAGGCCGACGATGGTCTCGCGGGGCGCGAGGGCCAGCACGTATTGGTCGGCGCAGGAGTCCAGCGACATCACGCGCGGCCCGGCCAGGGCGGACACGGGCGCGAGCGCCAACGCCGCCAGAAGCGCACGCAAGGCCTTGACGGCGCTCATGAAATCAGTCCGTGACCAGGCCGTGCAGCAGGCCGTCCAGCATCACCTTCATCAGCTGATCAGGATCCGACCATCCGCGCGAGGGCTTGGTGATCAGCAGCGAGACCAGGCCGTGGCAGCCGCTCCACAGCACTTCGGCCGCCTGCACGGCCGAGCCCGAGCGCAGGCGGCCCTGGGCGGCGATCTGGTGCACCGGCTCGCTGAACTTCTCAAAGCACCGGTCGCCCAACGCCAGCACGTCGGCGGTCTTGTCGGCCGAGATGTGGTCGCCGGTGCTGCAGAACACCAGCTGGTAGGTGTTGGGGTTGTCGAGGGCGAACTTCATGTACGCCTCCAGCATCACCCGCACACGCGACACCGGATCGATCGGCTGGGCGGCGATCTGCGTGTTCAGTTCCAGCAGACGCTCGATGGCGTCGTTGCTGATTTCCAGCAGGATCTGATCCTTGTCGCGAAAGTGCATGTAGAGCGCCGTCGACGACACCCCCACCGCGTCGGCGATCTTGCGGATCGTCGCGCCGGCATAGCCTTCGGCGATGAAGATCTTCTCCGCCGCCGCCAGGATCTCGCCTCGACGCAAGTGCCCGTCGCCCTTGGGCTTTCGCGCGGACTTGTGAGGCTTCTTCAGAACGACCGTCACGGACTTGGCTTCCCCTGCATTTCCCCGGTCCGACACTAAACGGGAATCACCCAGCCGTCGCAAGAACGTGCGTCGCAGGAGAATTTCGGGCGAGCCCGGCCTCGCGCGCGCGAGAAGCACGTCGCAAAACGCGCATTTTTCCATTTGACAGCCTTTGGTTGCGATTCCGTTATGCGCGCCGTTGGGGCGAGCGCCATTCCGGCGCTGATGGGCGGGGACTGCCATGGCGCGCGAGGAAAGGCGGCTGGACTTCGCGTCCAGGCCGATGGGCGGACCTGTGCCTGTCGCACAGGAAGGACCGGTGGACACCGGCGCGCGGCCAGGGGCAAGTGACGGCGCGCACATGACGCTGTCGCGCGGCCAGGCGGCCTTTGTCGCCCTGGCCGGGCTGCTGGCCGCGCTGGGCGTAGCGCTGGATCCAAACAGCGCCATGACGGTGCTCCACCACCTGTTCTTCGGCGTCTTCCTGCTGGGCGGCGCGACACGTCTGGCGGCGGCCTGCACGCCGCTGCCGCCGGTCCGCGTCCCGCTCCTGGCCGAGGCGGACCTGCCGACCTACACGATCATCGCCCCGCTCTATCGCGAGGCCGAGGTCGTCGCCGAGTTGGTCCAGAACCTGGTCGCCATCGACTATCCGCGCGACCGTCTCCAGGCGCTGATCGTGCTGGAGGCCGACGACGAGATCACCAAGGCCGCCGTGCGCGCCCTCGACCTGCCCGCCTTCGTCCAGGTGCTGATCGCCCCGCCGGGCGTTCCCAAGACCAAGCCGCGCGCCTGCAACCACGCCCTGGACCGAGCGCGGGGCGAGTTGGTGGTGATCTATGACGCCGAGGACATGCCCGATCCCGGCCAACTGCGCGAAGCGGCCGCCCGCTTCGCCGCCTCGGACCCGCGTGTCGCCTGCCTGCAAGCGCCGCTGCGGATCGAGGATCCGGGCTTTTCGCTGTTCCTGCCCCAGCAGTTCCGGCTGGAATACGCCGCCCACTTCGAGGTGCTGCTGCCGGCCCTGGCCCGCTGGGGCCTGGCCTTTCCGCTGGGCGGCACCAGCAACCACTTCAAGACCGCCCCGCTGCGCGCCGTCGGCGGCTGGGATCCCTACAACGTCACCGAGGACGCCGATGTCGGCTTCCGCCTCGCCGCCGCCGGGCACCGCCTGGGCGTGATCGGCCGCCCGACCTGGGAAACCGCCCCGACCACGACCGAGCAGTGGTTCCCCCAGCGCGCCCGCTGGATCAAGGGCCACATGCAGACCCTGGCCGTGCACGCGCGCGGCCCGGTCCCGCGCCAGCCGCGCAACGCCGTGGCGCTGGTCCTGACCCTGGCGCAGTCGGTGGCCTCCTCGCACCTGCACGGGCCGGTGATGGCGGTCGCCGTCACCGCAGCGATCATCGACTACATCCCCGACGCGGCCTTCGGCATCCCCGCGTGGGACCTGATGCTCTACATGCTGGGCTGGGGCTCGGCGGCCATCGCCGGGGCGCGCGGGGTGATGCGGGCCGGCGGTCGACCCAAGTCGCTGCACCTGTTCGGGATGCCCTTCTATTGGCTGCTCCAGAGCGCGGCGGCGGTCAAAGCCCTGCACCAGTTCATCACCGCGCCACACCGTTGGGACAAGACCCGGCACACGCCCCGCTCTGGACCTCACCACCTCTAAAAAGGTATGGGCGGGCGATGGCTCCCAAGATCGCTCCCGCCCCCATCGTCATGCGCACCCCCGGCTGGGCCGACTACGCCCTGCTGGATAGCGGCAACGGCAAGAAGCTGGAGCGCTATGGCCGCTACACGGTCGTCCGCCCCGAGCCGCAGTGCTTCTGGGCCCCGCGCCTGGACCAGAAGGTCTGGGACAATGCCGACGCCGTCTTCGACCCTACCGACGAGGACGAGGCCGGCCGCTGGCGCTTCAAGGGCAAGCCGATCGAGAAGTTCGACCTCGCCTGGGGCAAGGCCAGGTTCCACGGCCAGTTCACGCCGTTCCGCCATCTGGCCTTCTTCCCCGAACAGGCCGCCAACTGGGCCTGGCAGGACGAACGCGTCCGGGCGCTGTGCGCGACCTCAGGCCCTCAGCCGAAGATCTTGAATCTGTTCGGCTATACGGGCGTGGCCTCGCTGGTCTGCGCCGCCGCCGGCGCGGCCGTCACCCACGTGGACGCCTCCAAGAAGTCGGTCGGCTTCGCGCGTGAGAACGCCGCCTTCGCGGGCCTCGCCGACAAGCCGATCCGCTGGATCGTCGAGGACGCCCGCAAGTTCGTGGCCCGCGAGGTCCGGCGCGGCAACACCTATGACGGCATCATCCTGGACCCGCCCAAGTTCGGCCGCGGCGCCGACGGCGAGGTCTGGCGCCTGTTCGAGGACCTGGCCGCCCTGACCAAGGATTGCGCCGCCCTGCTCTCGGACGACGCCTCGTTCCTGCTGATGAACGCCTATGCCGCCCGCGTCTCGGGCGCGGCGATGTCGGGCCTCTTGGCCCAGGAACTGGAAGGCCGCGGCGGCGTCATCGACTGGGGCGAGCTGTCGCTGGTCGAGGAAAAGGGCGACCGCGAGATCGGCCTGTCGTTCTTCGCCCGCTGGTCTTCGGAGGGCTGAACGTGAACGCCAAGACTGTCACCTCCCTGACCAACAACACGGTCAAGGCCGTCCGCGCCCTGCACATGCGCAAGGAGCGGGAAGAGAGCGGCCTCTTCCTGGCCGAGGGCCTGAAGATCGTCATCGAGGCGATCGACTGCGGCCACGCGCCCAAGATCGTCATGTACGGCCCCGACGCGGCCGACCACCCGATGCTGAAGAAGGCCGTCGCCGCCTGCGTGAAGGCTGGCGGCGAGGTCATCGAGGTCAATCGCGAGATCCTGGAAAAGGTCTCGCGCCGCGATAACCCGCAGGCCGTGGTCGCTGTGTTCAAGCAGGTCTACACGCCCCTGTCGGCCATCGTGCCCGAGAGCGCGCCGTGCTGGGTGGCCATGCAGGCCGTCCGCGATCCGGGCAACCTGGGCACCGTCATCCGCACCGCCGACGCGGCCGGCTGCGGCGGGGTGATCCTGGTCGGCGACTGCGTCGACCCCTACTCGGTCGAGGGCGTGCGCGCGACCATGGGCTCGGTCTTCGCGGTGAAGATCGCCAAGGCCTCGGTGCAGGAATTCCTGGCCTGGCGCGAGACCTGGCCCGGCAGCGTGGTCGGCACCCTGCTGACCGCCACGGTCGACCACAAGAGCGCCGACTATGTGAAGCCGTCGCTGATCCTGATGGGCAACGAGCAGCAGGGCCTGCCGCCCGAACTGGCCGCCGCCTGCGACGTCAACGTCAAGATCCCGATGCGCGGCCGCGCCGACAGCCTGAACCTGTCGGTGGCCACGGGGATCATGATCTACACGGTCACGGGCTAAGTCCCGCGCGGCTTGGCTCGCGTCGTCGGCGCCGTGTTGGCCGGGTCGTCCGGCCAGACGTGGCGCGGATAGCGGCCCTTCATCTCGATCTTCACCTCGCGCCAGGAGCCCTTCCAGAAGCCGGGCAGGTCGCGAGTGATCTGGATCGGCTTGTGGCCGGGCGACAGCAGCGACAGCACCAGCGGCACCTTGCCGCCGGCGATGCTGGGGTGCTCGGTCAGGCCGAACAGCTCCTGCACGCGGATATCGATGCGCGGGCCGGCCTCGGCGGCGTAGTCGATGGCCACCGTGGTGCCGGTCGGGGCGGTGAAGCGGGCCGGCAGCATGGCGTCGATCTTCTGCTGCATGTCCCAGGCGACCAGCGACCGGATCGCGCCGTCAAGGCTGCTTTCATCAACGCTGGCCAGGGACGAGCGGCCATGCAGCAACGGCTCCAGCCATTCGTCCAGGCGTGCGATCAGGGCGGCGTCCGACAAATCCGGCCAGGTCGCGCCGTCGAGGTCACGCAGGAAGGCGACCCGGCTGCGGAAACCCTCGACGCCCTTGCCGAGCCTCAGACCGGACAGACCGTCGGCGCGGACCTGGTCCAACAGGGCGCCGGCGATCAGGGCCGGGTCGGGGTTCTCGATCAGCCGCTCTTCCAGCACGAGGCGACCCAGGCGCAGCAGGCGCTTGGCGCGGACCTTGCCGCCGGCGGTCTCCAGGCGGTCCTCGGCCACCAGGCGGTCGGCGAAGGTCTCGCGCAGGTCGGCCTCGTCGACGGCGGCGGCGAGCAGGATGCGGTCACGGCTGTCGCCGCCGCCCAGCTCGCCCACCGCCAGCCAGGCCTCGCGGGCCAAGGGATCGGTCGGTTCCAGATAGACGCCGCGCCCCCCGGCCAGCTGAAACTCGCCGGGCTTGCCGCGCGCCTTGGCCACGCGCTCTGGGTAGGCCTCGGCCAGCATCAGGCCGGTTTCCAGCGCCTTGGCGCCGGAGGCGCGGCCCGCGGCGCGCGACCAGCGCTCGACCAGGGCCATGGCGTCGCGGCTTCTCGGCGAGCGGTCGCGGTGCAGATTTTCCAGCCGCCGGCGCAGGTCGACATCCTTGCCGCCCAGCCCCTGCTCGGTCAGCACGGCGGCGATCTCGGCGGCCTCGCGGGCTTGCCCGGAAGCGGCACCGCGGACGACCATGTGGGCCAGGCGCGGCGGCAGCGGCATCTCGGCCAGGGCCTTGCCGTGGGCGGTGAGATCGCCCTGCCCGTCCAGCGCCTGAATACGGGTCAGCAAGGTCCGCGCCTCGGCGAAGGCGGCTGCCGGGGGCGGATCCAGGAAGGTCAGGCCGGCCGGATCGCGCGAACCCCAGCGGGCCAGGTCGAGCGCCAGGCGCGAGAGGTCGGCTTCCAGGATCTCGGGCCGGGCGAAGGCGGGCAGCGACCGGGTCTCGGGCACGTCCCACAGGCGGTAGCAGACGCCCGGCTCGGTGCGGCCGGCGCGGCCCCGGCGCTGGTCGGCGGCGGCGCGGCTGACGCGGACGGTCTCCAGCCGCGTGATGCCCGAGGCCGGGTCATAGCGCGGCACGCGGGCCTGGCCGGCGTCGATGACGACCCGCACGCCCTCGATGGTCAGGCTGGTCTCGGCGATCGAGGTGGCCAGCACCACCTTGCGACGGCCGGCCGGCGACGGGCTGATGGCGCGATCCTGGGCGGCGGGCTCCAGGGCGCCGTACAGCGGGGCGACATCGACATCCGGCCGGCGCAGGCGCTCGTTCAGCCAGCTCTCGGCCCGGCGGATCTCGCCTTGGCCGGGCAGAAAGACCAGGATCGAGCCGCTCTCCTCGGCCAGGGCCCGCTCGACGGCGCGACCGACGCGTTCCTCCAGGCGCTGGCGCTCGTCGCGGCCGAGGTAGCGAGTGTCGACCGGGAACATCCGGCCCTGGCTCTCGACCACCGGCGCGTCGTTCAGCAGGGTCGAGATGCGGGCGCCGTCCAGAGTGGCCGACATGATCAGCAGGCGCAGGTCGTCGCGCAGCACGCTCTGCACGTCGCGGGCGAAGGCCAGGCCCAGATCCGCGTCCAGGCTGCGTTCGTGGAACTCGTCGAACAGCACAGCGGCGACGCCGTCCAGGCCCGGATCGTCGAGAATCATCCGCGTGAAGACGCCCTCCGTGACGACCTCGATCCGCGTCCGGGCCGAAACCTTCGACTGCAGGCGCACGCGAAAGCCGACCGTCTCGCCGACGGATTCGCTCAAGTTGGCGGCCATCCGCGACGCGGCGGCGCGGGCGGCCAGGCGGCGGGGCTCCAGGACGATGATCTTGCGCCCCCGGGCCCACGGCTCTTCCAACAGGGCCAAGGGAACGGCCGTGGTCTTGCCCGCGCCGGGCGGCGCGACGAGAACAGCGGTCTGCCGTTGTGCAAGGGCGCCTTTCAGCGCCGGAAGGGCCTCGAAAATGGGCAACATCGCGTCCGCTTTAGCCACAGACGCGGCCCGCCCTCAAGCAGCTCTGGACTAGCCAGGGGCGCGGAGAACATTTACGCGCATCCGCTGCTCCACCTTGACCCCATGCTCATAAAAGGGTCACGGTCCGCAAAATTTTCTAAAGGCGACCCCCGGGGGGGATCCTTGCCTATCCAGGAGGAACTATGTGGCGCGTTAAATCGCTTGATGCGATCCTAGCGACGGCTGAGAAAAAATCCCTTCACCGCTCGCTTGGTCCCATCCAGCTGACGCTGCTGGGTGTCGGCGCGATCATCGGCACCGGGATCTTCGTTCTGACCGCCGCCGCCGCCCAGAAGGCCGGCCCGGGCATGATGTGGTCCTTCGTGATCGCCGGCGCCGTCTGCGCCTTCGCCGCCCTCTGCTACTCCGAACTGGCCTCGATGGTCCCGGTGTCGGGCTCGGCCTACACCTATTCCTACGCCGTCATGGGCGAACTGCTGGCCTGGATGGTCGGCTGGGCGCTGATCCTGGAATACGCCGTGGCGGCGTCGGCCGTGTCGGTCGGCTGGTCCGGCTATTTCCTGGGCCTCATTGAGAACGCCCTCGGCTTCCACTGGCCCGACGCCCTGCGGCACGGCCCCGCCTGGTCGATGAACGGCTGGATGCCGGTCGCCGACTTCAGCGCCGGCATCGTCAACGTCCCGGCCATCATCGTGGCGCTGACCGTGACCGCCCTGCTGGTCATCGGCACCACCGAGAGCGCCCGCGTCAACGCCGTGCTGGTGGCCATCAAGGTCACCGCCCTGACCGTGTTCGTCGTCATGGCCCTGCCGGTTCTGAAGACCGGCAACTTCTCGCCCTTCACCCCGAACGGCTGGTTCGGCCCGACCGGCACGACCGGCATGGGCGTGGTCGGCGCCGCCGCCTCGATCTTCTTCGCCTATGTCGGCTTCGACGCCGTCTCGACGGCCGCCGAAGAGACCAAGGATCCGCAGCGCAACGTTCCCATCGGCCTGATCGGCTCGCTGGCGCTCTGCACCATCTTCTACCTGCTGGTCGCCGCGGGCGCGATCGGCGCCGTCGGCGCCCAGCCGGTGCACGGCATCGACGGCTCGGTCGTCCAGCCGGGCTCGGCCGCCTTTACCGCCGCCTGCAACCTGGCCGCCAACAAGGAAGCCCTGGTCTGCTCGAACGAGGCCCTGGCCCATGTCCTGCGCCAGATCAACTTCCCGGTTCTGGGCAATCTGCTGGGCCTGGCCGCCAACCTGGCCCTGCCCTCGGTCATCCTGATGATGATCTACGGCCAGACCCGCATCTTCTTCGTCATGGCCCGCGACGGCCTGCTGCCGAAGAGCTTCGCCACCATCCACCCGAAGTGGAAGACGCCCTACGTCGTCACCATCTTCACCGGCCTCTGCGTCGCCGTCGCCGCCGCCTTCTTCCCGGTGGGTCAGCTGGCCGACATCTCGAACTCGGGCACGCTGTTCGCCTTCTTCATGGTGTCGATCGCCGTGATGGTGCTGCGCGTGAAGGATCCGAACCGTCCGCGTCCGTTCAAGACGCCGCTGGTGTGGGTCATCGCCCCGATCGCCATGCTCGGCTGCGCGGTGCTGTACTTCAACCTGCCCTTCGAGGCGATGGCCGTGCTGCCCGTCTGGGGCGCGATCGGCCTGGTGATCTACTTCGCCTACGGCTTCCGCAAGAGCCACGTCGGCAAGGGCCTGCGCGGCGAAGTCCACGAACTGGACGACGACGCTCCGCCCACCGGCCTGCCCGGCGCGGAATGATCTTGATCTAGGGCCAATAGCCTTTAGGTCGGAAAGGGCGGGCGCTTCGGCTCCCGCCCTTTTCTTTTGGAGTCAGGTCCCCATGACCCAGGCCGCCATGCCCATCGGCGCCGTGATCGCCCCGGTCACCCCGCTGCAGCAGAACTGCACGATCGTCTGGTGCGCCAAGACGATGAAGGCCGCCGTCATCGATCCGGGCGGCGAGGTCGACCGCCTGCTCAAGGCCATCGCCGACAAGGGTCTGACCCTGGAGAAGATCTGGATCACCCACGGCCACATGGACCACGCCGGCGGCGCGGCCGAGCTGAAGGCGCGCACCGGCGTCCCGATCGAGGGCCCGCACGAGGACGACCAGTTCTGGATCGATCGCATCCAGCAGTCGGGCGAGCAGTACGGCATGCCCGAGGCCCGCATCTTCGTCACCGACCGCTGGTTGAAGGACGGCGAAAAGGTCACCCTGGGCGAGACCGAGTTCGAGGTCTTCCACTGCCCCGGCCACACGCCGGGCCACGTGGTGTTCTTCCACCGCGAGACCAAGTTCGCCCAGGTCGGCGACGTGCTGTTCCAGGGCTCGATCGGGCGCACCGACTTCCCGCTGGGCAACCACCAGGACCTGATCGACTCGATCACCCAGAAACTGTGGCCGCTGGGCGAGGACGTGCGCTTCGTGCCGGGCCATGGCCCGATGTCGACCTTCGGGGCCGAGCGCCGCAGCAATCCGTTCGTGGGAGACCGGGTGGTCGCGGCCATGCAGGCCCAAGGCGGCGCCTACCGGGGGCCGAAGAACCACTCGCCAGGCTGAGTGGGGGATCGTTGAGGCCCGGCTCGCTCAAGGGGGGCTAAAACGGGCCAGGCCTCAACGCCGACGGCCCGCTTGGGGTGGGGAAAGCCGACAGCCGATGCGACACTCGATCGCACGACCGGGTTGCGTCGCTGTTTCAGGCGTGAAATCTGAGCGTGACGGGGGCGTGACAGGAACGATCCATGGAAAATGTCCAGAACACCGCCCCGAGCGCCATTGGCCAAGGCGACCTCGACGCTCCGCGCGGCGCGGCCCCGCGCATCCTGATCGTCGATGACGATCCAGGCATCCGTGATGTCGTCTCCGACTTCCTCACCCGTCACGGCTATGCGGTCGAGACGGCCCAGGACGCCCGCACCATGGAGCAGGTCCTGGCGCGCGGCCCCATCGACCTGATCGTGCTGGACGTCATGCTGCCCGGCGAGGACGGCCTGGCCATCTGCCGCCGCCTGTCGGCCGCCGCCGACGGTCCGGCGATCATCATGCTGTCGGCGATGGGCGAGGAGACCGACCGCATCGTCGGCCTCGAGCTCGGCGCCGACGACTACCTGCCCAAGCCCTGCAATCCCCGCGAACTGCTGGCCCGCGTCCGCGCCGTGCTGCGCCGCCGCCAGGAGCCGCGCGCGGTGGACGACGCCATGGGCGCGGCCTGCGAGTTCGCCGGCTGGCGCCTGGACCTGGTGCGCCGCGAACTGCGCTCGCCGCAGTCGGTGGTCGTCAACCTGTCCAGCGGCGAGTTCTCGCTGCTGCGCGCCTTCGTCGAGCGCCCGCAGCGGGTCCTGACCCGTGACCAGCTCCTGGACCTGGCCCGCGGCCGTGACAGCGACGCCTATGACCGCGCCATAGACGTCCAGATCAGCCGCCTGCGCCGCAAGCTGGACGACGGCGGCGGCAGCGAGCTGATCCGCACGATCCGCAGCGAAGGCTACATGTTCACCGCAAAGGTCGTCCGCACCCCATGACCCTGCTCCGGCGCGGCGCGCCGCTGTTCGTCCAGGCCCTGGGCCTCGTCATCATCACCCTGGTGGCGGCCCAGTTGATCTCGATCGCGGTTATCTTCAACCTGCCCCCGCCGCCGCCGGAGTTCTACCGGTCCAGCGAGATCGCGCGCGCGATCAAGACCGCTCAATCCGTGCCGACGCGCGATGGCCGCCTCCTGATCGTCCGCCATCACGGCTCGGTCCGCGCCATCGGCCCCGACAATCCGCGCCGCGCCGAGTTCAAGGCCGAGATGAGCCGCCTGCTGGACGTACCGGTCAATCGCATCGAGATCCAGATCGACAACGGTCCGCGCTTCTTCGTGCGCCGCCAGCCGGTCACTCCGCCCAAGACCGCCCCCGCACCGCCGCCGAACCGGGCGCGCGAACCCTTCGCCCGTGAGCCCGGCGGCCGTCCGCAGGGCAAGGACGAGCAGCTGATGTTCGGCGACTTCAAGCTGGGCGTGCGCCAGAGCGACGGCCACTGGCTGATCGTCGAGCCCAAGCCGACCCTCTTCCGCTTCGACAGCTGGCAGCAGCGCGTGCTGCTGATCCTGCTGCTGTCGGTGGCCGCCGTAACGCCGCTGGCGTGGCTGTTCGCCCGCCGCCTGGCCCAGCCGATCACCGCCTTCGCCGACGCCGCCGAGCGCCTGGGCAAGGATCCGCGCACGCCGCCCCTGGCCATGTCCGGCTCCAGCGAGGTGCTGGCCGCCGCCACGGCCTTCAACATGATGCAGGAACGCCTGCGCCGCTATGTCGAGGACCGCACGGCCATGGTCGGGGCCATCGCCCACGACCTGCGCACGCCCCTGACCCGCCTGAAGTTCCGCATCGAGGCCACGCCCGACGATGTGCGGCCCAAGCTGGCCGCCGACATCGACCAGATGGAGGCGATGATCGCCGCCACCCTGGGCTTCGTGCGCGACACCAGCCGCCCGGCCGAGCGCACCAAGCTGGAGCTGTCCTCGCTGTTGGAAAGCGTAATGGACGAGGCCGCCGAGACCGGCGGCGACACGAATGTCGATCGCTCCGAGAAGGTGGTGATCGAGGGCGATCCCGTGGCCCTGAAGCGCCTGGTCGCCAACCTGGTGGAGAACGCCCTGAAATACGGCGGCGCGGCCCGTGGCCGGGTCTATGCCGAGGGCCCCATGGCGATCATCGAGATCGAGGACGACGGCCCCGGCGTGCCGCCGGCCGAGCTGGAGCGGGTGTTCGAACCCTTCTATCGCGGCGAGCCCTCGCGCAACCGCGAGACGGGCGGCATTGGGCTGGGCCTGGCGGTCGTCCGCTCGCTGGCCCGCGCCCACGGCGGCGACGTGACCCTTCACAACCGCACGGACGGCGGCCTGCGCGCCTGCGTCTTCCTGCCGGCCTGATAGACGCCAGCAAGCTTCAACGGCGCTTTGCGGCGGAAGCTGGGCGAATGTTGCGATCCCGCAAGGCTCACGGCCAAGCCTGACATCGCCGGGAAATCCAGGCAGGCTTCAAAGCTTGGCTGACTGGAGATCCTTGGCGCATGAAACTTCGCTCGCTTGGCCTGACCGCCGTCCTCGCCGTCTCGCTCGCCGCTTGCGCCTCGACGCCGCCCGAGGGGCCTCGCGGGCGTGGCGGCCCTCCTGGTGAAGGCCCCGGCCCGATGCACGGCCCGCAGCTGTTCATCAGCCCGGCCGGCGAGCCCTTCCGCGCTCCGCCCGGCGCCCCCTACCCGATCAAGGCCTGGTTCGACGGCGCCGACGCCAATCATGACGGCGCGCTGAGCCGCGACGAGTTCGTGGCCGACAGCCTTCGGTTCTTCGCCGTGGTCGATGTCGACAAGAACGGCGTGATCGACGGGTTCGAGGTCTCCAACTACGAGACCCGCATCGCCCCCGAGATCATCGGCGGCATGGCGCCGGGCTCCATGCGGCGCGGTCCGATGGGCCAGGGTCCGGGTGGCGACGGCCCGCGCCGGCGTCCGCAAGGGACCAACGTGCTGCAGGGCGCGGCCCTGTTCGGCCTGATCGCCGAGCCCGAGCCGGTCATGGCCTCGGACGGCGACTTCGACCGCCGCATCACCAAGGAGGAAGCGACGCGCGCCGCCAAGACCCGCTTCGCTCTGCTCGACACCGACAAGGATGCAGTCCTGAAGCTGGAGGAATTGCCCAAGACCCCGGCCCAGACGGGCCTGCGCCCCGGCATGAAAGGCAAGGGCGGCGGCATGGGACGTCCCGGCGGTGGTCGCGGGGGCGGCCACCGGCGCGGCTAGAGCATTTTGCGATCCGAACGGATCGATGAAATGCTCCAGGTATTTGATTTCAAGCCCTTTTTATCCGACTGATCGTTTCGATCAGATCGGAAAGGGCTCTAGCCGCCGATCAGGCCCGCGATGATGTTGATGCCCAGGGCCAGGATCGCGGTGTTGTAGAAATAGGCCGCCGCGGCGTGGGCCGTGACCAGCTTGCGCAGCTTCGAGGTCAGGATGGTGTTGTCCGAGACCTGGAAGGTCGCCCCCACGCTGAAGGCCAGATAGGCGAAGTCCATATAGCTGGTCGGCGGTTCGCCCGGAAAGCCGATGCCGCCCTTCCCTTTCCCGTCGCCGAAGTGGCGATGGGCGTAGTGCAGGACGAAGGCCGACTGCAGCACCAGCCACGACAGCACCAAAGTCACGCCAGCGCAGGCGCCGATGAAGGCCTTGGTCACGCCGGCCGCGGCCTTGGCGACGATCATGGCGTCGACCACGGCGCCCAGGCTGGCCACGATGGCGGCCAGGACGATCAAGAGCAGGATCGGCACGCCCTCGTCCTCCTGGGCGGCGCGCAGACGGACCTTGGCCTCGTCGGCCCTCAGAAACAACGACCAGCTGGTCAGCAGATAGACCAGGGCCGCGCCGTCCCAGCCCAGCAACAGGTGCGAACCGCGCGGCGCTCCGAAATATTTCGCGCCGCTCCAGACGATTATTCCGGCCGCCAAACCGGCCGCGAGACGCCAGTGGGATACGGCGCGATCGACCATCTGCTTGGACTTTCGGGTCATTCTCCGACGACTCCTTAACAGCCGGCTCGTCCCGGTGCGGCGTAATTAGTGTGATCTGGGGGTGAACCGAAAGCGTCTTCACTGGTTACTTCACCGGAACGCTCAGGAAACGATGCCAGTGACCGACCCAGACTCCCCGCCTCCGCCCGAGCCTAAACCGCCCGAGTACGAGCCCGGCGTCATCCCCGTCGAGGAGCCCCCCACCTCGCCGCCGGTCGATCCAGGGGACGACCGTCCCTATGGCGCCGCGACCTGAACGTCCGCCCAGTACTAGACCCGACCAGGAGCCCCCACATGGACATCGATAGCGAACGTCCCCGCGGTCGTCGCGGTTTCGCCGCCATGGACCCGGAACGCCGCCGCGAAATCGCCAGGAAGGGCGGAGCTAGCGTGCCCAGCGAAAAGCGCAGCTTCGCCAAGGATCGAGACCTGGCGGCCAACGCCGGACGCAAGGGCGGTTCGTCCTCGCGCGGCGGTCGGCCCGGCGAACGCGCCCTCTAAGGGCGACAAGCGGAACACGATCCCAGACGCGCCGGTCCCGATCTTCGGAATCGGCGCGTTTTCGCGCGTATATCTCAGGCCGTGAGCGCGTAGACCGCGAAGGCCGGATCCTCGCTGACCCAGCGCTGGGCCACGGTCCAGCCGGCCTGCCGGGCGATCTGCTCAAAGGCCTCGGCCGGATACTTGTACGAGTTTTCGGTGTGGATGGTCTCGCCGGCGGTGAAGCGGAAGCCGTAGTCGCCGACCATGACGATCTGGTCGCGCGTGCTTTCCAGATGCATCTCGATGCGGCTCTCGTCGGCGTTCCACACCGCCTTGTGGGCGAAGGCGGCCGGATCGAAGGTCCCGCCCAGTTCCCGGTTGATGTGCACGAGGACGTTGCGGTTGAACGCCGCCGTCACGCCCTGGGCGTCGTCATAGGCCGGGATCAGCACGGCCGGGTCCTTGGCGACATCGGCCCCGACGATGAACAGCGAACCCTCGCCCAGCAGCGCCCGCGCCTGGCGCAACAGCGCCTCGGCCTCGTCCGGCGCGAAATTGCCAATGGTCGAACCGGGGAAGAAGCCGACGGGCGTGTGGCCCTTGGCCCCCGCCGGCAGCGTCATGGCCTTGGTGAAGTCGTCGACCAGCGGGGCCACGGCCAGGTTTGGATAGGCCTTGCGCAGGCTGGCGGCGGCCTCGTCCAGGGCGGTCGGGCTGATGTCGATCGGCGCGTAGACGGCGATCTGCGGCGCGGCGTCCAGCACGATGCGGGTCTTGGTGCTGGCCCCGCTGCCGAACTCGACCAGGGCCGCGCCGTCCGGGATGCGCGCGGCGATCTCGGGCGCGATCCGGCGCAGCAGCGCCGTCTCGGTGCGGGTCAGATAGTATTCCGGCAGTTCGCAGATCGCCTCGAACAAGCGCGAGCCCTCGGCGTCGTAGAAGTACTTGGCCGGCAGGGTCTTGGGCGTCGCCGACAGGCCCGCCACCACCTCGCCCAGGAAGCTGTCGCCCGGTTTGACCTCGCTCAGGCGATCGTCGTCGGCCAGGCGCAGGCCGGCGAACATCCAGCGGCCGCCCGGATGGAAGAAGTTGCGATAGGTCGAGCGCGTATGCCCCGGCGGCGTGGCCTCGCAGCCGCCGCGCAGGGTCATCTGGCTGACCATGAACTTGCCGTTGTACTCGCCCAGCGCGCCGGGGCCGGGCTTGAAGCCGGGATAGGCGCCGTAAGCGCTGGCGGTCCACTGCCAGGCGCCGCCATAGAGCTGGCGCAGGGCGGTCATGCCGGTGGCGGTGGCGGCGGCCTCCCACTCGGCCTCGGTCGGCAGGCGACGGCCGCTCCAGGCGGCATAGGCGGCGGCCTCGTAGTAGCTGACATGCACGACCGGCGCGTTCGGATCGACCGGATGGCGCCCGCGCAGGGTCATGGTGGTCCAGGCGCCGGCCTCGTCACGGCGCCAGTAGCCGGGCGCCTCCCAGCCCTCGGCGTTGACCGTGGCCCAGCCCTCGGACAGCCACAGGTCGGCGCGGCCGTAGCCGCCGGCCTCGATGAAGGCCAGCCACTCGCCGTTGGTCACCAGCCGGTCCGACAGTCGGAACGGCGCGACATAGGTCTTGTGGCGGGGGCGCTCGTTGTCGAAGGCGAAACCGGCCTGGCAGGCGCCGATCTCCACGAGCCCGCCGGCGAAGCGGTGGAAACGCTGCGGACCGGGATCCGGCCGCGCCGGCGCGGCGCCGGGCTGGTAGGCCGGGCTCAGCGGCGACTGGGCGAAGAGATGCAGGATGTCCATCAGGATCAGCTCCTGGTGCTGCTCCTCGTGGTTCAAGCCCAGTTCGACGCGCTCGCGAATCTCGGGCGTCAGCGGGCCGTCCAGCAGACGGACCATGGCCGCGTCGACATGGGCGCGATAAGCGCCGACCTGCTGAACCGACGGACGGGTCAGCAGGCCCCGCTGCGGGCGCGGCTGCCGCGGACCGACGGCCTCGTAGTACGAATTGAACAGATAGCCGAACGCCGGGTCATAGACCTTGTAGCCCGGCAGGAACGGCGCCAGCAGGAAGGTCTCGAAGAACCAGGTCGTATGCCCTCGGTGCCATTTGGTCGGACTGGCGTCCGGCATCGACTGGGCCGCCTGGTCCTCAGGCGAGAGCGGCGCGGCCAGGGCCTCGGTGCGTCGGCGCACCATCCGGTAGCGATCGACGAGCGCTTCTCCAGAAGCCTCGGGGTCACACTCCGCGACGGTCATCGCGGGCATATCGTCCGGGGTCATTGAGCACTCCTGCGGGAAGAGCGGGCCAAGCTTCAGGCCCAGGCGACGACAACGTTCCCGGAACCTCGGTGTTCCGCCGCGCCCTGACAAGAACGCTAACCGCGCGCTGCTGCCAGGATGTGACAGGAGCCGACACGCAAGGCTTGAACGGAAAACTCAAATCGAGCGCAAAAACCTTGGAGGGAGAACGTTTGCGGAGACGTCTACCAGACGGAGGACGTCGGCAGCCCCTTACGTCGACGGACCTGCCGGTCGGAGAATTGAGCAGCTCCGACCGGCGATCCCACTTCCATCAAAAGCTAATCTTGGCCTTTAGTCCTCGAGCGGCGCATCCAGCAACGCGTCGATCATCGCCTGCAGCACCTCGGTCGCGCGCTTGGGCGACAGGTCCTGGTCGCGGCGCAGCCGGTTCCAGGCGTCGAAGCTGAGCAGCATGTCGATCGCTTCGAAGCGGACGCGGTCCTCGGCCAGTTCCGGCGGCAGTTGGCGGCGCAGGATTTCGCGCGAAATCTCGACCATCTTGGCGCTGTCCAGCGCCAGGGCCGGCGAATGATGGCGGTGAGCCTCCGAGGCCCGCTTGAACGGTCCGACCTTTTCGTAGGCGCCGCCTCGCCGCTCGACCAGTTCCAGCACCCGCTCACGCCAAGTGACGCCCTTGAAGGGGGTGTGGACCAAGGCCATCAGCTCGGCCTCGATCACCGCCGACATCTCGCGGTACAGGCTCTCCAGGTCCTTGAAGTGGCGGAAGACCGTGCGCAGGCCGACATCGGCGCGCGTGGCGACCAGCTCGGCCGACGGCGAGGGATCACCTTCGCGGACCAGTTCCAGCATGGCGGCGACGATGCGGGCGCGGCTGTCCTGCGAGCGGCGGCGGCGACCATCCGCCTCCACGCCCTTTGGGGATGGCGCCTCGACGTCTGGATGGACTTGGCGCTTGGCGGCGCTCACGATCCGGTTTCTCCCTGCTGCTCTGCTTGAGTAGACCGACCATGCGCGCTCGGCCACTTAAAACGGAAGAAGGTTCAGCCGGTTCGACCATAGGATGTCCCGGCCGCCCGCCGGCAGGGAGGCGAAGTCGCCGTCGTGACCGACCTTCAGCGGCCCGCCGAAGATGGCCCGCGAGCGCCCCAGGAACGGTCCCTCCAGCGCCTTGACCGGCAGCGGCGGGATGATGTGGTAGAACATCAGCGCCTTGACGCCAGCCTCCTTGGCCTCGCGCGCGGCCACCTCGGGCGGGGTGTGGTAGCTGAGGATATCGTGGAAGATGCGGGCATAGTTCTCGCGCCCCGCCGCCAGGGCCGCCGCGCGCTGGTCGGCCACCAGGTTCGGCGCCAGGCCCTCGTGCAGCAGCAGGTCGGCGCCCTTGGACGCTCGAACCAGGCGTTCGGACGGCCCGGTGTCGCCGCTGATCACGACGCTGCGGCCCTTGTATTCGAAGCGGTAGCCGACAGCCCCCTGAACCGGATAGTGCGAGACGGGAAAGGCCCAGACCTTCAGGTTCGGCTTCTCCAGCACCAGTACGTCGGGCGCGTTCGGGTCGGCGGTGAAGGCATGCGACGCCCCGCCGAAGCCGGACGGCGGCGCGACGGCCTCGCCGTGGTGGGCGATGCGATAGCCACGATCGGGGCCATAGGCCTCCTGTAGGCCGTCCACCACCGGCCCCAGCCCTGGCGGGCCGTGGATCGGCAGCGGGGCCTTCGCCGCCCCGGCCGCCCAGCGCTGCAGCATCAGCTCGCCCAGGTCGCCGATGTGGTCGGAGTGGTAGTGGGTCAGGAAGACGTCCGAGACGCGCGGCGGCGGCAGGTTCATCAGCAGCAGGTTGCGGGTCGAGCCCGGCCCGGAGTCGACGACGAACAGGTCCCTGCCCGCCACCACCGCCACGCAAGGGCCGCTGCGCGTCGGGTCGGCCATGGGCGAGCCCGAACCACACAGGCCGACATGCAGCCCGTCCGGCAGCGCGGCGATCGGGTCCTCGGCCATGATCTGCCGATAGACCTTGCTCATCCCCGCCTCGGCCAGGCGACCGCGCATTAGCCAGCCGCCGCCTGCGACCAGCGCCGCAAAGACACCGACAACGCCAAGACCGATCCAGACCTTGCGCATGTTCGCCTCCCCTCGTCTTCATCGCGAGCCTTGACCGAATGACCACATAATGACACTCATAGTGTCAATATGAATCCGACATGCGGATGCGAGGGAACGCCATGGACGTGTTGCGGACGCTGGACGACCGGTTTGAGAACCTGGCCGACTGGCCCCATGCGCCGCGCTACACCCCGGTGTTCGACGCCGACGGCACGGCGCTGCGCATCCACCATGTCGACGAAGGTCCCAAGGACCAGCGTCCCATCCTGCTGATGCATGGCGAGCCCTCGTGGGCCTATCTCTACCGCCACGTCATCGCCGACCTGACCAAGCGCGGCCGCCGGGCGATCGCGCCGGACCTGGTGGGCTTTGGCCGCTCCGACAAACCGGCCGCCCGCACCGACTACACCTACGAGCGGCACGTCGAGTGGATGAGCGACTGGCTGGTCCGCAACGAACTGACCGACATCGTCCTGTTCTGTCAGGACTGGGGCGGGCTGATCGGCCTGCGGCTGGTGGCGGCCTTCCCCGAGCGGTTCGCCGCCGTGGTCGTCTCCAACACCGGCCTGCCGATCGGCGCAGGCAAGAGCGAGGGTTTCGAGGCCTGGCTGAACTTCAGCCAGAACGTTCCTGAGCTTCCGATCGGCTTCATCCTGAACGGCGGAACGGCGCGCGAGCTGACGGACGCCGAGCGCGCCGCCTACGACGCCCCTTTCCCCGACGAGACCTACAAGGAAGGCGCGCGGATTTTCCCCGCCCTGGCGCCGATCACGCCCGAACACGCCTCGGTGGCCGAAAACAAGGCCGCGTGGCAGGTGCTGGAGCGCTTCGACAAACCGTTCGTCACCGCCTTCAGCGACGCCGACCCGATCACGCGCGGCGGGGAGACCGTGTTCCAGACCCGCGTGCCGGGGGCAAAAAATGTCGCCCACACGACATTGAAGGGCGCGCACTTCATCCAGGAGGATAGTCCCGGCGAAATCGCCGCTCTGCTGGACGCCTTGGCGGGGTCAGTACCCGTTTCCAGTTCGGATGCGCTGGAAACCCTCTGACTTCACCGTATACCCCGTTTTGGGGTCGCGCCGCTCACCGTGCGACCCAGAGCGTTCGCGGAGCCCGCTGAATGAAGGTTGTCAACGCCGTCTTCCCGTCCTCCGACCAGTTCGAAGACTTCTTCGGCGCGCCGGATGACGGTCCGTTCGTGATGGTCAACCTGTTGAAGTTCAAGGAAAAGGCCGAGTACGAGGACGGCTCCGACGCCGACCTCTCGGGGCGTGACGCCTACGCCCGCTACGGCGCGGTCGTCACCGGGCTGATCGAGGCCCTGGGCGGGCGAATCCGCTACAGCGGCGCGGTCACCGGTTTGCTGCTGGGCGAGGTCGACGACCTGTGGGACGCCGTCGCCCTGGCCGAGTACCCCTCGCTGGCCGCCTTCCAGGCCATGGCCGTCTCGCCCGAGATGCACGCCATCGAGCACCATCGCAAGGCGGGCCTGGCCGGTCAGCTGAACATCCGCACCCGTCCGGCGCAGGGCTTCGAGCCGCGCGACCTGCACAATGACGACCGGATGTGGAAGCCGGAGCTGGCGGGCGCGCTGAACTAGTCCCTAGTCCCGCAGCACCGTGCGGAAGCCGACGTGCGAGGCCCCGCTGTCGGGCGGCCCCGGCGTGCGCGCGGCTGGGCGGTAGCGGAAGCAGAAGTCGTCGGCGCACAGGAACGAGCCGCCCTTGACCACGTGCTTGGGCGTATTGGGCTCGTCAGGGTCCAGCGCCCGCGCCTGCGACGGACCACCGGTCTCGACCACCTCGGCGGGCTCCAGGCCCGGCCGGAACCAGTCCTTGGTCCACTCCCAGACATTGCCGGCCATGTCGACCAGGCCATAGCCGTTGGGCGGATAGCAGCCGACCGGCGCGGGACTGGCCTTATAGCCATCGTTCCCAAGATCCTGCGCGGGGAACGGACCCTGCCAGGTATTGGCTTTCGGGTGCTGGGCGTCCTGAGGCTGGTCGCCCCAGACGTAGCGCTTGCCAACCAGGCCGCCGCGCGCGGCGTACTCCCATTCGGCCTCGGTCGGCAGGTCGCGGCCCAGCCAACGGGCATAGGCCATGGCGTCCTCCCAGGCGATGTGGACCACCGGCCAGGCGTCCCTGCCCCGGATGTTGGAGCCCGGCCCGGTCGGATGACGCCAGTCCGCGCCGGGGACGACCTGCCACCAGGCCGAGGGATCGTCCGACCTCGCCGCCTTCGCCCCCACGAAGACAAGCGAGGCCGGACGCCGCTGCGCCGCCGTCAGCTGGGCGTAGCGCGCGGGATCGAGCGGCCGCTCGGCCACGGTGCGGTAGCCCGTGGCCTCGACGAACCGCGCGAAGGCGGCATTGGTGACCTCGGTGCGGTCGATCCGGAACGGCGCGACCTTCACCGCCTGCGGCGGCCCCTCTTCGGGCCGCAGCGACGCCGCGCCCATCAGGAACTCGCCCCCGGCCAGCCGGACCATCCCCGCCGTGCGGTGGGCCGGATCGGCGACCGGCAGATCGGCCAGGCAAGCCTTGGGGGCCGGTTTGCACGCCGTCAGCGCCAGGACGCCCAGAACCGCAAGCGCCCTCAGTTGTCCCAATAGACGTACTCGTCACCGGGCTTGGGCTTCTGGCCGCCCGGATGGTCGATATAGAAGGCGCCCGAGATCAGCGAGGGCCAGGCCGGCTTGACCATCTGGCCGTCCAGCTGGGCCAAGGTCGCCTGCAGCTCGCGCAGCTTGTCGGGGCGGGCCTTGCTGAGATCCTGGCGCTCGGTGGGGTCGGTCGACAGGTCGAACAGCCAGGTCCGGTTCGGCTCCTGCGCCACCTGCAGCTTCCAGCCGCCGGCCAGCACGGTCTTGTAGCGGCCCGAGCGCCAGTACATCGCCTTGTGCGGATCGCCGCCGGCCTGGCCCTTCACGAACGGGACAAGGTCGACGCCGTCCATCACCCGGTCCTTGGGCGGGGTCGCGCCGGCCGCGCCGGCGGCGGTGGCGAAGATGTCTACGTGACCCACGGGGCTGCGATAGACCGCGCCCGCCGGCAGCTGGCCCGGCCAGCGCAGCAGGAACGGCACGTGGATGCCGCCCTCGAAGAAGGTCGCCTTCCAGCCGCGATACGGCCGGTTGATGTCGGGCAGGCCGATATAGTTCGCGCCGCCGTTGTCGGAGGTGAAGATCACCAGGGTATTGTCGTCCAGGCCCTTGTCCTTGAGCGCCTGCAACACCCGGCCGATATTGCGGTCCAGATTGCGGACCATGGCGGCATAGACCCGCATCCGGTGGTCCTTGATCCGGCTCAGCGCATCATAGTCGGCCTTGGGCGCCTGCAGCGGCGTGTGGACGGCGTTGTAGGCCAGATACAGGAAGAACGGCCGGTTCCTGTTGGCGTCGATCGCCTTGACCGCCTCGTCCGTCAGGTAGTCGGTCATGTAGGTCGACGGGTGGAACATCTTGCCGCCGTTGTATTGCACGGCGAACGGCAGGGCGCCCCACAGGAACTTGTCGATCGGATCCCAGTCCTGGCGCGACTCCTCGACCGACTTGTCGCCGACCGGCGCGAACAGCGAGGCGCCGGCCATGAAGCCCAGGCTCTCGTCAAAGCCCTGGTCCTCGGGCCGCGAGCCCTTGACCCCGCCCAGGTGCCACTTGCCCAGGTGGATGGTGTGGTAGCCGCGGGTCTTCAGAGCCTCGGCGATGGTGATCTCGGTCGACGGCACGGCCTCGGTGCTGTCGTCCTTGGGCGTGTTCTTCACCTCGTCCTTGTTGAAGTGCGAGGGGTGCAGCGGGTCGCCCGCATGGCCGCCGACCACGCGCGAGAAGGCCACCGGCGTCGGCGTGAACTCGAAGCCGAAGCGGGTGGCGTAGCGGCCGGTCATGATCGCGGCCCGCGACGGGGCGCAGGTGGCGTTGCCGCTGTAGCCGTTGGCGAAGGTCACGCCCTGGTGGGCGATCGAGTCGATGGCCGGGGTCGGCACGGCCCCACCGGCGACGCCGCCGCCGTTCAGGGTGATGTCGTTGTAGCCCAGGTCGTCGGCCAGGATGAACACCACGTTCGGCGGCCGCTGCCCCTCGGGCGGCGCGGCCGGTCCCTGGACCCAGGTCACCGGCTGGTTGGCCTCGATCTTGGGCTGCCGCGACTTGGCGATCAGGATGATCAGGTCGAAGCGGAACCACCAGGCCAGGCCGCCGACGACCGCCAGCGTCCCGACCGCCGCCAGCAGCCCCTTCCAGGCCTTCATCACCCGCCTCCCTCGTCTTGAGTCAGAGCATATATTGACATTCATCGTGCCGCTAGATGTCATCCACCCGACACTTGGAGGCCCGCCCCTTGTCCCTGCGCACCGTTCTCATGCGCGGCGTAACCGCCGCCCTGACCAGTCCCGCCCGACGCAAGCTGGCCCGCGACCTGGCCGCCATGCGGGCCAAGCTGCGCGGCGAAAAGCCGACCGTCCGCTATTTCCACCAGGCCGACGACCCCTATTCGCACCTGGCGGCGCAGATGCTGCCGCGCCTGCGGGCGCGCTACGACGTCGAGATCGCTGCCTGGCTGGTCCCGCCGCCCCAGGACTCGGCCGCGCCGGATCGCGAGCGCCTGCGCGACTACGGCCTGCGCGACGCCGCCCGCCTGGCCTGCGCCCGGGGCCTGGGTTTCCCGGCCAAGGCCGCCCTGCCCGACCCAGAAGCCGTGCGCCGGCTGGAGGTCGTGCTGGCCGACGCCCTGGAGCGCGGCCGCTTCGAGGAGGTCGCCTCGGCCGCCGGCGCGGCTTTGTGGTCCGGCGACGCCCGCACCCTGGCCGGCATGGCCGCCTGGGCCAGCGGCCAGGACCCGCGCCAGGTCGACGACATCCTGATCGCCGGCCAGATGCAGCGCGTGCGGCTGGGCCACTATCTGGGCGGCATGTTCCACTTCGAGGACGAGTGGTTCTGGGGCGTCGATCGCCTGGGCTGGCTGGAGCGCCGGCTGGCCGACCGCGGCCTTGACCGCGAAGCCGCCGCGCCGCCGCTGGCCCCGGCGCTGGAGCCCACGCCGAGCCCGCCCCTGGGCCTGGCCGCGCCCACGATCGAGCTGTGGTTCTCGTTCCGCAGTCCCTATTCCTGGCTGGTGCTGCCGCGCATCCGGCAACTGGCGCAGGCCTATGGCGCCAAGCTGGAGCTGCGCCCCATCCTGCCGATGGTCATGCGGGGCCTGGCCGTGCCGCGCGTGAAGACGCTCTACATCGCCCTCGACTGCAAGCGCGAGGCCGAGCGCCTGGGACTGCGGTTCGGCAAGATCGTCGATCCGGTCGGCGCGGGCGCCGAACGCGCCCTGGCGGTGCTGCATCACGCGATTCCGCTGGGCCTGGGCGAGGACTTTGCGGAACTGGGCCTGAAGGCCGCCTTCGCCGATGGGATCGCCCTGGCCGAGGACGCCGGTCTCCACGCCGTCGCCCGCCGTGCGGGCCTGACCGACGCGCAAGTGTCCGCCGCCCTCGCCGACGAGAGCTGGCGCGACAGGGTCGAGACTAACCGCGCCGCCCTGCTGGATGCGGGCCTGTGGGGCGCGCCCAGCTTCCGGGTCAGCGGCCAGCCCGCCCACTGGGGCCAGGATCGCCTGTGGATGCTGGAGGACGACATCCGCGCGGCCATGGAGCCGATGCGCGGTTACGCCCCGAATGGGTTGTCCGGGTAGACCGAAGAGGCCCGCACCGCTTCGCCATCAGGCGCCCCAGACGGCGGCTATGCTGGCCGTATCCGTCAGGATCGCGGTGTTCAGCTCCAGCATCTTCAGCGCGCCTGCATGCAGGTCCGGCTCATAGGCCGCGCAGGCGTCGGCGGCGACGAACACGTGGTAGTCGCGGTTGAAGGCGTCCTTGGCGGTGTCGGCGACGCAGCACTCGGTCGTCAGGCCGGCGATGACCAGCGTATCGACGTCCAGCGCATTCAGCTGCGCGTCGATATCGGTGTCCCAGAACGGGCTGTAGCGCGTCTTGCGGAAGACCAGCTCGCCCGGCGCGGGCTGGGGGCCGACGAAGTCACTGCCTGGCGCGCCGACGCGGCACAGCGCCGGGCTGGCCTCCGGGTCGTTGCCGAGCCGGCGCATCCGCTCGCCCCAGGCGTCGGAGTCGGTTTCCGGCGTCGTGAACAGGCCCACAAACACCACCGGCGCGCCCGCCGCCCTGGCGCAAGCCGCCAGGCGCTCGGCCGCCGCGAGGGCCGCCGGCACGGTCGAGAGATCCAGTCCCCATTGGCCCGTCAGCCCTTCGGGCGAGGCGAAATCGACCTGCATGTCGACGATCACCAGCGCCGTGCGGTCCGGCGCGATCCAGTGCTCGAGGTTCACGAGAACACCGAACGCAGCTGCGGCAAGATCTCGGAGCCGAACATCGACAGGCCCTCCACATAGTCGGGGAAGATCAGCATCAATCCGTCCAGTTCGCACTCGGTCATAAAGGCCTCGACCTGCTCGCGGCAGGTGGCGGGCGAGCCGATCATGGTCTGGGTCATGAACGCGCCCTGCTTCCGGGCCACCGCGTCCAGGCGCTCGGGCGGCGCGCCCCAGCTGGCCAGCATGGCCACGATCGCGCCCATGTCCGCGCCCTCGGCATAGCGCCGGACCAGGGCCTCGGCGCCCGCATCGCTCTCGGCGTGGATGATGGTGCACATGGCGTAGGTGCGGACGGTCTTGCCCAGCTCTGCGGCCAGGGCCTTGGCCCGGCGCGAGGCCTCGCGGTGCTCTTCCCGGGAGCGACCGCCGATGAAACAGGCGTCGGCCTCGCGCACCGAGAACTGGAAACCGCGGTCGGACATGCCCGCGCAGATCAACTCGGGACGCGGCGCCGACAAGGGCTTGGGCTTGGACTGGCAGTCCTTCATCGTGAAGTACTTGCCCGCGAAGTCGACGCTGTCCTCGGTCCACAAGCGCTTGACGATGGTCGTCCATTCCTCGGCCAGGGCGTAGCGGTCGTCATGAGACAGCGAATCGTCCCAGGCGCTCATCTGGTCGAACTCGGCCTTGTAGGCCCCCGCGACGATGTTCAGGCCGGCCCGACCGCCGCTGATATGGTCGATAGTGGAAATTAGCTTGGCGGCCACCGCCGGGTTCTGCAGCAGCGGATGCACCGTGGCCCAGATGCGCACGCGCTGGGTCGCCTCGGCGATGGCGGCCATCAGGGTCACCGACTCGAGTGAGGTCCCCCAATGGTCGGTCTCGCCGCCAAAGCCCCGGAACTTGCCCATCGACATCACGAAATCCATGCCGACCTCGTCGGCCGTGATCGCGGCGGCCCGGTTCTGGGCATACAGCCCGTCCAGCTGGGGCGTGGTCCTGGACACGATCCATCCGCCGTTGGCCACCGGCAGGAAGACGCCGAAATCCTTGTGTTGCGCGGGTCGATCGAACATATCGCGGATCATCACGCGCTTCGGTGACACAAACAACAGACCTGGCGATCGCACTGGACGAGGCGTCAGCCGCCGCCATCTGCAGGCCACTTGCATGCGCCAGGACCGCGCACCGGAAACAAAGGTCTTGGGCGAACGGCGGCGTAGGACTATCCATTCCCCAAATGCTCACCCAGACTGACGGCGTCCCCGCCGTCCCCCCCGCTGAAACCGCCGCAGAACGGGCCCGCAATCACCGCCGGGCGCCGGTCCGACGCTTGCGCTTCGCGCTGGCCATCTTCGCCATCGGCGTCGGCGTCGCCGTGGTCGGCCAGGCGTCGCTGCGCAGCTTCGCCTCGAACAAGACCCAGACCCAGGCGGCCAACTCGCCCCTGGTGCTGGACAAGCCGCGCTTCACCGGCGTGCTGAAGGACGGCCGGGCCTTCCTGATCACCGCCCAGCACGCCGAGCGCGACGTCAAGGACCAGAACCTGGTGCGCCTGACCGCGCCGCTGCTGGTCCGCGGCTACGGCGCGGCCGACCCCAGCCAGGCCACCGCCAAGACGGGCCTCTATCGCGAGGCCGAGCACACCTTGCTGCTGTCGCAGGACGTCAAGATCACCAGCGCCGAGGGCTATACCTTCGACGCCCCGCAGGCGCTGATCGACATGCGCACCGGCGAGGTCAGCGGCAATTCGGGCATCGCCGGCGAAGGCCCCAAGGGCAGCACCCAGGCCAACAGCTACGATGTCACCGACAAGGGCGACCGCGTCGTGCTGAAGGGCCGTGTCCGCACGCGGCTGGAGCCCGGACGCTGACGTGGCCGCCGCCAAACGCGTCTGCTTTCTCTACATCGCGCAACACCATCAGGTCTGGCACAGCCTGTCGGTGGCTGTCGCCATGGCCAGACGCTGGCCCGCCATCAAGGTCGAAATCGCCGCGACCACGCCCGAACTGCTCGACTATGTCGCCAGCCTGCTGACCGAGTTGGGCGGCGCGCCGATCGAACTGGTCCTGCTGCCGCCGGCCTGGCTGCGTCGCTTGGGCAGCGGCGCGCCGCCCAAGGCGCCGATGCTGATCGCCAACGCCCTGCGCCTGGCCCGTTACGACGCGGTGATCACGCCCGAGCGCACCACCGCCCTGCTCCGCCGCATCGGCGTGCGCCATCCGCTGCTGGTCTACACCCAACACGGCGCCGGCGACCGAGAAGGCCCGTTCGAGCCGCGCCTGAAGCTTTTCGACCTGGTCATGGCCGCCGGCCGCAAGCAGCGCGACCGGATGATGGACGAGGGCTGGGTCACCGAAGACACCTGCGCCATGGTCGGCTATCCCAAGTTCGACCTGGTCGACGAGCTGCCCCAGCGCGAAGTCCCTCGCTTCGACAAGGCCGGCCCTGTGGTGCTGTACAACCCGCACTTCCACGCCGAGCTCGGCTCCTGGCCCAAGTGGGGCCAGCGGGTGCTGGAATATTTCGCGACCAACGACCGCTACAACCTGATCTTCGCCCCGCATATACGGCTGTTCGAAACGGCCTCGATGGACGAGCGCGGCGCGTTCAAACGCTTCGCCGAGAACCCGCGCATCCATATCGACCTGGGCGGGCCGGCGGCGGCGGACATGACCTACACCAAGGCCGCCGACCTCTATCTGGGCGACGTCTCCAGCCAGGTCTACGAGTTTCTGCGCACGCCCAAGCCGTGCCTGTTCCTCAACAGCAGCGGCGCGTCGTGGTGCGGCGATCCCAGCTTCCACCACTGGCTGTACGGCCCGGTGCTGGAGAACATCGACAACCTGAGCCAGGGTTTGGACCAGGCCTTCGCGACCCACGAGGACTATCGCGAGACCCAGACCTGGGGCATCGACGAGACCTTCGACGTCAGCAAAACCCCCGCCTCGGTGCGCGCCGCCCGCGCCATCGTCGACAAGCTGGAGCACGCGGCATGACCCACGCCGCGCCTCCGCCCGTCTCGCCGCTCAAGAAGGTGCTCGGCAACGCCGGTCAGCTGCTGAGCGGCCGCGTGGTCAACGCCATCGTCGGCCTGGCCTATATCGCCCTGACCGCCCGCAGCCTCGGCAAGGAGCTGATGGGCGTGGTGGTGCTGATCAACGCCTTCGCCCAGTTCCTGGGCGAGGTGGCGCACTTCCAGTCCTGGCAGACCTTGATCACCTACGGCACGGCCCCGGCCATGGACGGCGACAAGCCCAGGTTCCAGCAGGTGCTGCGCCTGTCGCTGCTGCTGGACTTGATCAGCGGCGTGCTGGGCACCGCCCTGGGCGTCGCCGGCGCCTTCCTGTTCTGGCGGCAGATGCAATGGCCGGCCGACATGACCGGCTATGGCGCGCTGTACGCCCTGTCGATCGGCGTGATGACCTCGGCCACGGGCGTGGGCCTGCTGCGCCTGTTCGATCGCTTCCGCTTCCTGGCGGCCCAGCAGGCGATCAGTTCGCTGGTGCGGATGGTCGGCTGCGCGGTCTGCGCGGTGACCAACGCGCCGATCCAGTGGTTCCTGCTGGCCTGGGCGGCCGGGACCTTCGCCTCGTTCTTCTACATCGCCGTGATCGCGATCTGGGACCTGAACAAGCGCGGCCTGCTGAATGGCTTCACCCTGATGGGCCCGACCAGCCGGGGCATGCCGGGCGTCTGGCGCTTCGCCATGGCCACCAACTTCTCCAGCACGGTCGATGTCGGCTTCACCCACGTGTTGACCCTGGTGGTCGGCGCGATGCTGGGTCCGGTGCAAGCGGCTTACTGGCGGATCGGCAAGCAGGTGGCCGACGGCATGGCCAAGCCGGCCCGGCTGATGGTGCCGGCCATGTATCCCGAACTGGCCAAGATGCGCGCCACCGGCGGCCAGCAGGCCATGACCAAGCTGGCCATGCAGATCGGCCTGATCGGCGGCGCCGCGGCCGGAGTGTTGCTGCTGGTCAGCCTGGCGGCCGGCAAGTGGATTCTGGAAATCGTGATGGGCGAGGCGTTCGGCGACGCCTCTGGAGTCATGAACTGGCAGGTGGCTGCGGCGGCCATCGCCATCCTGTCCCTGCCGCTGGAGCCTATGCTGGTCTCGATGCGCGCCGCCGGCGCGGCCTTGGCCGTGCGCCTGGTGGTCGTTATCGCCTATCTCGCGGCGTTGGCGCCGCTGATCAACGCCTTCGGCCTCACCGGAGCAGGCGCCGCGCTGGTTGCGTCCGCTTTGGCGATGGCCGTGGGCATGTATTTCATGGCGCGTCACAGGCTCGCCCGACTCGCGACGGAGGAAGGCTCCGCGCGCACCGACAAAGACGATGAAAGACTATCCTATGATCACCCCCACGGCGCCTGAGCGTACTGTCCGGTTCGCCGACTTCCCGACCCTGACCCAGGCGCTGGACTTCGCCGCCACGGGTGAGACGGGCGTCAACCTGTACTCGCTGCGCGGCGAGCTGGTCGAAGCCATCCCCTACGCCAAGCTGCGCGAGGACGCGCTGGTGCTGGCGCGCCGCCTGCTGGCTGCGGGGGCCCAGGTCGGCGACAGCGTGGCGCTGCTGGCCGAAACCGACGCCGACTTCGTGCGCGCCTTCTTCGCCTGCCAGTACGCCGGACTGCTGCCCGCGCCGATGGCCCTGCCGACCCCGCTGGGCGGCCGCGCGGCCGATATCGAGCAGATCAGGAACCTGGCGATCTCGGCCAAGGCCAAGATCCTGATCGGCCCGGTCGGTCTGAAGGACTGGATCGCCGAGATCGGCGAGGCGGCGAGCCTGGACTTCGCCGGCGTCCTGGCCGACCTGCCGGAGGACGGCGGCGCGCAGCTGCCGACCATCACCCCGGACAGCCCCTGCTACCTGCAGTTCTCGTCGGGCAGCACCCGCACCCCGACGGGCGTCCTCGTTTTGCACAAGGCGCTGATGGCCAACTGCGTGGCCATTACCCGCGACGGCCTGCAGGTCGTGCCCAGCGACCGCGCCATCTCGTGGCTGCCGCTCTATCACGACATGGGCCTGATCGGCTTCCTGCTGGCCCCGCTGAGTTGCCAGATGTCGGTCGATCTGCTGCCTACCGGCGCCTTCGTGCGCCGTCCGCTGCTGTGGATCGACCTGATCTCGCGCAACAAGGCCACCACCGCCTACAGCCCCACCTTCGGCTACGAGCTGTGCGCGCGCCGGGTGCAGGGCCAGTCGCTCGACAGCTACGATCTGAGCCACTGGCGCCAGGCCGGCCTGGGCGGCGACATGATCCGCATGCCGCCGCTGAAGGCCTTCGTCGAGGCTTTCGGCCCGGCCGGCTTCTCGGACAAGGCGTTCGTCGCCAGCTACGGCATGGCCGAGGCGACCCTGGCCTTGTCGATGGCCCCGCTGGGCAAAGGCCTGCGGGCCGAGACCCTGGACGTCGAGCGCCTGGAGCGTGACAACCTGGCCGTCGACGCGCCGGAAGGCTCGGACCGCGCTCGCGACTTCGCCCGCTGCGGTCCCGCCCTGCCTGATCACTTCCTGGAGGTCCGCGACGAGAACGGCGCGGTCCTGCCCGAGCGCGGCGTCGGCCGCATCTTCGCCAAGGGTCCCTCGATCATGAGCGGCTACTTCGCCAATCCGGAGGAGAGCGCCCGCGTGCTGTCGGCCGACGGCTGGCTGGACACCGGCGACATCGGTTTCAAGATCGAAGGCGAGATCGTCATCACCGGCCGCGCCAAGGATCTGATCATCCTGAACGGCCGCAACATCTGGCCGCAGGACCTGGAGTGGACGGCCGACCACGAGATCGACGGCCTGCGCAGCGGCGACGTCTGCGCCTTCGCCGTCCCGGCCGAGCCGGAAGACCAGATCGTGGTGCTGGTCCAGGCGCGCGGCGGCGACGGCGACAGCCGCGCGGCCCTGGTCGAGCAGGTCACGACCCTGCTGCGCACCCGCCATGGGGTCGACGCCAAGGTGAAACTGGTCGGCGCCCACGCCCTGCCCCAGACCTCGTCTGGCAAGCTGAGCCGCTCCAAGGCCAAGGTCGCCTATCTGGCTGGGAACTACGGTGACTAAGCGCATCGTCGCCATCACCGGCGCCACGGGCTTCCTGGGCCGTCATCTGGTCCGCGCCCTGGCCCAGAGCGGCTGGACGCCGCGCGTCCTGGTGCGCCGCGACCCGGTCCACCCACTCTGGCGCGATATCGAGGTCGAGGTCGTCGTCGGCGACCTCAAGACTCCCAGCGCGCTGGATCGCCTGTGCCAGGGCGCCGAGGTCGTCATCCATGTGGCCGGGCTGATCAAGGCCGCCTCGCTCGAGGGCTTCAATGCCGTCAACCGCGACGGGGCCCGCGCCGCCGCCCAAGCCGCCAAGGACGCCGCCGCCCGGTTCATCCTGGTTTCCAGCCAGGCCGCCGGCCAGCCGCAGCTTTCGAACTACGCCGCCAGCAAGCGCGCGGGCGAGGATGCGGTCCTCGAAGTCCTGCCCGACGCCCTGATCGTGCGGCCGCCGACCATCTACGGTCCGGGCGACGCCGAAACCCTGGTCCTGTTCCAGTTGGCCGCGAAAACGCCGGTCCTGCCGGTGCTGTCGCCCGACGCCCGGATCGCCATGATCCACGTCGAGGACGCCGCGGCCAAGCTTGCAGACTATTGCAAAAACCCGATTTCGGGCCTAGTCGAGCTCTCGGATGTGCGGCGCGACGGTTACACCTGGGTGGAAATCATGAGCGCAGCAGGTGCGACAATGGGCGCAAACCCACGCCTGGCAAGGCTTCCCGACGGGGTGCTGGCAGTGGCCGGAACCCTAGCGGACGCTTGGTCTTTCGCCACAAGAACCCCGACAGTTTTCGGCTCAGGCAAGGTTCGGGAGTTGCTTCATGGCGATTGGTCCCTATCTAGCGCTCCGATGTCTGAGGGAGTACCCAGCGTGTTCGGCCTGATCGACGGGTTTGCTCATACCGTGGATTGGTATCGTACAGAGGGTTGGTTGCCCGAAAATATCGTCGCCTAATTCGTTTAGGGCGGAAATCTGACAGACTCGCCGTTACAGTAGTGTCACGGGTGGGGCTCCCGGAGGTTTGATTTAGAATGGAAACGGTGACGGATCTCAGCTTGCGCGAGATCGGTGTGGCTGCGAGCAAGGTTCTGGGACGGCCCGTCGAGGTGCGCGCAGAGTCGCATATTGGCCGCGACCTCGCCGTCGACTCCCTGGCCCTCATGAACATCATCATGGAGCTCGAAGACACCTTCGACATCTCCGTTCCCCTGGATCGCCTGGCCTCGGTCGAGACCGCCGGCGACCTTTCCAAACTGATCAACGATCTCCGGACTAGGGCTTAACGAATGGGGCTGTTTGATAAGCACCTGGCCTATCGCGACGCGTACAAGGCCATCCAGGACGCCGGCGCCGACCCGTTCAAGGTCCGCTTCGACAAGGTGATCTCGCCGACCGAGGGCGTCGTCGAGGGTCGTCCGACCATCCTGCTGGGCACCAACAACTATCTGGGCCTGACCTTCGACCAGCAGGCGATCGACGCCTCGGTCAAGGCGGTCCAGGAACGCGGCACCGGCACCACTGGTTCCCGCATCGCCAACGGTTCGTTCGAGGCTCACGTCGAGCTCGAGCAGGAACTGGCCAAGTTCTACGGCCGCAAGCACGCCATGGTCTTCACGACCGGCTACCAGGCCAATCTGGGCGTGCTGTCGACCCTGGTGGGTCGCGGCGACCACCTGATCCTGGACGCCGACAGCCACGCCTCGATCTATGACGCCTCGCGTCTGGGCCAGGCCGAGGTCATCCGCTTCCGCCACAACGACCCTGAAGACCTGGCCAAGCGCCTGCGCCGCCTCGGCGACGCCCCCGGCGAGCGCCTGATCGTGGTCGAGGGCGTGTACTCGATGATCGGCGACGTCGCGCCGCTGAAGGAAATCGCCGCCGTGAAGCGCGAGCTGGGCGGCTACCTGCTGGTCGACGAAGCCCACTCGATGGGCGTGCTGGGCGCGACGGGTCGCGGCCTGGCCGAAGCGGCTGGCGTGGAAGACGATGTCGACTTCATCGTCGGCACCTTCTCCAAGAGCCTGGGCGCCATCGGCGGCTTCTGCGTCTCGAACGTCGACGACTTCGACGTCATGCGCGTGGTCTGCCGTCCGTACATGTTCACCGCCTCGCTGCCGCCGGCCGTGGTCGCCTCGACCATCACCGCCCTGCGCCGCATGATCGAGCAGCCGCAGCTGCGCGACCGCCTGAACCAGAACGCCAAGCGCCTGTATGACGGCCTGACCGCCATGGGCTTCCACACCGGCCCGACGGCCAGCCCGGTGGTCGCCACGACCATGCCGGACCAGGAGCGCGCCATCGCCATGTGGAACGGCCTGCTGCAGGCCGGCGTCTACCTGAACCTGGCCCTGCCGCCCGCCACGCCCGACAGCCGTCCGCTGCTGCGCGCCAGCGTCAGCGCCGCCCACACCGACGAGCAGATCGACGCCGTCCTCAAGACCTTCGCCGAAATCGGCGCGGCCCTGGGCGTCATCGAGCCCCTCAAGCGCGCCCGCGCCTGAGACCGCTCCCATCGCCAAACGAAGACGCCCGGGTTCATGACCCGGGCGTTTTTGTTTGTCAGGCCGTCTTGCGCCGGCTCTTCCAGACCTTCATCAGCACCCCGGGCGCCGCCAGGATCGGGTGCCGCTCGCGCCAGGGCGTGACCTCGACGGCCACGCCGGTGTGGCGCTCGATCTTCCAGGCGGCGTAGCGGGCCGCGCCCTGGAAGGTGAAGGACGCCTTCATCAGCCGCGCCGCGTTCAGCGGCTTGCCCAGCAGCTTGCGCGGCGTCCAGGCCTGGCGGACGCGGATGCGCTCTCCCTCGCCCATCGGCCCGCCCTGGTCGGCCTGCGCGGCCTGCATGACGCGATCGTAGCGGGCCGGATCGAAGGTCAGGATCGAGACCTCGCGGCCGGCCTTCTCGACCCGCAGCTCGGCCTTGTAGGTCTCCTGGAACAACGCGGTCCACAGAGCGTGCGGCGCGCCGCCGACAGGACCCAGGGCCTGGGCGTAGCGAGCGGCCGTGCGACAGGCGTCCGTGACGGCGTCGATCACGACCTCGCGCGCCCCCTCCCCCGCCCAGATCAGGGCGCAAGGCTGGACGAAACGCGCCCAGATGGTGGTGTCGTGGTCGCCGCCGCCGGCGGTCTTGCGGAACTGGCTCAGGGTCATCAAGGCGACCTTGGCTCGAAGCACCGCTCCGCCGTGGGATAGCTCGTGATAGCTGACGTCCGGCCACAGGATACGCGTGAAGAAGCCCCGCCAGCCCCCGGGCGGCTTCTCGGTCAGAACGTAGTAGTCCAGCACCCCGGTAAGGTCGCCGGTCCGCAGGATCGAGCCGTAGAACAGCGCCGCCCGCGCATCCGGAAAGATCGTCGCCAGGTGCTCGGCGAAGGCGGTGATCGGCGCGGGGGTCGAAACGGACAGCTCGGCCGCGACCAGGTCGCGAAGCCGGCTCATCCGACCAGGAACCTCAAGGACGGCCCAAGACCGATCGTCAGCTCGCCGCCCTCGAACACCTCGCCGTCCAGCACGAACGGCGCGCCGCCGGCCAGGCTGATCTCGCGCGGGTCGCGGCGGCGGTAGCCCAAGCCTTCCAGCGCCGGCACGACCTTGCCGCTCAGCACCATCGGGAAGGCCTTCAGCAGGCGGCGTGGAGGCGCGTCGATATCCAGCATCTTCAGCCCCTCGCGCGGCGCACCGAAGGGCATGACGCCGAACGGCAGGCGCTTCAGCGCCGTGGCCAGCACTGCGAAGCGCTCGCCCTCGGGCTGGGCTTCGCCGTCTAGAGCGATCTTGGCCGGCACGCCTTCGCGCCACTCGTCGCGCGAACCGCCGAACACGGCCCGCAACGCGGCGGTGACGATGGTTACGGCCACGGCCAGGTTATGGAAGAAGCCGACCTTGTGGACCCGCTGGGCCAAGGTCGTGGCCTTCACCGGCGCGCCGACGCCGAAGAAGAAGCCCTGCAGGCAAGGACGGTGACCGTCCGCCCAGGTGACCCGCAGCGGCGGGCGCGACTTGACCGTCGGCTCGGCGCGGCGAGCGGCGATCAGGGCCTCCTCCAGCCGCCAGTCGTCGGGCGTGCCCAGGTCGATGGCCAGCACGTTGGTCTTGCCCGAGGGCAGCACCGCCAGCATCGGCAGGTTCTCGCCGAAGGTGTGGGGCAGCAGGCTGATGACGTCGCGCACGGTGCCGTCGCCGCCGTCGATGACCAGCAGGTCCAGGCCGTCGCGGGCGAAGGTCTCCAACTCGGTCCGCAGGGCGTCGCGGCCGAACGGCTCGACCAGGATCACGCCGTCAGGCGCGGGTCCCGGCGGATGCAGCCGGTTGCCGTGACTCTTCGGATTGCGGACGACCCCGATGCGCGTCATTTCGATAGCCACGACTGGATGGAGCCCTTGGGCGCGGCCAGGCCTTGCAGGATCTGGACGGCGTGCACCAGGAAGCACACGGCGGTCCAGATCGCCACCAGGGTGAAGCCGACGTCCGGACGCCCCACAAGGGCGCAGGCGGTCATCAGGATAAGGTTCGGGTTCCGGCGCGCCGTGATCAGGCGGAAGAAGCTGTCGAACGGACGCCAGGCGTGCATCTCCAGCTTGAACAGGGCCAGGAAGATCCCCTCCTCCACCCGCTGGGCGACGTAGCCGGCGATGACGATGAAGAGGCTCAGGCCCGCATACGGGATCGACTGGCCGACCGCATAGACGCCGACGAACCAGGCCCACCACCAGAACGGCGGGTGCAAGAGGTCGATGCCGTGGTCGAAGACGTTGCCCCACTTGGACGAGGTCAGAGTCACGCGGGCCAGCTTGCCGTCGACAGTGTCGAGGAAGGTCATGATCCAGGCGCAGACCAGGCCCCAGCCGAACTGGCCGGTCCAGAACAGCCAGGTGGCCGCCAGGGTCAGCAGGAAGCCGATGAAGGTCACCTGGTTGGGCGTCATCTTGGCGATCGCCGCCCAGCGGGTGACGATCCGCGCCGGGGTCGGCCAGACATACTTGGTGACGAGGTCGGTAACGCCCTTGTACGAGCCCTGGAACAGGCGCTTCTCGACGGCCCGGACGGTCTCCGGCGTCAGGCGCTCCAGCACCGGCGGCTCGCGCTTGCGCAGGGCGCTGTTATAGGCCGAGCCCAACTCAAGCGCGGTCAGGCGGACAAGGCGCGAGTCCAGGCCCGACGGATCCTGGCCCGCGTTCAGCGCTTCGGTCGCGGCATAGGCCAGGTCGGCGGGCGCGTGCACGGCCACGGCGCGACCGGCGTCGTCGACCAGCACCGCGCCTTCGCGACCCGCCAGCGCCTTGATCAGCGACTCGTCGAACACCCAGCCGGCGTCGACCGCCACGACGGCGTTCGACAGATCCACGGCCGGCGTCTCGATCAGGCCGATCCGGCGATAGATGCGCGACAGGCGCTCGGGCGAGCTCATGCCCCAGATGCGACCGCCGCCTTCGCCGACCGTCAGAGCGCGCGGCCCGTTTTGAATTTCACTGCTCAAAGACAGATATACCCCTTGAATCTCGAGCCGATTGATACGCAGCTTCGCCCGCTTCGACCAGAACGACCCGAACCCTCTTGTCCATATACCGCATCGCCCACCTCTCCGACCCTCACCTGCCGCCGCCGCCGGGCGCGTTCGGTTGGAAGGACGTCTTCACCAAACGCCTGCTGAGCCGCATCGCCTGGCGTCGGAAACGCAAGGTCCATCGGCCCGAAGTGCTGGCGGCGCTGGTCGCCGACCTCAAGGCCGTTGGCCCCGATCATGTGGTGATCAGTGGCGATCTCACCAACTTTGCTTCGCATACGGAGATCGCGGCGGCCCGTATCTGGCTGGAATCGCTGGGCAATCCGACCGACTTCACCGTCAGCCCCGGCAACCACGACGCCCTGGCCGGCTCGGCCGAGGTCGAACGCTTCGCGACCTGGAGGCCCTGGCTGGGCGACGCGGACGAGACCCAATTCCCGCAAGTGCGGGTGCGTGGCCCCGTGGCGATCTTCAACCTGTGCTCGGCCGTCCGCACCGCGCCGCACCTGGCCACCGGCCGCCTGGGCGAGGAGCAGCTGAGCCGCCTGGACGCCCTGCTCTGCGCCCCGGCCTACAAGGGTCTCTTCCGCCTGGTGACACTGCACCACCCGCCGCAGAAGGGCGCGGTGGCCAAACGCAAGGAGCTGGAGGACCAGGAACAGCTCCGCGCGATCCTGGCCAGGCGCGGCGCCGACCTCGTCCTGCACGGCCACGCCCACGAATCCCTGATCGGCTCGGTCCCCGGCCCCAACGACGCAGTCATTCCGGTGCTGGGCGTCGCCTCCGCCTCGTCCGGCCCGCGTGGCCACTCGCCCGCCCGCTGGCACATGATCGAGATCGACGATCGCCCCACAAGCCGTCACGTCCGCATCGTGGCGCGCGGCGTCGAGCCCGGTCGAGAAGGCCTGTCGGAGCTGGGCCGCTACAGCCTGGCCGACATCAGCGGCTAGACGGGTAGCGCACCTTCACGCGGATGACGGTCTCGCCCACCGGCTTGACCCCGAACCGCACCGCGTCGAACGACGGCGAGGCGAACTTGGTCGGGGCGTCGTTGGAGAAGCCATAGCCTTCCGTCGGCATGCCGCCCGGGCTGCGGCTCAGGTCGCCGTTGCCGTCGGCGTCATGATAGACCTCGACCGCATAGGCGTCCTCGGGCGACGGCAGGAAGAAACAGGCCTGGCTCATCGGGGCCGAGGTCTTGATCTTGGCGCGTCCCACCTTGCCCCGCGCGGCCAGGAAACGGCTGGGATCGCCCGGATAGACCACGATCACCACGTCGCCGGCGTTCGAGCGCAGCGCCCCCACCTGCACGGTGAGCCGGGTCGCGGTCTTGCGGCCGACGCATTCCTTGTCGACCAGCGCGCGGGCCATGCCCTCGGCGCGCGAGGTCCCCGTCGTCGCGACCATCGCGAACATTGCGCCGACGAGAACGGAACGTACTTTCATCTAAAAGGCCGCGTCCTTATTGTTACGCGCAGGTGATATCGCCTGAAGTTCCGGCTTTCTCATGACCAATCCCACCGCCCTCGCGTTCGGCTATCCCGCTTCGAAGGTCGCGGAGACCGATCACTGGCTGATTCTGGTTCGCCCCAAGCAACCGACATTTGGGTCTTTGGTCCTTGTGTGCAAGGAAGCTGTCCAGGCCTTCTCCGACGTGAGTCCCGCCGCCTTCGCCGACCTGCAGGTCGCGGTGGCCGGGATCGAGCGCCTTCTGAAAGCCAAGATCGCCTACCAGAAGATCAATTACCTCATGCTGATGATGGTCGACAAAGACGTCCATTTCCACGTGCTTCCGCGCTACGAGGGCGTTCGCGAGCACGACGGTCAATCGTTCCCTGACGCCGGTTGGCCCGCCGCCCCTGCTCTGGGCTCGGCCGTGCCCCTGTCGGACGAGGCCGTCCAGCGTCTCGCCTCTGACTTCGCGCAAGCCTGGGTCCAAGCGTGAGCGCCAAGGACCTGACCGCGGGACCGGTGCGCCTGCTCGACCGCTACCTGCTGCGCCTGCTGTTCTGGCCGCTGGTGGGCTGCCTGAGCGTCACCGTCGTGGCCCTGCTGCTGGAACGCGTCCTGCGTCTGCTGGACGTGCTGTCGCAAAGCAGCGCCCGTTTCGGTTACGTCACCCAACTGGCCGCCAACCTGGTGCCGCACTATCTGGGCCTGGCCCTGCCGGTGGCCTTCTTCGTGGCGCTGTTCATCGTCATCACCAAGCTGTCGGACGGCTCGGAGATCGACGCCCTGCTGGCCAGCGGCCAGTCGCTGGAACGCATCGCCGCGCCGTTCTTCATTGTCGCCCTCTTCCTCAGCGTCTTCAGCGTTGGGGTGTTCGGCTACATGCAGCCCTACAGCCGCTACGCCTATCGCGCCGTCATGCACGCGGCGATCAACGCCGGCTGGAACGGACGCCTGGCCGGCGGGGCCTTCATCGACGACAAGGGCTCGCTGCTCACCGCCGACAGCGCCGACCCGGCCGGCCAGCGCCTGACGCGGGTGTTCATCCGCCGCCTGGACGCCAAGGGCCAGGACGAGATCATCACCGCCGCCTCCGCCGACCTGAAGATGGACGCCGGCGGCAAGACCATCACCATGGACCTGAAGAGCGGCCGCCGCATCGCCCGCGACGCCAACGGCCAGTACCGCAACCTGGCCTTCACCAGCCTGACCACCCAGACCCCCCTGGCCGCCGCGGCGGTGCTGCTGCGCAACCGGGGCAGCGACGAGCGTGAACTGACCCTGGGCGAGCTGTACAAGCAGGCCCACTCGCCCAAGCCGGTGGTCTCGAAGGAGACGCTGCTCGGGGAATTTTACGGTCGCTGGGCGCGCGCCATCTTCCTGCCGTTCCTGCCGCTGCTGGCCTTCCCCCTGGGCCTGGCCTCCAAGCGCGGCAACCGCGCGCCGGGCCTAGTGATGGCGGGCATCCTGCTGCTGGCCTTCCAGCACTCGCTGCTGCTGGGCCAGGGCCTGGCCAAGGCGGGCAAGGTCGCGCCTTTCCCGGCCATCTGGATCCCCTTCAGCCTGTTCGCGGCCCTGGCCGTCTGGCTGTTCGTCGGCAGCCGCACGCGCCCCGGCGACACCCCGGTCTCGCGCCTGGTCCGCCGGATCAACAGGCTCATCACGACCATCATCCGCGCCCTCCCCCTGCCGAAGAAGCGACAACCCGCATGAGACTGCAGCTCTACGTCCTGCGGACCGTCGCCACCCACATCCTCGGCGCGGCCCTGATCCTGATGTCCATCCTGCAGGTGCTGGACCTGCTGGACGTCAGCTCCGACATCCTCGACCGAGGCCTGGGGATGGCTGGCGTGGCCTACTATGCCGCCATGCGCCTGCCGCGGCTGTTCGAGCAGGTCGCCCCGATCGCCGTCCTGGCCGGCGGCCTGTTCGCCTTTTCGGGCCTGGCGCGCGAGAGCGCCATCGTGGCCATGCGCGCCAGCGGCATCTCGGGCTATCGCATCGTCGGCATGGCCATCCCCGCCGCCGTGGCGGTGATGCTGCTGGACGCCCTGTGCGGCCAGTACCTGGCCCCGCGCGCCGATCCGGCCCTGGCCGACTGGTGGAAGAACACGACCCCGGTCGCCGAGCGCAAGGTCCCCGCCCCGCGCACCTTCCGCGCCGGCGCCGACCTGGTCATCGGCGCCAACGCCTCGGCCAGCGGCCGCGAGATCTACAGCGTCACCATCTTCCGTCGCGATCCCAAGGGCATCCTGATGGAGAAGGTCGAGGCCCCGACAGCCCGCTACGCCAACGGCAAGTGGACCCTGGATCAGCCCAAGACCACCCGCTTCAACGGCGACCTGGCCCAGACCTCGACGGCGGCCTCGACCAGCTGGCCCAGCGGCCTGCGGCCGAGGGACGTCCAGAGCCTGTTCGGCGACGACGCCGCGCCTACGGCCGCCTCGGCTCAGCGCGCCCTGCAGAATGGCGCTTCGGACCGGCCGGAGAGCTTCTACGCCACCCACCTGCAGGCGGCCTTCGCCGGTCCGTTCGTGTCGCTGGTCATGCTGCTGCTGAGCGCGCCCGTCGCCCTGGCCAACTTCCGCAGCGGCCAAGGCGCGATCCTGCTGACCGGCGGCCTCGCCGCGGGCCTGATCTTCCTGGTGGCCAACGGCATGCTGACCGCCCTGGGCGAGTCCGGTTCCCTGTCCCCCATCCTGGCCGTCTGGGCCGCCCCCGCGATCTTCGGCGCGCTCGCCGTTCGCACATTCCTTGCCCTGGAGGGGTGATGCCTTTCGACTCCGCGAACGCCGACCTGCAGGTCATCCCCGTCCAGACCCCGGACGAACTGAAGCGCTTCATCGCCCTGCCCGCCCGCCTGAACGCCAAGGATCCCAACTGGATCACGCCGCTGTTCATGGAGCGCACCGAGGCCCTGACGCCCAAGACCAACCCGTTCTTCGCCCACGCCGAGGTCCAGCTTTTCCTGGCCACGCGCGGCGGCCGTGACGTCGGCCGGATCAGCGCCCAAATCGACCAGCTGACGCCGCAGCCCATGCCGGGCCGCCTGGACGGCCACTTCGGCATGATCGCCGCCGAGGACGACTCGGCGATCTTCCAGGTGCTGTTCCGCGCCGCCGAGGACTGGCTGCGCGCCCGTGGCCGCACCCATGTGGTCGGCCCGTTCAACCTGTCGATCAACGAAGAGGTCGGCCTGCTGGTCCACGGCTTCGACACCCCGCCGATGATCCTGATGGGCCACGACCAGGCCTATACGGGCAAGCGTGTCGAGGAGCAGGGCTACGCCAAGGCCAAGGACGTCTTCGCCTATGTCGCCGACGAGAACGGGGACATTCCCGAGGTCGCCCAACGCCGGGTCAAGCGCGGCCTGCCCGAGGGCGTGGTCCTGCGCCAGCTGGACATGTCGCGTTACGACGACGAGGTCCGGACGCTGACGGACATCCTCAACGACGCCTGGAAGGAAAACTGGGGCTTCACCGCCACCACCGAGGCCGAAACCGCCCAGCTCGGCAAGGCGCTCAAGCAGGTGATCGACAAGCGCCTGATCTGGTTCGCCGAGATCGACGGCGAGGCCGCCGGCGTCGTGGTCTTCCTGCCCAACGTCAACGAGGCCATCGCCGACCTGAAGGGCAAGCTGCTGCCGTTCGGCTGGGCCAAGCTGCTGTGGCGTCTGAAGGTCAAGGGCGTGAAGTCGGCCCGCATCCCGCTGATGGGCGTGAAGAAGAAGTTCGCCAACACCCAGCGCGGCCGCATGCTGCCGTTCTGGATGATGAAGGCCAGCCGCGATATGGCGATGAGCCTGGGCTACAACCGCTACGAAATCTCGTGGGTCCTCGAGGACAACAAGGCCATGCGCCATATCGCCGAGAACGTCGGCGGCACGCACTACAAGACCTACCGCATCTACGAGAAGGCGCTTTGAGCAGCTTCAAGGCCCTGATCCTGGCCGGCTCGCGGGGCGGCGAGGTCGATCCGGCCGCCGCCTATGCCGGGGTCAGCCACAAGGGCCTGATCACCCTGCAAGGCCGGACCTTGCTGGACCGGGTGCTGGACGCCGTCCGCGCGGCGGGTCCGGAGACGATCGGCGTCGCGGCCAATGACGAGACGATCAAGGCCCGCCTGGCCAACGCCGGCGTGACCGTTCTGCCCACCGCTTCGGGGCCCAGCCAGAGCGTCGAGAATGCCGCCCATCAGCTGGGCTTCCCGCTGATGGTGACGACGGTCGACCATGCGCTGCTGAAGCCCGAATGGATCACCAGTTTCCTGGCCGACTGCCCCGAATGGGCCGACGTCGCGGTGCTGCTGGCCGCTGAAGAGCGCGTCCAAGCCGCTGCGCCCCAGACCAGGCGGACCTATCTGCGCTTCCAAGACGGCCGCTATTCGGGCTGCAACCTCTTCCTGCTGCGCAACGAGAACGCGCTGCGCGTGGTCGAGACCTGGCGCAAGGTCGAGGCGCTGCGCAAGCAGCCCTGGAAGATCGCCGCCATGCTGGGGCCCAGCTTCCTGATCCGCTACCTGCTGAACTGGCTGACCCTGGACCAGGCCGTGCTGAAGCTGGGCAGGCTGGCCGACGTCAAGGCCGCCGCCGTGCGGGCGCACGACGGGCTGGCGGCCGTCGATGTCGACAAGCCATCGGACCTGGATCTGGTTCGGGAACTGGTGGGGGAGGCCTAGACGGCCTCCGCTTCCCTGGCCGCCCACTGCGCCGTCAGGGCGCGGTTGTGGATCAGGTCTTCCGGGAAATCCATCTCGGACCATTCCAGGCCCTGGATCGAGCGCACGCGCACCACGTCGTGGGCTTGAGCGATCTCGTTGATGACGCTGAGGTACCAGCGCTTCAGGCCTTCCGGCGTGCGCATCAGCCCTTCCAGGGTCTCGACGAACAGCTTGGAGCCTTCGGCGTTGAAGCGCAGGAAGCCGATCGACTCGGCGTCGTACTCGATGATGGTCTTGCCGATGGCGCGCAGGGCGTCGCCGTCGGTCAGCACCTTCATGTCGTCGCTGTCGTAGACGCCGTCGTCCTTGCGGTCGACCGTCACGGTGATCGGCGCGTCCGGCGCGCTGATCAGGCGCTCGGCGACGCCCGGCTCGAACAGGGTGTCGCCGTTGAGGATCATGAACGAGCCGCCGCGCATCTCCTCGCGCGCCAGCCAGCAGGTCGCGAGATTGTCGGTCACGCTGTAGAACGGGTTGTAGAGCGTGCGGATCGTCATGCCCGGCAGCGACAGGCGCGCGACCTCGGCCTCAACCAGGTCGGCGCGGAAGCCGGTGACCACCACAGCCTCGGTCACGCCCGCCTGGTGCAGGTGACGCAGCTGCCATTCCAGCACCGTACGGCCGGCCAGCTCGACCAGGCACTTGGGCCGGTCGTCCGTCAGGGGCGACAGGCGCTTGCCCTGACCGGCGCTGAGGATGAGGGTCTTGACCGGCTGCATGACGTTTTACAAATCTCGCTGGATCGGGGCCTGATTTCGCCCCTCTAGGAATCGTCGACCGCGACCCGGGCGGTCGCGAGCGCATAACTGAGCACGAACCCGCCCTACGGCAAGTGTGCTCGGCTCGCCAAAAGCCGGTCATGGCGTCGCGGCGCAAGCCCCCTAAGAGGCTATGGAGGCGCTTTTTCCAAAACCGCGTCCAACGGGCGACGGTCGAAGCGCGTTCCGACGGCGCGCCTTTTACACGCCTCATGGTTCAGCTTGGGTTCACCTTGACCTGAAGATTGTCCGCAACGTCGCGAAGCCCCCTTCCGGAAACTGAACCATTCCACCATATGCCCATTATCATACGGAGGATTGGGCGGGGGCCTCGGAGTAACCAACGGAGGCGTCGTGCAGCGCGCGGACAGATTCAGCCGTCAGTTTACTGATGAAAAACCGGCCCAAGGCCTGCGGCTGGCCCTATTCTCCGGCAACTACAACTACACGCGAGATGGCTCCAACCAGGCTCTGAACCGCCTGTCCGCCTACCTGATCGGCCAGGGCGCGGAAGTGCGTGTCTACTCGCCCACCACCGACACCCCCGCCTTCGAGCCGGCCGGCCAGCTGGTCTCGGCCCCGTCCGTGGCGATCCCCGGTCGTGGCGAGTATCGCCTGGCCTTGGGCCTGACGCGCGCCCTGCGCGCCGACCTCGCTCAGTTCCGGCCGACCGCCGTCCATCTCTCGGCTCCCGACATCCTGGGATCGCAAGCCGGCAAGTGGGCCCGTCGCCAGGGCCTGCCGCTGGTCGCCAGCCTGCACACCCGGTTCGAGACCTATCTGTCCTACTACGGCCTCGACTGGCTGCGCCCGCGCGCCGAGCGTTATCTCGACGGCTTCTATCGCGGCTGCGACCGCGTTCTGGCCCCCAACGCCCCGATCGCCGACCTGCTGCGCGAGCAGGGGCTTAGCGGCGAAGGCTTGGGCGAGCGCGTGGCGATCTGGGGTCGCGGCGTCGACCGCGACCGTTTCTCGCCCGCCCGGCGCGACGCCGAATGGCGCCGCGCGCAGGGGATCGCCGACAACGAGATCGTCGTCGCCTTCCTGGGCCGCCTGGTCATGGAAAAGGGCCTGGACGTCCTGGCCGAGACCTTCTCTCACCTGTGCGGCCAACCGGTCCGGCCGCTGATCATCGGCGACGGCCCGGCCCGCGCCTTCCTGCAAGAGCGCCTGCCCGAAGCCATCTTCACCGGCCATCTGGACGGCGCCGGTCTGGGCCGCGCGGTGTCCAGCGCCGACATCCTGTTCAATCCCAGCCTGACCGAGGCCTTCGGCAACGCCACGCTGGAAGGCATGGCGGCCGGCCTGGCCGTGCTGTGCCCCCGCGCCCCCAGCACCAGCGCCCTTGTCGTCGACGGGCAGGACGGCGTGCTGGTCTCGCACGCCGACGCCGAAGCCTATGCCGGCGCCATTCAGGCCCTGGTCAACGAGCCCATGCGCCGCCTGCGCCTGGGCCGCGCCGCGCGGGTCTCCAGCGCCCGCTATGACTGGAACGCCATCTGCGCCTCGGTGCTGGACGTCTATCGCGACCTGGGCGCGGCCCCGACGCTGCGCGCGCGCTCGGCGGCATGACGCCAGAAAACAAGGAGATTGAGGTCGAGAAAAAGGCCTCACCGCTCAGGGGTTGGCTGCTGACGATCGGCGTCGGGCTGCTGGCGGTCATGCTGGCGACCCACGGCGTCGGCGCGGTGCGCGAGATCCTGGCCCAGGTGGGCTGGCAGGCGCTGATCGTCATCGCCGCCCACCTGCCCGTCACCTTCCTGGCCACGGTCAGCTGGCAGGTGCTGCTGCCGCCGGATCGCCGGCCGCCCCTGTCATTCCTGTTCCGCGCCCGCTTCATCAAGGAAGCCGTCAACGCCCTGCTGCCCGTCGCCCAGGTCGGCGGCGACGTCGTGCGGGCCAAGCTGTCGGCCCGCAATGGCCTGACCCTGGCCGAGGCCACCGCCAGTTGCATCGTCGACGTGCTGGCCGGCACGGTAGGCCTGGTGATGTTCGTCCTGGCCAGCCTGATCGTGGCCATGGTCACCCTGCACGACCCGCGCCTGGCCCAGGCGGGCCTCGCGCTCGTCGGCATCGTCGCGGCCATCGCCGCCAGCGCCTATGTCGCTCACCGGGCCGGGGTGGGCCGGCGACTAGGCCAGTTCTCGCAGCGCTGGACCGCCGTGGCCGGCCAGGTCGGCGCGCTGGGCGAGGCCTTCCGGGGCATCGGCCGCCAGCGCCGGAACCTGTTCGCCTCCTGGGCCTGGCACATGGCCGCCTGGATCGCCGGCGCCTTTGAGACCTATGTCTCGATGTGGGCCCTGGGCCTGAACCCCACCCTGCTGCAGGCCCTGATCGTCGAGGGCCTGGCCCAGACGGCCAAGGTCGTCGGCTTCGCCATTCCCGGCGCCTTGGGCGTGCAGGAAGGCGGCTACCTGCTGCTGGGCGGCGCCATGGGCCTGCAGCCCGACCAAGCCCTGGCCCTGTCGCTGCTGCGCCGCCTGCGCGAGCTGACCTTGGGCGGCGTCGGCCTGGTGCTGTGGCGCATGACCCGCGCCCCGGCCATTACCCCGGAGGCCGCTGCCGCCTGATCGCCGGAGGGCGTCAGTCAGCGATCCCACATAACAGGATAATATCCTGTATTTTGACATTGAACCCCTCCCCCGGCGGCGTTACCAAGGTTGCCGGACTCTGCACGCGATAGGGAGGCGGCATGATCCTGGATCGGCGCACGCTGCTGGCTGGCCTCGTTCTTGCGCCGAGCGCCGCGCTCGCGAGGGAAGACGCCCCCGTGTGGGCCTTCGATTTCAGCACCACATCCATCGGGCCTTATGACCCCGCGGTCGGCCACGGCTTCGAGCCGGGCCCAGGCCGCCTGTTCTCGGTGAAGGTCCCCGAGGGCGACTATCGGATCACGCTGGACCTGGGCGGCGACAAGGCGTCCGAGACGACGGTCAAGGCCGAGTCCCGGCGACTGATGCTGGAAACCGTCCGCGTCGGGGCTCGCAAGATCGAGACCCGAACCATCGTCGTCAATGTCCGCCGGCCTGAACTCGCCCCGCCGCCGGCCAACGCCCCCGGCGGCAAGCGCGTGGCCCTGAACGCCCGCGAGAACGGCAGCTATGACTGGGACGACAAGCTGACCCTGGAGTTCTGCGGCCCCACCGCCGCCGTGCGCCGGCTGAAGATCGAGGCCGTCACGGTCCCGACCGTATATCTGGCCGGCGACTCCACCGTTACCGACCAGCGCTTCGAGCCCGCCGCCGGTTGGGGCCAGATGTTGCCGCGCTTCTTCAAGCCCGACCTGTCGGTGTCCAACCAGGCCGAGTCCGGCGAGACCTTGAAGGCCTTCCTGGTCGAGCGCCGCTTCGACAAGATCCTGAGCAAGATCAAGCGCGGCGACTGGCTGCTGATCCAGTTCGGCCACAATGACCAAAAGCAGCAATGGCCCCAGACCTATGTCGAGGCCGCCACCACCTATCGCGACTACCTCCGCGCCTATGTCGGCGAGGCCCGGCTGCGCGGCGCGACGCCCGTTCTGGTGACCTCGATGCACCGGCGCAAGTTCGACGCCGCGGGCAAGATCGTGAACACCCACGGCGACTATCCGCAGGCGGTGCGCGAGACGGCCCAGGCCCTGAACGCGCCGCTGATCGACTTGCACACGATGAGCGCGGCCTTCTATGAGGCCCTCGGCCCCGACAACGCCTGGAAGGCCTTCAACGACGGCGGCAAGGACGCCACCCACCACAACAACTACGGCGCCTATCAGCTGGCCCGCTGCGTGGTCGAGGGCATCCGGGCCAGTATGCCCGACTTGGCCGCCCATCTGGTTCCGGACCTGCCGGTCTTCGATCCGGCCAGGCCGCCCTCGCCCGACACCTTCACCGTGCCCGCCAGTGCGGCGTCCAGCCAAGAGATTCCGCGTGGAAACTGATCGCCGCACCCTGCTGGGCCTCGCCGCCGGCCTCGCGGCCTCTCCGGCTCTGGTGCGAGCCGCCGAAACCCCGCTGGACATCGTCGACCTATGGCCCAAGGGCGCGCCCGGCGGTGAGAAGGTCTCCGTCACCGAGCAGGTGATCCTGCGCACGCCCGGCGGCGATCCCAACGACACCGCCTTCCTGAACATCACCAAGCCCTGGCTGACCTTGCGCCGCCCGGCCAAGCCGAACGGCGCGGCGGCGCTGATGATCCCCGGCGGCGGCTATCGCCGGGTGGCGACGCGCAAGACCGGCGGGCCGATCGACGCCTGGCTGCTGAGCCTGGGCGTCACGGTCTTCGCCATGGACTACCGCCTGCCCGCCGACGGCTGGGCGGCCGGGCCGGACGTCTCGCTGCAGGACGCCCAGCGAGCCATGCGCCTGATCCGGGCCCGCGCCGCCTCGCTGGGCGTCGATCCGGCCAAGGTCGCGGCCCTGGGGTTCTCGGCCGGCGGCCACGTCGCCGCGCGCCTGGCCACCCAGTTCAACCGCGACACCTACGCGCCCGTGGACGAGGCCGACACGCTGCCGACCCGGCCGTTCGCGACGGGCCTGTTCTATCCGGTGATCACCGGGACCTTGCCCTACGCCCACGGCGGTTCGCTGAAGGAGCTCTTGGGCGCCAACCCGACCGACGCCCAACGCCAGGCGATCTCGGCCGAGATCGGCGTGCCGGCCGACGCCCCACCGACCTTCATCACCGCCGCGGCCGACGACAAGACCGTGCCGGTCGAGAACAGCGTACTGATGTGGCAGGCCCTGCGGGCCAAGAAGATCCCGGTCGAGATGCACCTGGAAGAAGTCGGCGGCCACGGCTTTGGCTTGAAGACCCCGAACGGCCAGCTGGCGCCGTGGACCGGCGCGCTGGATACGTTCTTCAAGCGCCACGGCCTCTACGCGTGACGCTGGCGACTGACTCGATCAACGCCGCCATCGCCGGCGCCCACGCACGGGGCGGCGGCGAGGTCGTGCTGCCGGCCGGTCGCCACCTGTCGTTCTCGATCCGCCTGCTCAGCGGCGTGATCCTGAAGCTGGACGAAGGCAGCGTGCTGGAGGCCGCCGATCCGGGCCTGCACGGCGGGACCTATGACGCCGCCGAGCCCAATCCGCACGACCTGTGGCAGGACTTCGGACACAGCCACTGGCGCAACAGCCTGATCTGGGGCGAGGACGTTGAGGACGTCGCCATCCTGGGCCCCGGCCGCATCGACGGCGCCGGCCTGACCCGCGAAGGCCCCGGCTCGCGCTGGAAGAAGCAGGCCGGCGAGTTCCCGCTCAGCATGGCCGGGCTGTCGGCCGAGGCTATGGCCGAGCTGTCGCCCCAGGTCGAGGCCATGGCGGGCCTCGGCAACAAGGCCATCGCCCTCAAGCGCGCCAGGCGGGCGCGGATCGAGGGCCTGACGATCTTCCAGGGCGGCCACTTCGCGGTGCTGGCCACGGGCTGCGAGGACCTGACCCTGCGCGACCTGATCGTCGACACCAACCGCGACGGCCTGGACATCGACGCCTGCCGCCGGGTGCTGGTCAGCGGCTGCCGGGTGAACACGCCCAACGACGACGCCATCGTGCTGAAGAGCTCCCTGGCGCTGGGCGAGTTGATCCCGACCCAGGACGTCGTCGTCGAGCACTGCGAGGTCAGCGGCTTCGACCTCGGCACGATGCTGGACGGGACCTTCGGCCGGATCCAGCTGGTCTCGCCCGACCAGGACCGCGTCACTGGCCGCATCAAGCTGGGCACCGAGTCCAACGGCGGCTTCAAGGACGTGATCATCCGCGATTGCCGCTTCTCCCGCTCGCGGGGCCTGGCGCTGGAGGTCGTGGACGGCGGGACGATGGAGAACATCGTCTGCGAGCGCCTGCACCTGCAGGAGGTGACCACCGCTCCGATCTTCCTGCGGGTCGGCGACCGGCGGCGGGGACCGGAGGGCACGCCGCTGGGGGCGATGCGCAACATCGTGCTGCGCGACATCGAAGCCTTCGACGTCCTGCCCGACTACGCCGCCACGATGGCGGGCTTGCCGGACTCGCCGATCCGCGATGTGACCCTGTCGAACATCCGCCTGTCCTATCGCGGCGGCGGGCCGGCGGAGTGGGCGGAGCGGCGGCCGGGCGACCTGCCGCAGGCCTATCCCGAGCCGAGCATGTTCGGCCCCTCCCCCGTCCACGGCCTGTGGGCGCGGCATGTCGACGGCCTCAGGATCGACAACCTGGTCATCGAGACCACGACCCCGGACGCCCGCCCCGAGCAGCTGTTCGAGAACGTCCGCGAGGCCGACGCATGATCCTGGATCGCCGCGCCCTACTCGCCGGCCTGGCCGCCACGCCGTTCGCGGGCCAGGGCAAGCGGCTGCATGCCGACGACTTCCACGACCCGAAGCGCTGGACGATCGAAGCCGAGAAGCCGGCGACCGTGACCACCAGGGACGGCGTACTCGACATCGCCGCCCCGGCCGGCTTCACGGCCTGGTTCAAACCCGAACTGGTCGGCCCCGTGGCCATCACCTACCAGGCCCAGGCGGTGTCGGCGGGCGGCGCGCTCGACCGCGTCAGCGACCTGAACTGCTTCTGGATGGCGCGCGAGGCCGGTGGCGGCTCGCCGCTGGACCATCCGCGCTCGGGCGCCTTCGCCGACTACGACACGCTGAAGACCTACTATGTCGGTCAGGGCGGCAATTCGAACACCAGCACCCGATTTCGGCGCTACGTCGGGCGGGCCGGCGATCGTCCGATGCTGCCGCAGCACGACCATTCGGCCGCCGAAGAGCTGCTGACGCCCAACCGCTGGACCGCCGTGCGGCTGATCGCCGACGGCCAGCGCATCGAATACTGGAGCGACGGCCGGCGGCTGTTCGCGCACCAGGACCCGGAGCCCTACACACGCGGCTGGTTCGGCCTGCGAACCACGCAGAGCCACCTGCGGGTCCGCCAGTTCGAGGTGTTCCGGCTATTCCCAACCGGCCGGTAGAGCCTCCGGCGCCGCGTCGCCGACCAGGGCCAGCAGCTCGAACAGGTTCAGCGCCCATTGCGCCGACTGGTTGGTCGAGACGCCGTGCATCTCGTCGATGGGATTGAGCACCGACGGCCCGGTCACGCGGGTGATCGGCTCGGGACTGTTTTCCTGGCCCGTCTTGGTCTTGGCCAGGAACTCGGTCCAGGCCCGCTTGGCCAGCACCGGATCCTTCAGCTTCACCGCCGCCCAGGCCGTCAGGCGGGCATGCCAGGCGGGATAGGCGAAGTGGCGGTCGATGGCCGCCGGTCCCAGCGCCGCCTGACGCTCGGCCAGGGGCGCGTTGTAGTAGGCGCAGAAGCGGGTCCAAGCCTTGCTCCAGGCCGGATCGTCGATCAGCCCGTCCAGCTCGAACACGAACTCGGCCCCGCCCATGATCGTCACCAGGTGGTAGCTGGTGGTGAAGGCGCTGCCGAGATCGTACAGGGTCGCCGTCGCCGGGTCATAGCCGAACGGCGGGCCGGTGAACATGCCATGGGACGAGCCCGCGATGGCGTCCAGGCCCTTGACGATCTTGTCCCGCCACTTGGTGTCGCCGGTGCGCTCCCAGGCCACCAGCCAGTTGCTGGCGAACGCGAACCAGTCGGGGCCGCTGCGCGCTTGGGTCGGATAGTTGGTCTTGGCCGCGACCTTGCGGACCGGGTTCACCGCCAGCAGCGCGTGGTCGCCGTCATAGAGGTCGGCCATCAGGTCGCCGGTCCGTTCGTCGGCGGTCAGGTAATAGTAGTGACGGCGCAGCAGCGATTGGCTGATCCGCGCCTCCTTGGCCCCGTCGCCCCAGTGGCTGACATTGTGCCGCGAGCCCAGGCCCTTCAACGGGCCCAGGTGGTGGACGTCGACCTCGCCGGTGTGGCGGGTCATGGCCTCGGCCATGCGGAAGACGTCGGCGCGGCCGGTGCGCATGAAGGCCGTCCACAGCCACAGGTCCGGGACCAGCTCGCTGTTGGCCCAGGCATAGCCGCCGACGTCGTAGCGCCAGACGCGCCGGTCCTGGTCGTAGGTGTGCATCACGTCGCCGTGGTCCCAGAACCCGTACCAGCAACGCTGCTCGATCTCGCGCAGGTAGAAGCCCAGCAGGCGCTCGTGGGCGGCCTCCAGCTTGGCCTTGGCGGGCGTCGAGCGATCGACCGGGGTGAAGACGCCGCCAAATGCGCCGACGCCCTGGTAGTAGGCCGGCGCGGCGACCGGCAGGGCCGGATCGGTCGTCGCCTTGGCCATGCCCGACAGCGTCTCGCGCGTCGGCGTGGCGGCCACCGGCCACAGGAAAATCTGGTTGGTGCGGGCGACGCCCATCGGGGTCGAGCGCCCTTCCTCGACGTCCTCGTACTGGATCTCCAGGCCGTGGGCCTTGTCGCTGTAGTGGCGCAGGTCCATGCCCCCGGCCTGGGGCGACCACAGCCACAGGGTCAGGGTGGCGGCGTCGGTCGTCGCGCCGTCGATCTCCAGCCCCGTCGGATGGCGCTGCCAGAAGTGGCGAAGGCCAAACGCGACCCCGCCCGAGACGCCACCGACATAACCCAAGCCCGGCGCGCGACCGCCGCGGTCGGCGCGCAGCCAGCTGCTCTTGGCGCTGGTCCGCTTGTCGATCGTGAAGGCGTCGGCGTCGCCCTGGAACAGGCGATAGCCGTTCCAGGCGGGCACGGTCAGCAGCTGGTCGCGGGTCTTGGCGTCCATCGAAGCCAGGTCGGGGACACGCTCGCCGCGCAACTGGTCCTGGAACTTGGCCGCCAAGGCGAACTTGGTCGGCTGCCAGCCGGGGATGTTGCGGACCGCCTCGCCCCACATCCCCTCGCCTTCCCCGGCGAAGCGGACATGGCGGTTATACAGCTCGTCGGTCAGCGGGACGTCGAAGCGGATCCCGAGGCCCGCTATGAAGTCCTTGTTGCCGTCGCCGTCGAACGCGAAGCTGTGGGTCAGGGCCAGCCGCCCGTCGGCGTCGACCGCGACACGGACGGTGAACGGCAGCCAGTCACGGCCCACGCCGCGATGGCGGCCTTCGAAGCGGACCACCGCCCGCACCGGGCCGCGCTGCTCGATGGTCACGGCGTCGATCGCGCCGTCGAAGACCTGGGTCTCACGCGGCGAGAGGTCGCCCGGCGGGGTGTTCTGGCTCAGGGCGACCAGCCGGCCGCCGCGAAGGGTCTCGCGACCCGCCAGGCTGACGCTCTCGATCAGCGTTCCGCCCGTCCTTGCGAACCGGCAGACCAAGTCGCCAGCAACGACCTCGATCCGCTCAGCCGTCTCACGCACCTGGACAGACTTGGCTGGCGCGATGGGTTTGCCCGGCTTGACCTGGAAGCCTTTGGCCACGCCCGCCAGAGCATGCCCCGTCCACTTCAGCGAACCGTCGGGCCAATAGGCCAAGGGCCAGGTCTGCAAAGGCAGAGCCTGGCCGTCGACGCCGATCGCCGTCAGGGTCGTCTTGGGCTTGACCGCCCCGCGTGGCCAGGGTGCGCCCCACACCGCCGCGCCGGGCGCGGTCGGCGGAGTATCGCCCAGCCAGTGGAAGTCGGCGAAGGCCGGCGCAGGCCTGGCGGCCTGCGCCACGCCTGCGCCGCCCATCGCCACGGGGATCGCCAAACCAGACCCCAGCAAACCCCGTCGCGATACGGTCACGCGGCCTACTCCCTGACCTAGTTCTTGTAGACGAAGCCGACCGCGAAGCGCGACCCGCCGAACTGCACCGACCAGGGGTTCGGGGCGTTGGCGAAGCCGGCCCGTTCGGAGCCGACGCTGAGACGCGCGGCGTTCAGCAGGTTCCGGCCTTCCGCATAGATTTCGAGGTTCGGATTGATCTTCCGCGAAATCTTGGCGTCCAGGTACTCGTACTTTTCCGAATAGAGCGGTTCGCCCGGATTGTACGGGAAGCCCACGAAGTTGCCGACATTGGTGTTGGGCGAGTTGCGGACCGGCGAGCTGGCCGTCGAGGTGCACGGCGAGATGCAGGTCAGCACCCGGTCGCGGGTCTGGTAAGCGATGCGGATCTTGGTGACGTTGTCGTCGTACCACAGCACGAGGTTGGCGAAGTACTTGGACTGGCCGGCAGGATCCAGCGACTCGGCGGTCAGCGGATCGATATAGGCAGCCGCCGTGCCCGACTTGGTGGTCGAGATGTTGAAGTCCACGCCCGTGTGCTTGAACTCCCACGGCAGGAACGTGAAGGCCGTCCGCGCCACGAACTCCCAGCCCGACTGCACGTAGCCCGGACCGTTGATGAAGGTGTTCACGCCGAACTCGTAGTCGGACAGACGCTTGCTGGTGCCCGGGACGACCTCGTCGCTGCCGGCGAAGATGTTGCCGTTCTTCAACGGCACTTGGACCGGCGCGCCGATCCGCACCTTCTGGCGATAGTAGGCCAGGCTGAACGAGGTGTCGCGGTTCGGGTACCACTCGATCGAGGTGTTGTTCTTGGTGGCCGTGTAGGGCTTGAGGTCCGGATTGCCGAAGGTGTTGGTGCAGGCCATGTCCTGCTCGCTGCCGTCACTGTCCTGGAAGCCTTCGCGGCGTTCGTCATAGGTGCACGAGCCGGCCGGGAACAGGCGGGTCAGCGGCGGCGGGGCGATGGTCTTGGCCCACGAATAGCGGATCACCAGCTTGTCAGGGATGGTCCACAGCGCGGCGTTATAGGCCGGCATCCAGCCGGTATATTCGCGGTTGATGCTGACCGGCTTGGTGAAGGTCGCGCTGGTGAAGCCCGCCGGATTGGTCGGATCGGCCGCGTTGAAGGCAGGGGTCTTCAGCGTATAGGTCAGGCCCACATAGCCCGATCCCGACACCTGGGTCTTCAGCATGCGCATGCCGAGATTGCCGTTCAGCTCCATGTTCAGCGGCAGCCGCTGCTCGAACTCGGCCATCCAGTACCACGAGGTGTACTTCTCCAGCGCCTTGTTGACCGGCTGGTCGTAGACCTTGCCGTCAGTGCCCTTGCACGACTTCACGCAGTCGAAGTTGTAGTTGGCGGCGCTGGCCAGCTCGCTGAAGGCCGTGGGCACGTCGATGCTGTCCCAGACCGTCAGGCCCTTGGCGCCTTTATAGCCCTGCATGAAGGCGCCGGAGTTGTCCTGCAGGCTGTTCTGGAAGATCGAGATCAGCTTGGACTGCGGCACGGTCTCGATGCCGTACAAGAAGGTGTTGCCGGTGGTCGGGTTGGGCGCATAGCCGTAGACGCAGGAATTGGCCGCCGTCGTCGTCGGCAGGTTCTCGCAGGCGCGGACGTCGCTGCGCAGGGCCATGGTCGGCACGAACACCCCAGCCGAGGGCGTGTAGCCGCCGGCGCCCCACGAGTTGGTGTTGGCCTCACGATAGAAGCCGCCGATCTTGAAGCGGGTGAAGAACGGGACCTTGTCGTCGACCAGATAGCTGACGTCGAGCTTGTACTGGTCCTCGCCGCTCTCGACGATCCGCGGGTTCCACTGCAGGCGCGACAGAGCGCTGTAGCTGGGCATGCCCGGCGCCGTCGGCGCCAGCATCTGCACGAAGTTCGTCATGTTGGTTTCGTCGTAGCCGGCCGGGGTCTTGATGTCCCAGATGCCGTTCTCAAGCGCCGTCATGGTGGCGTTGCCATAGGTGTAGCTGCGCGCGAAACGACGGTCATAACGGCTGTAGCTGGCCTCGGTGCGACCGCCCCGGAACTCGGCGTGCAATGGGCCGCGATCATAGTCGGCGCCATAGGTCAGGTAGTTGGTCTTCCAGTCCTGGGTGTTCTCGATGTGGTCGATGCCGACAGCGGCGTTGGTGATGTCCAACGAGGTCAGGTGATGAGCGCTGTCGACCTTGATCGAGCCCGGAATGATATTGGCGGCGATGCCGTAGATCGGGAACGAGTTGTTGGTGACCACCGTCCCCGGCGTCGTGTCGATCGCCGACACCCCCGTCGGGATCCCGCTGTTGTAGATGTAGTAGCCCGAGCCGGCGACCGCCGAGAGCGGGTTGACCGTGCCGGTCGGATAGAAGGTGTTGGTGACCAGCGGCGAGGTCACCTGGTTCAGGGTCGCCACGCCCAGCGAGGTGACGCCGCCCCGCGTGCGCTGGCGGTTGTCCTCATGCTGGCTGCGGTTGGCGACCTGGTACTTGCCGAAGATCGTCAGGTTGTCGGTGACGCGGTAGTCCAGGCGCAGGTCCCACTCCAGCCGCTTCTCATACTGCGACCAGTTCTGGTCGCGGATCAGGTTGGGCGTGTAGTCGTTCCACTGGTTCAGGCAGCTGATCTGCGAGTTGATCATCGCCGCCTGCGCCGCCTGGCGGTTGGCGTTGCTGGTCCCCGGCGAGATGGTGTTCAGCTGGGCGTCGGTCAGCAGCGGGAACGCGGCCAGACAGTCGGCCTTGGTCTTGGCGTTGGCCGACTTGGTGACGATGTCCAGCGGCGTCGGAGCGTTGAAATTGCCCGAACCGCTGGCCAGGGCCCACGTGCCCACCGGCGTGCTGGCGTCGGGACCAGTGGTCGCCGCCGGGTTATAGGCCCAGGTCTTGTCCGGCGAATTGTCGAAGTCGGCGAAGCGCGTATAGCCCTGCTGGTTGTTCGAACCGGCGCTGTTGAGCGCGTGGCTGTCGTTGTAGCGCTTGGTCGAGTTGATGTTGCCCATAACGCCCAGGCGGTCGTCGAAGAACTTGCGCGTGGCGACGACGCCGATCTCCGGCCCGTACTTCTTGGACAGGGTGTTGCCGGCGGCCGCGCCGCGCAGCGAAATGAAGGGCTTCTTGAAGTCGAGGCCCGTGCGGGTCTGGATCTGCACCGTGGCGCCCAGGCCGCCGGGCGTCATGTCGGCCGTCTGGCCCTTGATGACGTCCAGGCTCTTGATCATCTCGGCGGGCAGCTCGCGCATGTCGGCCGAGCGGCCGTCGCCGCCGTTCGGGTTGGTCGCCAGGCTGAAGCCCGAGGCGGCGACGCCCAGGCCGTCCAGTTCGACGCGGGTCAGGTCGGCGCCGTTGCCGCGAATGGCGAAGCCGTCGCCTTCGCCGAAGCCGTTACGCTCGATGGCCACGCCGGCGATGCGCGACATGGCTTCGTTGACGTTGCTGTCCGGGAACGAACCGACGTCGTCGGCGACGATCGAGTCCTGGGCCGTCTTGCTGCGCTTCTTGCGCTGGATCGACGACTGCTGCGAGGCGCGGGCGCCGACGACGATCACTTCGACGGTATTGTCTTCGGCGCCGGCGGACTTGGCCGGGGCCGACGACTGCGCCAGGGCCGGCTGGCTGATGGCGACGCCGGCGCTCAAGGCCAGGATGGAAACGGTGGCGGCGGCCGTGCGGCGGCGAGCCCTGGTGAGCTGCATAGAGTGTCCCTCCCTGTATGGCCGGAGCCCCGTCCCCACGCGGCTCCGCACGCTTCCCGAACCGCGACGGACCTCACGGATCCGCATCGGACTCGACGGCGCATTATTAGTACAAATACCGTAGTGCCATATATTGAGATGTCAACGCAATTTATGGGAAGACATAACCGAGGTTTCGTGATGTAACCTCAGCGATCCTGACGCGCCCCTTGGCGGGCGCGGATTCTTAGAGAAGCCGCCACACGCGGCCCGGGATCGCGTAAGGCCTTTCAGGGAGGGCGCGTCTATGACTCCGAGGAAGAAGATTCTCGTCGCGACCGCATGCGGGATCGCGCTGCTGGCGCCGAGAGCGGCCCATGCCGCGCCCCGCTGGATGGAATCACTGGATCGCGGCGTCGTCGCCGTACCGGCCAAGGATGGCGGGGTGCTGGTCAGCTGGCGGCTGCTGGGCGACGATCCGGCCGGCGCGGCGTTCAATCTCTACAAGGACGGGACGAAGCTGAACGCCAAGCCGCTGACCGGCGGCACGGACTTCGTCGACAAGAGCGGTATCGACAAGATCGGCGGCGCGGGCGCCTACACGGTCCGCCGGGTCGCCAAGGGCAAGGAAGGCGCCGCCAGCCGCCCCGCTCAGGTCTGGACCGACGGCTACCTGTCGATCCCGCTGGATCCGCCGCCCGCCGGCGTGACGCCCACGGGCGAGGCCTATTCCTACACCGCCAACGACGCCAGCGTCGGCGATCTGAACGGCGACGGGCGCTACGAGATCATCCTGAAGTGGGACCCGACCAACTCCAAGGACAACGCCTTCGGCGGCTACACGGGCGACGCCTATCTCGACGCCTACACCCTGGAGGGCCAGCGCCTGTGGCGTATCGACCTGGGTCGCAACATCCGGGCCGGGGCGCACTACACCCAGTTCCAGGTCTTCGACTATGACGGCGACGGCAAGGCCGAGCTGGCTATGAGAACCAGCGATGGTGTGATCGACGGGACCGGGAGGGTGCTGGGCGACGCCAATGCCGACTGGCGCGAGAGCGGCGGCGAGCGTCCGCAGGCCGACCGCACCGGCGCCTTCATCGCGCCCGACGGGACCAAGGTCGCCAAGGTCCAGGGCCGTATCCTCAAGGGCCCCGAATATCTGACCGTCTTCGAGGGCGCGACCGGCAAGGCCCTGGCCAGCGCCCCCTACGCTCCGCCGCGCGATCCGCGCACCGACGCGCCCAGCGTCGAGCAGATGACCGAGATCTGGGGCGACGGCTACGCCAACCGCTCCGACCGTTTCCTGGCCGGCACGGCCTATCTGGACGGCCAGCGGCCCAGCATCGTCATGGCCCGCGGTTACTATGGCCGTTCGACCCTGGCGGCCTGGGACTTCCGAGACGGCAAGCTGACCCCGCGTTGGTTCTTCGACAGCGCCGCGCCGGGCAACGAGGCGTTCGGCGGCCAGGGCAACCACCAGCTCAGCGTCGCCGATGTCGACGGCGATGGTCGCGACGAGATCGTCTATGGCTCGATGACCGTGGACGACAACGGCAAGGGCCTGTGGAGCGCCCGCCTGTTCCACGGCGACGCCATGCATGTCGGGGATCTGGATCCCACCCATCCGGGCCTGGAGAGGTTCGGCGTCCACGAGAGCCCCAAGAGCAACGGCGGCATCGGCGCGGCCATGCTGGACGCCAGGACCGGCAAGGTGCTGTGGAGCACGCCGGCCGACAAGGACGCCGGCCGGGGCTTGGCCGCCGACATCGACCCGCGCTTCCCCGGCGACGAGGCCTGGGGCACCAACCAGGAAGCGCTCTACACCGCCCAGGGCAAGGCCATCGACGGCGTGAAGCATCCGCGCCAGGTGAACTTCGCGATCTGGTGGGACGGCGACGACCTGCGCGAGCTGCTGGACAAGAACCAGATCAGCAAGTGGGACTGGAAGACCGGCCAGACGACGCCCCTGCTGACCGCCGAGGGCATGACCTCTAACAACGGCACCAAGGCCACCCCGGCCCTGTCGGCCGACCTCTTCGGCGACTGGCGCGAAGAGGTGATCTGGCGGGCCGAGGACAACCAATCCCTGCGGATCTACGCCACGCCCTACCCCACCGAGCGCCGGCTGGTGACGCTGATGCACGACCCGCAGTACCGCGTCTCGATCGCCTGGCAGAACACCGCCTACAATCAGCCGCCGCACACCAGCTTCCACCTGGGCGAAGGCATGACGTCGCCCAAGCCCCAGGCCATCGTCACTCGTAAGGCGTCGCAATGAAGTCGTTCGTTCTTGGCGGTCTGGCCGCCCTGCTCCTGGCCCCTTCTTGCTTTGTGAGCGGCGCGGCCGCGCAGGACGTCATGACCCTGGGCAGGCCCGACGCGCCCGAGCCACCGCTGGAGTGGGTGGACAAGACCACCGGCCACCGGATCGTCCGCCTGTCGCGCGAGCCCGGCAGCTCCAGCCTGTACTTCAACTACAACGGCTACACGCCCAAGGGTGACCGGCTGGTCTTCGCCACGCCCACCGGCATCGTGGCCATGGACCTCAAGACCCGCGCCCTGACCAAAATCGTCGAGGGCAAGGTCCGGCTGCTGTATGTGGGCCGCAAGACCGGCTCGGTCTATTACGAGAAGTCGCTGACCGATAACCCCGGCGGTTCGAAGGCCGTAATGGCGGTCGATCCCTATACCAAGGCGGTCCGCGAAGTCGCCAAGATGGATCGCGGCAGCTTGCAGACCATCAATGCCGACGAGACCCTGCTGGCCGGCGTGGTGGTGCGCAATGACGTGCCGATCCCGCCCAACATGATGGACGCGCTGCCCCGCAATCCCGACGACGTGAAGAGCGCCGACGGCAAGGAGTTGTCCTATGCCGAGGGCCGCGAGGTGCAGTTGAACGCCCGCCTGGACAGCCGCATCCCGATGGAGATCTTCACGATCAACACGGTGACCGGCGAGCGCAAGGTCGTCCACCAGGCCACCGACTGGCTGAACCACCTGCAGTTCTCTCCGACCGATCCGGGCCTGCTGATGTTCTGCCACGAGGGTCCCTGGCACAAGGTCGACCGCCTGTGGCTGATCCGGACCGACAAGGCGGGCGATCAGCCAACCAAGATCCACACTCGGACCATGAACATGGAGATCGCTGGCCACGAGTGGTTCAGCGCCGACGGCAAGACCGTCTGGTACGATCTGCAGACCCCGCGCGGCGAGGACTTCTGGGTCGCCGGCTACGAGGTCGCCACCGGCAAGCGCAACGGGCTGCACGTGCAGCGCAACGACTGGTCGGTGCACTTCAACTCATCGTCGGACGGCAAGCTGTTCGCCGGCGACGGCGGCGACAGCGAGATGGTCGCCCATGCGCCGGACGGGAAGTGGATCGTGCTGCTCAAGCCCCGCACCGTGCCGGACGTGGCGGGCATCCACGCGCCGGGGGCCGAGCACCTGATCGCGCCGGGCGTGCTGGACTCCGAGCGTCTGGTCGACATGCGCGGCCACGACTACCGCCTGGAGCCGAACGTGAACTTCACGCCGGACAACAAGTGGCTGGTGTTCCGCTCGAACATGCATGGCCAGAGCCAGGTGTATGCGGTGGAGGTGGCGAAGGCGCAGTAGCCCCCTTCCGTATCCGGGATGAAGGCGTCACGGTCCACCGTCGGTTCTGTCAGGGCGATGCGCAGGCGCGAGCCCTTCGTCGGCTTCAGGGTCAGCGCCACCTTGTCGGCGCTGGAGACGACGAGCACGTCCTTCACCGTCCTTGGTCAGGGGCAGCTGGGGCCGCCCAGCCGCGCCTGGTTGTCCAGCGGCGCGGGATGGACGAAGCGCGAGAGCGCCAGCTTCAGCTTGGCCAGGCGCGTGGCGACCAGCGCTGCGCCGAGGCGCGCGCCCTGCTCGTTGATGTGGGTGTCGTCCTTGATCCCCTCCGGGAAGCGGGCGATCCCGTCATAGGGCTGGTACTGCATGTAGAGCCCGCGCGAGGCCAGCTGCCCCCTCGCCTTCAGCGCCGCCATCATGTCGCCGTCCAGGTCGACCAGCGGGACCTTTAGGTCGGCCGCCACGCGGTGGATCGTAGCCGCATAGGCCGCATGGGCGTCCTTGGGCGCGCCGTTCTCCCACAGCCAGCGGGCCATGGGCGTGACCAGCACGGGCGTGGCGTCCTTGGCCCGAACATCGGCCACGAAGCGGCGCAGATTGACGTCGTAGGCACCGTTCGGATCGGTGAAGCGGACGATCTTCTTGGTGTCGGCGTCGTTGTGGCCGAACTGGATCAGGACGGTGTCGCCGGGCCGAACCTGGGCGACCAGTTGGTCCCAAAGACCCTCCTCGATGAAGGTCTTGGTCGAGCGGCCGCCGCGCGCCAGGTTCACGACCTCGACGCGCGGATCCAGCGAGCACTTCAGCACCATGCCCCAGCCCATCTGCGGATACTGGGACGGACCGTAGTTGGCGGCGGTGGAGTCGCTGGCGATGACGATACGCGGCGGCGTTGAGGCCATCGCCGCCGCCAGGGCCAGCGCGGCGATCACCGCTCCAGCTCGGCCAGGATCGACCGGTCGATCGAAGCCACGTCGCGCACGCCCGTCAGGGCCATGGCCACGCGCATCTCCTTCTCGATCAGGTCCAGCAGCTGGGTGACCCCCGCCTCGCCCCGCGCCGCCAGGGCGTAGACGAAGGCCCGGCCCAGCAGGACGCCCTTGGCGCCCAGGGCCAGCATCCGCACCACGTCCAGACCCGAGCGCACGCCGCCGTCGGCCAGCACGGTCAGCTTGTCGCCCACCGCGTCGGCGATGGCCGGCAGGGCGCGGGCCGAGGACAGCACGCCATCCAGCTGACGACCGCCGTGGTTGGAAACCACGACCCCGTCCGCGCCGATATCGGCGGCGGCCTTGGCGTCCTCGGGGTCGAGCACGCCCTTGATGATCAGCGGGCCCTTCCACAGGTCGCGGATCCACTCCAGGTCCTTCCACTGGATGGAGGGGTCGAAGTTCGCCCCCAGCCACCCCATGAAGTCCTCAAGGCCCGAGTTCTTGCCCAGCACCGGCGCAACATTGCCCAAGGTGTGGGGATGGCCCATCACCCCGACGTCCCAGGCCCACTGCGGCTTGAACATCGCCTGGACCATGCGGCGGGCGGCGGCGTTGGGACCGCTCATCCCCGAGTGCGCGTCGCGATAGCGGGCGCCGGGCACGGGCATGTCGACCGTGAACACCAGGGCCGTGGCCCCGGCCGCGCTGGCGCGGTCCAGCAGGTCACGCATGAAGGCGCGGTCGCGCAGCACATAGAGCTGGAACCAGATCGGCGCTGACGAGGCCTTGCTGACCTCGTCGACATCGCAGACCGAGACGGTCGACAGGCAGAACGGCACGCCCTTCTTGGCGGCGGCGCGCGCGGCCTGGCACTCGCCCCGGCGGGCGTACATGCCCGTCAGGCCGACCGGGGCCAGGGCCACCGGCAGGGCCTGCTTGACACCGAACAGCGTGGTCGAGGGATCCCCGGCCGAGACGTCCTTCAGCACCCGCTGGCGCAGGGCGATGTCGGCCAGGTCCGAGACGTTGCGGCCCAGGGTCCGTTCGGCATAGGCGCCGCCGTCGATATAGTCGAACAGGAAGCGCGGCAGCTTGCGCCGCGCCGCCTCGCGGAAGTCCGTGGTGGACGAGACGATCATTGGGAGACGATCACGTGACTACTGCAGGTTCACGAACGCGCCGCCGTCGACCAGCAGGGCCGCGCCGGTCACGTACTTGGCGAGGTCCGAGGCCAGGAACACGATCGGGCCGGCCAGGTCGTCGGGTTCGCCCAGGCGGCCCAGCGGGATGCGGCCGGCCATGTATTCGCGCTTGGCGACGTCGGCCAGGTCTTCCTTGTTGATCGCCGTCTCGATGGTGCCCGGCAGCACCGAGTTGCAGCGGATGCCGTACTTGCCCAGCGCGATGGCCGTCGACTGCATCAGGCTGTGCACGCCGGCCTTGGTCGGGGTGTAGTGCGTCTGCATGCCGCCGCCGACCAAGGCGCTGATCGAGCTGACGGCGATGATGGCGCCGCCGTTGCCTTGACGGACCATCTGGTTGGCCGCCGCCTGGACCATGTAATAGGCGCCGAACAGGTTCACCTTCATCGTCCGCTCCATGACCTCGGGCGGCATGTCGAGGAAGGCGTGGAAGGGGCAGATGCCGGCGTTGTTGACGAACACGTCGACCTTGCCGAACGCATGCACGGCGGCCTGCACGAAGGACTGCGCGGTCTCGACCTGCGCGACGTCGCCCTTGATGGCGATGGCGCGGCGGCCCAACGCCTCGATCTGGGCGACGGCGTCGGCGGCCCCGGCCTCGTCGGAGTGGTAGTTCATCGCCACGTCCGCGCCGTGCTGGGCGCATCCGATCGCGGCGGCCTTGCCGATCCCCTGCGAGGCGCCGGTCACCAGCACCACCTTGTCCTTCAGCAGCATCACTACCTCTTGCGTTTACTCATCAGCGGGCCAGCCGCTTTCCGTTCCAGCCCAGGTCGCGGCCGATGGCGTTGGCTGTGTCGCGCACGTCGTCGACCAGCGTGGTCATGCGGTCGTCATCCATGTACTGGGCCGCGCCCGAGACGCTGATCGCCCCGACGATCTGGCCCGAGGCCCCGCGGATCGGCGCGGCGACACAGCGGATCCGGTCCTCGTTCTCTTCCAGGTCGAAGGCGATGCCGCGCTTGGAATAGTCGCGCATCCAGTCGATCCACTGCTTCTCGTCCGGCGCGCCCGGCAGGGCCTGACCTTCCGAGCGGTACAGGGTGCGCCAGCGGTCCTCGGTGTCGTCCAGCACCAACGCCTTGCCCAGGCCCGTAGAGCGGATCGGCTGGCGATCGCCCACGCGCGAGCTGATATTGATGCGGCGGCGGCCGGTCAGCTTGTCCAGGTACAGGGCCCGGTCATCGTCCAGCACGCCCAGGTGCACGGTGTCCTCGGTCTCTTCCCACAGCTTTTCCAGGTGCGGACGCGCGATCCGCGGCAAGTCCATCTGCTGGCTGGCCAGATAGCCCAGCTCCAGGAGCTTGGACCCCAGGCTGTAGCCTTCGCGCGGCGCCTGCGAGAGCAGACGGCGCTCGACCAGGGCCGTGGCCAGGCGGTGCGTCGTGCTGCGGGTCAGGCCAAGCTGCTTGGCGAGTGCGGGCAAGGCGATAGTCCCGGACTCGGCGACCACGTCCAGCAGATCCAGGCCCCGGAACAGGGTTTGGCTGCCGCTGGGAGACTTGGTCGTCGCGCTTTCGTCCGCCGCCACCGGTTCCGCTCCCCTTGACGCTGGTTTCATTTTGTAGCACTACCTCTCATATTGTGGAACGCAAGGCAAGCGGAACGACGGCGACTCTTTGCGAGCCCGCCGACCTCGCGAACCGATAGCGTGTCATAGGTTATGTTGGGGAGGTAGGCGCGGCCTAAAGGCGGCGTCACGGGCCTGCCGGAACGCTTCCGGCAAGCGCATCTCCCTTGTCCCAGGGCGGCGTCCGAAACGACCGCCCCAAGGTTGGAGCCTCGTCGTCCATGGCGTTTCCGGTCATCAAGCATGTACGCGCGTTCGTCGTCCGAGGGGGCGGCGCCGACTATCATGACCAAGGTGACGGCCACTGGATCGACGATCACATCGCCACGCCGATGTCGCGCTATCCGGAATATCGCCAGAGCCGCCAAAGCTTCGGCATCAATGTGCTGGGCACGCTGGTCGTCGAGATCGAGGCCGCCGACGGCACGATCGGCTTCGCGGTGACCACCGGCGGCGAGCCCGCCGCCTATATCGTCGAGAAGCACCTGGCCCGCTTCCTGGAAGGCCGCGACCCGACCGAGGTCGAGAAGATCTGGGACCAGATGTACTTCTCCACCCAGTACTATGGCCGCAAGGGCTTGGTCGTGAACGCCATCTCGGGCGTCGACCTGGCGCTGTACGACCTGCTGGGCAAGCTGCGCCAGGAGCCGGTCTACGCCCTGCTGGGCGGCAAGGTCCGTGACGAGCTGACCTTCTACGCCACGGGCGCCCGCCCCGACCTGGCCAAGCAGATGGGTTTCATCGGCGGCAAGATGCCCCTGCACCATGGCCCGGCCGAAGGCGAGGAAGGCCTGCGCAAGAACCTCGAAGAGCTAGCCACGATGCGTGAGCGCTGCGGCGAGGACTTCTGGCTGATGTTCGACTGCTGGATGGCGCTGGACCTGAACTACGCCACCAAGCTGGCGCACAAGGCCCACGAGTACGGGCTGAAGTGGATCGAGGAGGCCCTCAGCCCCGACGACTACTGGGGCTATCGCGACCTGAAGAAGAACGCGCCCAAGGGCATGCTGGTCACCACCGGCGAGCACGAAGCCACCCGCTGGGGCTTCCGCATGCTGCTGGAGATGGAGTGCTGCGACATCATCCAGCCGGACGTGGGCTGGTGCGGCGGCGTCACCGAGCTGATCAAGATCGCCAACCTGGCCGACAGCAAGGGCGTGATGATGATCCCGCACGGCTCGTCGGTCTACAGCTACCACTTCGTCATCACGCGCCATAACAGCCCGTTCGCCGAGTTCCTGATGATGGCTCCGAAGGCCGACGAGGTGACGCCGATGTTCCATCCGCAGCTGATCGGCGAACCCGTGCCCGTGAACGGCAAGCTCAAGCTCTCCGACGCGCCAGGCTTTGGCGTCGAACTCAATCGCGAGGTCGGTCTGCACCGTCCTTACGCCCGCTGATCCATTTGAAAGCGTAGACCCATGAAACTGCTCCGCTACGGCCCCAAGGGCTCCGAGAAGCCCGGCCTGCTCGACGCCGAAGGCAAGATCCGCGATCTGTCGGGCCACGTGGCCGACATCACCGGCGCCCAACTGTCGCCGGCCAGCCTGAAGGCCCTGGCCGCCATCGATCCGGCCTCGCTGCCGCTGGTCGAGGGCTCGCCCCGCTACGGCGTGCCGGTGAACGGCGTCTCCAAGTTCATCGCCGTGGGCCTGAACTTTGCCGACCACGCCGCCGAGTCGAACCTGCCGATCCCGGCCGAGCCGGTCCTGTTCACCAAGGCCGTCAGCTGCCTGACCGGTCCGAATGACAACGTGATGATCCCGCGCGGTTCGGAAAAGACCGACTGGGAAGTCGAGCTGGGCGTCGTGATCGGCTCGCGCGCCTCGTACGTCTCGGAAGCCGAAGCCCTCGACTACGTGGCCGGCTACGTCCTGATCAACGACGTCTCGGAACGCGCCTTCCAAATCGAGCGCGGCGGCACCTGGGACAAGGGCAAGGGCTGCGACACCTTTGGCCCCGTGGGTCCGTGGATGGTCACCTCGGACGAGGTCGGTGATCCCCAGAACCTCGCCATGTGGCTGGACGTCAACGGCCAGCGCAAGCAGGACGGCTCGTCCAAGACCATGATCTTCCCGATCAGCAAGCTGGTCTCGTATATCAGCGAGTTCATGACGCTGGAGCCCGGCGACCTGATCACCACCGGCACGCCTCCGGGCGTAGGCATGGGGCAGAAGCCCGAGCCCGTCTACCTGAAGGCCGGCGATGAGATCCGCTTAGGCATCGAGAAGCTGGGCGAGCAACGTCAGATCGTCGTCGCCTGGTCGAAGGACGGCGCTCAGTGACCACCGTCTACCCCAACCGCTTCGCCGGCCGCACCGCGGTCGTCACCGGCGGCGCCTCGGGCCTGGGCAAGGCCGTGGCCGCCCGCATCGTCGCCGAAGGCGGCAAGGTCGCCCTATGGGACCTGGACGCCGATGGCCTGAAGGCCGCGGCTGAAGAGGTCGGCGCCAGCTTCACCGTCGCGCTGGACGTCTCGGACGAAGCCGCGGTGCTGGCCGCCGGCCGGGCCTCGAGCGAGGCCCTGGGCCGCATCGACATCCTGGTCGCCTCGGCCGGCATCACCGGCGCCACCGCCCCGGTCTATGAGTACCCCACCGACAGCTGGAAGCGTGTGTTCGACATCAACGTCAACGGCGTCTTCTACTGCTGCAAGGCCGTGGCGCCGATCATGATCGCCCAGGGCTACGGCCGCATCGTCAACGTCGCCTCGGTGGCCGGTAAAGAGGGCAACCCCAACGCCGGCGCCTATTCGGCGTCTAAGGCGGCGGTGATCGGCCTGACCAAGTCGCTAGGCAAGGAGCTGGCCACCAAGGGCGTCATCGTCAACAGCCTGACCCCGGCCACCTTCGAGAGCCCGATCCTGGAACAGCTGCCCGCCAGCCAAGTCGAGTACATGAAGGGCAAGATCCCGATGGGTCGCCTGGGCGAAGTTCACGAGAGCGCCGCCATGGTCTGCTTCATGGCGTCGGAGGAGTGCAGCTTCACCACCGCCTCGACCTTCGACACCTCCGGCGGCCGGACCACCTTCTAGAGCGAGACTGGAGCCATGGCGTACACCGGCCCCATCGTCGATCCCCACATGCATCTGTGGGACCTCGATCGGCACTACTACGCCTGGCTCCAGGACACGCCGCTGCCCAACAACCCGGCCGGCGACATGTCCGGCATCGCCTACAAGTCCTATGGGCTGGACGACTATCTGGCCGATGCGAAGGGCTGGAACGTCGTCCAGGTCGTACATGTCGAGTGCGGCCTGCCGTCCAAGGACCAGCTATCCGAGACCGACTGGCTGCAAGGCATAGCCGACCAGCGCGGCATGATCGGCGGCATCGTCGCCGGAGCCAATCTGGATGATACGGACGTCGAGGCGATGCTGGCGGCCCACGCCGAGCGCCGGAGCGTTCGCGGTATCCGCCAGATCGTCAACTGGCACGAGGACCCGGCCAAGACCTACGGCCCGACCGACAAGCTGCTGGACGACCAGTGGCGCAAGGGCTTCGCCCTGCTGGCCAAGTACGGCCTGTCGTTCGACCTGCAGCTCTACGCCTCGCAGATGGCGACGGCCGCGCAGCTGGCCGACGCCCATCCGGACATCCCGCTGATCGTCAACCACGCCGGCATGCCGACCGACCGTGACGAAGCAGGTTTGGCCGCCTGGCGCGAGGGGCTAGCCCTGCTAGCCCAGCGTCCGAACGTGTCCTGCAAGATCTCGGGCCTGGCCATGGTCGACCGCGCCTGGACCACCGCCAGCCTCAAGCCCTTCGTGCTCCAGGTCATCGAGACCTTCGGGGTCGAGCGCTGCATGTTCGCCAGCAACTTCCCGGTCGAGCGGGCGCACGGCAGCTTCGGCGGTTTCTACGCCGCCTATGACGCGATCACGGCCAACTTCAGTCACGACGAGCGCGAGACGCTGTTCGCGGGAACGGCCAGGCGGATCTACCGCCTCACCTGACGCAACCAAGACCAAAAAAGAAAAACAACAACACTCAGGAGGAAGACGATGACGACGACGGAAAGCCGCCCCCTCGCCTTCCGCATGCAGCTGAAGCCCGGCGTCGCCGCCGAGTACGAGCGCCGTCATGACGAACTGTGGCCCGACCTGACAGCCGCGCTCCGCGAGGCGGGCGTCCACGACTATTCGATCTTCCTGGACGAAGAGACCATGAGCCTCTTCGCCGTGCTGCGCCTGCGCCCCGACCACAAGAAGGACGCCCTGCCGCTGCAGCCGGTGATGAAGCGCTGGTGGGACTTCATGGCCGACCTGATGGAGGTCCATCCCGACAACAGGCCCGTCGAGTGGCCGCTGAAGCCCGTCTTCTATTTCGAGGGCTGAGCATGCGCGCCCTCCCTGTCCTGGGACTGACGGCCGCCCTGTTCGCGACCACCGCTCTGGCCGAGCCCGTCCGCTACACGATGACGGCGTTCACCAACGCCAGCCAGTCGAACATGAGCGTGTACGACTCGGCCGACGGCGCCCGGTTCACACTGAAGAAGCCGCTGGCCTACACCCCGCCCAAGGGCCTCATCCGCGATCCCAGCGTGATGAAGCATACGGACGGCTGGTACTATGTCGCCTACACCACCGGCTGGACCGGCGACACGATCGGCCTGGCCCGCAGCCAGGACATGGTCGACTGGACCTTCCTGCGCGACGTGAATATCGATGTGGCGGGCGCGACCAATAGCTGGGCGCCGGAGTGGTTCGTCGACCAGGACGGCTCGATCAGCCTGATCCTGTCGGTCTCGACCACCGGCATCGCCGGCCAGTTCCAGCCCTACCGCATCGTCGCGACCGACGCCGCGCTGGCCAGCTGGAGCGCGCCCAAGATCCTGTCGGGCCTGGGCCCGAACTTCATCGACACGTTCGTGGTGCGTCAGGACGGCCAGTACCAGGCCTTCGCCAAGAACGAGACGACCAAGTTCATCGAGCTCTACACCGCCCCGTCGCTAGATGGCCCGTGGGCCCCGAAGGGAACCGGCGACTGGGCCGGCTGGGGCCGCTACCTGGAAGGCCCGGCCATGAGCCGCACGCCCGACGGCGCCTGGCGGATCTATTTCGACGCGTACCAGGACAAGCGCTACTGGTACTCCGACAGCAAGGACGGCTTCAGGACCTGGAGCCAGAAGGCTGAACTGCCTGAGCTTTCGGGCACGGTGCGCCATTTCACGGTGCTGAAGGAAGGCGGCGATCAGGCAGTCGCGGCCAAGCCGGCACAAGCCCACAAGATCACCTGGGACAAGTACTCGCTAAAGGTCGACGGCCAGCGCATCTTCTCGTGGGGCGGCGAGTTCCATCCCTTCCGCGTACCCAGCCCGGATCTCTGGCGCGACATCCTCCAGAAGATGAAGGCCAGCGGCTACAACACGGTCGCGATCTATTTCGACTGGGGCTACCACTCGCCCAAGCAGGGGGTCTACGACTTCAGCGGCGTGCGCGACATGGACCGCGTGCTGACCATGGCCAAGGAAGAAGGCCTGTACGTCATCACCCGCGCCGGACCTTACGTGAACGCCGAGCTGACCCGGGGCGGCTTCCCCGGCTGGATGGTCAATCAGGCCGCTCGCGCCCGCACCGACGCGCCGGAATATATCCAGGCCTCGGACGAGTGGCTGACCCGCATCAACGCCGTCATCGCCCGCCACCAGCTGACCACGGGCCAGGGCACGGTCATCGCCCACCAGATCGAGAACGAGCTGGACGTCGTCGGCGCCCCGCAGCAGCGCTACATGAAGTGGCTGTACGACAAGGCCAAGGCGGATGGCATCACCGTCCCGATCTTCCACAACGACAAGGGCCGCAACGGCTACTGGGCGCCGAAGGGCTCCGACGTGCCGGGCACGGTCGAGGGCCCCAACGACCTCTACGCTTTCGACGGCTATCCGGGCGGCAGCTGCCGCGTGGACTCCAAGCCCTCTAGCCCCGGCGTCGCGCCGGACTGGGGCCTCTACGGTCCCGGCGGCGCCAAGGGCGGGGCCTCGGCCAGCCCCAACACCCCCGGCTTCCTGGCCGAGTTCGGCGGCGGCTGGTTCGACTACTGGGGCAGCAACGGCGACTACGACTGCACCGCCATCCATCGCGGCGTCGGCTATCAGCGGGTGTTCTACGGCGCCAACATCGCCAACGGCATCACGCTGCAAAGCTTCTACATGACCTATGGCGGGACCAGTTGGGGCTGGCTGCCGGCCCCGGTGGTGTTCACATCCTACGACTACGGCTCGGCGATCGACGAGGCGCGTGGCCTGCGCGACAAGATCCGGGTGACCAAGCAGATGGGCGAGTTCATCGCCGCCGTCCCCGACCTGACCCGCATGGACAAGGGCGAGGCCGTCGTTCCGTCCAACGACAAGGTCCGCGTCTATCACAACGTCAACGCCGAGACCGGCGGCCATCTCTATGTCGTGGTCCACAACCCCAGCAGCGCCACGGGCGACGAGGCCTTCACCTTCAAGCTGAAGACCCGCGACGGCGAGTACGTGGTCCCCTCGCGGATCAAGGGCCAGGACAGCAAGATGCTGATGGCCAGCTACGACCTGGGCGGCCAGCGGCTGGTCTATTCGACGTCCGAGATCCAGACGCACCTCAAGTGGAACGACGGCGATCTCGCCCTGCTCTACGGCCGCGCCGGCGAGGCGGGCGAGACGGTGCTGCGCTATGCCTCCGCGCCGAAGGTCGAGGTGCTTGAGGGTGACATCACCTCGGTCTTCGACGCCGCCAAGGGCGACCTGAAACTGACCTACCAGCACAAGGGCCTGGCCCGCGTGCGGATCACCGGCGGCGGTCGCCCGCCCCTGACCCTGCTGCTGGCCGACGCCGAGACGGGCCAGACCTTCTGGAAGCGTGAGAACGCCCTTGTGCGTGGCCCCGGCCTGGTTCGCAGCGACGCGACCAAGGGCGGGATCCTGTCCCTGACCGGCGACACCGAAACCGACAGTCCGCTGGAGGTCTTCGCGCCCAAGGCCGTGACGTCCATCCGCTGGAACGGGGCCAAGGTCGCGGCCAAGGCCAGCCCCTCGGGCAGCCTTCTTGCCGACAAGGCCCTGGCCGGTCCCGGCGCGATCACCTTGCCCGACCTGGCCAAGCTGGACTGGAAGACCGCCCCCGGCTCGCCCGAGGCCGATCCCAAGTTCGACGACGCCGCCTGGCTGAAGGCCGAGGGCCGCCGCAGCGGTTCGACCGTGCGCGGCCCCACCGGCCAGCCGGCGCTGGACATGAGCACCTACGGCTTCCACCAGGGCGACGTCTGGTATCGCGGCCGCTACCAGGGCCAGGCCAATATCGACACCCTAACCCTGCACTACGGGGCCGGCGGCGCGGGGATGCTGCAGGTCTGGCTGGACGGCCGCTTCCTGGGGCAACACGAGCTTGACGGCGGCCTGCCCCGCCCGATCACCACGGGCGTGGCGACCTTCAAGCTGCCGAAAGACCTGCGCGGGACGGGCGAGCACGTGCTGTCGGTCATGGTCCGCAACAACGGCCACAACTGGGACCTCGACGCCGACGACTTCCACAAGGAGGCCCGCGGCCTGGTCTCGGCCTCGCTATCGGGCCCGGGAACCTACAGCTTCGCCTTGCCGATCGCCTGGAAGATCCAGGGAAACAAGGGCGGCGAGGACATCCAGGACCCGGTGCGCGGCAACGCCAACAACGGCGGCCAGTACGGCGAGCGCGAGGGCTGGCACCTGCCGGGCTTCCCGGACGCGTCCTGGACCAAGGCCGACATGGGTGACGCCAAGCCCTATGCCGGAACCACCTGGTACCGAACCAGCTTCGACCTAGCTTTGCCCAAGGATCAGGACACCACCCTAGGCCTGACCATCGGCGATCCCGACAAGCCGCGCTCGCCCGGCAAGCGCTACCGCGTGCTGATCTTCGTCAATGGCTGGAACATGGGCCAGTTCATCGCCCATGTCGGCCCGCAGCGCACCTTCGTCCTGCCGAGCGGCATTATCGATCTGCAAGGCAAGAACACCATCGCCCTGGCCGTGACCAGCGACGGCGCCCCCGGCGACGCGCTGGAGGCCGTCAAGCTCGTGACCCTGCGGACCGTGCGCGGCGGCGTCCCCGTCGCCCGCGTGCCCGCCCCCGACTTCAAACCCTGATACCCGACGACTGGAGACTACCGTGCCCAATTTCGCCCACGGCATCGACGCCAAGGACATCAAGGCCAAGATCGCCGCGCTGATCAGCAACCTGGTCGACATCACCGACGAGACCGGCGAGTTCCTGCTGCGCCTGGACGACGGCCGCGTCATCGACACCAAGGGCTGGAACGACTGGGAGTGGACCCACGGCGTGGGCCTGTACGGCCTGTGGAAGCAGTACGAGATGCATGGCGACGAGCGCGCCTTCGACATCATGGTCAAATGGTTCGCCGACCGCTTCGAGGCGGGCACCCCGACCAAGAACATCAACACCGTCTCGCCCTTCCTGACCCTGGCCTATCTGTACGAGGCCACCGGCGACCACACCTACATCCCCTATCTGGAGACCTGGGCCGACTACGTCATGTACGAGGGCCCGCGCACCGAGGAAGGCGGCTTCCAGCACATCGTCTTCAACAGCGAGAACCCGCAGCAGCTGTGGGACGACACGCTGATGATGAGCGTGCTGCCGCTGGCCAAGATCGGCCTGCTGATCGACCGCCCCGACTTCGTCGAGGAGGCCAAACGCCAGTTCATGGTCCACATCAAGTACCTGGCCGACCGCAAGACCGGCCTGTGGTTCCACGGCTGGACCTTCCTGGGCCGTCACAACTTCGCCGACGCCCTTTGGGCGCGCGGGAACTGCTGGGTGACGATCGCCATCCCCGAGTTCATCGAGCTGCTGGACCTGAAGCCGGGCGATGGCCTGCGCGCCTTCCTGATCGACGCCCTGGAGGCCCAGATCAAGGCGCTCACCGAGTTCCAGGACGCCGAGACGGGCCTCTGGCATACGATTATCAACGACAAGACCTCGTATCTGGAGGCCTCGGCCACGGCCGGTTTCGCCTACGGGATCCTGAAGGCCGTCCGTAAGCGCTACATCGGCAAGGAATACGAGCCCGTCGCCATCCGCGCCATCAAGGGCGTGCTGGCCAATATCGATGAGGCGGGCGAACTGCAGCAGGTCTCGTTCGGCACCCCGGTGTTCGACACGATCCAGGGCTACAAGGACATCCCGCTGACCTCGATGCCGTACGGCCAATCGCTGGCCATGCTGGCGCTCGGCGAGTTCCAGCGGACGTTTATCTGACGTCCAACTCAGTGCGTGGTCCTCGTCCTTCGACGGGCTCTGGATGAGGACCATGGATAGGCACGGGCAATAACAAGACCTCATCCTGAGCTTGTCGAAGGACGAGGTCTTCGCCCCAACAAACACCGTAGACGGGGCGCCAGACCCCGCCCACAGGGGGAAGACAAGATGGCCACCTCCGACGTCCGCAAACCCACCTGGGTGAACTATTGGGGCTGGGGTTCCGGCGACATGCTGGGGGCCGGCGCGCAGGCGGTGATCACCGGCTGGCTGGCCTATTTCTTCATCACCTTCTGCGGGCTGTCGCCGGTGGAGACGGGCCTGATCCTGGGCCTGCCTCGCCTGTTGGAAGCCATCACCTGCCCGCTCATCGGCTACATCTCCGACAACCTGCGCCACACTTGGGTGGGCCGCAGGATCGGCCGGCGGAAGATCTTCCTGATCATCACCATCCCGCTGCTGCCGGCCTTCGCCCTGATCTTCGTGACGGGCCAGACCTTCGCCTACTACCTGATCACCTTCGTCTTCTTCGAGTTCCTGTACACGATGTTCCTGATCCCATGGGAAACCCTCGCGGCGGAAATGACGAAGGATTACAAGGAGAAGGCAAAGTTCGCCGGCGCGCGGATGCTGATCGCCCAGAGCTCGGCGATCCTGGCCTCGTACCTGCCGACCCTGATCATCAGCCACTTCGGCGGCAAGGATTCGCCCAATACCTTCCTGATCATGGCCGGCATCTTCGGCGTGCTGTTCAGCATCGTCGTGACGATCGTCGTGCTGCTGTCCTGGGAGCGCCCCTACACCGAGGCCGAAAAGCTGATCCAGCCCCAGCCCATGGACTGGGGCAAGGCGGCGCTGATCCCGTTCAACATGTTCCGCGACCTGTTCTCGACCCTGCGTATCAAGGCCTTCCGCCAGCACCTGTCGCTGTATTTGGGCGGCTATATCAGCCAGGACATCTTCAACACCGCCTTCCCGCTGTTCGTGGCCACGGTGATGCTGGGCTCGACCCTGCTGATCTCGCAGCTGATGACCACCCTGTACGTGGCCCAACTGATCTCGGTGATGATCGCCATCCGCGTCATTATCCGCACCGGCCCCACCGCCGCCTACCGCATGGCGATCAGCTTCGTGAGCGCCGCCCTGCTGCTGTTCCTGGCCTTCTACCTGATCAAGCCGGCGGGCTTCGCCGAAGGCGTGGCGGGCCTGGGCGGAAACATCTTCAATCTCGGCGCGGCTCCGGCCGTGCTGTTCTGGCTGTTCGCGCCGATCATCCTGGCGGGCCTGGGTCGCGGCACGCTGAACTTCGTGCCGTGGGGCGTCTACAACTACCTGCCCGATGTCGACGAGGCGGTTACCGGCCAGCGGCGCGAAGGCATCTTCGCGGGGGTCATGACCTTCGTGCGCAAGATCGCCCAGTCCGGCGCGATCCTGGTGACCACCACCCTGATCGGCCTGGGCGGCTTCGTCTCGGCCGCCAAGGGCCAACCGATGCCCGTGCAGACGCCGTCCGCCATCCAGGCCCTGGTGCTGGTCATGGTCGGCGGCCCGCTGATCGTGATGGTCGCCGGCATGCTGATCTCATGGCGCTTCCACCTCAACGCCCGCACCCATGCGGTGCTGGTCCACGAGGTCGAACGCCTGCGCGCCGGCGCCACCGAGGCCGAGAGCCCCGAGTCCCGGCAGATCGTCGAGGACCTGACCGGCTGGAAGTGGGAGAAGCTCTGGGGACGGGCCTAGAGCCACCCGTTCGAGCGCGCGATCCGCCCCGCCTCGACCCGGTTGGCCGCGCCCAGCTTCTGGGCGGCTTCGGACAGGTAGTTGCGGACCGTGCCGGGCGAGAGGTCCAGCACCTCGGCGATGTCCTTGTTCGAGCGCCCCTCCTCGGCCAGGCGTAGGATCTCGCGCTCGCGGTCGGTCAGCGGATCGGGCGTGGCGTCCCAGATGGCTTCGGAGAGCTCCGGCGCGATCGCCCTGCCCCCGGCGGCGATGGTGCGGACGGCGGCGGCCAGCACGCTGCTGGGGCCGTCCTTCAGCAGGTAGCCCTTCACACCCGCCTCCATGGCCCGGCGCAGATAGCCCGGCCGGCCGAAGGTGGTGACGATCAGCACCCGCGTGCTCGCCCCGTCGGCCTTGAGCCGCGAGGCGACGTCGATACCGGTCAGGTGCGGCATCTCGATGTCGGAGATCAGCACGTCGGGCTTTTCGGATCGCACCAGCTCCAGGGCCGCCTGGCCGTCGGGCGCGCGGCCCACGACCTGGATGTCGCCCTCCAGCTCGAGCAGCGCGCTGAGGGCGCCCAGCACCATCTTCTGGTCTTCGGCGATGACGACGCGGATCACTGGTGGGCCTCCACGGGAGCCGTCGCCACCAGGCGCGTCCCGCTCTTGTCCGATACGATGTCGAGATCGCCGCCGATGGCCGACAGGCGCGTGCGCATGCCTTTCAGGCCCGAGCCCTCGGCCAGACCCCCACCCTTGCCGTCGTCGACGATGCTGAGGGTCAGGGCCACGGGGCTGGGGGCCACGCGGATCTGGCAGCGGGTCGCGCCCGAGTGGCGGATGACGTTGGTGATGGCCTCGCGCAGCGCCATGGCCAGCACCGCTTCCTGGCCGGGATAACCGTCGATCTCGGCGGCCAAGATTTCGGCCTGGATGTTGGCGGCGGCCAGGGCGATCTTGGCGCGTTCCAACTCGGTGGTCAGCGAGGCGCCCTTCATGCCGACGACGGCGGTGCGGACCTCGGCCAGGGCTTCACGAGCGGCGGCGGCGACGGACTCCATTTCGCGCTCGGCGGCCTGGGCGTCACGGCTGACCAGCTTGGCGGCCAGCTCGGCCTTCACCGCCACCAGGGTCAGGGTGTGGCCCAGAAGATCGTGCAGGTCGCGGGAGATCCGCTCGCGCTCGGCCGTTGTGGCCAGGGCCCGGACCTCCTCGTGGGCCAGGGCCAGTTCCTCGTTCTTGCGCTCGATATCGGCCTGCATCAGGCCGGCGAAACCGGTGATGCCGCCGAACAGGACGCCCGAGGCCCAGACCGGCCAGTTGTAGTTCATGAAGAACGGACCCAGCGCCAGCAGCACCAGTTCCATGCCGATCATGGTCCGCACCGCCATTCGCCGCGAACCCATCCGCGCCGAGAACGACATGGCGTAGATGGTGTAGACGCTCCAGCCGGTGTTGAAGCCCGACAGCGATAGGCCGATGGCGTAGATCGCCAGCACCTGCCACAGCGCCGGTCGGCCCTTGCGGCTCCAGATCAGGTAGAACAGCGTCAGGAAGGCCGCGAGGCCCGCTATCGAGGCCGAGATCTCTAGGACGCCGGGTTTCCGGAACAGCCACGAGATGAAGTAGAACGGCACGTACGACAGGAACACCAGGCTCCAACGGCGCCGGTTGGGGCCGTCGGCCAGCGTCAGCGCGCTGGCCTCATCGGTTCGAGTCGATCGTTCCTGATCCATCCGCGCGATGTCGCTCGGTCGCTTCGCCACGGTCAAGCCGCCTGCCGCCGCCACGCCGCCCAGGCGCCGACCAGGGCCGCCAAACTGATCGCCAGAACGTTCGTCACGTGGCTTTGGACATCCGCCATCGGCTGCATGCCCGACAGCATCTGCGACAGCTGGCCCAGGTGGTAGGACGGCATGACCTTGGCGATGCGGGTGAACCAGTCGGGCATGATGTTCAGCGGCATCCACAGTCCGCCGAACAGCGAGAAGCCCAGGAACAGCAGGTTGGCGATGGCGGTGGCGCCTTGCGAACCGAAACGCAGGCCGACGTTCAGGCCGATCAGGGCGAACGGAATGGCCGAGGCCAGGCCCAGGCCCAGGGTCGCGCCCCAGCGCCAAGGCTCCATCTTCACCCCGCCGAAATACGCCAGCACGCCCAGCAGGCCGACGGACGCGGCGACCAGCGCCAGGGCGGCGGCCAGGCGGCCGATCAGGTAGCCGCCGGCCGGCAGCGGGGCGATCTGCTTCAGCTCGATCAGCTTGGCCTCGCGTTCGGCGGCGACGGCCGCGCCGAAGCCGAACATGGCCGGGGCGATGGCGGCGAAGATCACATAGTTGGCCAGCATGACGTGGGCGACGTCCTCGCGCCCTCTGCTGAGGCCCAGGCCCATGACCCCGTAGAACAGCAGCGGCAGGGCCACGCTGGGGATCAGGAACTGCGGGGTGCGCCAGGTGGCCAGGACCTGGGCGCGGGCTTCACGGAAGTAGACGGACAGCGTGTGCATCTCAAGCGGCCTCGGCTTGGCGTTGGGTTCCGACCAGTCGGGTCACGGCGTCCTCCAGCGAGGCGCCGGCGACAGTCAGGTCGTCGACGGTTTCGTCACGCGCCAGCAGCTCACGGAGCGTGGCGGGCGCGGAGGTGGTCAGCAGGGTGACGCGACCTCCCTCTCGGCTGACGCCGGTGACGCGGGCCAAGCCTGCCAGCTCGGCGTCCGACAGGCGCGAGCGGCAGCGGATGGCGACGCCCGAGACCCGCGACTTAATGGCTTCGGGCGTGCCGTCGGCGATGACTTGGCCGTGGTCGATGACCACGATGCGGTCGGCCAGGGCCTCGGCCTCGTCCAGGTGGTGGGTGGTCAGCAACACGGCGCAGCCGCGGGCGATCTCAGCTCGGACGGCGGTCCACAGGCCGCGACGGGCGTCGATGTCCATGCCGGTGGTCGGCTCGTCCAGCACCAGGAAGTCGGGCTTGCCGGCGATGGCCAGGGCGAACTGCACGCGGCGCTGCTGGCCGCCCGACAGCGCCCCGCAGCGGCGGCGCTCCAGGCCCTCCAGCCCGGCCAGGCGAACGATCTCGTCCGTTGGACGGGGCTTGCGATAGTAGCCTCGGAACAGGTCGATCTGCTCGCGGACGCTCAGGGTGCGCGGCAGGCCGGCCTCCTGCAGCATGACGCCCATGCGGCCACGGGCGGCCAGGTCGCGCGGATCGCCGCCGAACAGGAAGGCCTCACCGGCGTCGGGTCGCAGGCGGCCGGTCAGCAAGGCGACACTGGTGCTCTTGCCCGCGCCGTTGGGCCCCAGCAGCGCCACGCATTGACCGGGGCGGATCATCAGGTCCAGGCCGTTCAAGGCCAGGGTCGCGCCCCGCCGCTTCACGGCCTTGGAGATCGCCGCGGCCGAAAGCGAAAGATTTGGGGGCGGCGGAAGATTGGGTGACATGGTCGGCTCCCTCAATGTGAAGCCAGCATGCCGCCCCCTGCCCGGGCGCATCAGTGCCGGCCGTCACCGGGCCGACATGACAAACGTCACCCCCTGGATGATCGGCGTTCGCCGACCTGCGCCAATCCGTCGCGGGCGCTCTTAACGACGATGACGGCGCCGGCCCCGTACGGTCCGCGCAACCGTACGAGTATCAAGGCGCACCCGACCCCATGGACCTTCGCGAAGCCCAGCGTCTGGCCGCCCTGAAGGCCTACAAGGTCCTGGACACCCCCGCGGACGCGGCCATCGATCGCCTGGCCGACTTGGCCGGCAACCTGTTCGACACACCCATCTCGCTGGTCTCGCTGGTCGACGAAGAGCGCCAGTGGTTCAAGGCCAAGGTCGGTCTGGACGCCCATTCGACACCACGCAGCGACGCCTTCTGCGCCCACGCCATCGCCATGGGTCCCGAAGCGGTCATGGTGGTCGAGGACGCGACCCTGGATCCGCGCTTCGCCAGCAACCCGCTGGTCACCGGCGCGCCCGACATCCGCTTCTACGCCGGCGCGACCCTGACCACGAAGGACGGCCACAACCTGGGCGCCCTGTGCGTCATCGACGACAAGCCCCGCGCCCGTCCGGCCGAGACCGAACTGGAGCGCCTGAGGCTGTTGGCCCGCATCGTCGTCGACGAGTTCGAGTTGGCCAAGGCCCAACGCGAGACCGCCGAGAAACAACGCCTGCTGGAGCTGGCCGAGAGCGTGGCGGCCATCGGCCACTGGCGCATCGACATCGCCACCAATCATCTCTCGTGGTCCGACCAGACCTTCCAGATCTTCGGTCTCACGCGCGACACCTACACGCCGACGGTCGACAGCTCCCTGACCCACTACTCCCCGGCGCATCGCGCTATTCTGGAGCAGGGCATAGAACAGGCCATCGCCCAGAAGGGCGGCTTCGATCTGCGGGTCCAGCTGATCCGGGCCAGCGGCGAAGTCCGCGACGTCATGGCGCGCGGCCTGTGCGAGCTGGACGACCACGGCGAGGTCTCGGCGCTGTTTGGCCTGCTGCAGGACGTCACCGACTATTCCAACGCCATGCGCGCGGTCGAGGCGACCAGCGAGCGCTATCGCCTGCTGACCGAGAACGCCAACGACCTGGTTACGCGGATGGGGCTGGACGGCCGGTTCAGCTATGTCTCACCGGCGGTGCGGGCCATCTCGGGCTACGCGCCGGAAGAAGCCATCGGCCGCTTCGCCATGGAGTTCATCCACCCCGAGGACCGCGCTCGCGTGGGCGAGATCTTCGACAGCGCCCTGTACGGCCCACCGGGCTGGAGCATCGAGTACCGCATTGTGCGCAAGGACGGCTCGGTGCGCTGGGTCGAGGCCCGCCCCCGGCTGACCCGCGACCCGATGACCGGCGAGCCCAACGCGGTGACGGACGTGATCCGCGACATCACCGACCGCAAGGCTATCGACGACGCCTTGGCCGACAGCGAGGCGCGCTATCGCCTGATGGCCGACAATGCCAGCGACATGATCTCGCGCCTGGACGCCAAGGGCGTGATCACCTTCATGTCGCCCGCCTGCAAGCCGATGCTGGGTTTCAAGCCCGAGGAACTCAAGGGCCGACGGGTCATCGACCTGACCCATCCCGAGGACGCGCCCGGCGTCCTGGCGTACTACGCCGCCCTGATCGCCGCCGGTCCCGGCGCGGTGGCCGAGCCCCTGCAGTTCCGCGGTCGCAAGCGCGACGGCCAATGGCTTTGGCTGGAAGGCCAACCGACCTTGTTCTTCGACCAGGCCGGTGAAATGACCGGCGTTCAGGACGTCATCCGCGACATCAGCAGCCGCAAGGCCATGGAAGAGGCCCTCGAAGCCGCTCGCGCCGAGGCCGAGGCCGCCGCCAATGTGAAGGCCGAGTTCCTGTCGAACATGAGCCACGAGTTGCGCACCCCGCTGACGGCGGTGCTGGGCTTCTCGCGCCTGATCGCCGAACAGCCCGAGCTGACGCCAGCGACCCAGCGTTATGTCGAGCGTGTCTCCAGCGCCGGCAAGGCCCTGCTGTCGACGGTCAACGACATCCTCGATTTCTCCAAGCTGGAGGCCGGTCAGGTCGAGATCGTCCGGGGCCCTTGCGCGCCGGCCGGCCTGGTCGCCGAGACCCTGGACATCTTCACCCTGCAGGCCGGCGAGAAAGGCGTGGCGCTGCGCAGCCGGGGCCTCTCCGCCCTGCCCGCCAGCCTGGACCTGGCCTCGGACCGCGTGCGCCAGATCTTGCTGAACCTGGTCGGCAACGCCGTGAAGTTCACCGACCACGGCGAGGTCGCCGTCGAGACGTCCTACGCCGACGGCCGCCTGCGCCTGGCCGTCCGCGACAGCGGCGCCGGCATCCCCGCCGAGCGCCTGAGCGCTCTCTTCGTGCGCTTCTCGCAGGTCGACGGTTCATCGACGCGCCGCCACGGCGGCACCGGCCTGGGCCTGGCCATCTGCAAGGGCCTGGTCGAGGCCATGGGCGGCGAGATCGGCGTCGAGAGCACGGTCGGCGAAGGCTCGTGCTTCTGGTTCGACCTGCCCGCCGCCGTGATCGGCGCGCCCGCAGCGGCGACGGCGCCGGAACGGACAACCGACTGCGCCCCTGGCTGCCGCGTGCTGGTGGTCGACGACAATCCGGTCAATCGCGACTTGGTCTCGGTGGTGCTGCGCGGCCTGTCGGTCGAAATGACCGAGGCTGCCAACGGAGCCGAGGCCCTGGCCATCGCCCAGACCCGCGCCTTCGACCTGATCCTGATGGACCAGCGCATGCCGATCATGGACGGCGAGACGGCCGCCCGCCGCATCCGCGACGGCGACGGCCCCAACCGCACGACGCCGATGATCGCCTTCTCGGCCGACGGCACGGCGCGCATCGACGAGCGCCTGTTCGACGGCCTGCTGGGCAAACCCCTGGACCCGGCCGCCCTGCTGCGCGGCGTCGCCTCGGTGATGATCGGTCGCGGGATCTCGGCGGCGGCCTGAAGCCGGGAGCCGCAAGGCCCGCCCGGCGTTTTCACCTCGCGTAACAACGAGGTGGCGTCATGACGAGCTCTTCCTTCCGCCGGGACACGATCACCCGGCCGATCTTCCAATGGGCCAAGGGCGTGCTGCCCGCCCTGTCGGAAACCGAGCGCGACGCCATCGAGGCCGGCGACACCTGGTGGGACGCGGCCCTGTTCACCGGCGATCCCGACTGGGACGAGCTGCTGGCCCTGCCCGCCCCCACGCTGAGCCCCGACGAAAAGGCCTTCATGGAAGGTCCGGTCGAGACCCTGTGCGCCATGATCGACGATTGGCGCATGACCTGGGAAACCCGCGACCTGCCGCCCGAGGCCTGGGACTTCCTGAAGAACGAGAAGTTCTTCGGCATGATCATCCCGAAGGAGTACGGCGGCCTGGGCTTCTCGCACCTGGGTCACGCCGAGATCGTCCGCAAGATCGCCACCCGCTCGGCCTCGGCGGCGGTGACGGCGATGGTTCCCAACTCGCTGGGTCCAGGCGAACTGATCCTGCGCTTCGGCACGGAAGAGCAGCAGGACTACTGGCTGCCGCGCCTGGCCGACGGGCGCGAGATCCCGGCCTTCGGCCTCACCAGCCCGGAAGCCGGCTCGGACGCCTCGGCCATGGTCGACGAGGGCGTGGTGTGTCGCGGCCTTTGGAAGGGCGATACCGTTCTGGGTGTTCGGCTGAACTGGCACAAGCGCTACATCACCCTGGGGCCGGTTTGCACGGTGCTGGGCCTGGCCTTCAAGCTGCGTGACCCCGACCGCCTGCTGGGCGGCGAGGAGGACATCGGCATCACCTGCGCTCTGGTCCCGACCGACACACCCGGGGTCAGTATCGGCCGCCGCCACCTGCCGGCCTTCCAGACCTTCCAGAACGGGCCGAACTGGGGCGAGAACGTCTTCATCCCGCTGGATTTGATCATCGGCGGCGCCGAACGCGCGGGCCAGGGCTGGAAGATGCTGATGACCGCCCTGGCGGCTGGACGCGGCATCTCGCTGCCCGCCATGTCGGGCGCGGCGGCCGCCTACAGCGCCCTGACCACCGGCGCCTATGCCCGCGTGCGCCAGCAGTTCGGCATCGCCATCGGCAAGTTCGAGGGCGTGCAGGAGCGCTTGGCCCGCATCGCCGGCAACGCCTACCTGGTGGACGGCGCGCGGCGGCTGACCTGCGCGGGCCTGGACCTGGGCAAGCATCCCTCGGTGATCTCGGCCCTGCTGAAGTCCGGGGCGACCGAGCGGATGCGGGTGGTGGTCAACGACGCCATGGACGTCCACGGCGGCAAGGCGATCATGGAGGGCCCGCGCAACTACATGGGCGGGCAGTATCGCGCCGTGCCGGTCGGCATCACGGTCGAGGGCGCCAACATCCTGACCCGCAGCCTGATGGTCTTCGGTCAGGGCGCGATCCGGGCCCATCCGTACATGCTGCGCGAGATCCTGGCGCTGGGCGAGGCCGACGAGGAAAAGGGCCTGGAGGCCTTCGACGCGGCCTTCTGGAGCCACGTCGCCCACGCCATCCGCAACGGCGTCAAGGCCACGGCCCGCGCCTGGACCGACGGCGCCCTGTCGCCCGCGCCGGACGCCGGCCGCGCCAACCGCTTCTACCAGCAGCTGGGCCGCTACAGCGCCGCCTTCGCCCTGACCTCGGACATCGCCCTGCTGACCCTGGGCGGCGAGCTGAAGCGCAAGGAGATGTTGTCGGCGCGCCTGGGGGACATCCTGTCGGAGATGTACTTCCTGTCCGGTGCCCTGAAGCGCTGGGAAGACGAAGGGCGGCAGGACGACGATTTCCCGCTGCTGGAATGGTGCGCCCAGACGGCCTTCGCCACGATCGAGCAGCGCCTCGACGAGATCTTCGCCAACCTGCCCAGCCGCCTGGCCGGGTGGCTGCTGCGGGCGGCGGTGCTGCCGTTCGGGGCGCGGCGGCGAGGCCCGTCGGACCGCGTCACTCGCGCCTGCGCCGACCTGATCCTGACCCCCTCGCCCACCCGCAGCCGCCTGGTCGAAGGCGTCTATGTCGGCGGCGAGGACGAGGCGATCGGCCAGCTGATCGACGCCTTCGAGCGCGTGGTGGCCACGCAAGCCATCCACGACCGTCTGAAGGGTCAGGGCGTCCGCGCCTGGAAGGACGGCCTGGACAAGGGCCTGCTGACGCCGGACGAGATCGCCGCCCTGACCGCCGCCGACGCCGCCGTGGCCAAGGTCATCGCCGTGGACGACTTCGCGCCCGAGGAGTTGACCGCCCCCTCAGCTGAAACACCGCCCGCGGCTCCGCCCAAGCGTCGTCGCGTCGCGGTCATCGCCGAGCCGACAATCGGTCGCGCCCCGGCCTAGAAACACCACCTTGGAGCCAGGCTCGGCGTCGCTGTACAACACAGTTCGACGCTGAGTCCCGGGGGGTCTGTTTCAGTCCATGCATACGCAGAGAATTCTCGTCACGGGCGGCGCAGGCTTCGTCGGCTCGCATCTTTGCGACAGGCTGCTGGAGACCGGCGCCGAGGTGCTGTGCGTCGACAACTACTACACCGGCTCGCGCCTGAACGTGGCGCAGAACCTCGCCAACCCGCGCTTCGAGTTGCTGCGCCACGACGTGACCATGCCGCTGTATGTCGAGGTGGACCAGATCTACAACCTGGCCTGCCCGGCAAGCCCGGTGCACTATCAGTTCGACCCCGTGCAGACGACCAAGACCAGCGTCCATGGGGCCATCAACATGCTGGGCTTGGCCAAACGGGTGAAGGCCAAGATCCTGCAGGCCTCGACCTCGGAAGTGTACGGCGACCCGACCATCCACCCTCAGGTCGAGAGCTACTGGGGCAACGTCAATCCGATCGGCATCCGCTCATGCTACGACGAAGGCAAGCGCTGCGCCGAGACGCTGTTTTTCGACTACTGGCGCCAGCACAAGCTGCGCATCAAGGTCGCGCGGATCTTCAACACCTACGGCCCGCGCATGCACCCCAATGACGGCCGCGTGGTGTCGAACTTCATCGTCCAGGCGCTGAAGGGCGAGGATATCACCCTGTATGGCGACGGCAACCAGACGCGGTCGTTCTGCTATGTCGATGACCTGGTCGACGGCCTGATGCGCCTGATGAACACTGGCGACGACGTGACCGGTCCGATCAATCTCGGCAACCCTGTCGAATTCACGATGAAGCAGTTGGCCGACCTCGTGCTGGAGCTGACCGGCAGCAAGTCGGCGATCGTGCATCGTCCCCTGCCCTCGGACGATCCGCGCCAGCGCCAACCCGACATCAGCCTGGCCAAGCAGCACCTGGACTGGGCGCCGACAGCGCCGCTTAAGGTCGGGCTGATGCGGACGATCGAGTACTTCGACGGGCTTCTTAAGGCCGCCTAGCGTTTCTCGAAGAACCGCGCCGCGTTCGGCCCGTCGCTCTTGCCGCCGAACCAGCCGATCCAGAAGTGGTAGTAGTCGCGCAGGATGTCGCGCGGCACGAAGAAGCCGTGCTGGTAGGCCGTGTCGACGCCGATCACCAGCTTAGGATCAGGCCTGTCCTCGTACCAGGTGCCAAACAAGCGGTCCCAGATCGGCATGATGGCGAAGTGGCCGGTCGGGTGGGTCATGTCCAGCTTGTGGTGGGCCCGGTGGTGGTTCGGCGACTGGATCAGCCAGCGGCCTACCCAGCCCCAGTTCGCGTCAATCTTGCCGTGGATGATCAGGCCGATGCCGACGACCAGCACGTTGACATAGATCATCACCTCGGCCGGCGCGCCCAGGATGGCCAGGGGCAGGTTGATCAGGAAGATGGCTGTGAAGTTCGCCGGATGCTGGCGCACCGAGGTCACCATGCCGAAGTCCTCGGCCGAGTGGTGATAGCGGTGCAGCGGCCAGAAGAACTTCGTGTGGTCCGTCCGGTGGGTCCAGTAGTCGAAGAAGGTGTAGATCGTGAAGTAAAGCGGCAGCTGCAGCGCGAACGGCAGCGGCGGCGGACCCAGGTTCACGCCGGTCGAGGCGGCGATGGCGTCGTGGATCCATGCGCCCGAGATCATCGAGACACCCAGCATCAGCACGCGGCCGACGATGTCCAAGACATGGCCCTGACCCAGGACGAAGACCGCCAGGTCGGTGTTCAGCGACCGGGTGCGGGCGAACAAAAGCTGGCGCAGCGAACTCCCCGGCCAACCCAAGATGGCGGCCTCGGCGCCCAGCGCCGTCGGCAGCAGCAGGAACACCAGAAAGATATTGTTCAAGTGCGCGTGGGCCGAGTCCGTGTGCAGGGTCTTGCCCAGGACGGTCAGGGTCAGCTCGGCGGGGACCAGTTGCAGCGATAGCCACCAGGCCGCGCCCGCGACGGCGATATATAGCACGAAGGCGCAGATCAGGGCTGCGCGGCCCAGGCCCCGCGACGCGGTCGGCTCGACGCCGATCTCGGCGGCAGGATGTGGCGCTGCGGGTTTCAAGACGTCCGCTCCCAGGGAATCCAGGGCATTCATGCGCCAAGCGCCGTTAAAACTTGGTGTGGCGGAGCAACTTCGGGTCGCGACATGACAAACGTCACCCCGAAGGCGTGACCCCAGACACTGCAACGCTTCGAGTCGATCGGTCAGTTTACTCGACAACAGAGGAGACTTTCCATGACCTTCCCGACCCGCCGCGCCGCCCTGCTGGCCGCCACGGGCTTGGCCGCTCTCAGCGCTTGCGCGCTGGCGACTGGCGCCGCCGCCCAGACCCCGACGACGACGCCCGCTCCGGCCAAGAAGGAGCAATCCACCCAGGTGCAGGGCGTGACCATCACCGCGCCGGGTTCGCAGGACATGAAGACCTCGATCGACCGCCGCAGCTACAGCCTGGGCAAGGACATCCAGGCCACGACCGGCTCGGTCGCCGACGTGCTGCGCAACGTCCCCTCGGTGCAGGTCGACGTGCAGGGCAATGTCAGCCTGCGCGGCGACGCCAATGTCACCATCATGATCGACGGCAAGCCGTCGGGCATGTTCCGGGGCGAGAATCGCGGCCAGATCCTGCAGCAGATCCCGGCCAGCCAGTTCGAACGCGTCGAGGTGATGACCAACCCGTCGGCCGCCTTCAGCCCCGAGGGCACGGCCGGCATCATCAACCTGATCACCAAGCAGCAGCGCGGCGTGGGTGCGACCGGCTCGGTCCGCGCCAATGTGGGCACGGGCGGCCGCAAGAACGCCAGCATCACCCTGGCCCGCAACACCAAGCGGCTGACCCTGTCGGCCGACGCCGGCTGGCGCCGCGACAAGGCCAAGGGCGAGATCGTCGACGACCGCGAGCGCTTCGACGCCCTCAGCGGCAAGTACGCGACTAGCCGCCAGCAGATCAATTTCGCCAGCCGAGGCAATGCCTACAACGCTCGCGCCGGCGTCGATTACGACCTGGACAAGCAGACCCGCCTCAGCGCCGAGGCCCGCTACAACGACGTGACCTACGACACCGACGCCGGCTCGTTCTACGACGGCAAGGACGTCAATGGCGCGCCCAACGCCCGCTTCCAGCGCCGCGCCGACGGCCAGATGAAACGCTCGGTGGCCGGCCTGTCGGGCGACCTGCGCCGCAAGCTGTCACACCAGGACGAGGAATTCACGCTGAACGCCAGCCTGGAACGCACCCGCGACGCTCTGATCACCCTGGCCGACGCCTTCAACCAGTTGCCGGTGGCCTCCAACTCTGTCGAGCGCGTCCGCGTCGGCGACGAGTTGGTGCAAGGCCGCGTCAAGGCCGACTACAAGCGCACCCTGGCCGGCGGCGCCAAGCTGAACGTCGGCTATGAGTTGCAGGTCGACGACAACGACTACGACAACTACGGCGCCCGCGGCCCCAATAGCGGCGCCTTGGTCGTCGATCCGGCCCTGACCAACCGGTTCAAGTACGACCAAGTGATCAACGCCGGCTACGTCACCTACAGCCGCGCGTTCGGCGACTTCACGGTGATGCCGGGCCTGCGGGTCGAGGACGTGAAGATCGACACCAACCAGGTCACCTCGAACCTGAAGGATGGCTACGACTATCTGCGCGCCTATCCGTCGCTGCACATGCAGTACAAGGTCGACGACATGCGGCAGGTCAACGCCAGCTACAGCCGCCGCATCCAGCGTCCGTCGGCCACCGACCTGAACCCCTACCGGATCTATCAGGACCCCTACAGCTACCGCCAGGGCGACCCGCGCCTGAAGCCCCAGACCACGGACTCGTTCGAGGTCGCCTACCAGCGGCGCAAGGGCTTCAACTACTATCTGGGCACCCTGTACTGGCGCGAGGCCCGCGACGGGGTGACCGACGTCGTCCGCGACCTGGGCGGCGGCGTGCTGTTGACCACTAAGGCCAACCTCGCCAAGAGCCGCAGCGGCGGCCTGGAGCTGGTCGCCAACGCCCGCCTGTCGCCCAAGGTCAGCTACACGATCAGCGGCAACGCGGCCTGGAACGAGATCGGCGCGACGGACCTCGGTTTCCCCGACAAACGCTCGGCCTGGACCGTCTCGGGCTATGCGGCGCTGAACGTGCAGGCCACGCCCAAGGACTTCATCCAGATCAGCGGCTTCGCCATCGGCAAGCGCCTGACGCCGCAAGGCTATCGCGAACCGACCGGCATGGTGAACCTGGGTTACCGCCACAAGTTCAACGACCGCATCTCGGGCGTGGTGACGGTGCAGGACGCCCTGAACACCTTCGGCGACAAGCTGGTGATCAACACCGCCGCCCTGAAGGACCGCCGGACCATGGACCTGGACCTGCGGGCCGTGTTCATCGGCATCACCTACGGCTTCGGCGGGAAGGGTGTCCCCAATCCCCGCCGCGCCCGCGAGCCGGCCTTCGACTTCGGCGCGCCGGGCGGTGGCGTCGGCCCGATGTAGGACCCGCTACGGTCTCCAGCCGCTCAGCAAGTTGGAGACCGTGTAGGCCTTGGCCTGGCCCGCCGTCAGTTGGCGGCGCCGCTTGGACGGCTTGCCGGCCCCGGGACCCTTGCTGGCGTATTCGAACAGGCGGGCGTCCTCGGGCTGGTACATGGCCCGGCGTCCGCCTTTCAGATTGTAGTGCATCGGGTACCAGGCTTCCGGGACGATGTGGTCGTCCATCCAGCACCGGATGAAGGCGGTGTGGCCCACGGCGCCGGGATTACCGTAGCGGCCGTCCGGGAAGGTCATGGTGTGCCGCCACGGACGCCCCAGCGCCATCGTGTGCTTGGGCATGTCCGCGTCCCGCGTCAGGCGGCAGTCCAAAAACACCAGGCCATAGGGCTGGCGGCGATCGGTGTCGGGCGCGGCGATGAAGCCGTGGAAGTCCTTGCCCGGCCGCGTGCGCGAGCGGATCTCGCAGCGGTCGAACACCGCCACGCCCCGGCCGTAGATGAAGTCGACGCAGCCGCTGACATAGCAGTTGCGGAACAGGCTGCGGCCGGCGTCGGTGAACAGGGTGTCCTGCCAGCCGGTCAGGGCCACATCCTCGAAATAGGCGCGGTCGCTGCCCTCGCCCAGCTTCAGCGCCGTGGCCTGGGCCCCGCTGGCGCCGGTGCGGTCATAATCGACCTCGGCGGGCATGTTGTGCGGATAGTCGAAGTCGTTGGCGATGGTCAGGCGCTCGGCGCGGAAGCCCGGCGCCAGCACGGTCATGGTCGCGATCTCGGGCGGACCGCCCGGACGGTTGCGGCCGGCGGCGTACTCGTTGAACACCATGACGCTGGCCGTCCTGCCCTCGCCCACCAGGTGGACATTGGGTTTGCGGACGGTGACCTGCTCTCGCCAGGTCCCTTTCGGAACCAGGATGCGGAAGGGCCGTTCGCCCGAAGCCGGCGCGGCGTCCAGCGCCTGGCCCAGGGTGGCGAAGTTCCGGACGGCGCGAGGATCGGGCCTGGCCGAGAGAATGGCGTCGAAGCGTGGAGGCTTGGCGAAGGCCGGCGCGGCCGTCAGGCCCGCGAGGCCTGCCAGCACCACCGACCGACGATCGGGAAATCTGGACATCGGGGGCGCCTGTAAGGGAAGCGGCGCGGCTTCAAGGAACCGCGCCGCCTGTTGTCTTAGAAGGTGTAGCGGAAGCCGGCGAAGAACTCGCGGCCCGTCTCGTGGTAGAATGACACCAGCTGGCTGCTGTCGTAGTATTGGTTCTGCTTCTCGTTGCTCAGGTTGACCGCCTCGAGCGTAAAGGCCAGGTGCTTGTTCCAGGTGTAGGTCAGCGAGGCGTCGAAGTTCAGAGTCGCCTTGGTGCCCTCCACGTCCGAACCGTTACGGCCCGGGATCTGGGTCAGGTATTTCGAACGATACGCCGCCGAGACGCGGGTGCTGATCTTCTTGGTCTCGTAGTACAGCGTGGCGTTGTAGCTGTTCTTCGACAGGTTGGTCAGCGGGCCAACGGCCGCCACCGCGCCGGTCGACGACAGGTACGTCACGTTCGACGTCACACGGGTGTAGTTGGCCAGGACACCGAACTTGTCGAACGGCGCAGGCAGGAAGGTGAAGGGCTGCTGGTAGTTGATCTCGAAGCCCTTCAGCGGGCCCCCGGGCGTGTTGACCGAGGTGCTGAACTGCCAGACCGGCAGGTTCGGCGCGCAACCCGGCGTGGTGCCGCAGGCCGCGACCGCGGCGCTGTCCGGCAGGCCGAAGGGGTTCTTGTCGAAGGTCGACAGAGCCGAGGTGTAGCTCTGAACGAAGGTCGAGATGTCCTTGTAGAAGTAGGCGAAGGACAGCAGCGCGCCCGGCTGGAAGTACCACTCGACCGCGGCGTCGGCGGTCTTGGCGCGGTACGGATCCAGGAACGGGTTGCCCGAGGTCACCGACTTGGTCGAGCCGGTGCCGATGTTCACGCCCGGCGTCAGCGAGCCCAGGTTCGGGCGCGACATGACCTTGGCGGCGCCGAAGCGCAGCAGCAGGCTCTCGGTCGGCTCGACGACGACGTTCAGGGCCGGCAGGAAGTCGTTGTACGAACGCGTGGCGGTCGTGGCCGAGATCGTCTGATAGTTCACGCCGTTGACGGTCGAGGGCACCACGCCGTAGCCCAGCGCTTTCTGGCGGGTCTGGACATAGCGGGCGCCGATGTCGCCGCGCACCGGCACGCCGCCGACGTCGAAGTTGAAGTCGCCCTGGACGTAGCCGGTCGTATCCCACTCATCGATCGTATAGTTGCTGCCCAGGCTGGGCTCGCGGCCCAGGTTGTAGATGCCGCAGCCCGAGGTGAAGCACGAATTGCCGAACGGGCTGGTCCAGACGGCGCCCGGCGTCGTGGTGACCGTCTTGCCGTAGTTCACGTCGTCCATGTGCAGGGCCGCAATGGCCTTCTGCAGGTCGGGTGTGATCCACGAGGTCACGTTGCCGGCCGGGATGTTCAGGCTCGAGAAGTCGATCGTCTGAGCATAGGACGAGCGCGGAACGTTGCGCAGGTCGGCCGACGAGATCGGGTTGATGTTCGCCGTCGTGCCGTTCGAGCGGGCAAAGGCGGTGCTGTCGGTGTTGTAGGCCTTGTAGGCCAGGCCGCCCTTCAGCTTGAAGGCGTCGCTCCAGTCATATTGCAGGTCGAACTGGGCGGTCTTGTAGCTGTTGTCGACATAACCCTGGACCATGCGGATTTCGGCCAGGGTCCAGGCGTCGGCGTTCACGGTGTCGCCGGTGCCGTATTTGATCACCGGATAGGTGTCGCCGCCGCTATAGTCGAAGCTGTAGCCCTGGACGTTGTACTGATCCCACTGGACGGTGTTCTGGACCGGGTTGGAGAAGGTCGACTTCGAGAAGCCGATCACGCCCTTGGCCTTCAACTTGTCGGTGAACTGGTGCTCGCCCGCCAGGGTGAACTGACGGAATTCGGTTTCCAGCTTGTCGTAGCGCTGCTCAGTCTTCAGGTCGACATTGTTCCAGACGCCCTTGGTCATGACCGGGAAGCCCGAGCGCGGATTGGTCACCGTGTAGTCGACCACGTCGACCTGGTTGATGCCGCACGAGGCCGGCGAGGTCGCCGTACAGGCGCCCGCCGTCTGGGGCGTGAAGGTTTCCAGGAAGTCCTCGCTGCGCTCGCCTTTGAAGTCGGCGTAGAGGACGTCGAACGAGACCGTGGTCTTGTCGTCCGGGGCCCATTGCAGCGACCCGGTCATGCCCAGGCGGTCCTGCTTGTTGCGGTACCAGTCGAAGCGCGGGATGCGGGGGTGGACCGCGCCGTTGGCTTCGGCGCAGGCGGCGGCGTTGGTGGCGCAGGTCGCGCCCTTCACGCTGCGGAAGCCCGGAGCCGTGGCCGTGCCGGTCTGCCAGCGCACGGTGCTCGTGCCTTCGTCAAGCAGGTCGCGCTGAGAATAGGCGACCGAGAACAGGGCGCCGATGGTGTCGTCCCGCCAGGTGTTGGAGATCAGGGCCGCGACACGCGGCGAGGCTTTCTTGGCCTGGTCGTTGTAGCCCATCTTGCCAGAGACGGCGAAGTTGAAGCCGCGCTTGTCGAACGGGTGGGCGGTGTTCAGGTCGACAGTCGCGCCCAGCGAGCCCTCCTCCGTCTCGGCCGAGGCGGTCTTCTGCACCGTGATGCGGTTGAAGAGGTCCGAGGCAAAGACGTTGAAGTCGAACGAACGGCTGCGGTTGGTGCCGCCCGAAGCGTCGGTGCCGCCCGAAGTGGTCAGGGCTTCCATGCCGTTGATGCGCACGCGGGTGAACTGGGCGCCCAGGCCGCGCACCGAGATCTGGCGGCCTTCGCCGGCGTCACGCGCGATGGCGACGCCCGGGATGCGCTGGATGGATTCCGACAGGTTCAGGTCCGGGAACTTGGCCATGTCCTCGGCGTAGATCGCGTCCACGGCGGCGGCCGAGGAGCGTTTCACGTTCAGAGCTTGCGCCAGGCTGTTGCGGAAGCCCGTGACGACGACGGCTTCGACGGTGTCGTCAGCAGCGGCGGGCGGCGCGGCTTGCTGAGCGTTGGCGGCGCCGGCGGCCAGGACGGAAGCCAGAGCGGCGGCCCCGCAGAGCAGACGGGCGCGCAGGTGTGATACTGCCATTTCCTCATTCCCTCCCAGAACGGTGTTCTTATGACACCGGTATCAATTACCCACATGCTGCGATCGACTTCCATTTTTTGCAAGCCACTGTTCGTGAGGCTTAGTGAAGCAAGAAGCAGCGAAAGCCGTTGCTGGCGCGGGCTGAGCAGCAGAAATCGAAAAAAAGCGAAACGAAAACGAGGACCAAGCTCCGGTGTAACCGGTAAGACACAGGCGAACCGAGACCGTCTTTTTCAACTCCCCCTTGTCCTACTGCGGCGCCTTTTTGTCGGAGACGCGTTCTCCGACTCGACGCATTCAGCGTCGCCGCAGGGTGTGATGCGCAGATTTCGGTTCGAGATCGTTTCGCCTGAACACTTTCCCGATCTGGAAGGCGCTCTGCTGCGCAACCTGGATGAAGCCAAGCGCGAGGCTTGGAGGCTGGGCGCGGCCCTGATCCGCGACTACCCTGAAGCCTTCGCCAAGCCCGGTCCGTGGCGGATGGTCATCCTCAACGACGCCGGCCACGTGCTGACCGAGCTCGACCTAGGACCGCAGGCGCGCTCGCCGTTTCGTCTCGCCAGCGCGCAGCCCCCGCCGCTCCAGTCTGGGAAGCGCCTTGGGCCCTGGACCTTCAGCGGCGGCCAGCTTTATCTGCGCCAGAGACCGGGCAAGAAGAACCGATAGCACGTCCAGGTCCTGACGCGTGAAGCCGGCGAAAATGGTCTCGTGGGTCGGCGCCAGACCGGCCAGGATCGCTTCGGACACCGTGCGGCCGGCGGCCGTCAGGTCGACGACGACCAGACGGCGATCCTCGGCCGGCGTGGTGCGCTCGACATAGCCGACGCTGACCAAGCCATCGATCGTGCGGGTCAAGGTGGTGCGGTCGGCGCCGATCACGGCGGCCAGGGCGGTCATCGACGACAGTCCTTCCTTGTACAAGGCGTCCAGCACCAGCCACTGGCCGAAGATGACGCCGTGCTCGCTCAATCGGTCGCCGACGAGCAGGCGGCGGGCCTGTTCAGTCTGGAAAAGCAGTCGGTTCAGGTCTTCGATGTCGAGCGGCAAAGTCGGTTCCGGCGTCTGTAGACAAGCTTTCAACGCGAAAACCGGGCTTTCAGATGACAGCGTTCCGCAACATTCTTTAACCAAGTTGCATAGGCGCCATAGGCGAGCGGCTGGAGACCCTCTCGCCGATCGCTCGAACCCCGCTTCCAGATCAACCGTTGAGGGCCGTCAGCCCCACCACCGCGATCACCAGCCAACCGCCCAGCAAGCATCCGGCGAAGTTCCGGATCAGCCACTCGCGAGTCTTGTTCAACGCCAACATGGAACGCCCCTGGCCGCACTTGGGCTCAAGTTGGCGAGTGATTCTATCCACAGGCAAGCATTCTCAGGCTTTCAGGCCGCCATCACCCAACGCAGTTATGTATTCAGGTCAATACCATACAAAATTAACCACAAATTAAGAAATTAGATAAGTCAGACTTCCGACTTAACACCGAGCTTGAGCATAAATTCTGCTTATTCATCAGCAGTTTTGACGACGGAAGCAAAAATAGATGCGCTGTCCTGCCGCATTACACTGAAACGGTGCGCCCGATACCAATTAACCACATTGATTTGAACCCACGGACCTGAGGGGGCGCAGTGACGTTTGATATCGCCCGCCAGGCTTCGCTGCCGGCGATTACCGCAGCTCTCTGCCTGATGGCCTGGCCCGCCGCCGCCCAGGTGCTGGAGATCAGCGACGACGGCGCGGTCACGCGCTTCGAAGGCCCCTCCGTCTTCACGCAGGACGGCGTCCAGACCTTGGCGCTCGCCCCTGCCCCGCTGGCCGCTACACCCGGCGTCGAGGCTGTGCGTGCGCAGATCTCGAACACCGCCACCGCCTATGCCCTGGATCCCAAGCTGGTCGAGGCCGTGGCCTGGCGCGAGAGCCGCTTCCGCCCGACCGCCCTGTCGAACAAGGGCGCGATCGGCGTCATGCAGTTGATGCCGGGCACCGCCCGCGACCTGGGCGTCGATCCGCACGACCCCGCCCAGAACATTCGCGGCGGGACGATGTACTTGCGCCGCATGCTCTCGGAGTTCGGCGGCGACGTCCGCCTGGCCCTGGCCGCCTACAACGCCGGTCCCGGCGCCGTCCGCAAGCACGGCGGCGTGCCGCCCTATGCCGAAACCCAAGCCTACGTGACCTCGATCCTCGGCCGCATGGCCGCGACCGGGGCCGCCTTCGCCGTTCCCGCCCTCGGAGCTCCCTAGTGATGCGTAAGTCCCTCCTGGCCCTCGCGGCCGCCTTCGCCTCAGCCAGCCAAGCCCACGCCCAAGCCGTGCAGGCCGACCCGCAAGGCTCCAGCGCCCTGCTCGCCGGCGTGACCTGGCTGCAAGGCACGCTGATGGGCAATGTCGCCACCGCCGTGGCCGTCATGGCCGTGGCCGCCGTCGGCTTCATGATGCTGACCGGCCGCCTGAACTGGCGTTACGGCGCCACCGTGATCCTGGGCTGCTTCATCCTGTTCGGGGCCACCACCATCGTCAGCGGCATCCGCGCCGCTTCGGGCGCCGCCTAAGACCATGGCCGCCCCGCTGGATCGCGACGTGGTGTTCGGCGCCCTGACCCGCCCGCAGATGTTCGCGGGCGTGACCTACAGCTACTTCGTGATCAACGGCGTGGTCACCGCCGAGTTCTTCCTGATCACCAAGTCGTTCTGGGCCATCGCGGCCGCGCTGGTGATCCACGCGATCGGCTATGCGGCCTGCCTGCGCGAGCCCCGCATCTTCGATCTCTGGCTGACCAAGGTCAGCCGCTGTCCCCGCGTACCCAATTTCCGAGCCTGGCGATGCAACAGCTACAGCGCCTGAACCCGCGTAAGGAGGCCACGGTCGGCAAGCGCCTGCCCTATGCCCGCCACCTCGACGACATGACGATCGAGACGCGCGACGGCCTCTTGATGCAGGTCATCCACCTGGCCGGCCTGCCGTTCGAGACGGCCGACAGCGAGGAGCTGAACTACCGCAAGGCCGTGCGCGACGTGATGCTGCGCGGCCTGTCGTCCTCGCGCTTCGCCATCTACCATCACATCGTCCGCCGCCAGGTCGACGCCCGCACCCAAGGCGCCTTCGCCGACGCCTTCAGCGCCGACCTCGACGCGACCTGGAGCGAACGCCTCGCGGCCCGAAAGCTCTACGTCAACGACCTGTTCCTGACGATTGTCCGCCGTCCGCTGCAGGGCCATGGCGGCGTCATCGACGGCCTGCTGCGCGCCCTCAAGGGAACCGGCAAGGCCGAGGCCGCCGCGATCCAGGCCGCCGATCGCCGCGAACTGGACAGCGCGCGTGACAGCCTGATCTCGGCCCTCGCTCCCTATGGCGCGCGGGTGCTTGGAACCTATGACGGCGCGACGGGCCGCTGCTCCGAGCCGCTCGAATTCCTCTCCTGCCTCTACAACGGCGAGATGCGTCCGGTGCTGGTCCCGCAAGGCGACGCCGGCGAGTACCTGCCCTATCGCCGCGCCAGCTTCGGCCTGGAAACGCTGGAGCTGTCGCGCGCCGGCGCCCTGGCCCGAAGCTTCGGCTCCATCGTCTCGATCAAGGACTATCCGGCCCAGACCACGCCGGGGATGCTGGACGACCTGCTGCGCCTGCCCTGCGAAATGGTCGTCACCCAGAGCTTCGGCTTCGTCGATCGCCAGCCGACCCTGGAGCGCATGAACCTCGCTTTGCGCCGCATGAAGGCCGCCGATGACGACGGCCTGTCCTTGCGCGCCGACCTGACCCGCGCCAAGGACGACGTCGTCTCGGGCCGCGCCGCCTTCGGCGAGCATCACCTGACCGTGCTGGTGCGCGGCGAGACCCTCGACGGCCTGGATCGCTCCACCGCCGAGGTGATGTCGGCCTTCACCGAGATAGGCGCCATCGCCGTGCGCGAGGACATCAATCTGGAGCCGGCCTTCTGGGCCCAGTTCCCGGGCAACTTCAAGGATATCGCCCGGAAAGCTCTGATCTCGACCGCCAACTTCGCCGGCTTCGCCAGCGGTCACAACTTCCCGGTCGGCCAGGCCGAGAACAACCACTGGGGCCACGCGGTGACCCTGCTGGAGACCACCTCGGCCGGCCCGTACCATTTCAACTTCCACAAGGGCGACCTGGGCAACTTCACGGTCATCGGCCCGTCGGGTTCGGGCAAGACCGTGGTGCTGAACTTCCTGCTGGCCCAAGCCCGCAAGTACAGTCCGCGCATCGTGTTCTTCGACAAGGACCGCGGCGCCGAGATCTTCCTGCGCGCCATCGGCGGTCGCTACGAGACCCTGCGTCCGGGCCAGCCCACCGGCTTCAACCCGCTGGCCCTGGCCGACACGGCGACCAACCGCAAGTTCCTGACCGAGTGGGTCGCCAAGCTCGTATCCGTCCCGGGCGAGACCCTGTCGGCCGATGACGCCGCGCGGATCAAGGACGCCGTCGACGCCAGCTATGACCAGGCCCCGAACCTGCGCCGTCTGCGCTGGTTCGCCGAGCTGTTCCGGGGCGCGCGCCGTCCCGACGCCGCCGACCTGGCCGCGCGCCTGGCCCCCTGGCATGGCGCGGGCGAGCACGCCTGGCTGTTCGACAACGAGGCCGACGGCCTGGACCTGGACCAGCTGACCCTGGGCTTCGACATGACCCAGCTGCTGGACGATCCGGCGCTGCGGACGCCCGCCATGATGTACCTGTTCCACCGCGTGGAGCAGCGCCTGGACGGCCACCCGACCCTGATCGTCATCGACGAGGGCTGGAAGGCCCTGGACGACGACGTCTTCGTCGCCCGCATCCGCGACTGGGAAAAGACCCTGCGCAAGCGCAACGGCGTGGTCGGCTTCGCCACCCAAAGCGCCCAGGACGCCTTGGAGAGCCGCATCGCCAGCGCCATCATCGAGCAGGCCGCGACCCAAATCTTCATGGCCAACCCCAAGGCCCAGGCCAAGGACTACTGCGAAGGCTTCGGCCTCACCGCGCACGAGTTCGAGTTGGTGAAGACCCTGCCCGACACCTCGCGCTGCTTCCTGATCAAGCACGGGACCGACAGCGTCGTGGCCCGCCTGAACCTGGCCGGTTCGCCCGAGTTGCTGACCGTACTGTCGGGCCGCGAGAGCACCGTGCGCAAGCTGGACGCCCTGCGCGAACAGCTGGGCGATGAGCCCTCGGCCTGGATGTCCAAGCTGGTAAGGGCCGCGTGATGGCGACCTGCGCGCAACTTCCCGTCGACGCCCCGATGGTCTCGGGCCTGATCGACTCGGTCGACTGCCGAGTGCATGAGCTGGCCCAGACCGGCTACGGCGCCCTGGCTGGCCCGGGCTCGCCGGTCGCCCTGCTGCTGACCGGCCTGATGACCCTGTACGTGGTCTTCATCGGCTATCGCCTGATGCTGGGCCGTGGCGGCCTTCGCGTGGGCGACGCCACCATGTCGGTGCTGAAGGTCGGCATCGTCGTGGCCCTGGCCACCAACTGGCCGTTCTTCCAGACCCTGGTCTATGACACCCTGACCAAGGCCCCGGCCGAGGTCGGCGGCCTGCTGCTGGGCCAGAACGCCCATCCCTTCCCGGCCTTGCAGGACGCCTTCGACGGCCTGCAGAAGTCGGCGGCCCTGATGGCCAGCCGCGCCAGCGTCGGCGCGGCGGCCACGCAAGGCGGACCGGGCTTCGGCGCCTTCGCGGTCAATACCGGCGGCATGACCCTGGTGCTGTCCTCGCTGGGCGTGCTGCTGGCCTCCAAGGTCGTGCTGGCCATCCTTTTGGCCCTCGCCCCGCTGATCGCCGGCCTCTTGCTGTTCGAGACCACTCGCGGCCTGGTCGAGGGCTGGCTGAAGGCGATGATCGCCCTGGCCCTGATCCCGCTGACCGCCACCCTGACCCTGTCGCTGGAACTGGCCATGCTGGCCCCGTCGCTGAAGGCGCTGGCCGAAGCCCGCTCCGCCCAGCAGTTCGCCGCCTTCGACCTCGGCCCCGCCGTGACCGTGCTGGTCCTGACCCTGGTCTTCGCCCTGGTCATGGTGCTGTCGGTGATCGCCCTGGGCGTCATCGCCGCCGGCCTGCGCTTGCCGCGCGGCCTGGTCGGGGCCGCCTGGAACGACATCGCCGCCGCGCCGGAAGCGCCCCGCTACGCGACCTCGCAGGTCGAGCCGCTGAGCCGCGCCGCCACCGTCGCCGCTGCGGCCGCGGCCCTCGATCGCCGCGACGCTCCGACCGCCGCCGATCCGATCGGTCCGCGCCTGCTGACTATCGTCTCGGATCGTGGCCCGACCACGCAAGCCGCCTACGCCGCCCCCGGCGCTCCGCTGGGCCAGACCTATCGCCGTACCCCCGCCCCCCGCCGCGCCGCCTCGGGCGCCCGGAGAGACCAGTGACCTTCGCTTACCCCCGCACGCTGTTGGCCGCCCTGGCCCTCGGCGCAGCCCTCGCCGGTCCCGTCATGGCCGCCGACGCCCCGCGTCCTGGCGCCGTCGACCCCCGCATCCGCACCGTCGCCTACGACGCCGACCAGGTCGTGCGCCTGACCGGCTATTTCGGCATCCAGACCATGCTGGAGTACGCCCCCGACGAGCGCATCGAGAACGTCTCGATCGGCGACGCCCTGGGCTGGCAGGTGACGCCGAACAAGAAGGCCAACCTGCTGTTCCTGAAGCCCCTGGACCGCACGGCCGCCACCAACATGACCGTGGTGACCGACCGTCGCCGTTACGTGTTCGAATTGGTCGTCGCCGGCCCCAAGGCCTCGACCAAGGACCTGGCCTATGTCGTGCGTTTCCTGGTCCCAGCCCCCGTCGTCGTGACGGCCGCGCCGCCACCACCGCCTCCCGCCGCGCCGGTGGCCCGCAACGCCGCCTACAGCGTCAAGGGCGACGCCGCCATCCAGCCGGCCAAGGTCTTCGACGACGGCGCGGCCACCTATTTCGCCTGGCCGGCCCAAGCCGACCTGCCGGCCGTGTTCGTGGTCAACGCCGATGGCGTCGAAGGTCTGGCCAACGCCGTGGTCCGCGACGGCTATCTGGTCGTCGACCAGCTGGCCCCGAAGTTCGTGCTGCGCTCGGGCAAGTCCGCCCTGACCGTGACCAACGCCGCCTTCGCGGGAGCCGTCCGATGACCGATCCCCGCCAGTCCGTCCAGGTGCAGGAAGACCTCGCCGCCGCCGACGCCCAGGCCCAGCCACGCGTGGCCCGGGCCCATGCCGGCCTGCCGACGCCCGTGATCATGGCTGGCTTCGGCCTGCTCGGCGTCGGCGTGTTCATGCTGATGGCCAGCCATCGCGCCGACGCGCAAGCCAGGCCGCCGCGCCCGGCCAAGGTCGAGGCCGTAGCCACCACCGCCTTGACCGCGCCCGCCGCGCCGCCGGCCGTGATCCCTGGTCCGCAATTCACCGAGAACAACAGCCTGCCCCCGACGCCGGCACAGATAACCGCCATGGCCGCCGAGCCGCTGCCGCCGGTTCCAGCCGTCGATATGGATCAGCGCCGCCGGGCTCCGACCCTGGTGGTCGATTTCGGCGGCGCCCCGACCTTGATCAAGGCCAGCGCCGAAATGACCCCGGCCTCGCCGATGGCGACCAAGGCCGTCAACGCCGGCCTGAACCCCGACGAGAAGTTCGCCGACCGCATCGGCAGCAGCGACAGCGAGCCCGCCAAGGCTAAGGCCCTGCGCGATCTGGACGCCCTGATCCCGCAGGGCGCGGTGATCCCGGCGGTCATGGAGACGGCGATCAATTCCGACCTGCCGGGCCTGGCCCGCGCGATGGTCACCCGCGACATCAAGAGCTTCGACGGCTCCGCCGTGCTGATCCCGCGCGGCAGCCGGGTCATCGGCCAGTACAAGTCCGGCGTCGCCCAGGGCGCCTCGCGCGTCTTCGTGATCTGGACCCGGGTGATCCGGCCCGACGGCGTCTCGGTCCAGATCGCCTCGCCCGCGGCCGACCCGCTGGGTCGCGGCGGCCTGGAGGGCAAGGTCGACCGGCACTTCTTCAGCCGTTTCGGCGGTTCGATCCTGATGTCGGTGCTGAACGCCGGCGTCGCCGCCGTCGGCAACGCCCGCTCGACCTCGCAGATCTACATCGGCTCGGCCGCCCAGGCCGCCACCCTGGCCGGCGCGGTCACCCCGATCGACAACAAGATCTCGCCGACCATCCAGACCAGCCAGGGCGCGCCGGTGACGATCTTCGTCGCCCGTGACCTGGACTTCTCGGGCGTTCGCAAATGACCGCCCTCCCCCACAAGACTTTGGCGCCCAAGTTCGGCGTCTATCTCGAGGCCTATCTCGCGCCGCTGGCGCCGTGGCTGGCCGATCCGGTGGTGACGGACCTCTACGTCAATCGCCCCGGCGAGCTGTGGGTCGAACGGCTCGGCGGAGCCGCTGAATGCGTCGAGGTTCCGGCCTTGGACGAGACCAACCTGTGGCGCCTGGCCCGCCAGGTCGCCAGCCTGTCCAGCCAGGGCGTCAGTCGCGAGCACCCCCTGCTCTCGGCCGTGCTGCCCGACGGCGCGCGGGTGCAGGTCGTGGCCCCGCCGGCGACCCGCGAGGGGCTGGCCGTGGCGATCCGCAAGCACGTGGTCAGCGACCTGAGCCTGACCGACTACGCCAGCAACGACGCCTTCGATCTGGCGCTCAAGCCCCAGCCCAACTCCGACGCCATCCTGCGCGCTTTCCTGAGCGCCGGCGATATCAAGAACTTCCTGGCCGCCGCCGTGCGGGCCGGCAAGAACATCGTCGTCAGCGGCGGCACCTCGACCGGCAAGACGACCTTCCTCAACGCCCTTCTCAAGGAGGTTCCCCTCGACCAGCGCCTGGTGCTGATCGAGGACGCGCCGGAAATCCGCCTGGTCCATCCCAACGCCATCGGTCTCGTCGCCGTGCGTGGCGACCAGGGCGAAGCCCGCGTCACGGCCGAGGATCTGCTGCAAGCCTCCCTGCGCCTGCGTCCTGACAGGATCATCCTGGGCGAACTGCGCGGCGCCGAGGCCTTCTCGTTCCTGCGCGCGGTGTCCAGCGGCCACCCCGGCTCGATGACCACCGTCCACGCCGACGATCCGGCCGGCGCGGTCGACCAGTTGGCGCTGATGGCCTTGCAGGCTGGCGCCAATCTGCGGCGGGCCGACGTGGTCGATCACGTCCGGCGCGTCGTCGACATCTTTGTCCAACTTCACCGCCAAGGCGGCGTCAGAGCGGTCAAGGAGGTCACCTTCCAGGACCGCTAACCTACGATTTTTGTTCAGTTTCCAGTTTCAGGCGCGCGGCAGCCGTTTCGCGTCGAGGGTATCGTCATGCGTAAACAGTACTTTGGCACGGCCGCGGCGCTGAGCCTGTCGGTCTTCCTCTCCGCCTGTGGCGGAGGCTCCAGCGGCGGCGGCGCCAAACCTGCCTCCAGCCCTGCCATTCCCGATACCATCGGCATGGCCCCAACCGGCGAGATCCTGCCGGATGAAGCCGCGCGCTTCGCCAAGCAGGCCAGCTTTGGGCCCACGCCGGAGCTGATCGACGCCATCGTCGCCAAGCGGTCGGTGGCGGCCTGGATGGACGAGCAGTTCACGCTGAGCAGCAGCAGCTATGCCGACCTGGCCGCCAAGCCTGTGCCCAGCACCTTCTGCTCGACGCTGACCGGCCAGGACCTGACCAACTGCAACCGCGAGAACTTCTCGGCCACGCCGATGCAGATGCGGTTCTACGCCAACGCCATCGGCGGCCAGGACCAGTTGCGCCAGCGCGTGGCTTTCGCCCTGTCGCAGATCGTGGTGGCCTCGGCCGTCGACGTCGGCAACACGGCGGGCCTGGCGACCTTCAACCAGATTCTGCTGGGCAACGCCTTCGGAAACTACCGCGACATCCTCCAGGCCGTCACGCTCAATCCGTACATGGGCGAATACCTGGACATGGCCGACAGCAACAAGAGCCAGCCCAACGAGAACTATGCCCGCGAGCTGATGCAGTTGTTCTCGGTCGGCACCGTCCTCCTGAACCCAGACGGCACGCCGCAGACCGACAACGACGGCGCGACCATCCCGACCTATAGCAACACCGACGTCAAGGAAGTGGCCCGCGCCCTGACAGGCTGGACCTATGCTCGCCTGGACAGCGCGGCGCTGACCGACAACAGCAAGCGCGACTGGTCCAAGCCGATGGTGATGTACGCCACGCGCTTCGACACCGGATCCAAGACCTTCCTGGGCCGGACGGTCCCGGTCAACGCATCCCAGCAGGCCAATGTCGACGCCGTGGTCGACACGATGTTCAACCACCCCAACACTGCGCCCTACATCTGCAAGCGCCTGATCCAGCAGCTGACCCTGGCCAATCCAACGCCGGCCTATGTGGGTCGGGTCGCGGCGGTGTTCGCCAACAATGGCTCCAGCGTGCGCGGCGACATGAAGGCCGTGATCCGCGCCATCTATCTGGACAGCGAGGCCCGCACCGTCTCGCAACTGCCCGGTAAGGTGAAGGAGCCTGTGCTGCTGGCCACGTCGCTGGCCCGCGCCATTGGCTACCAGACCGACGGCTACGCCTTCGTCACCCGCGACGCCGGCATGGGCCAGGCGCCGTTCCGGGCGCCGTCGGTGTTCAACTTCTATCCCTACGAGTTCCCGCTGCCCCAAGGCGCGGGCCTGCTCAGCCCTGTCAGCAAGCTGATGACCACGTCCACCACCCTGGCGCGGCACAACTTCCTCTATGACTGGACCGTGGGCGGCGACGGGGCGCGCGGCGAGTTCCAGAAGCAGGCCGTGATCACGTATGCCACCGGGACCACGCCGAACTGGGCCGCTTGGGAGGCGCTAGGCAGCGACGACGGCAAGATCGTCGACCGGATCAATCTGGTCCTGCTGAACGGGACCATGACCAAAGACCAGCGCCAGTCGATGCTGACCGCCATGGCCGCCGTCAAGAACAGCAACGCGGCCCTGCAGACCCGCAAGCGCGCCCAGGTCGCGCTGTACATCGCCGCCAGTTCCCCCTTCTTCCAAGTCGATCGGTAAGCGTAATGACCGTCTCTCGTCGTGAACTCCTGCGCCTGACCGCCGGCGGCTCGGCCGTCGCCGCTCTGGGCCAGCTCGGCATCTCCAGCGCCCTGGCCGCCGATACGTCGGGCTACCGCGCCATGGTCGGGGTCTTCCTGTTCGGCGGCAACGACGCCTGGAACATGGTCGTGCCCAACGACAGCCGCTACGCCGACTACGCCAGGCAGCGGGGCTCGGGGATTGCTCTAGCGCAGTCGAGCCTCGTCCCGCTGACCGGCACGGCCTTCGGCCTGCACGGCGCGATGGCCGCCCTGAAGCCTGCCTGGGACGAAGGCGCGCTGAGCGCGGTGCTCAACACCGGCACCCTGTTCGCGCCCTTGACCAAGGCCCTCTACACCAGCCGCCCGGACCTGCGTCCGGTGAACCTGATGTCCCACGAGGACCAGCAGAACCAGTGGCAGGGCATGCGCACCCGCGCCACTAACAACGACGGCTTCATGGGTCGGATCAACGATCGCGCCCAGGCCGCCAGCCTGCCGCCCCTGATCTCGATCGCCGGCTCGAACCTCTGCCTGATCGGCGATCGCACCGCGCCGCTGATCCTGCCGTCTAGCGGCTCGATCGTGCGGAACGGCTACAACGCTGCCTCGACGGATGCAGCCGTGAAGGCTCGCCAGGCGGCGCTGGACGTCTTCGCCGATGCGTCGTCGTATGGCGCGATCACCGACCTGACGAGCAAGGGCATGAGCTCGGCCTACGCCCAGGCCGTGGCCGCCAATACCATCATCAGCTCGACCACCTCGGCCGTGGACAAGTATTTCGTCCACCCGACCACCGGCGCGGCCCTGACCTCGGATATCTCCCGTCAGTTGCTGCGCGCAGCGCGGATGATCGAGGCCCGCGGCACGCTGGGTCACGCCAAGCAGACCTTCTTCGTCAGCCAGGGCGGTTACGACACCCACACCAACGAGCTGGCCAGCCACAACAATCTCTACGGCGATCTGGCCAACGCCCTGGCCGGTTTCTACAACGCCATGAAGGCCCTGGGCCTACAGGACAATGTCACCGCCTTCACGATGTCGGACTTCGGCCGGGTCTTCAAAGGCAACGCCAGCGGCGGCACCGACCACGCCTGGGGCTCGAACCACCTCGTGCTGGGCGGCGCGCTGGCCAATGGCAAGGTCCATGGCCGGTATCCCGACATGACCTTCGGCGGGCCGGAAGATACTTCCAACGACGGCCGCTGGATTCCGTCCATCGCCACCGAAGAATATGTCGGCGCCATCGCCCAGTGGTACGGCGTCAGCCCTGCAGATCTGCCCTACATCTTCCCCAACTGGGCCAACTGGAATGGCGGCGGCCGCGGCCCCGTGCCCCTGTTCGGATAGGGCCCATCGCGGCGGAGGTTCGCGCCTCCGCCGCATCAAGCCAAATTCTGTATCGGTCCATAGCGCCTTTGGCTTAGACCGCGCCCCAAGCCCTCTCTACCGTGACGATCAAGAAGCGGCCCTCCGGGAGTGACCCGAGACCACGGCCGCCGCTCGGAGAGGACTTCATGAGCCGAATGTCGCCGACGGAAATGGCCCGCCAGCTCGGCGGCGGCCTGCTGTCGTTCCCCGTCACCCATTTCGATGACCAGCACCAGTTCCTGGAAGCGCCCTACCGCGAACATTGCGGCTGGATGCTGGAACGCGAACTGGCCGGCCTGTTCGCCGCCGGCGGCACGGGCGAGTTCTTCTCGCTGCGTCCCGAGGAAGTCGGACAAGTGGTCCGCGCCGCCGTCGCCGAAACCGCCGGCAAGGTCCCGGTCATCGCCGGCTGCGGCTACGGCACGGCCATCGCCACCGACCTGGCCAAGGACGCCGAAGCGGCCGGCGCCGATGGCGTGCTGTTGCTACCGCCCTACTTGACCAACGCCACCCAGGAAGGCCTGGCCGGTCATATCGAGGCGGTCTGCAAGAGCACCAAGCTGGGCGTCATCGTCTACAACCGCGACAACGCCATCATCAACGAGGACACCCTCGAGAAGCTGTGCGCGCGCAACGAGAACCTCGTCGGCTTCAAGGACGGCGTCGGCGACCTGGAGCTGATGATGCGGGTCTATGCCCGCATGGGCGACCGCCTGACCTATATCGGCGGCCTGCCGACGGCAGAGACCTTCGCCCTGCCTTATCTGGAGATGGGCGTGACGACCTATTCGTCGGCCATCTTCAACTTCCTGCCGGAGTGGGCGCTGGACTTCTACAAGGCCGTGCGCGCCCGCGACCGCGACACCGTCATGGCCGGCCTGCGCGACTTCGTGCTGCCGTACATCTCGCTGCGCAACAAGGGCAAGGGCTACGCCGTCTCGATCGTGAAGGCCGGCATGAAGGCGATCGGCCGCGACGCCGGCCCGGTGCGCCTGCCCCTGACCGAGCTGACGACCGCCGAGTTCGGCGAGCTGCAAGGCCTGATCGCCCGCGCCAATGCCGGCGACCTGCGTCGCGCCGCCAACGGCTAAAGGACGGACGGGTCGATGCGTCCGGCGCATCGACCCGCTTTACACATCCCATGAACGCGTTCACGCCTCTCCCTGGCAAGAAGACGCTGGCGATCGGTCCGAACGAGCGCCTGGCGTCGCGCCTCCAGGGTGTGGTCGATGGGCGTTTTCCGATGTTCGAACTGAGCCAGCTGCGCTGCTTCGTCGCCACGGCCGAAGAGCTGCATTTCGGACGCGCCGCCCAGCGGCTGAACATGACCCAGCCGCCGCTGAGCCGGCAGGTCCAGCTGCTGGAACGCATTCTCGGCGTCACCCTGCTGGACCGCACCAGCCGCTCGGTCCGCCTGACTCCCGCCGGCCGCGCCTTCCTGCTGGAAGCCCGCCGCATCCTGCGCCTGGCCGAGAGCGCCGCCCTGGCCACCCGCCGCATCGCCAGCGGCGAGGCCGGCCAGATCGCCATCGGCTTCACGGCGGCGTCCGGCTACAACTTCCTGCCGCAGCTGGTGATCCTGTCGAAGGCCCGCCTGCCCAACGCCGACCTCACCCTGCGCGAGATGGTCACCCGTGAGCAGGTCGAGGCCCTGCTGACCGGCCGCATCGACATCGGCCTGGTCCGCCCGCCGATGGAGCGGGTCGAGTTCGCCACCGCCCGCGTGCTGTCCGAGCCGCTGGTCGCGGCCCTGCCGACCGGCGACGCGCGCCTGGCCAAGGCCTCGCTGACGCTGGCCGACTTCGACGCCCAGCCGCTGATCATGTATTCGCCCGAGGGCGCGGGCTATTTCTACAACATGCTGACGACGCTGTTCGACGCCAACGGCGTCTCGCCCAACTACGTCCAGCACGTCACCCAGATCCACTCGATGCTGGCCCTGGTCCATGCGGGCCTGGGCGCGGCGATCGTGCCCGAAGCGGCCATGAGCCTGCACTTCGACGACGTGCAGTTCCGCCCCGTCGAGACCACGCCCGACCGACCGGTCGAGCTCTACATGGCCTGGCGCAAGGACAACGAGAGCCCGATCCTGCAGACCTTCATCGACCTGTGCCTGGCCGAGGCCTCGTCGGCGGGAAGCGACGCGCGCTGAAGCGCCGTCTTTCCCCCGGCGGGCCGACGCCCAACGACGAGTTTGGGAGAGACAAGATGACCCTCGATCGCCGCGCCGTGCTGGCGGGAGCCGCGGCGCTGTCCATCGCGCCCCGGGTCAATGCCGCCGGCCGCGCCGCTCCGGTCGCGACCACCACCGCCGGACAGGTGCGCGGCGCGCAGGCCGACGGGATCAAGGTGTTCAAGGGCGTGCGCTACGGCGCCGACACCTCGGCGCGGCGGTTCCAGCCGGCGCAGGCCGCCCAGCCCTGGAAGGGTGTCGTCGACGCCCTCGCCTATGGCGCGGCCTCTCCCCAGAGCAAGGCCGATGAAGGGACCAGCGAGGATTGCCTGTTCCTCAATGTCTGGACGCCGGGGATCGCCGACGGGAAGAAGCGGCCGGTGATGTTCTATGTCCATGGCGGGGCGCACGCGAACGGCTCGGGCTCCAGCCCGCTGTACGACGGGACCTGGCTGGCCAAGACCTATGACGTGGTGGTGGTGACGGTGAACCACCGCCTCAACTGCTTCGGCTATAGCTACCTGGCGCGGTTGGGCGGACCCGAGCTGGCCGACAGCGGCAATGTCGGCAACCTCGATTTGATCCTGGCCCTGGAGTGGGTGCGCGACAACATCGCGGCGTTCGGCGGCGATCCCGGTAACGTCATGACGTTCGGCCAGTCGGGCGGCGGCGGCAAGGTGGTGACCCTGATGGCCATGCCGCGCGCGGCGGGCCTGTACCACAAGGTCGCGACCATGAGCGGCCAGCACGTCACCGCCATGGGCCCGATCCATGCCACCATCCGCGCCAAGGCCTTCATGGATAAGCTGGGCCTCAAGCCCGACCAGACCGAAGCCCTCAAGACCCTGCCCGCCGCCCAGCTGGTCGCGGCGCTGAAGATGAAGGACCCGCTGGAGCGCAAGGGCAACATCATCTTCTGGTCGGTGCTGGACCACGGCGTCCTGGCCCGTCACCCGTTCTATCCGGACGCCCCGCGCGAGAGCGGCCACATTCCGATGATCATCGGCAACACCCACGACGAGACGAAGGCCTTCCTGGGCGGCGATCCAAAGAACTTCGAACTGACCTGGGAGGAACTGCCGGGCAAGCTGGACAACGAGCTGGTGCTGGACATGTCGCCCGACTACCTGGTGGCCAAGTACCGAGCGCTCTATCCGAACTACAGCCCGTCGGACTGTTTCTTCGCCATCACCACGGCCGGGCGCTCATGGCCGGGCCACCTGATCCAGGCTGAGCAGCGCGCCAAGATCGGGGCGCCGGCGTGGATGTACCAGCTGGACTTCGGCGCGCAGATCGACCCGAAGATGGGCGCCTACCACACCTATGACATCCCGCTGGTGTTCGGCACGCTGGACGCCAAGGAGTCGAAGACGGGGACCGGGCCGGCGGCCCAGAAAGTCCGAGATCAAATGAGCGGCGCCTTCGTGAACTTCGCGCGGACCGGCGACCCGAACGGCGCGGCGATCCCCGCCTGGGAGAAGTACACCCTGCCCCGCCGGCCGACGCTGCTGTTCAACGAGACGTCCAGGATGGTCGACGACCCGCGCAAGGAAGAGCGCGAGCTCTTCTCGGCCGCGCCGTTCCTGAAGGAAGGGACCTAGCGGGCCGAGACGGGCTTGGAGAACGCCGAAGTCGCCCCGGCCGCCGTGGTGGTCGTGGCGGTGATGGCCGAGCCCGCCGCCGCGCCCTCGACCTCGCCGGCGAAGGTCGCATCGCCCACGCCGTCAGTGACCGCCTGGATCGCGCCCAGATAACGTTCGCCCTCGGCGGTCCCAGGCTTGCCGGCGAATACCTCGACCGTGACCAGGCTGGCCGGCGGGGCTTGCAGCGCGCCCTTCACCGACAGTTTGCCGGCGGCCCGCTGAACGGCCGACAGGCTGGGTGGGGCCAGGCCGAACTGCGCCTGTGGATGGCAATTCGGCGCGTCATCCTGATTCAGGCAGATCGTCGCCGCGCCGGCCTTGTCGAACACCACGCCCATGCCGCGCGAGCCGACGAAGCTGCCGTGCTCCAGGCCCGGCGGGCCGATGACGATGCCGCCGCGGACCATCTTGGGATCGCACGAGCCGCCGGCCGAGCAGCGCATGATCGGCAGGCCGTTGCCTGCGATGCTGTTCTGGCTGATGCGGTTGACGGCGACCTTGGCCTCAGGCCGCACCGCGATGCCGATGCCGTTGCCGCGGATCTCGTTGCCGACGACCATGTTCCCCGCGCCCGTCAGGCTGACCCCAAAGGCGTTGCCCTCGAAGACATTGGCGCCGATGTAGTTGCGCGCGCCCCAGTTCGACTGCAGGCCGTCCGAGTAGCGGGTGAAGCGGTTGCGGACGACCGTGTTGTCGTTGCCCCACAGGATCTCGATGCCCTGCGAAGGCTCCAGATTGTCGGTTCCGCCGTCGAAGACGTTGTCGGCGATCAGGTTGAAGGCCGCGCCGCGCGTCAGCTCCAGCCCGTCGCCGTTCTCGAAGAAGGTGTTGCGGAGCACCTTGTTGTCCAGCGTGGTGTTCGAGGTCGAGCCGCCCTTGCCGTCGTCGCCGCTGAGCATGACGCCGGCGCCGCCGATGTTGCGGACGATACGGTTGTCGACCACCACCGCGTTCGAGGTCCGCAGGATCAGTACGCCGATGCAGAAGTTGCGGATCTCCAGGCCGCGCAAAGTCACGCCCTTGGTGTCGACCAAGGCAAAGCCTGGGTTGCTGGCGGTGCGGACATTGGTCCCGTACTGGCCCGGGACCATGCCGGGGCAGGACTTCAGGTCCCGGGCTAAGTAGCCCGAACCATCGACGATGTTGTGGCCGCCCGAGCGGGCGAAGGCCTGGCCCTCGATCGAGACCGGCCCCTTGATCGCCGGCAGGGCCGATTTCAGCACGATGGTCGGGGCGGCGATCTCGATGCGATAGCGGCCGGGCTCGGCGTTGCTGGTCGCGATCGCCCAGCGCAGCGAGCCCCGGGCCTCGTCGTCGGCCTGGCGGTCGACCAGCAGAAGCGCGGTCTCCGCGCCGGTATTGGCGGGACCGCCGGCGGCGACGGCCGCGATCGGCTTGGGATCAGGCGTCTGGGCGAGCGCCAGCGCCAACACAAAACCGATCATCGATCCCTCCTAGGCGTTCAGGCCCTGTCCCACGGAAAGGTCAGGGTCGGGGCGTTGGTATAGCGCTTCATCTTCAAGGTCAGCCGCGCGCCGGCGCCGGGGGCCAGGCGCAGCGTGAATGCCGACGCATTGACCTCCATAGCAGGCCCCTCACCGATCGAAGCGTTGAGGAGCTGATGCTCGGCATAGGCGCCGCCCTGGACGGTCACGGTGCGCGCGGCGACCTGGTTGGTGTTGACCAAAGTCACCACCGTCTCGTCCTCGCCGAGCTTCTCGACCAGGGCCGCAACGTCCGGCGGGATGCCGGCGCGGCGGCGCTCGGGGTCGAACCAGCGCAGGCGGGCATAGTGCAACGCCCCGCCCTGCGACGGCGACGTTCCCGACCACGGCGGCCGGGCGATCTGGATGCCGCCCTCCATCAGGTGGATCAGGGCCGTGACGCTGGCCGGATTGATGTCCAGCGCGGCGTCGGCCAGGCGGGTGTCGGGCGTGGTCTTGTCGTCACGCTGGGCCTGGGCGCGAGCGCGGACCCGCTCCAGATCGCCGCGCAACGCCTTGACCGGGAAGCCGGCGTCCTTGCCCTCCAGGTACGAGACCCAAGGATGCTCGGCCGCCCGCGCGCGGTCGCTGGGCTTCTGCGACATGTACCAGATCTCGAGGCCGTTCAGCCGGTACTCGCCGGGCGCATAGCCGTACCAGCCCTTGGGGCCGTACATACGTGGGGTCTGGACCTTGCCGTCGATCGTCTTCTTCTGGGCGTTGATGACGTCGTTCTGGCGGCGCCAGACGTCCAGGTACTTGTCGTCGCCGGTCAGCAGATAAGCGTTGAGGAAACCGACCACGGCGCGCGGCACGCGGTTGCGATCCTCGCGCTTGCCGGTCTGCGGCACCACGGGGCTGAAGCCCCAGCCATACGTCCCGCTCCACCACTGGCCCTTGGGCCCGCCGATCTTGCCGTCCAGGCCGATCTTGCTGGGCAGCACGTCGCCATTGGCCTTGGCGCGCTCGATCCAGGCGTCGACGTAGGAGACGATCCAGTCGCGGTACTTCGGCTCCTGGTCCAGCATGTAGGCGTTGAGGACCAGGCTGGTGGCCTGCAGGTTCAGCGGCGCGTCGCCGACCACGTCGCCGTACTCATCGTAGTGGCGCAGAGTCTGCTCGTAGCTCTCCTCGCCGTGTTCCATGAAGAAGTTCGCCGGGTCGAAGCGATCACCGGCCCAGTCCAGGGACGTCGCCTGCCGCAGCATCGGACCCCGGCTGCCGGTGATCATACTGCGGATGATCTTCAGCTTGGGATCGTAGTTCGGGACCGCCTTGTCCTCGCCGGTATAGAAGCCCGAGAAGCGCTTCACCCGGTCGCGGTACTTAGCGTCGTAGGGGTCGGACAGGCCCAGCAGGTTGAACACCGACAGCCCTTCGGACAGGTGCTGCCAGTCGTTCATGACCGGGAACTCGCGATAGTACATGCCCTCGCGGGCGAACGGCACGTCCTGGGTCCGGGCGGCCGTGTACTGGGCGACGTTGCCGTCGAAGGCCTTCTTGGCCATGGCCAGCAGGCTTTCGCCGCCGCCCAAGGCATGCAGGGTCGGCCAGTCGTTGACGTTTTCGATGGCGTCGTCGGGGCCGTCATTGGCGCCCCAGCGCGCCACCGCCCGCAGCCAGCCGCGCTCATCGAAATAGCGGGCGAAGAAGGCCTGGCAGGCCTCCTCGTTGGCCTTCAGCAACTCGCGCTGCAGCAGCGCCCACTCGGGCGGGGCCATGGGCGTGGCGACGGTGGCCAGCGGCGCGGCGGCCAGGGCCGGCCGGGCCAGAGCGGCGAACACCAGCGCCGAGGCGCCGGCCAGGACGGAACGTCGGGTCGTCATGCTCAAGCCGCCTTCAGTTCCAGACGCTGGATTTTCCCGACGATCAGGAAATAGGCCAGGATGCAGATCACGCAGTGGGCGCCGACGAAGATCAGGGCCCCATCGAACGAGCCGGTCGCCTTGACGATGTAGCCGATGACGATCGGCGTCACGATGCCGGCGACATTGCCGAAGGTGTTGAAGATGCCGCCGGTGACGCCGGCCATCTCCTTGGGCGAGGTGTCGGCCACCACCGCCCAGCCCAGCGACGCTACACCCTTACCGAAGAAGGCCGCAGCCATGATCACGATGACCAGCCACTCCTGCTCGACGTAGTTGCAGACGATGATGCAGGTGGCCAGCACCATCCCGAGCAGCAAGGGCGTCTTGCGGGCGATGTCAAGGTTGCCGGTCTTCTTCAACAGACCGTCCGAGATCATGCCGCCCAGAATGCCGCCGGCGAAGCCGCACAGGGCCGGTAGCGCGGCGGTGAAGCCGGCCTGCAGGATCGACAGCCCGCGCTCCTTGACCAGGTAGATCGGGAACCAGGTGACGAAGAAATAGGTCAGCACGTTGATGCAGTACTGGCCCAGATAAACGCCCAGCAGCATGCGGCTGGACAGCACCTGCTTGACGTTGGCCCAGGTGAAAGCCGCGCCGTTGCTGGCCGCGGCCTCTTCCATCCGCACCAGGCCGCCGCCGGCCTCGATATAGTCGACCTCGGCCTTGTTGACGGCCGGATGGGTCAGCGGACTATGGATCAGCTTGACGAAGACCGCCGCCGCAATGATGCCGACCACGCCCATCACCCAGAACACCGATCGCCAGCCAAACTGGTGGGCCAGCCAGCCCATCAGCGGCGCGAAGGCGACCAGCGAGAAGTACTGGGCCGAGTTGAAGATGGCCGAGGCCGTGCCGCGCTCCGAGCCTGGGAACCAGGCCGCGACGATGCGGGCGTTGGCGGGGAACGACGGCGATTCCCCCAGCCCCACGGCGAAGCGCATGACGAAGAGGACGCTGGCCGCCATCAGGCCGGTGAAGAAGCCCGCGAAGCCCTGCAGCGCCGTGAAGGCCGACCAGACCACCAGGGCGATGGCGTAGATCTTCTTGGAGCCGAACTTGTCCAGCAGCGCCCCGCCGGGGATCTGGCCGATGACATAGGCCCAGGCGAAGGCCGACAGGATGTAGCCCATCGCCACCGGGTCCAGCCCCAGCTCCTTCGACGCCGACTGGCCGGCGATCGAGAAGGTCGCGCGGTCGGCGTAGTTGATCGTGGTGATGATGAAGAGGACCGTGATGATCAGCCAGCGCACCCGCGTCCGCTTGGTGGTGTCGGTCATACGCGTCCCTTCCCTTTGAGAGCCGATCTGTCGTCGGCATCGTTCAGGGTGACGCTAGAGGCGCCCGTTCCCCAGGTCTAAGTCAATTAGCCTATCGACCGATCCACGGGCGACATGGATCAAGGCCGTTCATGTATCGAAATATGTCCGGATCGCCCCTCAAGCAGAGGTCGATCGGGCTGAAGCATGGAAAATCGGATCTAAACTCGAGCTTTTGAGCGCCCCAAAGCTCCGATCCGTGCCGAAAGCGCATCAGTCCATACCTGATTGAGATTGGCCCTCGACGAAAAGCAGCTTCTATCCTGAAGCCAACAAAGAAGGTGGTTCGGCCGCCTTCGGATCGAAAGAGACCCGCGACACGCGGGCACTGGGAGGGATGATGTCGATCAACCGCAAAACCGCGCGCGCCGCCCTGGCGTTCAGCGCCTCGGCCCTGGCCCTGACCCTGGCGGGCGCCGCCTTCGCGCAAGAGGCGACGCCCGCCCCCGCATCTGACGAAGTCGACGCCGTCGTCGTCACCGGCTTCCGCGCCAGCCTGCAAAGCGCGATGAACATCAAGCGCAACTCGAGCGGCGTCGTCGACGCCATCAAGGCCGAAGACATAGCGCAATTCCCCGACCTGAACCTGGCGGAATCCCTGCAGCGCATCCCAGGCGTCTCGATCTCGCGCATCAACGGCGAAGGCCGTCAGATCACCGTTCGCGGCCTGGGCTCGGACTATACGCGCGTCCGCATCAACGGCATGGAAGCCATTTCCACCACCGGCGGCACCGCCAATAGCGGCGGCACCAACCGCGGCCGCGGCTTCGACTTCAACGTCTTCGCATCGGACCTCTTCAGCAGCATCGCCGTGCGCAAGACCGCTTCGGCCGATGTGGAAGAAGGCTCGCTGGGCGCCACGGTCGATCTGGACATCTCGCGCGCCTTCGACAGCCGCAAGCCCCAGCTCGTGCTGTCAGCCGGCGCCAGCTACAACGACCTTGCCGGGAAGACCACGCCGCGCCTGTCCGCCCTGGCCAGCCGCACGTTCTTCGACGGCAAGCTGGGCGTCCTGATCTCGGCCGCCTACGAAGAGCGCCAGCTGAAGGAAGAAGGCGCCAACATCACCCGCTGGTCCACGGGCGGCAGCAACGGCGGCTTCAACACGGCCTCGACGATCCCTGGCTACACGATCGCCCAGATCAATGAGACCGATACGGCCAAGGCGATCTTCGCGCCGCGGATCCCGGCCTATGTCAGCTACGACATCAAGAACAAGCGCACGGGCCTGGCCGGCTCGCTGCAGTTCAAGCCGGACGCCAACACCGAGATCAACTTCGACGCCCTCTACGCCTATCTGGCCGGCGTGCGGAAGGAAGCCCAGCTGCAGGCCATCGGCCTGTCGCGCGCCACTACCGGCAAGCCGCAGACCATCATTCGCGACGGCGTCGTCGAGAAAGGCAACCTAGTCTATGCGCGCATGGACAATGTCGATATGCGCACCCAGTCGGCGTATGATGAGCTGAACACCGAGTTCAAGCAGTTCACCCTGTCGGGCAAGCGCCACTTCGGCGACCGCCTGCTTATCGGCGCTCTGGCCGGTTACGCGGACTCGACCTTCACCCAGCCGGTCTCGACGATCGTCACCTTCGACCGCGCCAACACCGCCAACTACGTCTACGATTTCCGGGGCGGCGGCGCGCCGAAGATCGACCTCGGCTTCGACCCGACCAATCCCGCCAACTGGTCGGCCACCAACGGCACGTCCGAAGTCCGCATCCGTCCGACCTTCGTCGAGAACCAGTTCTCGACCGCCAAGATCTACGGCGAGTGGGAAGCCAGCCAGAACCTGAAAATCAAGGCCGGCATCGACTGGCGCAAGTTCGAGTACGACAGCTACGGTCTGTACCGGACCTCCGAAACCGTCAGCCAGACCCTGACTCCCGCGGAGCTGGCCTCGGTGTCCACGGTGTTCAGCGGCTTCGGCAAGGGCCTGGGCATGCCGGCCGGCAACGCGACTGCCTGGCTGGTGCCCGACATCGACAAATACAATGCCCTGCTGAACATCTACAGCAACACCGGCATCTACGCCCTGACCGGCACCAACAACAGCTCGGCGCGCGGCCAGTACGGCGCGGTCGAGGAGCAGGACACCGGCGCCTACGTCCAGGCCGACTTCCGCTTCCAGGCCTTCGGGCTGCCCTTCCGTGGCGACGCCGGGGTGCGCCGTGTCCACACCGAGCAAGAGTCCGCCGGCTACGCCGCCGTCGGCGGCGTGGTCCAACGCGTGGACGTCAAGCGCGACTACGACATGACCCTGCCGTCGTTCAACCTGGCGGCCGACGTCACCGACACCTTCGTGGCCCGCCTCAGCGCCGCCAAGACGATCGCCCGTCCCGGCATCGGTTCGCTGTCCCCCGGCGGCGACGTTTCGGTGCAGGGTTCGAACCGTAACTACAGCTCGGGCAACCCCTATCTGAACCCGACCCAGTCCAAGAACATCGACGTCTCGCTGGAGTGGTATCCGGCCTCGGGCACGATGTTCGCCGCCGGCTTCTTCTACAAGAAGATCGACACCTTCGTCGCCACCCTGGCCGAGTCGCGCGTCTACAACACGCTGGGCCTACCGGACTCGCTGATCGCCGGCACCACCGCCACGCCCGACATGGTGTTCAACGTCTCCAGGCCCGTGAACACCGAAGGCGGCAACCTGAAGGGCTTCGAGCTGAACCTCCAGCAGCCCTTCACCTTCCTGTCGGGCTGGATGAGCCACTTCGGCGTGATCGCCAACTACACCTACGTCGCCTCCAAGCTGAACTATCCGACCACGACGACGGCCGGCGGACCGGTCATTGTCGAGGACCTGATCGGCCTGTCCAAGAACGCCGCCAATGCGACGCTATATTACGAGACCCCGAAGTGGAGCGTCCGCGGCTCGCTGGCCTATCGCGGCGGCTACCTCACCGCGGTTCCGGCCGCCGACAACAACCTCGTCGCGACCACCAAGTCGACCCTGAACGTCGACATGCAGGCCAGCTGGAACATTCGCGAAAACCTGAAGCTCTCCGTCGAGGGCGTGAACCTGACCGACGAGTTCAACGCACAGTACGTCGGCTACAGCAACCGCCTGAACGTCTATACCCACAGCGGCCGCCAGTTCATCGTCGGCCTGCGCTACAACTTCTAACTCGAACGTCCTCCCCGGACTTTCCAGGCGTCCTTACTTTACCTCCGCCTGGTTCGACTCGCGCCGCCTCTCCTCCCGGAGGCGGCGCGTTTTGTTTGCGCCCGCCGTCGGGTTCGAGGGGGATTTAGGAGGGAGAGGACCGGCGGCATTCGCTGAACGCCGCCGGCGAGTTGCTCGTCGGTGGGGTGACGAGAGGGCGCGGACCCTACGTCGTCGAGGCCGCGTAAGGCAATGCCACTCTCCCTATGCGTGAAGCTTAACCTTAAGTAGCTTCACCTTGGGCGCCCACGGCGGCGATTGGCCTAAAGGCCGCGCAGCCAGGTGAAGACGTCGTCCGGCCGCTCCAGCGCCGACAGCCCTTCCTGCCGCGCCGCCTCGCCCACCCGACGCAGGCGTCCAGGCGTGACGCCGAACCGCCCCCGGAAGGCGCGGCTGAAGTGGGCGTCGGAGCGGAAGCCGTGACCATAGGCGATCTCGCCCAGCGTATGCTGCTCGGCGCGGTCGTGCAGGATGGCGTCGAAGGCCTGGTCCAGACGGCGTCCCTGGATGAAGGCGCTGACGCCGCCCAGGGGCTCGAACACCTTGTAGAGCAGGCTACGCGATACGCCGAGCCGCCGGCGAACGGCTTCGGGCGACAGATCGACGTCGTCCAGGTTCTGCTCGATGAACTGGCGGCCCGAGGCCAGCAGCATCTTCTCAACGGGCCGATGATCCCCGCTGGCGGGCGTGGCGTGGGCGGTGATGGCTCCGACGATCAGCGCCACCATGGCCTTGGCGCCGGCCTCGGCCTCGTCCGGCGTCATGTGATCGAGCACCTCGGCCAGACTGCGAACATGCGCCCCAAGAAGACGTCCGCTGACACTGTCATCGGACAAGACCAGGCCATGGAAATCCAGGCTGCCCCGCCCTTCGAGCAGGGTTCGGGGAACCATCACGTACAGCGAACGATATCCGCCGGTCGACATGCTGAACGGCCGGGCCATGTCGATCATCCGGATCTGACCCAGGTGGCCGCCCGCAGCGCGACCGTCGTAGTCGCCGCGCCAACCGCTGTCCTCCAGCTCGACCACCACCATCACGGTGTCGCCGCCGTCGATCAGGATATGCGACAACTTGCGTTCGAACAGCTGCGGCACGCCCGAGCACTTGGCCAGCACGACCGGCCCCAGGTGGTGGGCCTCCAGGGTGTTGAAGAAGCTCTCTTCCGGCGACTGCAACGTGATGTCGAACAGGTGCGCGCAGCCCTTGCGATACTGCTCGAAGGCGTCGTCGTGCTCCCTGGCGTCCAGCCGCCAGATATCTTTACGCAAGGCGGTATCGGGCAAGGACGTCTCTATGGGCGGGACTCGGGGACCGGCGGACAATAAAACGTGGATTTCCGATCAATGACAGCCCCCCTCACCTTGGGCGAGAATCACATGCAGCAGCACGCTAGGTGTCGGTGGGGCACGGGGTGCGAAGCGAGTGGTCGTCGAACCCCGCCGGTTCGACGACCCGATCGCCCAACTCAGATGAACTTCAGACGACGCAGCCAGGCCTCGAAGGCGTCGGGCCAGCGTGAAGCCGGGCTCTCGTCAGGCTGTTGGTCACCGGGGGCCGGATCATGCCCCAGGTCGTGGCATTGGCCCGGATCAGGCGCACCGCCCGCTGCACGTCCTGCAGCGCCGCGTCATAGCCATCGGTCCAGCCATCGACCGCTAGGCGGTAACCCAGCACGAAGCAGGTGATGCCGGCCTTCCACAGACGTCGAGCCCCTCCCGCCCCGTCCTTGTCCACCGCCAGCCGCATGTAGCCGCCGCTCTCCCTCCGTTAGTTGGGACGCCCGCTGGCCTGGCCGAAGCGATAGGCCGGCTCGGTCGCGACCACATCAGCCGGTCGCGGGGTGGGATCGCCAGCCACCGCACCCTCAAGCCCGCGTCCGGTGACGTTGTTGATCGCCAGCTTCGGCCCTTCGGCGATCGTCACGTTGATGTTCTTCAAATCTACGTTCCGCAGGTTGGCCAGACGGATGCCGCGTTTGGCCGTGCCGGTGATCCCGTTCAGCACCAGGCCGTCGACCGGCTTGTCAGGGTGGACGTTCACCGCCTCGACCAGCACCGGGACGTCGGTGACCTTGATGCGCTCGAAGACCAGGTTGCGCACGGTCGGGATACCGGCCAGGCCCGGCGCCGGGAACTGGTCCTGCTTGCCGCTGTCCAGGAAGTTCAGCCGCAGGAAACCCTGCCCCGTATTCGAGACCTCAAGGTCGCGCATGACGATATCCTCGATGAACGCCCCTCGCCCCGGCCGGCTCTTGATGTAAATGGCGAAGGTGTAGGCCGACAGGCACTTGCAGCGCTCGACCAGCACGCGGCGCACGCCGGCCGAGGTCTCGCTGCCGATGCCGATGCAGGCCCAGCGGCGGTCGCGGAACACGCAGTGCAGGATGGTCACGTCCTGAGTCGGCCGGGCGATCATATTGCCTTCGAGGCCACGCCCGGACTTCAGCGAGATGCAGTCGTCGGCCACGTCGAAGTCGCAGCGCTCGATCAGCACGCGGCTGCACGAGTCCACGTCGATGCCGTCGGCGCCGCCGTGGACGATCACGTCTCGGAACACCACGTCCTCGCAATAGAGCGGGTGGATCGACCACATGTCGTTCTGTTCGGTGCGCAGGTCCGTGACGCTGAGGCCCTTCACCTCGACGAACTCCAGCAACGCCGGATGGCGGTAGCCGGTCGCCGTCTCGATGCGCCGCTTGATCGCCGACGCAGCCACGATCTGGCCCTTGCCGGTCAGGGCGACGTCGTGGGCCTCGCGCGCCCAGACCAGGCCGATATAGCCCGGCACGAAACGCCCCTCCCAGCGCACCTGCACCACCGGATAGTCGGCCAGGTCGGGCGAGCCTTGCAGGATCGCGCCGGCCTCGATCCGCAAGGTGGTGCGCGAGCCGATGCGGATCGCGCCGCTCAGGAAGATCCCGCCACTCAGCACTACCTCGCCACCGCCCAGCGAGGCGCAACGATCCAGGGCGGTCTGGATCGCGACGGTATCCTTGGTCACGCCGTCGCCCTTGGCGCCAAAGTCGCGGGGATCCAACACCAGCGGGTTCTTCAGCTCGCGCACGGGCAGGACCGGCCGCGCCGGCGCCTTAGCCTTGGTGGTTTGGGCCTGCGCCGGCAGGGCTGTGGCGGCAGCGACGAGGCCAATGCCGCCGACGATCAGGCGACGCGTGGCCGAGATGGGGTCCTGGGTCATGAAAAGTCCCTAACTCACTGAACTTGTTTAGATCGCCGGCGTGGCGGGCTGGCCGTTGATGCGCACGTTCTCGAAGGTCAGGCCCTCACCGGTCACGGCGATATCATTCTGGTCCAGGGCGTAGACGGCGAATAGCTTATCAATTCTCCCCCTCGTACCGGCTCAGCACCGCAGCACCGCTGCCGGACACCAGCAGATGACGGCGGGAAACGTTCATGGCAGCACCAGCGGCTCGCGGCCGCCCCTCCAGGTCCAGCGGACACGATCGCCCTGTCCCAACTTGCGGTCGGCCGCGTGGACATAGGCCAGCGCCTTGTCGAAGGCGCCTTGCGTCAGCGGCGCGCCGACGGCGTCGGTCGGATTGACGAAGGTCACCGGGCGCGGGAACGCCGCCAGGGTCAGGTCGCCCAGCTCGTAGCGCCGCAGCACGCCGGGCGGCAGCACCTCGGGCAGCTCGCGCTGGATCGGCTGGTCCACGGCCATGCGGAAAGCGGTCAGGCTGTTGTCGGCATAGATCGCCGCGACCCGATCGTCGATCGCGCCCAGGTGCAGGGCCACCGGCCCCAGCGCGCCCAGGCCGTAGACGCTGATCGCCCTGGGGTCGACGTCCGGCCGCGCCGCCAGCCAGTCCGTGGCGTGGACGGCGTCGTCCAGGCGCACGCCCAGCGGCGTCTTGTCGACCAGCAGCATGCGGGTGGCCAGCAGGTTCCAGTCGCCCAGGACGTTGGCCTTCAGCTCCTCGGTCCCGCCCGCGCCCCGCGCGACCAGGGTCAGGACGACATGGCCGGCCTTGGCCAGGCGCGCGGCCTCGCGCCTTCACGACCTGGGGATCCTTGGTCAACAACAGCACGGCGGGCTTGCGGCCTTCGCCTTCGGGTTTGGCGAGGATGGCGTCGGCCCACTGGCCGTCCTCGACCTTCAACCGGATCGCCCCGTTCGCACCTTCGGCGACCTCGGGCGGCGCGCCGCCGGGCTGGGCCGTGGCGAAGGTCACGGCGCGGATGTCGGCCGCCAGGCGCTGGCGCAGGGCCGCGACATCGACCGCCGAAGCCACCGCCGGCCGCGCCGCGATCACTGTCTTCAGCCGCTTGGCGTTCAGGCTCTGGATCGTCTCGCCGCCGATCGAGGTCGAGAGCTGGCCAGTCGGCGTGACCCACAGCTTTTCCGGCGCGAGGCGCGGCGGCGTGGTAAAGGGCCGCGTGTCCGGCGCATCCTTCAGCCAGCGGCTGAAGAAGGCGACGATGTCCGAGGCGATCGGCTGCAAGGCGCCATGGCCGCCAGGGCCGTGGATGAAGCTCAGCCGATCCTCGGCGCCGTACAGGGCATAGACCCCCTGCGCTTCCTTGACCGCCTTCTTCGCGCCCTCGAACGGGAACATGTCCTCGGTGGTCGAGATCACCGCATAGGCGCGTGGCGCGGCCATCTCGACGAAGTCGGGAAGGTCCAGACCCGAGGCCAGGAAGCCCGGGATCGACTGCTCGCCGTCCTGCGGGCCGACGGTCGACAGCAGGTGGTCGAAGTCAGTGATGAAACAGGCCGTGCCCGTGGCCTTCACCCGGTCGTCCAGCGCCGACAGGAACGCCGTCAGCGTGCCGCCGCCCGAGCAGCCGAGCGCCCCCAGGCGCTGGGCGTCGACGTCCGGCCGGGCGGACAAGTAGTCCAGACCCCGGATGGCGTCCCAGATGAAGTAGCGCGAGACGTGGTCGCCCACCGGCGCGGTCTGCCAGGCGGCCAGGCTATGCTCGCCCGTCGGCCGCCCCACCTTGGACGCGCCCAGCTCAGGATCGTAGTGCTGCAGCCGCTCGCCTTCGGAGACGATGTCGTAGGCCAGCACCATCATCCCGGCCCGGGCCAAGTTCACCGCGAAGCCGCGATTGCCGATCTTGCCGTCCAGGCCATGGCCGGGCGCGACGATGATGGCGGGGAACGGACCCTTCCCCGCCGGGACATAGAGGTTGGCCGTGACGTGATAGCCCGGCAAGCTGTCATAGGTGACCTTCTCGACCTTGAAGCCGTCCTCCTGGACGACGCCCCAGGTCTTGGCCGCCAGCGGCGTGCGCTGGGGCAGGCCGCCGATCAGCTTCAGGATCGTGGCGCGGTTGGCGGCTTTGCGGGCCTCGGCGTCGGCACGGGACTTCAACCCCGCGACCGTCGCCTCGCGCGCCTTCAGGCGATCACGGGCCAGGCCATCGATATAGGCGGTGAGCTCCGCGCGGCCGTTAGGTTGCTCTGTCTGGGCCAATGCCGGCCCGGCGGAGAAAAGCAGCAGCGCGGCGGCCGCGGCATAAGCGGTCTTCATACTGGTCGCCCCAATGAAGAAAGGGCGGCCGACCCTCGCCAACCGCCCACAGGATCAGAAGCTGTAGCGCACGCCCACGAAGTACTGGCGACCGCTCTGGAAGTAGTCGCTCAGCCGCTCGGCCGTAGAGTCGCTGTAGGTGATGTCCTTCTCGTTGGTCAGGTTCAGCCCCTCGACGCTAAAGGTCAGCGCGTCGTTGATCCGGTACGAGGCCGAGAAGTCCACGAAGGTCGTCGGCTTACGCCCCGAGACGTCGACATTGTACGAGGACGGCACGGCGGTCAGGTACTTGTCGCGATGGGCCAGCGAGACGCGGGCCTGGACCGGCCCTTCCTCGTAATAGAGCGTGCCGTTGTAGGCGTTCTTCGACAGGTTCAGGAGATCGCGCGACACCGTCGCAGAGCCCGAGGTCGTGGTCAGGAAGTAGTCGATCTTGGAGTCGACGAAGGTGTAGTTCATCAGGATGCCGAAGTTCTTGAACTTCCAGGGCAGGAAGGTCAGGGGCTGCTGGTAGTTCAGTTCAAAGCCCTTCAGCGGCCCACCGGGCGTGTTGATGACGTTGGAGATCGTGAACTGGTCGTCGACCGTCACGCCTGTCCCCGCCAGCAGGCTGGCCGGCAGGCCCGTCGTCGAGTACGGCGCCAGGGTGGTGATGTTTTGAATGTAGGTGCTGATGTCCTTGTAGAAGAACGCAGCCGACAGGATCGACCCGCGCTTGGGATACCACTCCACCGCCACGTCGAAGGTCTTGGCGCGGTACGGCTCCAGCATAGGGTTGCCGGTCGTGACCGTGCGCGCGCCGCCGGCCACCGAGACGTTGGTGGCGGCCGACAGGCTGCCTAAGCCCGGACGCGACATCACCTTGGCCGCGCCGATGCGGACGATGACGTCCTCTCGCGGCTCAACCACCAGGTTCAGCGACGGCAGGGTGTCCTCGTAGCTGCGGCCCACCGTGGTCAGCTGGAAGCCGGCCGGATCCACGCTGGTCGGCACCGTGGCGAAGAAGGTCGAACTCTGCTGGGTCTTGACGTAGCGCACGCCGACATCGCCGCGCACCGGCATGCCCAGCGCGTCGAACTTGAAGGCCGCCATGACGTAGGCGCCCTTGTCCTCCTCGTTAACCCGCCGGTTGTCGCCGCGGGCGCTGGAGGTGGTGCTGGACAGGGCGAAGCGACCGCTGTTGCTGAAGATGTCATAGGCCTTGGCGATGGCGTCGCGGTTCGGGCTGGCCCAGCAGACGGGCGTGCCCGCCGGCAGGTTCAGGCCTTGCAAGCCACACCACTGCTCGGTCAGCGACTGCATGGTCGAGCCGACCGGCATGACCGGGATGTTGCCCTCGCCAGCGGCCAGACGCTGGCCCTGGCCGATGAAGGCGTATTTCTTCCAGTTCGCGCCGCCCTTCAGGGTCAGGTGGTCGTTCAGCTCATATTCGGTGTCGAACTGGGTGACCTTGTACTTGTTGTCGTTCCAGTTGGGGCGCAGGCGGATGTCCGGACCGGTCGGCCCCGTGCCGCCCGTCACCGTTTGGGTCGGGCCGATGTACCAGGCGTTCGGATCGGTGACGTCGAAGCCGTAGTTGATGGCGGGGAAGTACTGGCCGTTGGGCCGAAAATCGAACGAATAGTTGTCGCTGTTTAGCCGGTCCATCTGAGCGATGTAGTCCAGCGCGTTGTCGAAATCGTTGGCCACGTAGCTCAGCAGGCCCCTCACCGACCACTTGTCGGTCAGCCTGTGCTTGGCGTTGAGGGTCCACTGGGTGAACTCGGTGTCGTACTTGTCGAGGTAGTTTTCCGAGCGCAGGTCGACATTGTCGAACAGGCCATAGACCATCGTGCCCTTGTCATCGAGCATCAGGTCGCGGACCACGATCTCGGGCTTGCCGCCCTGCGACGCGGCGCGACTGAAGCCGATGGCCTCCAACTGGCGCTCGTTCCGCGAACCCTTGAACTTCGAATACAGCATGTCAAAGGTCAATTCGGTGCGGTCGCTCGGGCGCCATTGCAACGACCCGGTCAAGCCCAGGCGCTTGGTTTCCAGCTCGTACTGCTGGTAGCGCAGGAAACGCGGATAGCGTGTGGTCGCCAGGCTGGCCGTGGCGGTATCGGTCGCATCGGCCCCGGCGCACAGGGCCGGACGCGCCGCGATGTTGCACCAGCCGCCGTCGGCGTTACCCTGGTTCCACAGACCCGTGCTGGCCCCGTTCTGCCGCGCGCCACGCTCCGAATAGGCCACCGAGAACAGCGCCCCGAAGGTGTCGTCCTTGAAGGTGTTGCTGAGCAGCAGCGCCATGCGCGGGTCGTAGGACTTGGACAGGTCGTTCCAGCCCATCTTGGCCGAGCCGGCCATCTTGAAGCCGCGATAGTCGAACGGGTGGCCCGTGCGCAGGTCGACGGTCGCGCCCAGCGAGCCTTCCTCGACATCGGCCGACGGCGTCTTGCGCACATCGATCTGGCTGAAGAGCTCGGAAGCGAAGACGTTGAAGTCGAAGCCCCGACCGCGGTTCGAGCCCGTGGTCGCCTGGGCCTCGACGCCATTGATGCGCACGCGGGTGAACTCTTCGGACAGGCCGCGGACCGACAGGTTGCGCCCCTCCCCGCCGTCGCGGGTGATGGCTACGCCCGGCACGCGCTGGATGGCCTCGGCCAGGTTGTTGTCAGGGAACTTGGCGATGTCTTCGGCGACGATCGAGTCCACGGCGGCGGTGTTGGCCCGCTTCACCTCCAGCGCCTTTTCGAGGCTGCTGCGGAAGCCGGTGACGACCACGGCCTCGACCTCGGCCGGATCGCTCTGCGGCGCGGCCGCGGTCTGAGCGATCGCCGCTTGGCCCCCCATCATCGCCCCCGCCCCGACCGCGGCCAGCAGGACCTTGCGACGCCCTCGGGTCGCCGACGCCATCCAGTTCAAGCTCATCATTGGTTTCTTCCCTCCCAAAGGGCGCCCGTCGTTCTTGTTGTTGTCGACGAACGGGCGCGATGATCGGTCCCCTGCGAGACCTCAGACCCTCCCGTGCGGAGAGCCCCGCCAAAGAGACGGGAGCCGACGCAGGTCGGCTCCCGAGGTCCACGGGGGACGTGGCTCCTTGACGGTGTTGGCGGTGGAAGGCGCGAGCGGCGCGGCATGGCGCGCGAGGATGAACCTGGTCATCAGCTCCCCTTCCCCATTGATACCGGTGTCATGCGGCGACGCCACAGGCCCGATTTGTTCGCGCGCCGCAGTATCCCGACGCGATCGGGACAAAGCTTCGGCAAACCCGAACAGGTGTCAACGCGTTCGTGCCAGCGCTGGCAAAAAATGGGCTAGTGAACGCGCCTAGTCCCGAATTTTGGGACCAGGCACGGCCAAGACCCTGCGATTAGCGGCAGATCTATTGCGAGTAGCGGTTCAGGACGTTGTTGCGCAGGTAAGCGCCATAGGTGCTCTTGCCCAGCGCGTCGGCCAGCTTTTCGAGCTGCGCGGCGTCGATGAAGGCCTTCTGGAAGGCGATCTCCTCGGGGCAGGCGATCTTGAAGCCCTGGCGCTTTTCCAGCACCCGCACGAACTCAGCGGCCTCGACCAGGCTGTCGGGCGTGCCGGTGTCGAGCCAGGCGTAGCCGCGCCCCATGATCTCCACGGCCAGGTCGCCGCGCTCCAGATAGGCGCGATTGACGTCGGTGATCTCCAGCTCGCCGCGCGCCGAGGGCTTCAGGTTCTTGGCGATCTCCACCACATCGGCGTCGTAGAAATAGAGACCCGTCACCGCCCAGTTCGACTTCGGCGCCTTGGGCTTTTCCTCGATCGACACGGCCTTCATCTGGCGATCGAACTCGACGACCCCGTAACGCTCGGGATCATTGACGTGATAGGCGAACACCGTCGCCCCGCCCTCACGCTTCATAGCGTTGGTGAAGAGGTCGGTGATGCCGTGGCCGTAATAGATATTGTCCCCCAGGATCAGCGCCGACGGGCTGGCGCCGACGAACTCCGCGCCGATGATGTAGGCTTGGGCCAGGCCATCGGGGCTGGGCTGGACAGCATACTGGATCTCCATGCCCCACTGCGAGCCGTCGCCCAGCAGCGCCTGGAAACTGGGAACATCACGTGGCGTCGAGATGATCAGCACCTCGCGGATGCCGGCCAGCATCAGGGTCGACAGCGGATAATAGATCATCGGCTTGTCGTAGACCGGCATCAGCTGCTTGGACGTCACCAAGGTCATGGGATGCAGGCGCGTGCCGGAGCCGCCAGCCAGGATGATGCCCTTCATGCGCGGGCTCCTTGAGAGTTCGATGGAGTCGAGTTCAGTTCGGTGATGATGTCGGCCACGGCGAGCTGCCAGGGCCGAGGCCGGACGTCGTAGTCGGCGGTGAGCTTGGCGGTCGACAGCCGCGAGTTCTTCGGGCGACGCGCCGGCGTCGGATACTGCTCCGACGGGATGCCCTCGACCTCGGCGGTCGGACCACCGGCCTCAGCACTGAGGCGGAAAACCTCCCGCGCCAGATCGGCCCAACTGGCTTCCCCCGCATTGACGAAGTGATAGACGCCGGTCGGCGCCGCCTCGTCAGCGATCATGCGCAGCACGATCGTCTTCAGCGTCTCGGCGATGTCGCTCGCGGAGGTCGGGCAACCGTGCTGGTCGTCGACAACGCGCAGCGCCGGCCGATCGGTCGCCAGCCGCAGCATGGTCTTCAGGAAGTTGGTGCGATGCGCGCTCAGCACCCAGGCCGTGCGCAGCACGACAGAGCGCGGATTGCCCAGCCGCACCGCCATCTCGCCCGCCAGCTTCGAGGCGCCGTAGATGCCGATCGGCGCGACGGGATCGCTCTCGACATAGGGCCCAGCCTTGTCGCCGTCGAAGACGTAGTCCGTCGAGACCTGGACCAGCGGGATGCCAGGCTCTCGGGTGATATCCGCCAGCATGGCCGGACCACCGGCATTGGCGGCGAACGCCCCGGCGACCTCGGTCTCGGCCCTGTCGACAGCGGTCCAGGCGGCGCTGTTGATCACCGCCGCGAACGGGACCTTGTCGAACAGGGCCTGGATCGACGCCGCGTCGGTCAGGTCCAACGCATCGCGCATCGGCGCATGAAGAACGACCCGGTCGGGCCAGGTCGCGCGCTGGAGTTCGAGGCCGACTTGGCCGGCCCCGCCGGTGATCAGGATATGGATAGGCTGCAAGCTCATTATTTCTCTGGAAAGGCGGCGCTCGGCGCCACCGCGGACCTTCTATGGCGTGAAGAATCCGCAGCCTTCCCTCATCATCCTATTCTTGGCACGCCCCAGCCGAGGTCCGGCATAGCGCAAGATTCAGCACTTTCCCAGATCGTCGTGCTCACGGCCTCAGCGAGAAGACGCCCGCGCATACGCCATACAAACGAAAACTCTTCGTTTCGTCACGCTTTGCCTTTAAGCCCGATCCCAATAACGCCCTAACAGGGGCAAAGACTAAAACGTGGTGGGGTTTATCTTGAGTGCGATCTATCCGGTGATCCTGTGCGGTGGCTCAGGCACGCGGCTTTGGCCGGCTTCGCGGAGCGACCAGCCCAAGCAATTCCTCAAGCTGGTCGGCGAGCGCTCGTCCTTCCAGGAGACCGTCCTGCGGGTGAAGGACATTCCCGGCGTGGCCGAGATCGTCATCGTCACCGGCGCGGCCATGGTCGACTTCGTGGCCCAGCAAACGGCCGAGATCGACACCTGGGTGACCGTCCTGGTCGAACCCGAGGCCCGCGACAGCGCCCCGGCCGTGGCTGCCGCTGCGGCCTATGTCGAGCGCCAGGACCCGGACGGCGTCGTGCTGATGCTGGCCGCTGATCACCACATCGCCCAGCCCGAGGTCTTTGGCGAAGCGGCCGTGACCGCCGCCAAGGCCGCCGAAAGCGACCTGATCGTCACCTTCGGCGTCCAGCCGACCGCGCCCGCCACGGGCTTTGGCTACATCCGCCCGGGCGACGCCCTGTTGGACGGCTCAGTCAACGCCGTCGCCGCCTTCGTCGAGAAGCCCGACCAGGAAACCGCCGAGCGCTACCTGCTGGAAGGTTATCTCTGGAACAGCGGCAACTTCGCCTTCAAAGCCTCGACCCTGCTGGACGAATTCGACGCGTTCGAACCCTCGGTCGCCGAGGCCGCCAAGGCCTGCGCCGTCGCCCTCGAACTGGAGGCCGGCATCGGCCGCATCGACCGTGAAACCTTCGCCCGGGCCAAGAAGATCAGCCTCGACTACGCGGTCATGGAGCACACCAAGAAGGCCGCCGTCGTGCCGGCGGCCTTCGCCTGGTCGGACCTGGGCGCCTGGGACGCGATCTGGGAAGCCTCCGCCCGCGACGACGATGGCAACGCCCAGGACGGCGATGTCGATCTGCACAAGGCCGCCAACGTCCTGGTCCGCACCACCGGTCCCTATGTCGGGGTCATCGGCGTCAGCGACATCGTCGTGGTGGCCGAGCCGGACGCGGTGCTGGTCTGCCATCGCAAGGACAGCCAGGCCGTGAAGACCCTCGTCGACGGCCTGAAGACCAAGGGCCGCTCGATCGCCTCGCGCAAGAGCGCCCAGCCCAGAAGCGCCGAGACCCTGGTCAGCACCGACGGCTTCGACGTCGCCCTGCACCGCGCCCCGGCCGGCGAAACCATCGCCCTCCCCGTCTCCACCGTGCAGCTACTCGAAGGCGTGCTGGAGATGGACGGCGACGTCTATGCCGCCGGCGCCATCATTCCGCTGGAGGCCCAGGCCCGCGCCCGAGCCGTAGACGCGGCCACGCTCCTGGTGACGACCCAACGCTCGCGAGGCGAAACTCAGCCCAAAGCTTGATTTTGTCAGTTGCGAGGCTGGGGCGCCTCCTGTATCGAACGCCCTCCCCCGCCGACGTGATTTGCGTCGACACCCGGATGGCCCGGTGGCGGAGTGGTGACGCAGCGGACTGCAAATCCGTGCACCCCGGTTCGATTCCGGGCCGGGCCTCCACCATTTTCAAGCACTTAGCCATCTGACCGGCGAATGAGTTTGCCTGCTTGTTACTGGACCGACAGTACACCGCACCAACTTGCCGACCGAACTGCAAATCGGTGCACGATGGTTCTCGCCGCCCGCTTCTCACATATCGAAAATGCTGAACGCACCCTTCAGAGGCTCGCGACACTTGCGGCCCCGACAGGGGGAATTGCAAATCAAATTAACCGCAAATTAGAATTCGTTACCAAAAAATATTTGTTAAATACTCGACACATGTTCAATATTTGAACATTAATGATCTATTTAATGCGCCACACTGCCGCATTTTCTTTCCCTCGCCACGCGAATATTCTTCGAAAAATTGAACCTGGCATGCTACGCGGTTCGAAGGTGGACCTGATCCGTAACGGGACGACCACGCTCGGCCACATAGCTGCCTCGCCAGCGTGCTAGTGACGCCTCGCTCGCGGGGCCAGGGACCCAGTTATGCGTACCATATACCTCAGCTCTATTGCGGCCCTAGGCAGCGCTATTCTTGTTGCGGCGTCGAGCACGGGCGCTCCGATCGCGCCCCACGCCGATTTGGATGCCGAGCAGCGGCAGAACCTCAACGGCATCGCACTCGCCTCTGAAGACGCCATCAAGCCTGACGATGCCTCGCGCTTTGCTAAACAAGCGTCCTTCGGCCCGACCGACGAGCTCATTAAGGCGATTATTGCGAAGAAATCGATCGCATCATGGCTCGAAGATCAGTTCAACCTCTCATCCAGCACATATTCGGATCTAGCCTCGAAGCCAGTCCCCATAGGTTATTGCTCAAACAAGACTGGAACTGAGCAGAGCGATTGCACCCGAGATAATTTCTCCGCCACGCCTATGCAGGTGCGGTTCTACGCCAATGCAATTGGCAAGGATGATCAGTTACGCCAGCGCGTAGCCTTCGCATTGTCGCAAATTATTGTCGCTTCAGATATGGACGTTCGAAGCACTGCAGGTCTGGCGACCTTCAATCAAATTCTACTGACTAACGCCTTCGGAAATTATCGCGACATCCTCAAAAGCGTCACCATGAATCCGTACATGGGCGATTACTTGGATATGGCCGATAGCAGTGCGACGCAACCTAACGAGAACTACGCCCGAGAGCTTATGCAGCTTTTCTCGATCGGCACAATTCTGCTTAACCCCGATGGAACACCCCAAACTGACAACACTGGCGCTGCAATCGCGACCTACAACAATACCGATGTCAAGGAAGTTGCTCGCGCTTTGACCGGATGGACGTACAGCCGCTTCGATGGCGCCGCGCCCAGCGCGAACAGCGGGAACCGTGATTATTCGCGCCCCATGATGATCTATTCTGGAAAATTCGACACTGGTGCCAAGTCCTTTTTAGGAAAGACGATTCCGATCGGGGCTAGCCAACAGACCAACGTCGACGCAGTGATCGATGCAGTGTTCAATCACCCAAATGCTGGCCCGTATATCTGCAAGCGCCTAATTCAGCAGCTAACTGTCCCAAATCCGATGCCCGCCTATGTCGAACGCGTCGCCGCAGTGTTCGCCAACAATGGTTCAGGCGTACGCGGCGATATGAAATCGGTTGTCCGGGCGATTTATTTAGACAGTGAGGCCCGAGTATTTACGCAAGCGCCAGGTAAGGTGAAAGAACCGGTACTACTTATCACTTCACTAGCACGTGCTATCGGCGTGACGTCCGATGGATACGCATTCTTCACTCGCGATGCCAGTATGGGGCAGGCCCTGTTCCGAGCACCATCAGTGTTCAACTTCTATTCATACGACTTCCCAATGCCTCAATCACAAGGATTGACGAGTCCAGTCAGCAAGCTGATGACCACCTCCACAGCGGTCGCTCGTCATAATTTTGTTTTTGACTGGACTATGGGGGCAGATAACTCGCGATCAGAATTCAAGCCAACAATGGGCTCCGGCACCACATTCAACTGGACTAGCTGGGAAGCCATTGGCGCCGACGACGGAAAGATCGTCGATCGGATCAATCTTTTGATGCTGAACGGGACCATGACTTCAGCTCAGCGGCAAGCGCTGCTGACAGCCATGGCCGCCATCAAAAACAATGATTCCGCCCTGCAGACCCGCAAGCGCGCCCAGGTCGCGCTGTACATCGCCGCCTCCTCGCCCTTCTTCCAAGTCGATCGGTAAGCGTAAATGACCGTCTCTCGTCGTGAACTCCTGCGCCTGACCGCCGGCGGCTCGGCCGTCGCCGCGCTGGGCCAACTCGGCATCTCCAGCGCCCTGGCGGCCGATACCTCGGGCTATCGCGCCATGGTTGGCGTCTTCCTGTTCGGCGGCAACGACGCCTGGAACATGGTCGTGCCCAATGACAGCCGCTACGCCGACTACGCCAAGCAGCGCGGCTCCAGCCTGGCCCTGGCCCAGTCGAGCCTCGTGCCCCTGACCGGCACGGCCTTTGGCCTGCACGCGGCCATGGCCCCGCTGAAGACCGCCTGGGATGACGGTTCGCTGGGCGTGGTCCTGAATACGGGGACGTTGTTCGCGCCGCTGACCAAGAGCCTATACACCAGCCGCCCCGACCTGCGCCCGGTGAATCTGATGTCCCACGAGGACCAGCAGAACCAGTGGCAGGGCATGCGCGCTCGCGCCACCAACCGCGACGGCTTCATGGGTCGGATCAATGACCTCGCCCAAGCTGCTTCGCTGCCCCCGCTGATCTCGATCGCGGGCTCGAACCTATGCCTGATTGGCGATCGCACCGCGCCGCTGATCCTGCCCTCGTTGGGCTCGATCGTGCGCAATGGCTATAACGCGACCTCGACGGATGCGGCCGTGAAGGCGCGTCAGGCGGCGCTGGACGTGTTCGCGGACGCCTCGTCCTACGGCGCGATCACCGACCTCACGAGCAAGGGCATGAGCTCAGCCTATGCCCAGGCTGTCGCGGCAAACACGATCATCTCCTCGACCACCTCGGCGGTGGACAAGTATTTCGTCCATCCGACCACCGGCGCGGCCCTGACCTCGGACATCTCCCGTCAGCTCCTGCGGGCGGCCCGGATGATCGAAGCCCGCGGCACGCTGGGTCACGCCAAGCAGACCTTCTTCGTCAGCCAGGGCGGTTACGACACCCACACAGGCCAGCTGGGCGCGCACACCAATCTCTATGGCGATCTGGCCAACGCCCTGGCCGGTTTCTACAACGCCATGAAGGCCCTGGGCCTGCAGGACAATGTCACCGCCTTCACGATGTCCGACTTCGGCCGCGTGTTCAAAGGCAACGCCAGCGGCGGCACCGACCATGCCTGGGGGTCTAACCACCTTGTCCTCGGCGGGGCGCTGGCCAACGGCAAGGTCCATGGCCGGTATCCCGATATGACCTTCGGCGGTCCCGAGGACACCTCCAACGACGGTCGCTGGATCCCCTCCATCGCCACCGAGGAGTACGTCGGCGCCATCGCCCAGTGGTACGGCGTCAGCGCCGCTGACATGCCCTACATCTTCCCCAACTGGGCCAACTGGAATGGCGGCGGGCGCGGGCCCGTGCCCCTGTTCGGCTAGACACCAGCGCCACTGGAGACTTTACAACTCAACGGAGAACATACCGTAAGCGGAGCCTCGACCCCACCTTTTCCTGAGCCAGGCGGCCGGTGATGTTTGCGATCCCCTCGGGCGGATCGTTTCATGTCTGATTTTGACCCTACGCTTGACCCTAAGCCGGTCGTGGTTCGGCGGCTGGAGGTGCT
>CAIUMD010000113.1 GCA_903900155.1 uncultured Caulobacterales bacterium | reverse complement strand
GCTTCCTGCTCGCGCAGGATCCCAATAATCTGCTCTTCCGTGAACCGTGACCGCTTCATTCGTCCGTCCTTTTGGTGCGCGGACTCTAATTATTCCTGGAGGAGTTTCAGGGGGTCACGTCAGGCGCCTTTGCACGACCGAAAGCATCCCGTGGATTAACGGCGCCGCCCTTGATCCGTTTATTCTGCTGGCGATGGAGTTACCCGGCGAGGCCATCTCACAGTTGAGCTTTCGCGCTTACAGATGGCCGCACGCCTTGCAGGAGCGCTGGACATATGCCGTGGCTGCGGCGGCGCTCGGCCGGTACGGTCGCAGCGAAAAGAGTCAGGCGGTCGCAGGGAATTGAGTCAGAGACGGCGGAAACCCGGAACGTCGATAGAACAGGTGCCCGCGAGCACGCCAATCGCAGGATTTGGAGTCAGTGACAGACAACTACTAAATGGCAGCTACATAAGATTATCGCCTAAGATATATTATCGGAAGAGCGCGCATGTTCGCCGGGGTTGCACATCGCCGTGTTCCAGCCCGACCAGAAAGGCCTTGGCTCACCTGCTGCGAGGAGAATGCAGATCCGACGTCACGGCCGTCAGCTTGTTCACCGACGCGGCTGGAAGATCGTCGGCCGCGCCATCTTCGCTGGCGTGGCGGAATTCGCGCGGTGAAAGACCATACTGTTCGCGGAAGGCTCGGCTGAAATGGGCCGAGCCGTTGAAGCCCCAGCGAAAGCAGATCTCCGAGATCGACAGCCGCGCGTGCTGTGGACTGGCCAGGTCGATCCGGCAACGCTCCAGCCGGCGCGAGCGCAGATAGTGGCTGAAGGTCTCGTTGGCCGAGGCGAACAGCTTCTGGACATATCGCGGCGAGACCCCCTCTTCGTCCGCGACGCGTCTAAGGGAGAGGTCCGGGTCCGGCAGCAGGGTCTCGATGGTCTGGCACAGGCGCTGCAGATGCGCCGTGGGGGCCGAAGGATCGAAGATGTCGGACGCACCCGCGCCCTGTTCGATCAGGCACTGGGCCAGGAATTCGGTCAGGGCCAAGTCCACGGGCCGCAGCTGGTCGACCGACAGATTTTCCAGTTCCTCGGCCGTGCCCCGCAGCAGGTCCGACAAGATGCGCGGCACGCCCTTCGAGCCGTCCAGCCAGCCGACCCGCAGGTTGAAGGGCCGGATCAGGCGGTGATCCAGCGCGACCCGTGGCGCTCGGACGAACAGCAGCCGCACGCGGGTATCCAGCCGCAAGGCGGCCGCCTGGCCCGTGGGGCCGAAGGCGATGTCGCCGGTCGCGACGCTGACGGCCAGCTCGTCGGTGACCAGCGTCGCTTCGCCATGCAGCAGCACCGCCAGCCAAACCGCCGCCGGCTGTCCCGACAGGCGGCCGGAGATGGTCTGGGCGCCGGCCTCGACCAGCGCGAACTCGATGCCCAGCGGCGAGGTCAGGCACACCACCTGAGCCGCGGCCGGCTCGGCGTCGGACAGGCCCTCGATCGGCAGGCCCAGGCGGCTCATGGCTTCGCGCCAGGCCTCGGCCCGCTCGGCGCGAGGGTGGCTCTCCGTGCTGAACGACCAGGCCTTCATCGCCCTATTCCCTGAGCTTGGGGAAGATGTCGCGCGGGATGCGCACGTGGCAGCCCTGCGTGCCGTCGACCACCTGGGTGACCCCGAAGTCGGCCGCCACGCTCATCAGCGAATAGGCGTCGTTCTTGGACAGGCCCACCTGGTCGCTGAGCAGGCTCAGCATCTTGGTCGAGGCGTCGCGCATGGCGAGATTCAGGTCTTCGTTGAAGCCGTGGACGATCCACCACTTGGGGGTCTCCAGCAGCGGTCCCGGGGTCTGGATGTCCTTGCGCAGCACGATCTGCATCAGGACGGTCAGCGAGCTCTCGATGGCCGTGCCCGACAGCTCACCGTCGCCTTGGCTGACATGGGGATCGCCGATCGAGAACAGGCCGCCTTCGACCTGCACGGTGTAGTACATCGTGGCCCCCGCCCCGATGCGCCAGTTGTCGATATTGCCGCCGTGCTCGCCGGGCGGAATGGTGCTGACCCGCCCGTTGACGGCCGGCGCGACACCGGCGGTGCCCAGGTGCGGACGCGCCGGGATCCGCACGCCCTTCAAGGCGGGCTGGCGGTCGCAATCGGGGCAATGCGTGATCGTGCCCGGGATTAGGTATTTGCCTTCGAAATCATAGGCATAGAGGGCGCTGGCGGTGTTGGTGTTGGCGTCCAGCTCGTAGATCGTCACCCGCTCCTTCTCGCCGAACTCCTTGTAGAGATAGCCCCAGTTGGCCGCGAGGTTGGAGCCGTAGTTGTTGCGCGGGACCATGCGCAGGTAGCGCACTTCCAGCACGTCGCCCGGCTTGGCGTCCTCGACATAGATCGGGCCGGTCATGATGTGGACGCCGGGATTGCGGTCGTCCTCGGGGATCTCCCTGAAGATCCGGGTGACGGCCTCGTCCATCATCAGCTCGGGCGCGTCGCCGGCGTGGTGGGTGATGGCCTCGGCCTGAACGAGGTCGCCGCTCCTGATGCGCAGCGACGGCTTGGTCGAGGGATCGAAATAGCCCCAGTGGACCGTCTGGGGCGTGGCCTTCAGGCAATGCAGCGCGCCGGGAACGATGTCCTCGCGGGTCTGGCCGGGGTCGCAGATGAAAGGCATCGGATGTCCTTTAGGCGCTGGCCAAGTGGGGTGTGGAGAGCGTGACCGAGGTCATGCTCAGCGAGCCGTGCTCGATGTGGTCGGGGGCGAAGGCGGCGACGTCGCCGGGCAGCCGCGCGCCCAGCACGTACAGCAGCGGCCAGTAGTGGTCTGTCGTGGGCCCCGAGCGCTTGGCGTCCTGGCCCTGGCTCTCGAAGTCCACGGCCCGCTGGGGAACGTCCTCGACGATGGCGGCCTTGATGTAGTCGTTGAACCGCTGCGACCAGTCGTAGGGCGCGCAGTGGCGGTCGCCCCAGTCCATGGCCGGCAGGTTGTGGACGATGTTGCCGGTGCCGACGATCAGCACGCCTTCATCCCGCAAGGGGGCAAGGCGCTGGCCGATCTCGAAATGCCAGGCCGGCGGCTTGGTCGCGTCCATGCTCAGCTGCACCACCGGCACGTCGGCGTCCGGGAAGGCCTTGCCCAGCACCGACCAGGTCCCGTGATCCAGGCCCCAGCCGTTGTCGTCCAGCGTCACCGGCGTGGGCGCCAGGACCTGCGCCACGCGCGCCGCCAGCTCAGGTGAGCCGGGCGCGGGATACTGCTGGTCGAACAAGGCCTTGGGGAAGGACGCTCCGAAATCGTGGATGGTCCGAGGCCTGGTCATGGAGGTGACGGCGACGCCGCGCGTCAGCCAGTGGGCCGAGACGCAGAGGATGGCCTTGGGCTTGCCGACGGCGTCGCCCATGGCCTTCCAGGTCCGCGTGGTGTCGTTGGTCTCTAGCGCGATCATCGGGCTGCCGTGACCGAAGAAGATGACGGGCAAGCGGCTCATGCGGCGGCCTCCGAATTGGCGGGCGCGGGGGCGCCGCCAGCCTTCATCGCCGCCCAGGTCTGCTGGTAGCGCGGCGCCAGCCAGCGGTTGAACTGGACCTGGGCGCCCTCCTGCCAGGAGTAGCGGCCGCGGATGGCGAAGCGCGAGCGCAGGCCCTGCTGGACCAGCTCGTCGACATGCATGTCCTGGGCGATGATCTTGCCCGCCGAGGTCATGATCATCTCAAGGCGCTCCTCGAAGCCCGAGCTCTCGATCGCGCCCGGCGCCACCAGGATGCCGGTGTCCTGCTCCATGGTCTCGGGACCGGTGGGGCGCAGGATCAGGTAGATGACCATGTCGCTGGTCATCACCAGCGACAGCGTCGGCGGAATGTTGGCGAAGGTGGCGCGGTTGCGGTCTTCCTCGGTCAGCTTCGGGAAGATTGGCAGCACCGCCTTCTGGGTCGGGTTGAAGCTGGCGTCGGCGTGCAGGGTGCCGTTGTAGCGCAGGAAACCGGCGTCCCCCTCCCCGGCTTCCGGGAAGCTGCACAGCTCGCTGGGAATGAAGTCGTGCAGCGGCCCGCGATGCAGCTTGCTGGCGTGATAGCCGTCGTTGTTGTTCTCGAACATGACCTTCCAGTTCCAGGCGAACTGGCCGGTCATCGGCGGCGACAGGCCGTCGGCACTGGCGAGGTCGTAGTTGGCCACGGCCGCCTCGACCGCCGTCAGACGCGGCGCCAGCGGTGCGGCTTCGGCGTCGAAATTGATGAAGATGAAGCCCAGCCAGATCTCGACCTTGAAGGTCGGCAGCTTCACGTCCTTCTTGTTGAAGTCGCAGGTGCGCTCCATGGCCGGGGCGTTCACCAGGTCGCCGTTCAGCGAATAGACCCAGTGATGATAGGGGCAGACGAAGCCGCGCGTATTGCCCCTGCCCTCGGCCACCAGCATGGCGCGGTGCTGGCAGACCGCCGACATCGCCTTGATCTGGTTGTCGCGGTTGCGGGTGACGATGATCGGCTCGCCGATGATCTTGGTCGTGAAGAAGTCGCCGGGCTCCTTCACCCAGTCGACGCGGCCCACGCACAGCCATTCGTGATTGAACAGCGCCTCCTTCTCGAACGCGTAGAAGTCGGCGTCGGTGTAGCAGGCGGGCGGCAAGGTCTCGGCGGCCTCGACGCCCAGCATCGAGCGTGAAAGACCGTCGAAGAAGGCGTCGCTGAGGAATGGCGGGCGCGGGTTCATCGTGAAGCGCTCTGAATGGTCGGATGTCGACCGTCACGCTAGGAGCGCACCGTGGAACGGTCTTGCCTCAGCGCGCACGAAGAGTTGGTCGTCGCGCGCCCCGCGCGGCCCGCCGCCGGAATTGCGGGCGTTCGGCGCCTGGATGATGCTCTCGGCGCCCAAGTCGCGGTCACTCGGTCCGCCGCCGAGAAAGCTGTCGTGCGCGCTGAGACAAGACCGGCGTCATCACCACGCCTAGGCTCTGATCGTGGATAGGAGCACGCCATGACGCTGACCGCCGACATCGCCATCAAGGATCTGAAGCCGGGCTTCGGGGCCGAGATCTCCGGCATCGACCTGGCCTCGGCGCCGGACGCGGCCCTGGACCACGTCGTCGACACCTTCCATCGCCACGGCGCGATCGCCCTGCGCGACCAGAAGATGACGCCCGACGACCTGATGCGCTTCATCGGCCGGTTCGGCGATCCCGAGGATCACACCCAGACCCGCTTCACCCTGCCGGGCTATCCGAAGATTTTCATCCTCAGCAACCGCGTCGTGGACGGCAAGCCGATCGGCGCCCACAACGACGGGGTCGGCTGGCACACCGACTACAGCTACAAGCCCGAGCCGGTCATGCTGACCATGCTCTATGCGGTGGAGGTCCCGGACGAGGGCTCCGACACCCTGCTGGCCGATGGCTGCGCGGCCTGGAACGCCCTGCCCGCCGACCGGCAGGCCATGCTGGAAAAGCTGCGGCTGCACCACAGCTACAAGCACTTCATGGCCACCCGGCAGTTCGGCCAGCAGCAGAACCTGTCGCCCGAGCTGGAGGCGGCCAATCCCGACGTCGAGCACCCGCTGATCCGCACGCATCCTGCGGACGGAAGAAAAGCGCTGTGGCCCTCGACCGGCACGGTGACCGAGGTGATCGGCATGCCCGGTCCGGCGGGCCTGGCGTTGCTGGACGAACTGGTCGAGTTCATGACTCAGGACGAGTTCGTCTATCGCCACAAGTGGCGGGTCGGCGACCTGCTGATGTGGGACAACCGCTGCACCCTGCACACCGGCACGCTGTACGACGACACAAAGTACGTCCGCACCATGCATCGCCTGTGGGTGAAGGGCGACAAGCCGTACTGAGGCGGAGCGCTTCATGACCAAGACCTGGATGATCACGGGCGTTTCCGGCGGCCTGGGGCGCGAGATCGCCTTGGCGGCGCTGGCCCGGGGCGACGTCGTCGTCGGCACGGTGCGCAAGCCGGAAGCCGCGGCCGCGTTCGAGGCCCTGGGCGGTCACGCCGTGATCCTGGACGTCACCGACGAGGCGGCGGTGAAGGCCGCCGTCGCCAAGGCCCAGAGCGTGACCGGGACGATCGACGTCCTGGTCAACAATGCCGGCTACGGCCTGGTCGGCGCCGTCGAGGAAGCTTCGCTGGACGAGGTCCGCGCGCAGTTCGAGACCAATGTCTTCGGCCCGCTGGCGGTGCTGAAGGCCGCCCTGCCCGCCATGCGCGCCCGCCGCGCCGGCCGGATCGTCAACATCACCTCGGTCTCGGGCCTGGCGGTCTGGGCCGGCACAGGCGTCTACTGCGCCAGCAAATGGGCCCTGGAGGGCCTGACCCAGACCCTGGCCCAGGAGGTCGCCGAACTGGGGATCAAGGTGATCAACGTCGCGCCGGGCGGTCTGCGCACCGACTTTGCTCAAGGCTCCAAGACCATCGTGGCGACCAAGCTGGCCGACTATGACGGCCTGGCCCGCGACGCCGAGCGGATCATGGCCGACCACGCCGGCCAGGAGCCCGGCGATCCGGCCAAGGCGGCCCTGGCGATCCTGCAGGTCGCCGACGCCGAGGACCCGCCGATGCACCTGCTGCTGGGCGACGACGCCCTGAAGTACGCCGGCTACGCCGCCCAGGGCCTCTCGGCCGACATCGAGACCTGGAAAGACCTCTCCCTTTCCATCGGCTTCTGAACCGCGAGCGACCTCACGTGACCAACACCCTGATCTTCGTCGACCTGGCCTCCGAAGACCCGTCCAAAGCCGGCGACTTCTACGCCAAGGTGTTCGGCTGGCAGAACGACGCCCGTCCGGAAGGTGTCTATCACCGCATGGTGCCGGGCGGCTTCTTCAAGCAGCCCGACGGGACCGACAGCCAGATCGGCAACCTGCACCTGGGGATCTTCAAGGCCGCCAATGCGCGTCCGCACCCCGAGCCCGAGGGCGTCGAGCCGCGCGCGCTGAGCACCGAGGGCCGCAAGCCGCGCATCTGGGTGCTGATCAGCGATGACGACAGCGCCGACCGTATCCTGGATACGGCCCAGGCGCTGGGCGCGACACTGCTGTGGAAGAACCACTACTGGAAGGAATTCAACGGCTACAACCACGCCTTCCGTGACCCCTGGGGCAACGAGATCGTGCTGTGGGGCAAGGCCGGCGCCGATCCGCAGATTCCGACGGACTTCACCCGCGAATAGTTCAGTCGACGCGCGAGGGCTCGCCCACGAAGTCCTTCGCACAGTACCAGCCGCCCTGGAACGGGGCGGCGATCGGATCCTCGGGCGGCCCGGCCATCACCTCGGCCGCCCAATCCTCGGCATTGTCGCGCGGTGCGTAGCCCAGGAAGGCGGCGGCCGAATTGTCCCAGAAATTCCGCGTATTCGCCGAGACTCCGTACACCGTCGCATAGCCGAAGTCGGGCGCCTCGATCCCGCAGCGGACCAACTCGACCATGTCGCGCGGGCTGACCCACACCGCCAGCTGGCGCGGATCGGACGGCCGCTCGCGATAGGCGCCGATGCGCAAGCTCAGCACCTGCAGGCCGAACTTGTCGGCGTACATCCGGCCCATGGCCTCGCCGAACACCTTGCTGACGCCGTAGTAGCTGTCGGGACGCGGGACCAGCGTCTCCGCCGTCGGCGTCTCGCGCCGATGGAAGCCGGCCGCGTGGTGCGACGAGGCGAACAGCACCCGCTTCACGCCGGCGAGCCGCGCGGCCTCGAACAGGTTGTGCACGCCGACGATATTGGCCGGCAGCACCTGCTCCCAGGCGTTATCCCGGGGTTCGACCGGCACGCCGGCCATGTGGACGACGCAGTCGATCCCGCTCATAGCGGCCGTCAGGCCAGGCAGATCCAGGAGGTCGACGGCCAGCGTTTCCTCCCCTGCCCTCGCCGGGGCCAGCGGCGCGATGTCGGCCAGCCGCATCAGGTCGTAGCGACCGTGCAGGCCTTGGCGGATGGCGTCGCCGATGCCGCCAGCCGCGCCCAGCAGGAGAACTCTCAAACCGGCTTGTCGCCGGCGACCGTGACCCGGAAGCCCGTCCGCGTGTCGGGGAAATAGTCCCAGATCGCCTGGTGCCAGGTGCAGCGGTTGTCCCAGAAGGCCACCGAGTTCTGCTTCCAGCGGAAGCGCACCTGGAAGTCGGGATTGCTGGCGTGCTGGTACAGGAACTCCAGGATCGCGCGGCTCTCGGCCTTGGACACGCCGGCGATGTGGGTCGTGTAGGACGGATTGACGAACAGGCTCTTCTTGCCGCTGACCGGGTGGGTGCGCACGATCGGGTGGGTCGAGCAATTGTACTTGCGGTCGATGTCCGGGAAGATCGCCTTGTAGACCGGGTTGGCGTCGTGCACCGCGTGCAGGCCTTCCAGATAGGTCTTCATCCGGTCCGACAGGGTCTCGTAAGCCCAGTACATGCTAGCGAAGCAGGTGTCGCCGCCGTCGTCGGGCAGGACCTTCATGTAGAGGATGCTGCCCAGCGGCGGCTCGGGATCGCAGGTCAGGTCCGAGTGCCAGTTCTCGCCGGCCACGAACTTGGAATTGGCGTCGGCGTGGATGGCCACGATCTCCGGGTGATCAGGCAGGCCCGGCACGCCCGAGTGGATGGCCAGGTCGCCGAACTTGCGGCCGAAGTCCTTGTGGGCGTCGTGCGACATTTCCTGGTCGCGGAAGAAGATCACCTGGTACTGGGTCAGGGCCTGGTGGATCTCCTCGAACTGGCGGTTCGAGAGAGGCCGCCCAAGGTCGACGCCGAAGATCTCCGCGCCGATCCGGCGGGTCATGGGCTTCACGTCGAGCACGTCATAGGCCATGCGGCGCAACTCCAGCTAAGCGTTCAGGAAGCCGCCGCGCACATAGACGAGCGGCGTCTTGGTTTCGTCGGTCACGACGCGCAGCACGCGCCCGACCAGGATCTCGTGATCGCCGCCGTCATGGGCGGCGTGCAGCGCGCACTCGACCGCCGCCACGCAACCCGCCAGCAGCGGCGCGCCGCAGACCCCGGCCTCGACGGCGGTCAGGGCGAAGCGATCGTCGGTCCCGCTCTTGGCGAAGCGGTAGGCCAGGTCCCCCTGCTCCTGAGCCAGGATGTTGATGCAGAAGGTCCTGGCCTGGTTCAGCGCCGCCAGGGTGCGGCTGTCGCGCTTGAGGCAGACCATGACCAGCGGCGGGTCCATCGACACCGAGCTGAAGGCGCTGACCGTCGTGCCGACCAGCCGGCCGTCGTGGCAGGCGGTGACCACGGTCACGCCGGCGGCGAAACTGCCCATGGCCTTGCGGAAATCCGCCGGCTCGGGCGCTTGGACTTGAGGCGCGGCGCTCATCACTCGTTCCCGAACGGGTTGTCGGGATAGACCGCCGAGGCCGGGCGCCTGGCGCTTTCGTCGGGGCTGGCGCGACCGCAGATCGCCAGGGCCGTCAGGGCGTAGATCAAGGCGCTGTCGACCAGGTCCTTGGGCGTCGGGCGCCAGCGGCGGAAGCCGGTCGTGATCGCCGGAATCCGCTGCATGTTGAAGACGTTGTGGTCGCGCCACATGCTGGAATAGACGGGATTGGCCAGGGCCACGGGGTGTCCCAGGCCCAGCTGGGTGGCGACGTCCACGGCCCCGACCAGCGGCGCCACCTCGGCGGCGTCGGCCTCGAAGCCGTGGCGCACCACGACCGGCTCGATGTCGATGCGGCCCAGGCCCGCCTCGCGCACCATGGCCTCCAGCGAGTGCTGGATATCGGCCACGCGCTGCTTGGGCGTGAGGCCCACCTCCAGATAGAGGTTCACCAGCTCGGTCCCCGCCCCGAAAGCGAAGGGAATGCCGCCGCGCACCGAGCCGATCTGCGACTTGGGCTGGGCCACGCCGCCGGGGCTGTCATAGCGGCTCTTCTTCTCGTACTCGCCGCTCCAGGCGTGGATGGCCTCGGTCAGCTTGCCCAGCTTGTAGATCGGGTTGGGGTGCTGGTCCGCCGTCGCCGGATGCTCCAGCAGCGGGGTGAAGACACCCTCGCCCCAGACCTGGAAGCGGAACACCGCATAGCCGCAGCCGACCCAGGTCAGGCCGAAGTCGCAGCCCTCGGCGGCGATGGCGTAGTCGGGGGCGACGCCGCCGTGGTGGAACAGGTAGTGGGCCCCGATGTCCTTGCCCATATAGACGACGCCCCGGTGCTCCTCGATCGGCTCGGGGCCGATCTCGCCGGGACAGGCGGTCAGGTACATCTTGCCGGCCAGCTCGTAGCCGGCCTTCTTCAGCGCCTTGGCCGCGATCAGGAAGCAGCTCATCGGCCCGCGGTCGTTGGCGATCGGGTAGCCGTAGAGCTTGCCGTCCTCAAGCCAGCACGTCTCCCATTCGGGATTGGCCAGGGTCTCGGGGCTGTACTTGTAGCGGTCGAGATCGGGGTTCCAGGTCGGCGCCTCGGTGTCGAGGTGGGCGGTGAACAGCAGGTTCTTGCCGACCCCCTTCCCACCGTGCGTGCCGATGATGTTGGGCCGCTCCGGCGTCGCCCCGACCTTGCGCGGCGAGAAGCCTTCGCGGGCCATCCAGTCGTGGACGTAGTTGGCGACCTCCAGCTCCTTGCCGGACGGCGCGGGGATGTTGCCCAGGGTCAGGGCCAGCTCGACGATCTCGGTCTCGTCGATGGCGGCGGCGATCGCGGCGCGGTCGGCTTCGGTGACCTGGTAGGGCGCGGCCGCGCCCAGGTTCGGAAATCCATCGGCCATGGTCAGGCGCTCCAGGCGTGCGCGATCGCCGCCGTGTCGGTCAGGATCGCGCTGTTCAATTCCATCACCTTCAGCGAGGCGGCGTGGATCTCGGGCTCGTAGGCGGCGCAGGCGTCGGCGGCGACGAACACGTGGTAGTCCAGGCTGAAGGCGTCGCGGACGGTGCTGTCGACGCAGCACTCGGTCGTCAGGCCCGCCACCACCAGGGTGTCGACACCCAGGGCGTTCAGGCGCGCATCGAGGTTGGTCCCCACGAAGCCGCTGTAGCGGATCTTCTTCACCACCAGCTCGTCGGGCAGCGGCTGGGGACCGTAGAACTCCGAGCCGACCTCGCCCTCGCGGCACAGGGCGCTCTCGTTGTCGGGATCCCCGCCGCGACGGCGCATGCGCTCCTTCCAGCTGGGAGAGTCGGTCTCCGGCGTCGTGAACAGGCCCACGAACACCACCGGGACCCCTGCCCCACGCGCGGCCTCGACCAGGCGCTCGGCGGCGGCCACGGCGGGCTGCACCACGGCCATGTCGACATAGGCGCCCAGCGCGCCCTCGGGCGAGGCGAAGTCGACCTGGATGTCGATCACCACCACGGCCGTCCGCGACGGCGCGATCCAGATCGCCAGGCCGTCGCGCTCCACGGTCCCCACACTTGTTGGAATTTGGGCGTTCACGAGAACACCGCCCGCAGGCCCGGCAGGATCTCGGCCCCGAACATGGTCAGACCCTCGACATAGTCGGGGAAGATCATCATCAGGCCATCCAGCTCGCAATAGCGCAGGTACTCCTCGATCTGCGCGCTGCAGGTCTGGGGCGAGCCGACCACGGTGTGGGTCATGAACGCGCCCTGGGCCTTGGCGACGGTCGAGAGCTTCTCGGCCGGCACGCCCCAGCTTTCCAGCATGGCCAGGATCGCGCCCATGTCGGCGCCGTCCTTGTAGTGCTCGACCTTGGCCTGGGCCTCGGCATCCGTGTCGCCATGGACGACGGTGCACATCGCGAAGGTCTTGATGGTCTTGCCCATGCCCTCGGCCGCCCGCTTGGCGCGCAGCGAAGCGTCGCGGCGCTCGTCGGGCGTACGGCCGCCGATGAAGCAGATGTCGGCCTCGCGCACCGAGAACTGGAAGCCCCGATCCGACATGCCGGCGCAAACCAGGTCCGGACGCGGCTTGGACATCGGCTTGGGCTTGGACTGGCAGTCCTTCATCTGGAAGTACTTGCCGTCGAAGTCGACGCTGTCTTCCGACCACAGCCGCTTGACGATCGTGGTCCATTCCTCGGTCAGGGCGTAGCGGTCGTCGTGGGTCAGGCTGTCGTCCCACGCGCCCATCTGGTCGAACTCGCCGCGATAGGCGCCGGCCACGATGTTGAGGCCCGCGCGGCCGCCGCTGATGTGATCCAGGGTGGCGATCATCTTGGCCGCCACGGCCGGGTTCTGCAGCAGCGGATGGATGGTGGCCCAGATCTTCACGGTCTTGGTGGCCTCGGCGATGCCGGCCATCATGGTGACGGACTCCAGGGCCGTGCCCCAGTGGTCGGTCTCGCCGCCGAAGCCGCGGAACTTGCCCATCGACATGACGAAATCCATGCCGACCTCATCGGCCTTCACGGCCGCCGCGCGGTTGGTTTCATAGAGGCCGTCGAGGACCGGCGCGGTCTTGGAGATGATCCAGCCGCCGTTGGCGACCGGCAGGAAGACCCCGAAATCCTTGTGCTGGGAAGGACGGTGGAACATGGCGTTACTCCCTGAACTGTCTTAGGCCGCGTCGCGCAGCAGGACGGGCGTGGGCGCCGGGACCGGCGCGGTCGTGGTTTCCTCGATGGTCTTGCGCGGCGGGCGCATGAACAGCGCCGCCACGAAGATCACGCCGATCACGGCGGCGAAGACCTGGAAGGTGGGCGCGAAACCGCCCAGACGGTCGCGCATGACGCCGCCGATCACCGGACCCAGGGCCGAGACGGCGCCGGCCAGGCAGACCATCGAGAAGAGCTCGAGATTGTTCTTCCGGCCATAGTAGTTGAGCAGCAGGATGCTGACGGCCAGCACGGTCATGCCGAAGCCGACGCCCACGCCGAGCGCGAAGATCACCATCATCGGCCAGGTCGCGGCGTTGGCCAGGGCCAAGAGGCCCGCGGCCATCATCCCTTGCGCGCCCGCCAGCAGCCAACGCGGGTCGATGCGGTCGCCCAGCAGGCCGCCGCTCATCCGCGCCACGACCTGCATCAGGGATTCCAGGCTCAGCGCCGCGACGGCCACGGCCGAGGCCACGCCCATTTCGCTGAAGTGGCTGGGCGCCAGGCTGACGGCGGTGACCCCGCCCAGCAGGTGGGCGAAATAGGCCGCGACGATGACGTAGAACTGCGGGGTGCGGATCGCCTCCTTGATCGTCCAGTCGACCTGGGTGCGGTAGACGCGGGCGTTGGCCGGCTGGGCGGCGGCCTCCTCGGCCACGGCCTTGTCGGTCTCGACGGCCGCGTTCTCCAGCCAGGCCTTGCCGCCGACCAGGGCCGCGGCAAGAGCGCCGACAACGGCCGAGGCGACAGCCTGCCAGGCCCAGTATGGACGCCAGGCGCCGCCGGCCATTTCCATGCCGACCAGGGCCATCCAGGGGCCGACGACCCCGCCCAGCGAGCCGATCGTGAAGTAGATCCCGAACGGCAGGGCGCGCTTCTTGAACAGCATCGACAAGAGGTGCGTGCCCGGGATCAGCGCCATCATCTGGTAGCCGACGCCCAGCAAGGCCGTGCCAGTCAGATACACCGGCAGCCCGCGCGCCGTCGTCAGGCACAGGAAGCCGCCGATCATCACGGCCGAACCGGCGATGATCGTGGCCCGCACGCCGATCTTGCGGATCAGCAGCGCGGGCAACCACGACGAGCCGCCGCAGAACGCGCCCAGCAATGTGAAGCCCAGGAAGGCCGAGGCGAAACTCCACTGCTGGTCCTTGATCATGGCCGGCAGGACCACGCCCAACGACGAGAACGTCGAGGCCGTGATCAGAAACAACAGCAGGGAAAGAGCGCCCAGGAGGGTCCAGGAGCGCCATTGGATCGTCGACATCGCCATCGAGCCTCCATGCAAGCTCGCGGCGCATCCTCGCGGGACGCGCCGCGCGGGGGAACTAGAATTTCCGGGACAGGGTCACGCGCCACTCACGGCCCTTGCTGGGCAGCGCGCCGAGGTTGGCGTAGCTGTCCGCGTCGGGCGTGAAGTAGAGCTTGTCGAACAGGTTATTGACATTGAGCGTGGCCGTGTACGGACCGTATTCGTAATAGACGCTGCCGCTGGCCACCCAGTATGCGGGATAGGTCACGGCGTTCTGGACGGTGCCCGAGGTCTTGGTCACGTGGGTCACGCCCAGCGTGCCGCCGGCCTTGCCCCACTCATGCGCGTCGCTGGTGTAGGCGCCGTACAGGCTGACCACCGACTTCGGGATCAGGGTGTAGTCGTAGTCGCCCGACCGGCCCGGCAGGCTGCTGAACGCCCACACCACATAGGTGCCGCCATAGGCCTGGGCGCCCGGCACGCCGGCGGTATAGGCCGGGATGTACTGGAACGAGTTGTCGGGGCCCTTCACGGTCGTGCGCTGGGTGTTGCCCGAGAAGGTGAAGCTGAAATTCTCGCTGGCCAGCCAGCGCACTTCCAGCTCCACGCCCTTGGCGCGGGTGCCGGTCGGCGTGCCGGTGATGCCGGTCAGCTGGGTGCGGTTCTGACGATAGCCGGCCAGCGAGCCGACCAGCGTGCCCTTCAGCCACTGGAACTTGAAGCCGGCCTCGGCCAGGTCGCTGTTCGACAGCCAGGCGTCGCTGGCGTCGGCCACCAGGCCCGGGGCGATGTCGCCCGCCTGGCTCATCTCCAGGGCCGAGGCCTTGGCGTAGGTGATGTAGGGCATGACGCCCGCCGGCGCCTTGTAGGTCGCGCTGGCGCTGTAGGTGAACTTGCCCTTGCTGGCCTTCTGCTGGCCGGCGATCTGGTAGCTGAGATAGCCCGTGTCTTTGGACTTGACGTTATAGTCGTCGTAGCGGCCGCCCAACATCAGGTTCAGACGCTCGCCGACCATGATGTCGGTCATCGCGAAGACGCCGGCCTGCTGCCACGTGCTCTTGTTGTCGTTCTCCCACAGCAGGCCCTGCACCCCGGCGCCGGTCTCGGTCGAGAACGGGCTGTCGATGATGTCGGTCGGCGTCGCGCCGAAGCTGATATCGCGACGATCCAGGGCGATCAGTCCGCTGTTGTAGCTCTCGCGGCGGCGGCCCTCGAAGCTGCGATACGAGGCCCCGACGAACGACTTGGAGGTGATGGCTCCCACGTCATAGGCGAAGTTGTAGGTCGCGCGGGCTTCCCACACCTTGCTGTCGAACCAGGCCGGATAGCCGTAGCTGACGAAGCGCTTGTTCTCCTGGTCGTCGTAGAACAGCTGCAGCTTGATGGCGCTGTCGGGCGACAGCGCCTTGGCCAGGTCGTAATAGAGGGTGTTGGTGCGGGTCTTCGAGAAGTCCGCGCCGCTGATATAGACATTGCGCGGGTTCAGCTTGGTCGTGCCGACCCCGACGTCCAGGGTGTGAAGGTCGTTGGTCGACGGAAAGCCGTAATAGGCCAGGTACAGGGCGCTGGAATACGGATAGAAGCCGATCTCGTTCGGCGTCAGGCGGCCGTTGCCGTCGGTGTCCTTCAGCGTGGTGTCGCGGCCGGTGATGTAGGTCTGGTTGTCGATCAGCGACTGGGTCAGGCGGTTCCAGCCGGGCGTCTGCACATCGCCGTCCGAGTGGTAGTACATGCCGCCGAACGCCGTGGTCCAACCGTTGCCGAGGTCGAAGTCCGACGAGGCTTCCAGCGTCTGGCGGCGCGGATAGATGCCCTTGTAGTAGCTGTGGCTGTCCTCGACCTCGCCGTACAGATAGACGCCGCCGGTGACGGGGCCGAAGTTCACCGGCAGGCCGATCTGGGCCGTGGCGTTCTTCTTGTTGTACGAGCCGTAGGTCAGGGTGGCTCCACCGGTCGGCTCGGTCAGGTAGCCGCCCTCGTTCTTGCCCGACTTCGGAATGAAGTTGAGCATGCCGCCCACCTTGCCCGAACCGTAGATCGGGGTCGGCGGGCCACGCACGATCTGGATCTGGTCGGCCGCGCCGATCGGGGTCGAATAGGTGCCCCGGTTCTCGATGCGCTTGAAGCCGCGGAAATAGTTCTCGGCCAGGGTGCCCCGGATGTTCAGCGCGCCGGGCACGCCGTAGAAGCTGGCCGTGTAGCTTCCGGGCGAAACAGCGGTCAGGCCGTCGATCGTCTGGATGCCGTAGCGCTCCAGCGTCACGTCGCTGACGAAGCTGGCCGAGCGCGGCGTCTCCAGCAACGGCTTGTCGATGCCGAAGACGGTGTTGTTGGGCTGTTTCTCGATCAAGCCAGCCTTGTCGCGCGCCTTGACCACGACCTCGTCGACGGTATCAGACGGCGGCGTGGTGGTTTCTTCAGCGAAAGCAGCCGGCGAGTGCGCCAGCAGGACTAGGGCGGAACAACCCGCCATCAAAAGTCGATAGGTCGACATGCGGTCCTCATCCGAGGCCGTCGCGCCCACCGCCTGCGGCGGTTATCCCCAGGTCGACGCCTCGAGACTGATCATCCGCCGCTCAGGCTGGACGGCGAGCGGCGACGACTGACATTTCACTCAAAATGTCCCTGCCGCACGCATGTTGAGCCATCGGCGACCGCGAAAGCGGCGCGGCGCCGCCGAAACTTGCTTCAGAGCGAACCAGAAGCCGCCCAAAGGTGCCCCTTTCCGGAGGGGCTCTCCTGCCCTGTGCCCACGCGTCGGGGTATCGCAGATCTGTCAGCTGGCGATGTAGGAATGGGCGGCGGATCTGGAGAAGCGTTATGGCGCGGCCGATAGCGGCTCTTCTCGTCGGCGCGAGAACGGTCTGTCAGCGCGGTGAGCTGACCGACTGGCGGTGCATGAGAGTCAGGTCGATCGGCTCCTGCGGCCAGTTCAGCCGCTTGCCGTTGATCATCTCCAGCAAGCGTTCGGTGGCGGCCTGGGCCATGTCGACCAGCGGACGACGGATCGTGGTCAGGGCCGGCGTGATAATCGAGGCGATGTCGCTGTCGTCGAAGCCGACGACCGACAGCTGCTCGGGAATGGCGACGCCGCGCTCGCGGGCGGTCTTCACGACGCCGGCGGCCATGATGTCGTTGCTCGCGAAGATCGCCGTCGGCGGCTGGTCCAGCGACAGCAGCGCCTCGGCCGCGACTAGGCCGCTCTCGAAGCCGTAGTCGCCCTTGCGCAAAAACGCCTCGGGCATGGCGGCGCCGACGCCTTCCAGGAAGCCGGCCTTGCGCTCCTGGGCCGAGCGGAAGTGCGGCGGCCCTTCGATCATGGCGATGCGCCGGTGGCCCAGCGCCTTGAGGTGCTGGCCCAGCGCCCGGCTGGCGCCGCGCTCGTTGCTGACCAGCATGCAGGGATATTCCGGGACCCAGACCGAGGCGATACCGACCGACGGCACGCCCAGGCGGTTCAGGCGCTCTGGAATGGCGGCGATCTCGGAGGCCGGCGGCAGGACGATCAGCCCGTCCACCCGCGAGCGGCGCACGAAGTTCTCGACGTCCTGGGCGACGTCAGGATTGCCGAACCGCACCGGGCGCACGACCAACTCGTAGCCATGCGAGGAGCAGGCGTCGACAATGCCCCGCTGCAGCGCGCCGATGACGTGGGCGTTGGGGTCGTCCTGGACCATGGCGATCAGGAAAGAGCGGCCCGAGGCCAGCGCCCGCGCCCGGGTGCTGGGTGCGTAGCCCAGGCGCTCGATGGTCTCGAGCACCCGCTTGCGGGTCTCGTCGCCGACGTTTGGCGACTCGTTGAGCACGCGGGAGACGGTGCGGATCGAGACCTCGGCCGCAGCGGCCACGTCGTCGATCGTCACGGACAAGGCCGCGCCAAACTCCCCTACCCCCACGCGAGTCTCCCTGTTCCCACCATGTGGCGTATATCTGGTTTTGCCCGGGCGCCACCGTTAGCAGATAGAGCGCCAGCGCTGGCAGATTTGATGCTATCGACAGGTCCGATCATCCGCGGAAATGTCTCGCCATGCTCGTGACCAATGAGACCAAGACCGAAAAGGCCAGCCAGACCCTGATGCGCGCCCTGGACATCCTGGACGCGGCGCGCGGCGGTCCGGTGGCGCTGACCGAGCTTGAACGCAAGCTGGGCCTGACCCGCAGCACGGCGCACCGCCTGGCCTCGGCCCTGGTCGATCGCCGCCTGCTGACCCACGATCCGCGCAAGGGCTATCGCCTGGGCCCCAAGTTGATGGACCTGGGCTTCCAGGCCAAGGAGGCGACCAGCCTGGCCGTGGTCTCGCAACCATTCCTGGACGGCCTGGCCCAGCAGATGGACGACGCCACCAACCTGGGGATCCGGGACGGCGACGATGTCGTCTACATCGCCCGCTCGCCCAGCCGCCGCCGGGTGGCCGTGCGCCACCAGGTCGGCGACCGCAACCGCATCACCAACACGGCCTTGGGGCGCGCTCTGATGCTGGATGCGCCGCAAGAGGTCTGGTCGGTCTATTTTCCCGATGAGGACCAGCGCGCGGCGCAAGCCCAGGGCCTGGGATGGCACTTCGACGAGGCCGGTGACTGCATCCGCTGCGTCGCCGCCCCGATCCGCGACGCCAGCGGCGCCATCGTCGCGGCCATGAGCCTGTCCAGCATCCCGCAGTACATGGACGAAGAGCGGATGGAGCAGGCCAGCCAGGGCGTCAGCGCCGCGGCCGACGCCATCAGCCGCCGACTGGGCTGGGGCTGGGAGACCTGAAGGCCTCCCCGCTTCAGGTCTACCAGGTGAAGGTGCCGGCCGCGCGGGCTGGCAGCGTCGCCTTGAAGGTCTGCTTGCCCTCGGTGATCGCGAAGTCGGCCGGTTTCGCACCGACATTCAGCACGATCAACACCCGGCCGCCGTCCTTGTTCTGGAACGCCACGCTGCGCAGGTCGCCGACCTTGGCCGGCGAGCCGATCCGCGTCGCGCCCGGCTTCACGAACCGGCTGGCGTGCCCGAAGGCGTAATATTCCTGGGTCCGGGTGACCGCGCCGGTCTTGCTGTCGATCGTCACGAACGGCCGGCAGTCCTTGCAGCCGCCGGCGTGCGGGCCAAACTGTTCGTCCAGCGCCAGGTTCCACATCAGCACGCCGCGCGAACCGCCGCGCACCGAGCCGATGATCAGGTTCTCGACCATCCAGGCGAAGCTGTCGTCGAACTTGGGCGCCCATTCGCCGCCCGAGCATTCGGTGAGGAAGACTTCCTTGTCCGGATTGGCGTCGGTCACCGGCTGCTGAGCCGAGACGTCGCCGGCGTAGCAGTGCCAGGCCACGCCCGCCACGAAGGCGCGGGCCTTGGGATCGGCCAGCACGGTCGTCGGCTGCTGCGGCTGGTCCCAGTTGTGATCCCAGTCGAGCACCTTGGTGGTGATCTTCTCGCGCTTGAAGGCCGGGGCCAGGTTCTCGCCGAAGAACCTGGCGCGGTCCTTGGCGTTCCAGCGCATGCCCGGATAGCTGTCGGGCTCGAAGTCCGGCTCGTTCTGGATGCTCAGATAGTCGGTCGGCACGCCGACCTTGCGGGCCTCCTGGATATAGCGCGCGAAGAAGTCGGCATAGACGGGATAGGCCTCGGGCTTCAGCTGGCCCTGGACCAGCGAGCCGCCCGTCTTCATCCAGGCCGGCGCGCTCCACGGCGAGGCCATGACCTTGAGCTCTGGATTGATCTTCAGCGCCGCGCGGACGGTCGGGAACACGAATTCCTGCGGCCGCTTGAGCGAGAAGTGCTCGAGCTTCGGATCGGCCGCCCCGCCCGGCGCCCCAGGGGGAACATCGTCCAGGCTGTAGTGGTCCAGCGAGAAGTCCGAAGCGCCGATGGTGATGCGGGTGAAGCTGAAGCCCAGGCCGCCCTCCCCTCGCCCGTACAGCTCCTTCAGCAGCTTGTCGCGCTGGGCCGGGGTCAGCTTGTTCTGGATCAGCCAGGCCGAGCTGTCGGTGATCGCGCCGCCGAAGCCGACGATCGTCTGGTGACGCGCCTTGGCGTCGACCGCGATGACCGGCAGGCCGGCCACGGCGCCGGCCGCCGCCGCGCCCGACGGCGCCTGGGCGGCCAGCAGCTGGCTCTTGTCGCCCGTCGTCACCCAGCTCTGCAGCTTGGGCGCGGCGACCGCCGGGGCCGCCGCGACAAGCGCGGCGGTGGCGAGAAGGATCGGGCGGATCATGGCTTGCGCGTCCAGGCCTTGAGGTTGGCCGCGCCCCTCAGGGCCATGTCGCCGGCATGGCCGCCGACATAGAGCGGATAGGACCCGGCGGCGATCGTCCAGCCCGGCTTGGCGACGTCGTAGTCGGCCAGGAGGCGCGGCTCGACGGTCAAGGTGACCCGCTTGGTCTGGCCCGGGGCCAGGTCGACCTTCTCGAAGCCCGCCAGGCGGACCATGGACTTGCGCTTGCCGGCCGTGACGTAGAGCTGCGGGGTGTCGGCGCCGGCGACCTTGCCGGTGTTGGTGACGTCGAAGCTGACCTTCAGCCCCGCCGCATCCTCGACCTTGAGGTTCTTGTAGCCGAACGACGTGTAGGAGAGGCCGTAGCCGAACGGATACAGCGGCTGGCGCTTCTCCTGGGCGTACCAGCGGTAACCGACGGCGGCGCCTTCCGGATACTGCACGGCGAAGCCCTTGATCGGTCCGGCCTTCTGGCCGGCGCGGCGAGCGTCGTCGATGGCGGCCTGCTCGGCGAAGCCCGGCGCGCTGGCGCGCGGCGCCTGGTCGGTCGACTTCGGGAAGGTCATGGCCAGGCGGCCCGACGGATTGACGTCGCCGAACAGGATCCGGGCGATGGCCTGGCCGCCGCGCTGGCCGGGATACCAGGCCTGCAGCACCGCGCCGACGCGATCCAGCCACGGCATGGTCACCGGGCCGCCGGTCTCCAGCACCACGATCGAGTTTTTGTTGGCGGCGGCGACCGCGTCGATCAGGGCGTCCTGGTTCTCGGGCAGGACGATCGAGGGCGCGTCCTGGGCCTCGGTCTGCCAGTGCCAGGCGAAGACGATGGCGACGTCGGCGTCCTTGGCGGCGGCTGCGGCTGCCGCAGGATCTTTACCGTCGACATAGACCACCTGCGCGCCCGGCGCGGCGGCCTTGATGGCCTCCAGCGGCGACGAGGCGTGCCAGGTGACGCGCACGAACGAAGCCGCCTCGCCGCCGTTCAGCGGGATCTCGACCGGCGCGCCGCCGACCGAACGCACTTGCGACGAGCCGCCGCCCGAGATCACGCCGACATCGGCATGGGCGCCGATCAGCACGATCTTCTTGGCGGTCTTGGCCAGCGGCAGCAGGTTGGCGTCGTTCTTCAGCAGCACCGAGCCGCGCTCGGCCACGGTCTGGGCGACCTTGGCGTGGGCGTCGTAGTCGATCGGCTGGGCGCTGGTCGGGGTCGGGTCGTCCATCAGACCCGAGGTGATCACCCCGTGCAGGATGCGGCGGACCATGTCGTCGACCCGAGCCTGGCTGACCTCGCCCTTGGCCACGGCCGCCTTCAGGTCGTCGCCGAAGAAGATCTGGGTGTCCAGCTCCTGGCCCGACTGCCGGTCCAGGCCCGCCAGCGCCGCCTTGACCGTGCTGTGCACCGCGCCCCAGTCGGACATAACAAAGCCCGGATAGTTCCAGTCGCGCTTGAGCACCTTGTTCAGCAGGAAGTCGTTCTGGCAGGCCCAGTCGCCATTGACCTTGTTGTAGGCGCACATGACCGAGGCGGGGTTGCTCTTCTCGATGGCGATCTGGAAGGCCAAGAGGTCACTTTCGCGCAGATCCGCCTCGCCGATCTGGGCGTCCATCACGTGGCGGCCGGTCTCCTGGGCGTTCAGGGCGAAGTGCTTGATCGTCGAGACGATGTGGTTGGACTGCACGCCCTTGATCTGCTGGCCGGCCATCTCGCCGGCCAGCAGCGGGTCTTCGCCCAGATATTCGAAGTTGCGGCCCGCCCACGGGTCGCGGGTCAGGTTGACGCCGCCGGCCAAGAGGACGTTGAAGGTCTTGGCGCGGGCTTCCGAGCCGATCATCGCGCCGCCGGCATAGGCCAGCTTGGGCTCGAAGGTCGAGGCCAGGGCCAGGCCCGACGGCAGGGCCGTGGCGACGTCGCCCTTGCGCTGCTCGACCTGGTTGGCCACGCCCAGGCTGGCGTCGCTTTCACGCAAGGTGGGAATCTTCAGGCGCGGCACGCCCGGCACATAGCCGGCCGAGGGGATCATGTCGGCTGGCGCGGGCTTGGTGTTCGGCGGGAACAGGCCGTGCAGATATCTGATTTTTTCATCAAGCGTCATCTGCTTCACCAGAGCGTCGGCGCGCGCCCAGGCCGGATCGTTGGCGCGCGGCGCCAACGGGGCGCTGTCCTTGGTCGGCATGGTCTGGGCCAGCACGCCCGACATCGGGGTCAGGGCGAGCAACGCCACGGCGGCAGTGGTCCGGCACAGGATCCGCAAGGCGGATGAAGGCTGGGCGGCGGTCGTCATGGCGTTACTCCGTATGAACAGGATCTAAGGGGTTGGAACGAGGGGCGGCATGGCCGCCAGCGGCGGGGCCTGGCATGTGCGGGCCACGAACTCGGCGTGGCTGGTCATCACGTTCAGGCACTTGCCGATGACCGTCTGGATGTTGCCCAGGTGCTTGGCGATGGCCTCGTCGGTGTGGACGCGGACCAGCGGGTCGTAGCGGCGCGGAATGACGCCCTGGCCCAGGAAGACCTGGATCCAGCTCTCCTCGGTGAAGAGCTCGTCGTCCTCGCGGAACACCCGGCCGTTGGCGGCGAACAGGTCCATCTTCCGCTGGAGCGTCGCGGGGACCTCCATGTCGCGGCAGTAGCGCCAGAACGGCGTGTCGTCGCGGGCGGTGGCCTTGTAGTGCAGGATGATGAAGTCGCGGATGCGCTCGTATTCGAAGTCGCTCTGGCGATTGAACTCGTCGATATTGGCCTGGTCGAAGCCGCCGTCCGGCAGCAGGCGGACCATGCGGATCACCGCCGACTGGATCAGGTGCAGGCTGGTCGACTCCAGGGGCTCCATGAAGCCGCTGGCCAGGCCCACCGAGACGCAGTTCTTGTTCCAGATCTTCCTGCGCTTGCCGGTCGTGAAGCGGATGCGCAGCGGATCGGCCCGCTGGGCGCCGTCCAGGTTCAACAGCAGGACGCGCTCGGCCTCGTCGTCGTCGATGTACTTGCTGGAATAGACGTGACCGTTGCCGGTGCGGTGCTGCAGCGGGATGCGCCACTGCCAGCCGGCGTCATGGGCGGTGGAGCGGGTATAGGGCGTGAAGTGCTCCGAGCGCTCGGACGGCACGGCGATGGCGCGGTCGGCCGGCAGCCAGTGGGTCCAGTCGTCATAGCCGGTCTTCAGGGCCTGCTCGATGATCAGGCCGCGGAAGCCCGAGCAGTCGATGAAGAAGTCGGCGGCGATGACCTCGCCGTCGTCCAGGGTCACCGACTGGACGAAGCCGTCTTCGGGCCGCAACGTGACGTCGACGATCTTGCCCTCGCGCCGCTGGACCCCGCGCGCCTGGGCGTAGGTCGACAGGTGCTTGGCGTAGAGGCCCGCGTCGAAGTGGAAGGCGTGGGCGATGTGGCCAATCGGCGAGTCCGCCATGTCGGCCCGGGCGCGCATGAACTTGTCCTGCACGGCCATGGCGTTGTTGATCGACAGGTCGTTGAAGTCGCCCGCCTGCCCCAGCTCGCGCATGCGCAGCCAGTACTGGTGCACCCGCAGCCAGCCCAGGTCCTGCCCCAGCACGCCGAAGCCGTGCAGGTAGCTCTCGCCCTGGCGATACCAGTTGCGGAACTCGATGCCGAGCTTGAACGAGCCTTGCGTCTTGCGCAGGAAATCGTCCTCGTCGATGCCCAGCAGTTCGTTGAATTTCTTGATGGCGGGGATGGTCGCCTCCCCGACCCCGACCGTGCCGATCTGTTCGGACTCGATCAGGACGATCTCATAGAGACCCTGGAAGAGCCGCGAACACAGCGCCGCGGTCATCCAGCCCGCGGACCCGCCGCCGGCGATCAGTATCTTCTTGAGCGGTTGCAACCACTCGCCTCCCTTAGAGTCTGTCCGTTTCTGATGTTCATCAGAAACGGAAAAACAGGCTCCACTTCAATTGTTTGGAGCATGGCGGCCGCCGAAACCGGCATCCGCTTCAAGCTGCCATGCTCTCGCTCGAAAGGTCGGGGCCGCCTGCTGGCGACCCCGCCTCCGATGGTTCTTGCCTGGCGAGCCACGACGCGGGGGAGCGCGGCGGGCTCAGCCAACTGCTTAGAACCGATAGTTGACGCCGAACAGGATCTGACGGCCGTACTTTTCGTAGGTCTCCGGCAGCGCGCCGCCGTTGCTGGTCTTGGCGCCGCTGCCGTCCAGGCCGAGCCGCGTCCGGTACGGGGAGTCCGTCAGGTTGTTGACCTGCAGCAGAACGCCCAGGTTCCCCAGCGGACCGTCCTGGAAGGTGTAGCCGATCTGGGCGTCCACCTGCTTGTCGGCCAGGATCTCGGTGTAGCCGCGGGTCGCGAACAGCTGCACCACTTCGCCCTTGAAGGCCGAGCGGTAGCGCTGGCTGATCCGCGCCTGGAAGCCGCCACGCTCGTAGTAGCCGGTGATGTTGTACACGGTCTTCGACAGGCCCGGGATCCGGACCGGCGAGGTGGTGGTGGTCGGGTTCAGGTTGGACTTGGTCAGCGACAGGCTGCCCTGCACGCCCAGGCCCTTCAGCAGGCTGGCGAACTGGCCGAAGTCCAGCGCGCCGCTGACCTCCAGACCGCGCAGATTGCCGCCATTGCCGTTGGCGGGCAGCGTGATCTGGCCAATCGGATTGACGTTGGTGCCCGCCGGGATGCTGGCGCCGACCGGGATCGGGATGCCGGTGAAGTTGAACGTGCCGGTCTGCTGATAGATGTAGGTGTCGAGCTTCTTGTAGAAGCCGGCCACCGACACATAGGTCGCGGGGCTGATGTACCACTCATAGGCCAGGTCGGCGGCCTTGGCTTCCCACGGGCGCAGGTTCGGGTTGCCGCCCGAGGCCGACCACGGATTGACCGTCGTGCCCGGACCGCAGGGCTGGCTGGCGCAGACCAGCGCATTGAAGCCTGGCGTGACGTTGGCGCGCATCTCGTCCATGCGCGGACGGGCCATGGTCTTGGACAGGGCCGCGCGAAGGCGGTGGCCGCCGCCCAGATCGTAGATCAGGTTCAGGCTGGGCAGGACGTCGGTATAGCTGTTCTTGGCGTTGATCTTGGTCGGGACGATCGGCTGTCCGGCCGTGGTGCCGTTGATGACCACGCCGCTGGACGACTGCTCCTGGCGGACCACCTGCACGCCGAGATTGCCGCGCAGGTGACCGGCCGCGAAGGTGGCGCGGGCGAAGGCCGTCGTGACCTTCTCGTTGATGTTCCAGTTCTTGTCGTAGAAGTTGGCGTCCAGGATCGGGGCCCAGTTGTAGTACTTGCGCCAGGCGTCGCCGATATTGACGCTCAGCACGCCGCCGAAGCCGGCAAAGCCCAGCGTGGTCGGGGTGACCAGGTCGGCCGAGTCCACATAGACCTGCTGGCGACCGTTCTTGAGGAACAGGTCGTTGTCCGACACGGTCTTGCCCTTGTCGCGCCCGGTGTAGTTCACGCCGCCCGACAGCTGGGTGATGAAGCCGTCCATCTCGTGCTCGAGTCGGATGTCGACCGCGGTGACGTCTTCCTTGACCCGCGGGAAGCGGATCGCGCCGTCGTGACCCCAGCCGCCCCACGGGGCGCGGTCGCCCAGGGTGACGCGGCTGGCGTCGTCGTAGCTCAGGCCTTCGTTGTACTGCGAGAAGCCGTCGGTCGAGACGCCGAAGCGGATGCCGTCATAGGTGCGCCCCACATCGCCCGTCGCCGGGGTGACGCCGCCGACGCCGCGGCCGTAGCCCGCGTACGTCTCCATGACCTGTTCTTTCCGTTTGTTGGACGAATAGGACAGGTCGGCGACCAGCTTGGTCTTTTCGCCGAGCTGGTACTCGGTGTTCCAGCCGGCTGAAAACAGCTGGTCCATGCGGGTGTTGTAGTCGTTGCGCAGTTGCAGGACGGCATTCTGGATGACGCCGCTGGTCGCGAACTTCGAGCCCCCGACATCGGCGGTCGTGACGTCCGAGAAAGTCACGCCGTCGGCGAACGGGTTCGAGAACCACTGGGCGCCGCGCACGACCTCCTTCTGCTTGAAGGTCGAGTAATAGAGATCCAGCGTCGAGTGGATCTTATCGTTGGGCTGGTACTCGAAGATGCCGATCCAGGCGTCGCGCTTGTTGTTGCGCGAGGTGGCCAAGATCTCCTGGCCGTTCAGCATCAGCGCGCCGTCGGCGCTGTCGGGGCTGGTGGCTGTGGCGGGGAAGGCCTCGTAGCCATAGGCCTTGTAGCGCTTGACCTGCGAGGGCGAATTCAGGTGGGCGTAGCCCAGGGCGACGCCGAACGTGCCGTCGGCGAACTGGTTGATGTAGCTGGCGCTGTAGCGGCCGCCCCAGTTGCTGGCGTCGTCGTTCAGCTTCTTGCCGGCGGTCTTCTCGCCGCGGATGTTCACGGCGACGGCGCGCTTGCCATAGGCCAACGGGCGCACGACGCGGAGGTCGGCGGTGCCCGACAGGCCCATGCCCGCGACCTGGCCATCCGGCGACTTGTAGATCACGACGCTGTTGAGCAGTTCCGACGGATATTGGTCGAACTCGACGGCGCGGTTGTCACCCGAACTGGCCTGCTGGCGACCGTTCAACAGCGTGGTGGTGAAGTCGGGGGCGAGGCCGCGGATCGAGATGACCTGGGCGCGACCATTGACGCGTTGAGCCGCGAGACCTGGCAGGCGGGCGATCGATTCCGCGATCGAAACGTCGGGCAGCTTGCCGATGTCTTCCGCCGAGATGGCTTCGACGATCGAGGTCTCGTTCTTCTTGATGTTGATCGAGTTCTGGATCGAGGCCCGGATGCCGGTCACGACGATCGCGTCGACCGTTTCATCGTCCTTGGGCGCCGGGGCGGTCGCCTGGGCCCACGCCGAACCGGCCAGCGCCAGCGTGATCGCGGCGGTTGAAGCGGTGGCATAAAGCCTGTGGAAGGACGGGAATTTCTGGACGGACGGACGCGCGCCGCTTTGAGTGCGGTTTCGCATAGGCTCTCCCCTCTGGACCCGCCCCTGCGCGGGCGAGCTATCGTTTTTGTTGTACGGCGCAACCCTGGCCGTGGAAGCGCTTCCATGGAAGCGCTTCCAATTGCCGGCAATGCGACAACGTTGTCAAGGCGGAAACAAACCGACTTCGGGGAGCTTAGGCCGGACCTGTCGTCTGGCGCGATACGACCGCGTGTTTCAGCTGCTGAAACACCGGTTCCGGGGTGGAATTAACCCCGTTCAGACGTGAAACCAGAAGTTCCACGGCGCGCTGGCCCAGCACCTTCACTGGCTGGTGCACCGTGGTCAAGGGCGGCCAGACGATGGCCGCGACCGGCGCGTCGTCGAAGCCGGTGATCGAGAGGTCGCCGGGGATGCTGAGGCCGCGCGCGTGTGCGGCCGACAGTACGCCGGCGGCCATGTCGTCATTGGCGCAGACCAGCGCGGTGGGCTTCAGCGGGTGGTCCAGCAGCTGCGGCGCCAGGTGGGTCCCGGAGCGGAAGGTGAAGTCGCCGCGCAGCACCACGCAATCGGCCTCTCCCAGTGCGCGCTCCTCCAAGGCGCGCCAGAAGCCCTTCAGGCGGCGATCGGCCGACAGGTGGCCCTCCAGGCCGGCGATGAAGCCGAATCGACGGTGGCCCAGGCGCAGCAGTTCGCGGGTGAGGTCGTAGCCGCCGGCCTCGTCGTCGACGCCGACGCCGTCGGTCGTCCCCCTGCCCGGCCCGCCGGGCGAAACGGTGACGACCTTGCAGCCCTGGGCCAGCACGGCCTGGATCAGCCCGACATCGTCGCTGTAGGGCGGCGACAGAATCAGGCCCTCGCAGCGCTGGGTGGTGATCAGGTCCAGCACCCGCTTGCGGTAGTCGGGCGTCTGGTCGGGCACGTTCTGGACCAGCACCTGATAGCCCAGCGCCAGGCAGGCCCGCAGCGCGCCCAGCTCCAGGGCGGACTCGTAGTACGAGTTCGGATCGTTTTCCGGGTCCGAAGCGAACACGAAGGCCAGCAGCCGGCTGGCCCCGCCCGCCAGGCTGCGCGCCTGCGGATTGACCTTGTAGTCCAGCTGCTCGACCGCCTGCATGACGCGGGCGCGGACCTCGTCGCGGACATTGGGGCCGCCGTTGAGCACCCGAGACACCGTCACGCGCGCCACGCCGGACACGCGGGCGACGTCGTCGATGGTCGGTCTCTTGCTCGTCAAAACACAATCCCCACGAAGGGCCGGAAGATGATCAGGAAAACCGCGCAAGACAAGCGATGTCCCGGTCGGTCGGACCAGTTCGTCATATTGGCATGACCAATAATTGACAAGATTACATATTGGTCAGATATCTTTCCGCAAAGCTCGCGCTGTCAGGCGGGCGACAAGCTTATGGGAGATCGCCTTGAAAACCGCCTGGTTCGCCGCCTGCGCCCTGACCGTCATTGCGCCCGCGGCCCACGCCGCCGACTACGCCTTGCTGGGGCCGACGTTCGGCAAGGGCGCCATCGCCCCCGCCCTGTCCGAACAGGTGATCTCGCGCGCCACCGCCAACCTCGACCGCCCGCCCGGCGCCATTCCTCACGCCCACACCGAAGGCACCCTGCCGGGCAAGGGCATCCGCGAGATCAGCCTCAAGGCCCGCGAGGACCAGCCGATCGTGCTGAACTTCGCCATCGCCTACCGCTTGACCGGCGACCGCAAGTTCCTGGACGCCACCGCCCGCTATCTCGAGAACTGGGCCGACATCTACCAGATCTCGTTCAACCCGATCGACGAGACGGGTTTCGACACCCTGCTGATGGCCACCGACCTGACGGAGAGCGACCTGCCCGCCCCCATCCGCGCCAAGGTCGACGCCTTCTGGCGCAAGATGGCCGTCGGCTACCTGGACGCCATGGACGCCGGCCCCAGGAACGCCGAGACCAACTGGCAGAGCCATCGGGTCAAGCTGGCGACCATGGCCGCCTTCCAGACCGGCGACGCCAAGGTCGTCGACCGCGCCCGCCGGGCCTATCGCAAGCAGGTCGGCGTCAACCTGTACGCCGACGGCTCGACCTTCGACTTCCACGAGCGCGACGCCCTGCACTACGTCACCTACAATCTCGACCCCTTGATGATGGCCGTGCTGTCGGCGAAGGCTCATGGCGAGGACTGGTACAGCTGGAAAAGCCCGTCCGGCGCCAGCCTGCCTCACTCGCTGTACTGGCTGACCGCCTTCGCCACCGGCCAGAAGACCCACATCGAATTCGCCAACTCCAAGATCCAGTTCGACCGTGACCGCGCCGGCGCCGGTCAGAAGGAGTACGCGCCCCACCCGTGGGACGTCGGCAACGGCGTCTCGACCTACACCCTGGCCAGCCTGGCCGATCCCAAGTTCCTGGCCCTGCGTGACGAGTTGGTGACGAAGACCGGCCGCCGCCCGGCGGTCTGGGCCGAGATCCTGCGCGCTTCGCAACCGCGTTGAACGTCAGGTTGACCAGGCCTCCCCCGTCTGCCCCAATCGGCGGGGGAGAATTCTATGACTCGCAAGAACCGTATTCTGATCGCCGCCGGCGGCGTTGTGGCCGTGCTGCTGATCGCGCTGTATTTCGCCTCGCCGATCCTGGCGCTGCACAGCCTGACCGCCGCCGCCAAGGCCGGCGACAAGGTCGCGCTGGCGCAGAAGGTCGACTTCCCCGCCGTGCGCGAAAGCCTGAAGGCCCAGCTCAAGACGGCCATGACCCGCAAGTTCGAGGAAGACCCCGAGCTGCGCGACAACCCGTTCGCCGCTTTCGGCCAGCTCCTGATGGCCAGCGTCGTCGACAAGGCCGTGGACTCCTTCGCCACGCCCGAAGCCATCGCCAACATGGTGGCCACCAACGAGCCGCCCAAGACCGTCTCGACCGCGCCCGGCGGTCCGGTTCTCGAGCCGGCCAAGCCCAAGGCCAAGTCCGAGACCGAAGTCGACTACCGCTATGAGGGCCTGGACCAGTTTCGCGTCAGCTATGCCGATGTGCGGGGCGGCGAACGCCTGGACCTGGTGCTGAAGCGTCGCGGGATCTTCGGCTGGCGACTGGTGCGGATCGAGCTGCCCGGACTGGCCAAGGGCTAGAGCATTTTCCGATCCGAACGGATCGGTGAAATGCTCCAGGTCTTTGATTGAGAGCCCTTTTTATCCGACTGACCGTTTCGAACAGATCGGAAAGGGCTCTAGAGCCGCCAGTCGATCACGGTTCCTTCGAAGGCGTCGACGCCGCGCCCGATGCCGGCGATCGCGCGGCTCATGGCGCCGTCGCGCCGTAGGATCGTGTCGGCCAGGGCGACCATCAGCGGGTTCGGCGTCGCCTCCGGGCACAAGGACCGCAGTTGAGCAGCCAGCACCGGCTCATCACCCCCCTTCGCGCAGGCCAGGATGTAGGCCGCCGCCGTCGAGCGGCTGACGCCGGCGAAGCAGTGGATCAGTAAGGTCGGCGTGTCGGCCAGGCCCAGGATCGTCTGGATCATCGCCGCCGAGGGCGCGACCAGGCCTTCACGTTCCTCGGCGATGTCATTGAAGCGCAAGAGGGTTTTGGGCCGCGCCACGACCGGCGCCTCGGCGTCCGGCGCGATCAGCGACAGCACGTGATCGGCCTCGCCGGCCAGGCGCTCGACCGCCGAGATCGGGCCGACCAGCAACCTCACAGCAGCGCCGCCGCGCCCAGCAGGAAGCCGACCTCGAACAGCTGCTCGACCGCGCCCAGGACGTCGCCGGTATGTCCGCCGATCAGCCGTCGAGCCAGCAACGCCATGGCGACCGCCAGGACGGCGCCGCCCCCGAGGCCCAGGAGCGCAGCGCCTGCGGGCAGAAGCGCCAGCGGCCAGGCCGCGATCAGCAGGGCGACCAGCACCTCGCCGGTTCGTACGCCCTGCGGCGCGGGCTTCCACTTGCCCGCCTCGCCGCTGGGCGCATAGGGCGTGACGCGCATGACCACCACGGCGGCCGCCCGGCCCAGGCCGTGGGCGGCCAGCAGGATCAGGGCGGCCATCGGCGCCCCGGCCAGCACGGCCACCTTCAGACCCAGCACCAGGACCAGGGCGCAGACGCCATAGGTCCCGACGCGGCTGTCCTTCATGATTTCCAGCCGCCGCGCGGGCGTCTGGCCGCCGCCCAGGCCGTCGGCGGTGTCGGCCAGGCCGTCCTCGTGAAAGGCGCCGGTGAGCAACAGCCCGACGGCGATGGCCAGCACGGCGGCCACGCCGCCGCCCCAGACCCGTTCGCCGGCCAGCATAACCAGGGCGCTGACCGCCCCGACGCCCTGCCCCACCAGCGGGAAATAGCGCGCCGAGCGGGTGATCCATTCCGGCTCGAAGGTCTTCAGCGCCGGAATGGGCGCGCGGGTCAGGAACTGGATCGCGCAGACCAGCAGCCGAACCTGACGCCGCGCCCAGTCCATGCTCAGATCCGTCCGTTCAGCACGTCGTCCAGGCTGGCGACGTCGCTCAGCAGCCGCGAGGCGGCGCGCACGATCGGCAGGGCCAGCAGAGCGCCCGTCCCCTCGCCCAGGCGCAGGCCCAGGTCCAGCAGCGGCTCGACCTCCAGCGCCTCCAGCATCCGGCGATGTCCCTGCTCGGCCGAGCGATGGCAGAAGATGCAGTAGTCGCGCGCGGCGGGCGCCAGCCGGATCGCCGCCAGCGCCGCCGCCGAGCCGATGAAGCCGTCGACCAGCACCGGAACCCGGGCCGAGGCCGCCCCGAGGATCGCGCCGGCCATCATGGCGATCTCCAGCCCGCCGAACTGGGCTAGGACCTCCGCGGGATCCGTTGCGTCCGACCGCGAGGCGGCTCGCTCCAGCACCGCCAACTTGCGCGCCAGGCCGTCGTCGTCATGACCCGCGCCGCGCCCCACGCACTGGGCCAGGGGCGCGGGCGCCAGGCGGTGCATGATCAGGGCGGCCGAGGCGGTGTTGCCGATACCCATCTCGCCCAGGGCCAGGATCTGGAAGCCTTCGGCCACGGTGTCGCGAGCGATCCGGGCGCCGCGGCGCAGCGCTTCGGCGACCTCGCCGTCGGTCAAGGCTGGCTCGACGGCGGCGTTGCGGCTGCCTCGGCGCACCTTTCGGTCCAGCAGGGCCGGATGCGCCGGCAGTTCGGCGTCGACGCCGGCGTCCACCACCCGCAGCGCCGCTCCGATCGCCGCCGCGAAGGCGTTGGCGCTGGCCTTGCCGGCCAGGAAGGTCGCGACCATGGCCTGGGTGACGGCCGACGGATAGGACGAAACGCCCTCCGCCGTCAGGCCGTGATCGCCGGCGAACACCAGCAGTAGGGCCTTCTCGAACGCCGGTGGCGTCTCTGCGATCAGGCCCAGCTGAACCGCCAGATCCTCGACCTGCCCCAGCGCCCCCAGCGGCTTGGCCTTGCCGTCGATCATCGCGCGCAGGGCGGCGGCGCGGGCGTGGTCAACGGCGATCACGACGGGAAGCGTCATACTTAAAGCTCCAGGCCCGCAAGGGCCGCGAGGGCGGGAATGTCGAAGCTCTGCTCGAGCATGGCGGCGATCTCGTCCAGGGCCTGGTCGACACGCAGGGCTTGGTCGAGCCCGTCCGATGCGGCGCCCAGTTCCGCCAGCAGCGCCGCGCGGGCCTCGGCGCGGTCGAACAGGCCGTGCACATAAGCGCCCCGCACCCGTCCGTCGGCCGAAACGGCGCCGTCCGTGACGCCATCGTCGAAGGCCAGCATCGGCGAGATCGCGCCGGTCGTGCGGCCGACATGCATCTCGTAGCCCTCGAACCGCGCGCCGCCGGCCAGACGCCCCGTCACCGGCCGCAGGGTCTTGTCGCCGGTCATCACGGTCTCGACGTCCAGCAGGCCCAGACCCTCGGCGCTTTCCGGCGCGCCTTCGATCCCGTCGGGGTCCGAGACCCGCCGGCCCAGCATCTGGTAGCCGCCACAGACCCCCAGCACCCGGCCGCCACGCCGGACGTGGGCCGCGAGATCGATGTCCCAGCCCTGGGCGCGCAGGAAGGCCAGGTCCGCCAGGGTCGCCTTGGTTCCGGGCAGGATGACCAGGTCGGCGTGACCCGGCAGCGGCGTCCCCGGCGGGACAAAAGCGAACTCGACCTCCGGCTCGGCGCGCAAGGCGTCGAACTCGTCGAAATTGGCGATCCGCGACAGCATCGGCACGACGATCCGCACCTTGCGGCCATCGGCGGTCAACGCGCGATCCAGCACCACGGCGTCCTCGGCCGGCAGGCGTCGCGCGGCGGCCAGCCACGGGGCCATCCCCAGGTCCGGCCAGCCCGTGCGGCGGACGATCTCGGCGCGACCGTCCTGGAACAGGCTGGGGTCGCCGCGGAACTTGTTGATCAGGAAGCCCCGGATCATGGCGCGGTCTTCGTCGTCCAGCACCGCATGGGCGCCGACCAGGGCGGCGATGACGTGGCCCCGGTCGATGTCGCCGACCAGCACCACCGGCACGTCGGCGGCGATCGCAAAGCCCATATTGGCGATGTCATTGGCCCGCAGATTGATCTCGGCCGGACTGCCGGCGCCCTCGACGATGACGAGGTCGCTCTCGGCCTCCAGCTTGCGGAAGCTCTCGAGCACCGTATCCAGCAACACCGCCTTGCGCGCCTGGTAGCCGCGCGCCTTCCAGGTTCCGGCCATCTGGCCGCGCACCACCAGCTGGGCGCCGATGTCGCTCTGGGGCTTGAGCAGCACCGGGTTCATGTCGACGGTCGGCGGGGTGCGGCAGGCGACGGCCTGCAGCGCTTGGGCGCGGCCGATCTCGCCGCCGTCGGCGGTAACGGCGGCGTTGTTGGACATGTTCTGCGGTTTGAACGGCCGCACGGTCAGGCCGCGATTGGCGAACAGGCGGCACAGCCCGGCGACCAGCACCGACTTGCCGACGTCGGACCCGCAGCCCTGGATCATCAATGCGGCCATGCGAATCCTCCCCAAAGGAAGCCAAGGAGGGCGAGCATCAACCAGAGGATCGCGCAGGCGACCAGATAGACCCTGAGCGCGCGAGGCACATCGGCGGCCTCGGGCGTCCTGCCCTCGCCCAGCACCGGGCGCTTCGACAGCATCCCGTCGTACCAGGCCGCGCCACCCAGGCGCACACCCAGAGCGCCGGCCATGGCCGCCTCGGGCCAGCCGGCATTGGGCGAGGCGTGCTTGCCGGCGTCGCGCAGCATCATCTTCCAGCCGCCTCGTCCGGCGATCGCGACCAGCGCCCCGGCCAGGCGCGCCGGGATCAGGTTCAGCAGGTCGTCGCAGCGGGCCGAGGCCCAGCCGAACGACCGCCAACGCGGCTCGCGGTGACCGATCATGCTGTCGGCCGTGTTGACGGCCTTGTAGACGAACAGCCCCGGCAGGCCGCCGATCACGAACCAGAACAGCGGCGCGACCACGCCGTCGCAGAAGCTTTCGGCCAGGCTCTCGATGGCGGCGGCGGCGATGTCGCTTTCGTCCAGGCGGGCGACGTCCCGGCCGACGATCATGCCGACAGCGGCGCGGGCGGCGTCCAGGTCGCCCGCGGCCAGCGGCTTGGCCACCACCTGGACATGGTCCCACAGATTGCGTTGGGCCAGCCCCAGCCAGCCGACGGCGATCACGGCCCACGGACCGCCATAGCGGGTGATCAGCAGGCCCGCCCCGGCGCTGACCGCGACGATGGCCAGCAGGGTCACGACGCCCAGCAGCCGCCGCAATGGCTCGCCGAACGAGACTTGGTTCAGCATCCGCTCCAGGTGTCCGATCACCGCGCCGATCCAGACCACGGGATGCGGGAAACGCCGATGCACGGCGTCGGGATAGCCGATCACGGCCTCCACGCCCGCCGCCGCCAGGACGATCCAGGGCATTGGCCAGGGGCTAGCCGGCACGGCCCAGCACTTCGATCAGAGGCCCGGTCTCGCCGGCGTGGCGGCGGACGACGACGCCATAGACCTTCGACAGCAGCTCGGGCGTCAGGGCGATTTCCGGGGCGGCGTCGGCGACCAGCTGCCCCTCGTCCAGCACCAGCACCCGGTCGGCGAAGCGGGCGGCCAGGTTCAGGTCGTGCAGGGTGAGGATGACGCCCTTGCCCTGGTCGTGGGCCAGGCGGCGGAACAGCGAGAGGGCATCGAGGGCGTGGCCGGGATCCAGGCCGGTCAACGGCTCGTCGGCCAGCAGCCAGTCGGTCTCGCCGGCCAAGGCGCGGGCGATCAGGGCGCGGGCGCGCTCGCCGCCGGACATCCGGGTGACGGCGCGGTCGGCGAAGGCTTCCAGGTGGGCGGCGGCGATGGCGGCGTCGATCGCGGCCTGGTCCTCGCCGCTGGCCCCGAAGACGCCCAGGTGCGGGGTGCGGCCCAGGCCGATGAAGGCGCGGACGTCGACGTCCCAGGCGATCTCGGGCGTCTGGGCCAGGAAGGCGATCCGCCGCGCGCGCTGGCGGCCGTTCATGGCGCCGATGGCGGCGCCGTCCAGCAGGGCCGCGCCGCGCTCGGGCTTGAGCAGGCCCGCCAGGCAGGCCAGCAAGGTCGACTTGCCCGCGCCGTTCGGGCCGACGATGGCGATCACGCCGCCGGGCTGGAACTCGGCGCTGATCCCGGCCAGCACCTGGCGGTCGCCGAAGCGGACGGCGATGTCTTGCGCTTGCAGGCTCATGCCAGCCTCCGTCGCATCGAGATCAGCATGGCCAGGAAGAACGGCCCGCCCAGAACGGCCATGGCGACGCTGAGCTTCACCTCGCTGGCCGCGGGGGTCATGCGGACGAGGATGTCGGCCGCCAGGGTCAGGACCGCACCGCCCACGAACGACGGCGCCAGCACCGCGCTGGGCTTGGAGCCCAGCAGCGGGCGCAGCAGGTGCGGCGTGATCAGGCCGATGAAACTGATGACGCCGGTCACCGCGACGCTGGCGCCGACCGCCAGGGCCACGCCGACGGCCATCAGCAGGCGGGTGCGCGAGAGGTCCACGCCCAACGACCGCGCGCCCTGCTCGCCCAGGGTCAGGGCGTCCAGCGCGCGGCCCAGGGTCAGCAGCAGGATCCCGCCCAGCACCACACCCGGCGCGGCCAGCTTGACCTCCTCGACGCTGCGGTCGGCCAGCGAGCCCATCAGCCAGTTGACGATCTCGTTCACGGCCCAGGGGTTGGGCGCGAGGTTCAAGGCCAGGGCGATCATGGCGCCGCAGACCGTCTGGATGACGAAACCGGCCAGCAGGAAGGTGACGATGCTGGAGGCGATCCCCGACAGGCCCAGCAGGACGGCGACGCCGATCCCGGCGCCGATCATGGCCGCCAGCGGCAGGATCCAGGTCGCCTCGCCCGCCGCGCCCAGATAGAGCGTCAGCACCGCGCCCAGCGCCGCGGAGGTCGAGACCCCCAGGGCGGCCGGATCGGCCAGCGGGTTGCGGGTATAGCCCTGCAGCGCCGCGCCGCTCAGGCCCAGGGCGCCGCCGACCAGGATGGCCAGGATGGTGCGTGGCAGCCTCAGACCGAAGACGATGGCCCAGCGCGGGTCCTCGCCATGCGAGAGCCAGGCGCTCCAGGGCGTCCAGACGCGTCCGGCGCCCAGGCTGGCGACGAACAGCACGGCCAGCAGCGCCAGCAGGACGCCGCAGACCAGCCAGGGGGACTTCGGTCCAAGAATTTGGGGCTTCATGCGCCCTCCTTCAGCGCCTGGGCGCGAGCCCGGGCCATGGCGGCGGCGGTCTCGATCAGCACCGGACCGCCGCAGTACAGAAGCTTCTCAGGGACCTGCACCTGCCGCATGCGATGGGCGACGGCCTTGAGGGCCGGATGGGTCATGACCCGGTCAGCCCAGCTGCGCGCGCCGCGCGCGGGCTCGCCGACCAGCAGCACCTGCGGCGGATCGGCCAGCAGCCGTTCCAGCGCGACATTGCCCCAGGTCTTGAGGCCAAAGCGCCGGGCGACATTGTCGAAGCCGGCATGCTCCATCATCGCGTCGACCAGCGTGCCCGGCCCGGCCGCGAAGCCGTTGGGCTGGTAGATCAGGGCGGTGAGCCGCCGCGCGCTCGGCGCCGGGGTCGCGGCCTGGATGGCGGCGTCGATCCGCGCGATCAGCGCCTCGCCGCGCTCGGGGTGGCCGATCAGCCGCGCCAGCTTGCGGACCTGGTTTCGGCTCTCGTCGATCGACTTGGGGACCTTGAAGCGCCGCACCGGCACGTCGAGGCGTTTCAGGGCGTTGCGGGTCGCGAGGGCCGAGTGCTGGCTTGCCAGGACGAGGTCGGGCCGCAGGGCGATGACCTCCTCGGCGCTCTCCCAAGTGTAGGGCAGCGTCTTGGCCTGGGCCGCGACGGTGGAGCCGTGCGCCTCGCGGGCATAGTGGCTGAGCGCCGCGATCTGGCTGCGATCGGCCAGGTGAACCAGCATGGCGTCCAGGCAGCTGTTCAGCGACACGATCCGCTTGGGCGCCCTTTGGGGCGGCGGCGGCGCGCCCGCCGTCAGCGCCAGGGCGCCGGCCATGATCTCACGCCGGTTCACGCCTGAAGCGCCTTCTGGAAGCGTTTGAAATCCTTGCCGGAAGGCAAGCCAATCCGAAGTCGATCGGATCGATCCGCGAACGGGCGGGTCAGCACGCCGCGCTCGCAAAGGCGGTCGAACACGGCATGGGCGTCCGCAACCTCGACCCAGCGGAAGAGGTCGCAGCCGCCGACCGTCGTGAAACTTGCCTGGGCCAGCGCCGCATCGACCTTGGCTGCCTGCTTGGAGAGCCAGGTCCGCGTCGCCTTGCGCCAAGCCTCGTCGGCATAGGCGCCCTGCCCCAGAGCGATCGCGTCGGCGCTGACTGGCCAATCGCCCAGCAGAACGCGAAATTCTCGGGAGAAGATCTTGTTTCCAATCAGGAAACCCAGTCGCGCGCCCGGCAACCCGTAGAACTTGCCAAACGAGCGCAGGGTGATCAGGCGGTCGATCTCGAGATCGGCGACGCTGAGCTCGGGCGTCACTTCGACGAAGGACTCGTCGACCACGGTCCAGCGGCCCTCATCCGAGCGCTCGGCCGCCAGCGCCGCCAAGGCCTCGCGCTCAATCCGGCGACCATCCGGATTGTTCGGATTGACCAGCACCAGCACGTCAGCGGGGACCGTGCGCGGGTCCTCCAGCGACGCCAGCTGGTTCGGTGTCCACGAGGACCAGGCCTCGCCATGACCGCCATAGATCGGGTCCAGCAGCGCCACCGCCCCGCCTCCGATCAGACCCGGGAGCAGCCGCAGGGCCGCCTCTGCGCCGGCGACGGCCGCCACGCGTCCGGGATCACTCACGCCGAACGCGCGAGCCGCCACGGTCTCCAGCTCGGCCAGGCCTCGCGGATCCGGCAGGCGCCGCAGGTCGTCGTCGCAGGCGCGAGGCCCCGGCCACGGCTGCGGATTGACGCCGGTCGACAGGTCCAGCCAGGGCCGGGGCGCGCGTGGGTGGGCGGCCGTCGCCTCGCGGAGACGGCCGCCGTGCCGAAAGGCGCCGAGGGTTGAAATCGACGCCACCCCGGCAGCCCTAGAAGCGCGCGCGCAGGCCGACGAACGCCCCGCGACCCGGCGTCCCGTAGTTCAGGATGGTCTGGTAGTCCTTGTCGAAGGCGTTCTCGACGCGACCGAAGACCTCGTAGGTGTCGTTGATCGCGTAGGCCGCGCGGAAGTCGACCAGGGTGTAGCCCTTCACGACCTGGGTGTTGGTGTCGTTGTTGAAGGTCTTGCCCACATAACGCGCCGCCACCGTGGTGGTCAGGCCCACCGGCCAGCGATAGCCCACCGACAGGTTGCCCATGTTCTTGGGACGACGGGTCAGCTGCTTGCCCTTGGTGGCGCCGGAATTCGATTCCGCGTCGGTATAGGTGTAGTTGGCCGTGACGGTCAGGCCGTCGACGGGCTTGACTTCACCAATCAGTTCAACGCCTTGCGCCTTGGTCTTCTGCACGTTGTTGTAGTAGCCGAAGCGCGCCTGGCCGCCGACCGAGCACAGCGGGTCCGGCGCGCCGGTGCACGAGAAGAAGCGGATCTCGTTGTCGGCCTCGCGCTGGAACCAAGTGGCCGAAGCGCGGGCCTTGCCGCCGAAGAAGCGCTGCTCGACGCCGGCGTCCCAGCTGTCGAACTCTTCCGGCGCCAGGGTCAGGTTGCCGTATTCGCTGTAGAGCTCGTAAAGGCCTGGAGCGCGGAAGCCCTGGCCGAAGCTGGCGCGCAGGACGGTGTCGCCCTGGTTCAGCGCCCAGGCGGCCGAGGCCTGGCCCAGGGTGTGCGAGCCGTAGGTGTCGTGGTCTTCATAGCGGACGCCGGCGGTCAAGGTCAGGCCCTGGACGACCTCGGCCTGCAACTGGCCATAGACGCTGTCGACGCCGACGCGGCCGGTGCGGAACGGCGGGTTGGCGGCCGTGGCCGACGGCGAGCGCGTGCGCATGCGCGACTTTTCGTGCTCGGCGCCGAAGGTGGCCGTCACCGTGTCCGAGACGGCGAACACGCCCTGATACTCGATACGCCTGTTCTTGCCGGCGGCGTCGAAGGTCAACGGCGCGGCCGGGCGGGCGGGGTTGATGTTCTCGCGATCGGTGTCGGTGTAGGCATAGCCCAGGCGGTTGTTCCAACGGCCGTCCAGCAGGGCGAAGTTCAGGCCGCTATAGACGACCAGTTCCTCGGTGCGGGCGTATTCGGGGCTGTCGCCGTTGAAGGCGTCAAAGTCGTTCTTGCCCTTCGAATAGACCGAGCGGACCTCGGCCGAGACGTTTTCGCTGAACCTGTAGCGCAGGCGGCCCGACAGGCCCTTGTTCAGGTAGCCGTCGGTTTCCTTGCCGGTCTTCCACGCCGAGAAGCCGTCGGTCGAGTAGTAGCCGCCGGCCAGGCGCCAGACGACCTTGTCGCTCGCGCCGCCGATGCCGGCGCGCAGATAGCCGGTCTGACGAGCGCCGCCCTCGACGTCGACAGAGGTCTGGAACGGCGCGGTCGGGTCGGCGGTGACGATATTGACCACGCCGCCGATGGCCTGGCTGCCCCACAGGGTCGACTGGGCGCCGCGCAGCACCTCGATGCGCGAGATGTCGCCGGCCAGCAGGTTGCCGCTGTTGAAGCCGCCTTGCGTCGAGGACGGGTCGTTGAGCTTGACGCCGTCGATCAGCACCACGGTGTGCTGGGTCTCGGCGCCGCGGATGTTCAGGCTGGTGGTCGTGCCCGGCCCGCCGTTGCGGGTGAAGCTGACGCCCGGTTGCTGGGCCAAGAGTTCGGTGATCGAGATCGCCTGGCTGGCCTCGATGGCGCCTTGCGTCAGGACGGTGACCGACGCGCCGATCTTCTCGATCGGGGTGGCGGTGCGGGTGGCGGTGACGACCAGTTCGGCGACGCCGTTGGCGCCGGTGTTGCCCGCGACGTCGGCTTCGGGAGCCTTCTGGTCTTCGGCCATGGCGGAACCCGCGACCAGGATGGTGGCGAGAGCGGTTGAGCTGAGAAACGCTCGGATCATTTTTCTTCTTCCCCTGTTGAAACGACCCACGCGCCGACCAACGCACTCGCAAACACGCGTACGTTGGATCGCCGCGCGATCCTTTGACTGTCGTTTCTCGGGAGATCCCGTTCGTTCGGCGCACCCCGGCCGAGCGATGAACGACTGCGCCGGGCAGGTCTCCTGGCTCGCGGGTCGTCGCTCTTGGCGTCGCCTTCCCAGGGTCCGGAGACCCCAGTGGCATGTGACGCTAGAACTCGCCGCTTACAGTTGCGGGGGCAGCCGAGGTCTTGAACCTCGTTCCCTTTTAATCCTCTTTCGAGGAGCCTGACGCGCGGCCAGCCCTATAGGCTGCGTCGCAAACGGTCAATGTGGAGCTCTTATGACATCGACCCTGGTGCTGGGCGGGGCCCGTTCCGGCAAAAGCGCGTTCGCCCAGAAAGCAGCCGAGGACGCTGCGTTAGCGGGGCGCCCGGTGATGATCGCCACCGGCCAGGCGTTCGATGACGAGATGGCTGAGCGGATCGCCCGTCATCAGGCCGACCGGGGCGAATCGTGGACGACCATCGAGGCGCCGCTGGCGCTCGCGGAGGCGATCACCGCCCTCCCCGCCGACGTGGTGGCCGTGGTCGATTGCCTGACTCTGTGGCTGTCGAACCTGATGCTGGCCGAGCATGACGTCGAGGCGGCCGCCGGCGAACTGGTCGAGGCCGTGGCCGCCTGCCCTGCCCGGCTCTGGCTGGTCAGCAACGAGGTGGGCCTGGGCGTCGTGCCCGAAACGCCGCTGGGCCGCCGATTCCGCGACGAGGCCGGACGGCTGCATCAGAGGTTGGCCCAGGTCGCCGACGTGGTCTATTTCGTGGCGGCGGGTTTGCCGCTGCGGATGAAACCGCAGGGTTGAAATCAGAAGGAAACAGCCGTGACCGACCAGCCGACCAAGGGCCCCGCGTCCTACTTCCCGTCCATCGAAAAGAAATACGGCCAGCTGATCTCCGCCTGGAAAGACAAGGTCCGCGCCCGCTATCCCGCCAAGCCTATGGAGCTGGTGGCCATGCTCAAGGACGAGCACCAGATGGGCCACGGTCACGCCAACGCCATCGTCGCCCACACCCTGGCCGAAGACGGCCTGAAATAGGAGCATCTCTCATGTCGTCCTTCGATCGACGCGTCGTGCTGTCGGGCGCGGTCGCCGCCGCCGTCGGGTCTTCCGCCGCGGCCACCGAGGCCTCAGGTCCCCCGATGATCCACCACGTCTTCTTCTGGCTGAAGACCCCCGGCTCCAAGCCCGACCGCGACGCCCTGATCGCCGGGCTGAACACCCTGCGCGGCATCGAGGTGATCCGGCAACTGCACATCGGCGTGCCGGCCTCGACCGAGAAACGCGACGTCGTCGACAACAGCTACGACGTCTCGGAGCTGATGGTCTTCCAGAGCGTCGCCGACCAGAAGCTCTATCAGGACCACCCGCTGCACCTGAAGTTCGTGAAGGACTGCTCGCACCTGTGGAGCAAGGTCGTGGTGTACGATTCCATCGCCGCTTAGGGCGACGCACGAGACTTCCCCTCTCTCATGGAGAGAGGGAGGGGCCCGCCGCGCAGCGGTGGGAGGGTGAGAGGGTACACCGGTTGACGGCGTGCCGGCACTCCGGCTGACCTCGTAACCTCTCACCCCAACCCTCTCTCATGGAGAGAGGGAGCTTATGGGGATTGGCAAGGCTGGGTCCCCGGCGTTCGCGAAGCCAATCTCAGAAAAATCAATTACTTGTCGATTTTGCGCGCCCTCGAATGATCCGCGTTCAAAACCCCTGGACAATGATCCCACCTCGTCGCGAGGAAAGGGCGCAATGGCCAGCGACCATCGTGGCGGCGGGGTGCGGTCGAGCGGGCGCGCTCGTCGGCGCGGGG
>CAIUMD010000112.1 GCA_903900155.1 uncultured Caulobacterales bacterium | reverse complement strand
TAGTTCTTGGCGGTCGCGCCGCCCGACTTCGCCAGCGTGATCGTGATCGCGGCCGTCAGCGTCGTCTTGCCATGGTCAACGTGACCAATGGTGCCGATGTTGCAGTGCGGCTTAGTGCGTTCGAACTTTTCCTTGGCCATCTTCTTAGCTCCAGGACCCCAGAACCCTTGGAGGGGGGGCCTTTATCAAAAACAGGTTGGACTTCTGGGGTTAGGTCGGAAGGGGCCCATAGAGCCCCTTCCCAATCCTGCGTCTAGGCTTTTCCGCGAGGAAAGGCTTAGGCGTACTTCTTGATCACTTCGTCGGCGACGTGTTGCGGCACCGGATCGTAGTGGTCGTAGACCATGCTGAACTGGGCGCGGCCTTGCGACATGCCCCGCAGGGTGTTCACGTAACCGAACATGTTCGCCAGCGGGACGTAGGCGTTCACGACCGTCGCGTTGCCGCGCATGTCTTGACCCTGGATCATGCCACGGCGGCTGTTCAGGTCGCCGATGACCGAACCCAGATACTCTTCCGGGGTCACGACCTCGACCTTCATGATCGGCTCGAGCAGCTTCGGGTTGCCCTTATCGCGCAGTTCCTTGAAGGCGGCGCGCGAGGCGATTTCGAAGGCCAGGACCGACGAGTCGACGTCGTGGAACTTGCCGTCGGTCAGGGTCGCCTTGAAGTCGATCAGCGGGAAGCCGGCCAGCAGACCGTTGTCCTTGACCGATTCCAGGCCCTTCTGGACGCCGGGGATGTATTCCTTCGGCACCGCGCCACCGACGATGGCGTTTTCGAAGATGAAGCCCGAGCCCGGTTCACCCGGTTCGAAGGTGATGATGACGCGGGCGAACTGGCCCGTACCACCGGTCTGCTTCTTGTGCGTGTAGTCGATCTCGATCTTGCGGCCCAGCGATTCACGATAGGCGACCTGCGGCGCGCCGATGTTGGCTTCGACCTTGTAGGTGCGCTTCAGGATGTCGATCTTGATGTCGAGGTGCAACTCGCCCATGCCCTTCAGGATCGTCTGGCCCGACTCGTGGTCGGTCGAGACGGTGAAGGACGGGTCTTCGGCGGCCAGCTTCTGCAGGGCGACGCCCAGCTTCTCCTGGTCGGCCTTCGACTTGGGCTCGACGGCGATCTCGATGACCGGGGCCGGGAATTCCATGCGTTCCAGGATGACCGGAGCCTTCAGGGGATCGCACAGCGTGTCGCCGGTGCGGGTTTCCTTCAGGCCGGCCAGGGCGACGATGTCGCCGGCATAGGCTTCCTTGATGTCTTCGCGGTTGTTGCTGTGCATCAGCAGCATGCGGCCGACGCGCTCGCGCTTGTCGCGCGTCGAGTTCAGCAGCGACATGCCGGTTTCCAGCTTGCCCGAATAGATGCGGCAGAAGGTCAGCGAACCGACGAAGGGGTCGTCCATGATCTTGAACGCCAGAACCGACAGCGGCTCTTCGTCCGAGGCCTTGCGGACCACTTCTTCTTCGGTCTTGAAGTCGATGCCCTTGGTCGGGGGGATGTCCACCGGCGACGGCAGATAGTCGACCACGGCGTCCAGCAGCGGCTGCACGCCCTTGTTCTTGAAGGCCGAGCCGCAGAGGATCGGATAGAAGGCGCCCGTCAGAACGGCCTTACGGATGCACTTCTTGATGACGGCTTCCGAGGGCTCTTCGCCGCCCAGATAGGCCTCCATGGCGTCGTCGTCGAGTTCGACGGCGTTCTCGACCAGATAGGCGCGGGCTTCCACGGCCTTGTCCATCAGGTCAGCCGGGATTTCTTCGTCACGGTACGAAGCGCCCAGGCCGTCATTGTCCCAGACCACGGCCTTCATGCGGACCAGGTCGACCAGGCCCTTCAGGGCCGATTCCGAACCGATCGGGAACTGGATCGGCACGGCCTTAGCGCCCAGACGGTCGCGGATCGACTCGACCGACTTGTCGAAGTCGGCGCCGATCTTGTCCATCTTGTTGACGAACACGATCCGCGGAACCTTGTACTTGTCGGCCTGACGCCAGACGGTTTCGGTCTGCGGCTCGACGCCGGCGTTACCGTCCAGCACCGTCACGGCGCCGTCGAGGACGCGCAGGCTGCGCTCGACTTCTATGGTGAAGTCGACGAGCCCGGGGGTGTCGATGATGTTGAGGCGCTTTTCGTTCCAGAAAGCGGTCGTCGCGGCCGACGTGATCGTGATGCCGCGCTCCTGCTCCTGCTCCATCCAGTCCATGGTCGCGGCGCCGTCGTGGACTTCGCCGATCTTGTGCGACTTACCGGTGTAATACAGGATCCGCTCGGTCGTCGTCGTCTTGCCCGCGTCGATGTGGGCCATGATGCCGAAGTTGCGGTAGTCTTCGATTTTATGCGTGCGGGGCATAGCGATCGCTCTGCGAAACGGGGCGGCCCTGGACGGACACGACCGGGATTAAACGTGCGGCGCGGGCGGTTTATCGCAAACCGCCCGCGCCTGAAAGAGTGCTGGAAGCGAAAAGCTTACCAGCGGTAGTGCGAGAACGCCCGGTTGGCTTCAGCCATCTTGTGGGTGTCTTCGCGCTTCTTCACGGCGGTGCCGCGGTTGTTCGAAGCGTCGAGCAGCTCACCGGCCAGCTTTTCGGTCATGGTGTTCTCACCGCGCTTGCGCGCGGCGGTCACCAGCCAACGGATGGCCAGGGCGCGGCGACGGTCCGGACGGACTTCAACCGGCACTTGGTACGTGGCGCCGCCGACGCGGCGCGAACGGACTTCGATCGCCGGGGCGACGTTATCCAGAGCGGAGTGGAAGGTTTCAAGCGGACCTTGGTCCTTGCGCTTGTTTTCCAGGATGTCGAAAGCACCATAGATGATGTTTTCGGCGACGGCTTTTTTGCCTTCGTACATCACGTAGTTCATGAACTTCGTGACAACCAGATCCCCAAACTTGGGGTCCGGCAGGACTTGACGCTTCTCTGCGCGGCGACGGCGGGACATTCTTCTTCTTCCTTACTTCGGACGCTTGGCGCCGTAGAGCGAACGACGCTGCTTACGATCCTTGACACCTTGGGTGTCGAGGACGCCGCGCAGGATGTGATAACGGACGCCGGGCAAATCCTTGACGCGGCCGCCGCGGATGAGCACCACCGAGTGCTCCTGCAGGTTGTGACCTTCGCCCGGGATGTAGCACACGGCTTCGATGCCGGTGGTCAGACGGACCTTGGCGACCTTACGCAGAGCCGAGTTCGGCTTCTTCGGGGTCGTGGTGTACACGCGGGTGCAGACGCCGCGACGTTGGGGGCAGCCCTTCAGGGCCGGCACCTTGTTCCGCACCGGCTTCGGAGAGCGCGGCTTACGGATGAGCTGGTTAATGGTAGGCATTAAGTCTCTGCTCTGATGGAAGCGTGTGCCTTTCGGCCGAAGCGCTTCAGGTCCTAGTCTTTTGTCGGATCGACTTTGTTGTTCTTGGTTCAAGGCTCCGCTTGGAGACCCGATAAACACGAAACTCGCCGGGGCGCGGGAAGCACACCGGCGGGTTCAAGTCCCGCTCGGACCCAAAAGCCCGGAAGGAACGCAAGCTCATCAGGACGCACGCGAACGCACGCCTTGAAAAAGAGCGCGGTATGTACTCGCGAAGCCGCCAAAGGTCAACCGCCTGTTCCCGCGTCGGTTAACGCCGGCTTAAGGGCGGGTTTGCGGCCAAGTTTTCGCCACCGCAAGCTGCGCTTGCTCGCAGTGCAAGGGAGCGACTTGTTTGCGAGCCCGCTCTCTCCATGTGGGGAGGGCGACAGCCAGCGCCAAGAGGATCGGTGAGCGTCAGCGTGAGGATCAGCGGGCAAGACCGGCGGCGAGCGACGATTGTCGCCGGCTCGCTGCTGTTGCACGTGGTGCTGCTGGCCTGGCTGGCCCTGCCCGCGCCGCCGCTGCTGGAGACCCTGATCGCCGACGACCTGCCGACGGTGACGGTCGACCTGATCCGGCCCACGGCCGAAGACCAGCCCAAACCGCGCCCCGCCGCCGCGAACGAGGCGCAGGCGCCCTCCCCCGTCATGCCGTTCCAGATGCGCCAACCCACGCGGCCGGTCCCGGCCGGGATCCCGACGCTGAGCGTCCCGGCGACCGGCTTCGCGCGCCCCGGCACGGCCATCCGCCCCGCCCCTCTGCCGGGCGATACGGCGGGCGACCTGCGCTCGGCCCTGCGCACCAGCACCGGCTGTATCAGCGCCGACGCCGTGGGCCTGACCCGCCGCGAACGCGAGAAGTGCGACGAACGCTTCGGCGCGGCCAAGCCCAAGGGCGACCCGCTATCGGGCATGGCCGCCGCCAAGCGCCGCGAGCTGGAAGCCCAGGGCGCGGCCCAGCGGGCCTATCGCGACTATCTGGACGCGCCGATGGGTCCTGGCGTCGACCATCGCAGCAAGGACCACCCCGGCACGATGAAGGAGATCCCCTTCGTCCTGGGCGCCGAGCAGGACGGCCTGGGCCGCGCCCGCAAGTCGGTCGTCGATCAGAAGCGCCTGGAGGCCGACAGCGCCGATCGCGCCCGGCGGTTCCTGGAGCTGCAGAAGAAGTAGGCGCTAGAGCCCTTTCCGATCTGATCGAAACGATCAGTCGGATAAAAGGGCTCTCAATCAAAGGCCTGGAGCATTTCACCGATCCGTTCGGATCGGAAAATGCGCTAGGCGGCCTTCGCTGCGGCGATGACGGCGTCGACCCGATGCTCGAAGCGGTGGGCGGCCGCGGCGCGCGCCTGTCCGGCCAGGCCGATCGTATGGGCGATCTCGGGCCTGTCGACGAGCGCGGCCAAGCCGGCGAGATCCGACTCAAGCCGGGTCCATTGGTAGGACAGGATCTCGCGCCCCGGCTCGAACTGTTCGGTCCACCACGCCCCGTCCGTGACGACGGCCGCGCCGGCCAGCATCGCGGTCAGCGGCCGCTCGTGAGAGCCCCGGCCGAAATTGGCGTTGGCGTTCAGCACCACCCGCGCCCGGCCCATCAGAGCCACGGTGTCGACGAGGGTCATGGCCGGACCCAGGCGGAAGCTCTTGTGGCGCTCGATCCAGCCGTCATAGCCCGAGCCGACGCAGAACACCGGCAGACCGGCCTGACCGGCCAGTTCGAGCAGGGCCTGCCGGCGTAGCTGGCGCGTCTGTTCGTGCACCCAGGTGGCGTAGCGGCGCATGCGGGCGTAACGCGGGTGGGCCGGGTCCTCGCCGTAGTCGCGCAGGGACCGGTCCAGGGCCTCAAGAGCCGGCAGGAACTCCGTACCCAGGGCCAGATCCAGCGCCCGGTCGAAGATCTGGCGAATCCCCTCTCCCTCCTCGGCCCAGGGCGCGGCGCCGACGGGGCGGAAAGAGCCGGCGAACAGGATCGGGATCGGGCGCTGCTCGGCGAAGGCCTCGGCGTCCGCATCTGCCCGCGCCGACTCGCCGACGGCGGCGTGCGGGCAGAAGGCGACATGGGCGAAGTGCTCCGGCCCGAAGGTTCCGTGGATCGCCTCGACATGGGACGGATCCACCGTGAGGATCACGGTCTCGCGCGCCGTGGCCTCCAGCTGATTCAGGTGGCTCAGCGGATAGTCGACATGCTGCAGCACGTGCGGCGCGGCGAAGATCTCGCTCAGCGATTGGCCGATCAGCCCGCGCGCGTCGCCCAGGATGCCGTAGGTGTGGACGAGATCGGTGGGGGCGTCCGCCGCCGCGCGCAGGGTGGCGGCCAGATCCGCCTGCCCCACGGCGTCGACGACGACCGCCTCGTGCCCGGCGGCCGAGAAGGCGGCGGCCAGCTCATCGGTGAAAAGCCGGGTCGCGTCGTACTGTGACGGCCCCTTGATGAAGACGGCGCGCATGGACGGTCCCCGTTACTCTGCGGGGGACCCTGCCCAAACGTGGTTAACGAAGCCTTGCCTCAGGCCGCGCGGCGGACAGAAGACGCGGCGACGCCCACACGGAAGCGCTGGACCAGTTCGGCCAGGCCGCGCACCTCGTCCAGCAGCGACTGGCTGGACGCGGCCGAACGGCTGGCCATGGCCGTGGTGGCTTGCGTGCCCTGGTCCATCTGGTTCACAGCGGTATTGACCTGCGACAGGCCGGCGGCCTGTTCCTGGGCCGAGGCGGCGATCTCGGTGATCACGCCGCTGATCGCGCCCACCTGCCCGGCGATGCGCTGCAGGGTCTCGCCGGCCGCGCCGACCAGCGACACGCCCGATTCCACCTGCCGTTCGGAATCGGCGATGTGGACCTTGATCTCCTTCGCCGCTTCGGCCGAGCGCTGGGCCAGGGCCCGCACTTCCTGGGCCACGACCGCGAAGCCGCGGCCGGCTTCACCGGCGCGCGCGGCCTCGACGCCGGCGTTCAGGGCCAGGAGGTTGGTCTGGAAGGCGATTTCGTCGATCACGCCGATAATCTGGGCGACCTGGCGGGACGAGGCCTCAATGCCGCCGATGGCCTCGACGGCCGAGGCGACGACGTCGCGCGAGCGGCCGGCTTCGACCTGGGCTGCGTTGACGGCGCCGTGAGCCTCCTTGGCGCCTTCGGCGGTGCGGCGGACGGTGGCGGTGATCTGGTCGAGCGCGGCGGCGGTCTCTTCCAGGCTGGCGGCCTGCTGCTCGCTGCGGCGCGACAGGTCGTCGGCGGCCGAGGCGATGCCGCCGGCCCCGCTGTTCAGGCCCGACACGGCCGAGACCACCGAGGCCAGGGCCCCCTCCAGGCGCTCGACAGCCTGGTTGAAGTCGGCGCGCAGGCCTTCGTAGTCGTGCGCGAAGGGTTCGGACAGGCGCACGGTCAGGTCGCCGGCCGACAGGCGGTCCAGTCCCTCGGCCAGACGCTTGACCACCTGGGCCTGCTCGGCGGCGCGGCGGGCGCTGTCGGCCCCGGCGGCGTCGCGCTCGGCTTCCGAGGCCTCGCGGTGGGCGGCGGCCTCGGCGGCGATGCGGTTCTTCTCCAAAGCGCCGTCGCGGAACTGGTGCACAGCGTCGGCCATCAGGCCGATGTCGTCGGCGCGGCCGGCGAACGGCAGGGCCACGGTCAGGTCGCCGCGCATCACGCGGCTCATGGCGTCGCGCAGGGTCGCCAGCGGCGACAGCTGACGACGGGTCATCAGCACCGAGGCGCAGCCGCCGGCCAGGCCCAGCAGCAGGCAGGTCAGGGCCAGGATGGTCAGCTGGTGATAGACGGGCTGGAAGTAGTCGGCCTGCGGCACGCCCACATAAAGCACGCCGATCACCGCGCCCGAGGCGTCCTTGATCGGGTCGTAGGCGACGAAGAACGGCTTGCCCAGGATCTTGGCCTCGCCGCGGTAGGACTCGCCCTTGCCCAGCACGGTGTCATAGACGGGACCCTTGGCCAGGCTGGTGCCAACGGCGCGCGAGCCGTCCGGCTTGGTGACGTTGGTGGTGACCCGCTTGTCGCCCATGAAGACGGTGGCGGTGCCGCCGACCAGGGCCTTGACCCGATCGACGCCGGCGAAGTCGCCATTCACCGGGTGGTCGCCGACCAGCAGCGTGTCGCCCTGGCGCGTGAAGCTCTTGCCCCGCTCGCCGATCACGTCCCAGGCTACCCGCATGCTCGATTCCTGGGCCTGCGTCGCCTGCTTGCGGGCGAAGTCCAGGGAGCTCTTGGCCACGATCCCGAGGACCGCGAGGGTCAGGACCAGAAAGGCCGAGGCGATGGTCAGGCTGACCTTGGTGGAGATGCTGGCGCGCATGGAGGCCCGGAAATTTGAGCGAGATCAAACTCCGGGATGACCGGTATAGTTAAAGTCCTGATTAATAACATTGTTCGCAAAGCGTCATAGTCACGCTCCGCGACGTTACGCGCGGGCTTGCTCAGATATTTGCCCGCCAGGCGGCGCCGGACCGGTTCGTCATAGAGCTTCAGGCAGGTCCAGGCGATCGTCACCGCGACCACAAACACCCCTAAGGCGACCAGCGCGCCCTCGATTACCGGCGGCTTCTGGTCCACGACCCAGGTCGTGTAGATGTAAATCAGCGGATAGTGGGTGATGTAGAGCGGATATGACAGGTCGCCGAAGAAGCGGGCGATGCGCACGCTGGGACCCCAGTCCTCCTTGGCCACATCCTTCTCCCCCGCGCCGATGGCCACGATCAGCGGGAACAGCACGATCACACAGGCGGCTTCGTACAGGCCGTTGATCCAGCGCCGCTCCTCGATGCCGAAGCGCGGCAGCGACAAAGCAGCGACCAGCAGCAGCGAGCAGACGGCGAAGGCGTTCCTGACCTTGATCCGCTTGCCCAGCCGCATCAGCAGCACGCCGGCGAAGAACGGGAACATCACCCGTGTCAGGCCGATCTGCACGCCCGTGGCGTCCAGCGCCCAGCCCCCGATCACGTCGCCGCGCGGGCCCAGCACCAGAAGGCCCAGCAGCGCCACGGCGGACGCCGCGACCAGCGCCCCCAGCCAGCGGACGGGCAGTTTCCGCAGGCCCACGGCGTACAGGATGTTGGCGATATACTCGTAGAACAGCGACCACTGCGGACCGTTCAGCGGATAGATCTCGCCCCAGCCGCGGATCTCGGCCGACGGCGTCATCGGGATCATCACGAAGCTCAGCAGCAGCACGCCCAGGACTTGCCAGGTCGTGACGCCATCCAGCTTGGGAAACAGCGACCCGTGCTGGAACGCCAGCAGCGCAGCCCCGATCAGCCCGCCGACGATGATCATCGGCTGCAGCCGCACCAGGCGGCGCTTGTAGAAGTCCCACGGGCTCATCCCTGAACCCCAGCGGTCGTCATAGGCATAGGCGACCACGAAGCCCGACAGCAGGAAGAAGAAGTCCACCGCCAGATAGCCGTGGTTGATGATCTGCTTTTCCGGATCACCGCCCGACCAGGCCTCGAACAGGTGGAACACCACCACCATCAAGGCCGCGACGCCGCGCAGGCCGTCCAGGACGACATAGTGGCTCTTGGCGGGCGCGGTGGCGTCCGTCGCGGTCGTGGTCATGCGCTGTGTGGGCTCCCCACCCTGTGGTTCTTGGCGACGAACTCAAGGTCGCGCCGCAGGGATGCGGGGTTTGAAGCTCAACCGCAAGAGGGACCTAAGGCGCCTTCCCCCCGAGTCAGCTATGCGGTTGTTCTGCTGGCCAGGGACCGACAGATGAAAAAAGACTGGGCGTTCATCGACCTGATGCGCTGCATCGCCGCCTTCTGGGTGATGGCCGCCCACGTCATGATCTGGGGCGGCTGGTATGGCCTGCCGCTGCCGAACGGCGGACTCGCCGTCGATCTGTTCATGATGATCTCGGGCTTTCTGATGTGCCTGGTCGCGCAGGCGCAGGACGCCAAGGGCGACGACCAGAAGGGCCGCTGGCGGACCTTCCTGCTGCGCCGCTATTTCCGGATCGCTCCGGCCTACTACGTCTCGCTGATCATCGTCTTCGTAGCGGGCGGCCTGTTCCTGGCGGGCTATCAGGCCCACCAGGCGATGACGCCGTCGTGGTGGCCGGCGGGCGGCAACAATGATCCGGCGCGCATCCACTACACCCTGGCCAACTTCGCCCTGCACGTCTCGTTCCTGTTCGGCCTGCTGCCGAAATACGCGTTCTCGACCTTCCTGCCGGACTGGAGCCTGAGCCTGGAGATGCAGTTCTACGTCGCCTTCCCGCTGCTGTGGCTGGGCGTGCGGCGGTTCGGTTACCTGGCGACCGGGATCGTCGCCGGCGCGATCGCCCTGGCGTCAACCGCCCTGGTGTTTGGCCAATGGGCCTATACCGCGCCGTCCTTCCTGCCGCTGAAGCTGCAGTACTTCGTGGCCGGCATGTTCATCTTCCGCCTTCTGAGCCAAGGCGCCGGCAGGGTCGAGCGGATCGCCCTGGTCATCGCCGCCTTGGCGCTGGCAGGCTTCGAGCACCGGGACTCCAACCTCTGGATCACGTCGATCGTCGTGCTGCTGGCCATGCTGGGCCTTGGCCAGCTGGAAGCCAGCGGGCTCGCGCCCAGCGTCGTGAAGGCGCTCTGCGCTAACCCGATCGTGCGGTTCCTGGCCGACGCCTCGTACGGCGTCTACCTGTTCCACGGCTTCTTCATCTCGGCGTCCGGGCTGATCATCGCCAAGACCCCCGCCCTGGCGGCGCTGCCGCCCCCGACTCGCGTAGCCGTCATGGCGGCCTTCGTCATGCCGCTGGCGGTCCTGTCAGGCTGGCTGAGCTTCCGCTTCGTCGAAAAGCCCGCCCAGAAACTGGGTCCAAGCTCCCTGGCGGGTCACCGGCAAGGCTAGGTCCGACCTAGTCGGCACAGCCCAACAAAAAGGCCCGGGATCGCTCCCGGGCCTTTCCGTTGGTCACTCAGGCGACAGCCTATTCGGCGTCCGCCAGCGCGATCTCGGCCGGCAGCGGCTCCATCGCTTCTTCGCGCTGCTGGGCCAGTTGCTCGTCGCGCTTGGCGGCGACGCGCTGCAGGCTGCGCAGGTAGGACCCCGTACCGGCGGGGATCAGGCGACCCACGATGACGTTTTCCTTCAGGCCTTCCAGGGTGTCGGTCTTGCCGTGCACCGAGGCTTCGGTCAGGACGCGGGTCGTTTCCTGGAACGACGCGGCCGAGATGAAGCTCTTGGTCTGCAGCGAGGCCTTGGTGATGCCCAGCAGCACCGGCTGGGTCACAGCCGGACGGCCGCCGCGGGCGATCGCCTTGTCCTGTTCGCGGTCGAACTCGGGCTTATCCAGGTGGTCACCCTTGATGAGGCCCGTGTCGCCCGGCTCGAGGATCTCGACCTTCTGCAGCATCTGACGAACGATCGTCTCGATGTGCTTGTCGTTGATCGGCACGCCTTGCAGTCGATAGACCTCCTGGATCTCGTCGACGAGGAAGTTCGCCAGGGCTTCGACGCCCAGGATGCGCAGGATGTCGTGCGGATCCGGGTTGCCGTCGATGATGTACTCGCCCTTGGTGATGTAGTCCCCGTCGTGGACGGCGATGTGCTTGCCCTTCGGGATCAGGAACTCGACCGGTTCCGGCTGGTTGCCGTCCGCGTCGATGTCCGGCGTGATCTTGATCCGGCGCTTGTTCTTGTAATCCTTGCCGAATTCGACACGGCCGTCCATTTCCGCGATGACCGCGCAGTCCTTCGGACGGCGGGCTTCGAAGAGTTCGGCGACGCGCGGCAGACCACCGGTGATGTCCCGGGTCTTGGCGCCTTCGGTCGGGATACGGGCGATGACTTCACCCGGCTTCACCTCGTCGCCGTCGGCGACCGACAGAATGGCGCCGGCCGACAGGAGGTAACGGGCCTCGCCGCCGTTCGACAGTCGCTTGTACGAGCCGTCCTCGGCCAGCACGCCCATGCCCGGACGCAGGTCCGAACCACGAGCCGACGTGCGCCAGTCGGCGACGACGCGCTGGGCGATACCGGTCGCTTCGTCGACTTCCTCGCGGATGGACAGGCCATCCACCAGGTCTTCGGCGCGGATGCGGCCGGCCACTTCGGTGATGATCGGGGTGGTGTAGGGGTCCCAATCGCCGAGGCGCTGGCCGCGCTTGACCACGTCGCCGTCCTTGACCTTCAGGCGCGCGCCGTACGGCGGCTTGTAGGTCTCGCGTTCCTTGCCGTCGACCAGCACGCTCACCGAGGTGTTGCGGCTCATGATGACCAGAGCACCATCAGCCCCAACGACCGTCGGGCCGATCACGCGGACCGTACCGTCGTTCGAGGCTTCGAAGAACGACTGCTCGGCCACCTGGGCGGTGCCGCCGATGTGGAACGTACGCATGGTCAGCTGCGTGCCGGGCTCACCGATCGACTGGGCGGCGATGACGCCGACCGCTTCGCCGATGTTCACCGGGGTGCCGCGGGCCAGATCGCGGCCGTAGCAGGCGCCGCAGACGCCGACCTTGGCTTCGCAGGTCAGGACCGAGCGGACCTTCACCGACTGAACAACGGCGGCCTCGATGGCGTCGGCGATGTTCTCGTCGATATAGGTGTCGGCCGGAACGACCAGCTCGCCGGTGCCCGGATCCTTGACGTCCTCGGCCGTGAAGCGGCCCAGGACGCGGGTGCCCAGCGAGACCAGCACGTCACCGCCCTCGACGACGGCGCGCAGGGTGATGCCCCGCGTGGTGCCGCAGTCTTCCTCGACGATGATGCAGTCCTGCGCGACGTCGACCAGACGACGGGTCAGGTAACCCGAGTTGGCGGTCTTCAGCGCAGTGTCCGCGAGGCCCTTACGAGCGCCGTGGGTCGAGTTGAAGTACTCCTGAACGGTCAGGCCTTCCTTGAAGTTCGAGACGATCGGGGTCTCGATGATTTCACCGGACGGCTTGGCCATCAGGCCGCGCATGCCGCCCAGCTGCTTCATCTGGGCTTGCGAACCACGGGCGCCGGAGTGGGCCATCATGTAGATGGCGTTGATTTCCTTCTCGCGGCCGTTCTCGTCCTTATGCTTCATCTGAAGCTCGGCCATCATCTCGTCGGCGACGCGATCGGTGGCCTTGGCCCAGGCGTCAACGACCTTGTTGTACTTCTCACCCTTGGTGATCAGGCCGTCGGCGTACTGTTGCTCGTACTCTTCGGCCAGCGAGCGGGTTTCGGCGACGATCGCCTCTTTCCGCTTCGGGATGATGATGTCGTCCTTGCCGAAGGAGATGCCGGCCTTGGCGGCTTCCTTGAAGCCCAGACCCATGACCTTGTCGGCGAAGATCACCGTCGCCTTCTGACCGCAGTGGCGGTAGACGATGTCGATCAGATTGCCGATTTCCTTCTTGGTCAGCGCCTTTTCGATCAGGCGGTGGCCAATCTGCGGGTGGTGCGGCAGCAGGGCGGCGATCTTCATGCGGCCCGGCGTGGTGTCGATCACCTTGCGCAGCAGCTGACCGTCCGGGGTCATCTCGGTGTGGCGCGCCTTGATCTTGGCGTGCAGCGAGATGACGCCGGCGTCCATGGCGGCTTCGATTTCACCCAGGTCGGCGAAGATCTTGCCTTCGCCCGGCTCACCCTCGCGAGCGACCGACAGGTAGTACAGGCCCAGGACGATGTCCTGCGACGGCACGATGATCGGGCGACCGTTGGCGGGCGACAGGATGTTGTTGGTCGACATCATCAGGACGCGCGCTTCCAGCTGAGCTTCCAGGCTCAGCGGGACGTGCACGGCCATCTGGTCGCCGTCGAAGTCGGCGTTGAACGCGGCGCAGACCAGGGGGTGCAACTGGATGGCCTTGCCCTCGATCAGCTTCGGCTCGAACGCCTGGATGCCCAGACGGTGGAGCGTCGGGGCGCGGTTCAGCATGACCGGGTGCTCGCGGATCACCTCTTCGAGGATGTCCCACACCTGCGGCTGCTCGCGCTCGACCATGCGCTTGGACTGCTTGACGGTGCCCGACAGGCCCTTGGCGTCCAGGCGCGCATAGATGAACGGCTTGAACAGCTCCAGCGCCATCTTCTTGGGCAGGCCGCACTCGTGCAGCTTCAGCTCGGGACCGACGACGATGACCGAACGGCCCGAATAGTCGACGCGCTTGCCCAGCAGGTTCTGGCGGAAGCGGCCTTGCTTGCCCTTCAGCATGTCGGCCAGCGACTTCAAGGGCCGCTTGTTGGCGCCCGTGATGACGCGACCGCGACGGCCGTTGTCGAACAGGGCGTCGACCGACTCCTGCAGCATCCGCTTTTCGTTGCGGATGATGATGTCGGGCGCGCGCAGCTCGATCAGGCGCTTGAGGCGGTTGTTACGGTTGATGACCCGGCGATACAGGTCGTTCAGGTCCGAGGTCGCGAAGCGGCCGCCGTCCAGCGGCACCAGCGGACGTAATTCCGGCGGGATCACCGGAACGACCGTCAGCACCATCCATTCGGGACGGTTGCCCGACTCCTGGAAGGCTTCCAGGATTTTCAGGCGCTTCGAAAACTTCTTCTGCTTCATGTCCGAGACGGTGCCGGACAGTTCCTCGCGCAGACGCTCGGCCTCTTTCTCGAGGTCGATGGCCTTCAGCAGGTTCTGGATGGCCTCGGCGCCGATTTCGGCGGTGAAGCTGTCGTCGCCGTACTCTTCCTGGGCGCGCATGTAGTCGTCTTCCGACAGCAGCTGGTGCTGCTTCAGAGGCGTCAGGCCCGGCTCGGTGACGATGTAGTATTCGAAGTACAGGACGCGCTCGATGTCCTTCAGCGGCATGTCGAGCATCATGGCGATACGCGACGGCAGCGACTTCAGGAACCAGATGTGGGCGACCGGCGAGGCCAGCTCGATGTGGCCCATGCGGTCGCGGCGCACGCGCGCCAGGGTGACCTCAACGCCGCACTTTTCGCAGACGATGCCCTTGTACTTCATGCGCTTGTACTTGCCGCACAGGCATTCGTAGTCCTTGGTCGGGCCAAAGATACGGGCGCAGAACAGGCCGTCACGCTCGGGCTTGAACGTGCGGTAGTTGATGGTTTCCGGCTTCTTGATCTCGCCGAACGACCACGAGCGGATCTTTTCCGGCGAAGCCAGCGAGATGCGGATCTGGTCGAAGGTCGGAGCGGCCTGGACCGGATTGAAGATGTTCAGGACTTCCTGGTTCATCTTGGTTCCTTCTGCGGGGAGCGCCCCCGCTTCAAATTCTTTAGTGCGCTTCCTCCCCCTTCATGGGGGAGGTGGCGGCGAAGCCGACGGAGGGGGCCGCGGGGCCTAAACCGGCGGGGCGGGCGAAGCCCCCTCCGGCCCTCCGGGCCACCTCCCCCATGAAGGGGGAGGAGAGCCCTTAATCGACTCAGCTGTTCTCCAGCTCGACGTTCAGGCCGAGCGAGCGCATTTCCTTGACCAGCACGTTGAAGCTTTCCGGGATACCGGCTTCGAACGTGTCGTCGCCGCGGACGATCGACTCGTAGACCTTGGTCCGGCCGGCCACGTCGTCGGACTTCACCGTCAGCATTTCCTGCAGGGTGTAGGCCGCGCCGTAGGCTTCCAGAGCCCACACTTCCATTTCCCCGAAGCGCTGACCGCCGAACTGGGCCTTACCCCCCAGCGGCTGTTGCGTGACGAGCGAGTACGGACCGATCGAACGGGCGTGGATCTTGTCGTCGACCAGGTGGTGCAGCTTCAGCATGTAGATGTAGCCGACCGTGACCGGACGCTTGAACTGCTCGCCGGTCAGGCCGTCGAACAGGATCGACTGACCCGAGCGGTTCACGCCGGCCATTTCGAGGTGGTCCTCGATGTCGTCCATGCGCGCGCCGTCGAACACGGGGGTGGCGATCGGAACGCCCTTGCCCAGGTTCTTGGCCAGCTCGACCAGCTCTTCTTCCGTTTCCGGCAGCGCTTCGTTCGGGCCGTAGATCTCGGTCAGGCGCTCGACCAGGGCCTGCTTCTGGCCGCCATGCTGCCAGTCTTCCAGCAGGTTGGTGATCTGCTTGCCGAGGTTGGCGCAGGCCCAGCCCAGGTGGGTCTCGAAGATCTGACCGACGTTCATGCGCGACGGCACGCCCAGCGGGTTCAGAACGACGTCGACGTGCGTACCGTCGGCGAGGAACGGCATGTCCTCGATCGGCAGGATGCGCGAGATGACGCCCTTGTTGCCGTGACGGCCGGCCATCTTGTCGCCCGGCTGCAGCTTGCGCTTCACGGCCACGAAGACCTTGACCATCTTCATGACGCCCGGAGGCAGTTCGTCGCCGCGCTGCAGCTTGTCGACCTTGTCTTCGAAACGACGGTCGAGGCGCTTGCGGTTCTCGTCGAACAGGCGGCGCAGCGACTCAAGTTCGCCCATCGCCTTTTCGTCTTCCAGGGCGATCTGCCACCACAGGCCCGAGGCCACTTGGGCCAGGTTCTCAGCGGTGATCTCGCCACGCTGCAGGCCCTTGGGACCCGACAGGGCGACCTTGCCGACCAGCAGTTCCTTCAGACGGCCCGAGATGTTGCGGTTCAGGATCGCGAACTCGTCGTCGCGGTCCTTGCCCAGGCGGTCGATCTCGGCGCGTTCGATGGCCAGCGCACGTTCGTCCTTGTCGACGCCGTGGCGGTTGAACACGCGCACGTCGACGATCGTGCCGGCGACGCCCGGGGGCAGGCGCAGGCTGGTGTCGCGGACGTCCGAGGCCTTTTCACCGAAGATGGCGCGCAGCAGCTTTTCTTCCGGCGTCATGGGCGACTCGCCCTTCGGCGTGACCTTGCCGACCAGGATGTCGCCCGGCTGGACTTCGGCGCCGATCGCCACGATGCCGGCTTCGTCGAGGTTGCGCAAGGCTTCCTCGCCGACGTTCGGGATGTCGCGGGTGATTTCTTCCGGACCCAGCTTCGTGTCGCGGGCCATGACTTCGAATTCCTCGATGTGGATCGAGGTGAAGACGTCGTCACGGACGATGCGTTCGGAGATCAGGATCGAGTCTTCGAAGTTGTAGCCGTTCCAGGGCATGAACGCGACCAGCGCGTTGCGGCCCAGGGCCAGTTCGCCCAGCTCGGTCGACGGACCGTCGGCGATGATGTCGCCGGCGCTGATGCGGTCGCCCACCTTCACCAGCGGACGCTGGTTGATGCAGGTCGACTGGTTCGAACGCTGGAACTTCGACATGCGATAGATGTCGACGCCCGAGCGGGCGGCGTCGGTCTCTTCCGTGGCCCGGATGACGATACGGGTGCCGTCGATCTGCTCGACCACGCCCGTGCGCTTGGCGATGACGACGGCGCCCGAGTCACGGGCGACGACGGCTTCCATGCCGGTGCCGACCAGCGGAGCGTCCGACTGCACCAGCGGCACGGCCTGACGTTGCATGTTCGAACCCATGAGCGCGCGGTTGGCGTCATCGTTTTCGAGGAACGGGATCAGGGCGGCGGCCACCGACACGACTTGGCGCGGCGACACGTCCATCAGGTCCACCGTCTCCTTTTGCAGGAGGGTCGGTTCGCCGTTGATGCGGCCCGGGACCAGGTCATCGGCGATCTCGCCGGCGTCGACCTTGATGTTCGACTGGGCGATGACGTGCTTGGATTCCTCCATCGCCGACATGTAGACGACTTCGTCCTGCGGCTTGCCGTCCTTCACGCGACGGTACGGGCTCTCGATGAAGCCGTACTTGTTGACGCGCGCGTGCGTGGCCAGCGAGTTGATCAGACCGATGTTCGGGCCTTCAGGCGTTTCAATCGGGCAGATGCGGCCGTAGTGGGTCGGGTGAACGTCGCGGACTTCGAAGCCGGCGCGCTCACGGGTCAGACCGCCCGGGCCGAGGGCCGAGAGACGACGCTTGTGGGTGATTTCCGACAGCGGGTTCGTCTGGTCCATGAACTGCGACAGCTGCGAGGAGCCGAAGAATTCGCGGACGGCGGCGGCGGCCGGCTTGGCGTTGATCAGGTCGTGCGGCATCACGGTGTCGATGTCGACGGACGACATGCGTTCCTTGATGGCGCGTTCCATGCGCAGCAGGCCGACGCGGTACTGGTTTTCCAGCAGTTCACCGACCGAGCGGACGCGACGGTTGCCCAGGTTGTCGATGTCGTCGATTTCGCCGCGACCGTCGCGCAGGCCCACCAGGACCTTCAGCACGGCCAGGACGTCTTCCTTGCGCAGGATGCGGACTTCGTCCGACACGTCCTGCTCCAGGCGCATGTTCATCTTCACGCGGCCCACCGACGACAGGTCGTAGCGCTCGGCGTCGAAGAACAGCGACTTGAACATCGCTTCAGCGGCTTCGACGGTCGGCGGCTCGCCCGGACGCATGACGCGATAGATGTCGAACAGCGCGTCTTCACGAACGGCGTTCTTGTCCACGCGCAGGGTGTTGCGCATGTAGGCGCCGACCGTGACGTGGTCGATGTCCAGCACGTCGATGGTGTCGAAGCCTTGGTCGGCCAGGGCTTGGATCGCCGTGACGTCCAGCTCGTCGCCGGCTTCCGAATAGATTTCGCCGGTCGAGAAGTTGACGGCGTCACGGGCCAGATAGCGGCCAGTCAGGGCTTCGGGCGCCAGCAGCAGGGTCTTCAGACCCGCGTCGGCGAACTTCTTGGCCTGGCGAGCCGTGATCTTGGCGCCGGCCGGAGCGACTTCCTCGCCCGTGTCGGCGTCGACCAGCGGGAATTCCGGCTTCACGCCGCGCCAGCGCTCGGGCTTGTACGGGGTGGCCCAGCCGCCGCTGCGCTTCTCGAACGGGACGACGTCGTAGAACGTGGTCAGGATCTCTTCGCCGTCCATGCCCAGGGCATAGAGGAAGGTCGTGGCCGGCAGCTTGCGGCGGCGATCGATGCGGACATAGACGATGTCCTTGGCGTCGAACTCGAAGTCCAGCCACGAGCCGCGGTACGGGATCACGCGGGCGGCGAACAGCAGCTTGCCCGAGGCGTGGGTCTTGCCCTTGTCGTGGTCGAAGAACACGCCCGGCGAGCGGTGCATCTGCGAGACGATGACGCGCTCGGTGCCGTTGACGATGAAGGTGCCCTTGTCCGTCATGAGCGGGATATCGCCCATGTAGACGTCCTGCTCCTTGATGTCCTTGACCGAGCGGGCGCCGGTTTCTTCTTCCGTTTCGAACACGATCAGGCGCAGCTTGACCTTCAGCGGCGCGGCGAAGGTCATGTCGCGCTGGATGCACTCTTCAACGTCGTACTTGGGCTCTTCGAACTCGTACGAGACATATTCCAGGACGGCGCGTTCGTTGAAGTCCTTGATCGGGAACACCGACTTGAAGACCGCCTCGACGCCCTCGTCGCGGCGCATGCCCGGACGGACCTCGCGCTGCAGGAACTGTTCGTAGGAGGAGCGCTGAACCTCGATGAGGTTCGGCATCTGCACAGCCTCGGGAATGCGGCCGAACGACTTCCGGATCCGCTTCTTGCCGGTGAAGGATTGCGCCATGTTGTTTCCCTGCGGCGCGGACAGAGTCCGCGCGTGAAATCGAATGTCCGTAGCGTCCACCCTCGCCGCTCGCCTCCTGGAGGGAGCTGCGGACGCTGGAATTCCCCTAAGAAGCGACCGGGACCGGAAGCCTTAGGGCGCCCCTTCGCGTGGATCGGAGGGCGGCTGATCGCGCCTCGGGGCGTAATACGGACGCGCGTAGGCGCTCCGCCGATGTAATCGTGAACGCGGGGATATAGGGGATGAACGCGGGGAAGAAAAGGGGGATTCGTAAACTGGCGTAAATACGCTCTTGCGGTTTCCCACAACCTTGTGCGGTCAGGCTTTCAGCAAAGCCCGTTCCGCTACGCCTCGCGCTTGAAGGCCTTCATGGCCAGGGAAACGCCCAGGGCGATCAGGCAGACGAAAAACGCCGCCTTGGTGATTGCGCCGGCCACGTCGACGACGAAACCGAGGATCCCGAACAGGACCATGAGGGCGAGGAGGACGGCGGCGACCTTGAGCATGGCGGGGAAACGTGGCCGACGCCCCGATGGTTCCGCTTGAAGCGATCAGCAAGTATAGTGTCGAAATGTCGACTCTTTTACTGAAACAGCGAGTTTAATTTCTGTCGACTCGACTCATTTAACGCGCTCATCGTAGACATGCGACCACGCGACGCAGGCCTATACCTGGCGATATACTGACCACTTAACCGGTCGTTCACCACGCTCGCGAAAGCTATCGACGGTTGCTCTTCTCGCCCACCGCACGCAGCGATGGCGGAGCACCGGGGACCGGCCGCCATGCAAGCCTTCGATCACTGGAAGATCTCGACCAAGATCCTGACGGCCCTGCTGGTGCTGGCCGCCGCCTTCGTCGCCTGCTCGGGCTATACCAGCCTGCAACTGCACAAGATCGCCAAGGACTACAAGCTGCTGACCGAGCACAGCGCGCCCGCCGCCATCGAGATCGCCCGCGCCACCCGCCAGATCAACCAGGTCGGTTACGCCGCCTATCGGGTCGTGGCCTATGAGGGGAGCAGCGCCCAAGCCGCGGCGGCCGAAAAGGCCTTCGAGGACTCCACGGCCAAGCTCTTCAAGAACCTCGACAACGCCGTGCGCCTGGAGCAGGAGAACGCCGCCGTGATCGGGGCCTTCCGCCAGCGCGCCCAGACCCTGGTCAAGCCGGCCCACGCCGCCGTCAAGGCGGGTCGCGCCGACCAGGATGATCACGCCCGCGCCATCCTGGCCGGCCTGGATCCCCAGATCGCCGCCCTGACCGCCGACCTGCGCGCCTATAACGAAGCCAATACCGCGGCCGATGGCGCCGACAGCGTCGCGCTGGCCGCCGCCGCCAATCGCACCGTCATGATCAGCGTCATCGGCGCCCTGGTCGCCGGCTGCGCCGCCCTGGCCTTTGGCCTGTGGGTCTCGCGCACCAAGATCAGCCGTCCGCTGAACGCCCTGGCCCAGCGCATGCGCCGCCTGGCCGACGGCGACCTGGAGGTCGAGATCGACGGCCAGGCCCGCCGCGACGAGATCGGCGATATGGCCAAGGCCGTGCAGGTCTTCAAGGACAATGGCCTGAAGGCCCGCGCCGTGGAGCAGGAAGCCGAGGCCATGCGCGCGCAGGCCGACACCGAGCGCGGTCGCACCGAGGCAGAGCGCCGCCGCGCTGAAGCCGAGCTGGCCCAGGTGGTCCAGTCCCTGGCCGGCAGCCTGTCACGCATGGCCCAGGGCGATCTGACCGCCCGCATCGACGTGGCCTTCGCCGGCCAGTACGGCCAGATCAAGACCGACTTCAACGCCGCCATCGACAGCCTGCGCGACACCATGACCACGATCAACGGCGCGGTCGGCGGCATCCAGGGCGGCTCGCAGGAGATCTCCAGCGCCTCGGACGACCTGTCGCGTCGCACCGAGCAGCAAGCCGCCAGCCTGGAAGAGACCGCCGCGGCGCTCGACCAGATCACCGCCACGGTCAAACGCAGCGCCGAAGGCGCGCGCCTGGCCTCGTCCAGCGCCAGCGGCGCGCGCACCGACGCCGAGCGCTCGGGCCACATCGTCGGCGAGGCCGTCGCGGCCATGGGCGAGATCGAGGAAGGCTCCGCCCAGATCGGCCAGATCATCGGGGTGATCGACGAGATCGCCTTCCAGACCAACCTGCTGGCTCTGAACGCCGGCGTCGAAGCCGCGCGGGCCGGCGACGCGGGCAAGGGCTTCGCCGTCGTCGCCCAGGAAGTGCGCGCCCTGGCCCAGCGCTCGGCCGACGCGGCCAAGGAGATCAAAACCCTGATCGCCAATGCCTCGTCACAGGTCGAGCGCGGCGCGCATCTGGTCGGCGAGACCGGTCGCGCCCTGACGGGCATCGTCGGCAAGGTGGCCGAGATCGACGCCCTGATCGGCGAGATCGCCAGCTCGGCTCAGGAGCAGTCGGTCGGCCTGAACCAGGTCAACGCCGCCATCAACCAGATGGACCAGGTCACCCAGCAGAACGCCGCCATGGTCGAGGAGGCCACCGCCGCGGCGGCGGGCCTCAAGACCGAGGCCGGCGAGCTGGCCCGCTTGGTGGGACGCTTCTGCGTGACGGGCGCGGCGACGCCGATCGCGCGACCGGCGGCGGCCTAAGCTTTCCAGAGACCGATCGAGCCTCTCGGTCCGCACAGCACGCCGGACTTTTCCGAGGTCAGCCGCACGGTGTTCATCGGCGCGGGCGAAATCCGCTCGAACGGCGCGCCCTGGCGGCTGACGATCGTACCGGCCAGGCCCGTGGCCATGACGGTCGAACCGCGGACCGAGATGCTGGACAGGTAGCCCGGCGGGGCCTCGACCGGCTCGAAGGTCACCCGGCCCGGGTCCAGCCGCGCCAGGTTCACCCCCTGGGCCGTCGGGTTCTTGTAGTCGCCGCCGCAGACCCACAGCGTGTTGTCCTTGCCGAAGGCCACGGCGAACGCGCCCTTGGTCCCGGCGTCGGCCAGGATCGGCGTGTCCATGACCACGAACACCCCGCCGCCGCCGCGCGACAGATAGACCCGCGCCTTGCCCGCGCCGCCGGTGCAAAAGGCCACCTGTCCGCGCTTGCCCATCGCGATGCAGCCGTTGCTGGCCGCGAAAGCCCCCTCGTTCGGCGCGGCCGGCGGCACGCCCTCGGGCTTGAGCCGCGTCCAGGTCTCGCCGCCATTGGCGGTGTAGAGCACCGTGAACCGCCCTTGCGTCGGGTCCCCCAGGATGAAGCCGCGCCGGCCGTCGACGAAGGCGATCGAGTCCCAGAAGCCGTCCGGGTCCTGGTTGGCGAAGATCCGCTTCCAGGTCTTGCCGCCGTCCTGGGTGCGCCACAGTTGCGAGTTGGGACCGGGACCGGCGCTCATGGCCAGCAGGTGGTGGTCGTCGAAGGCGTGCAGCCCTCGGAAGTCCAACCCCTTGGCGCCGATGATCCGCATCGGATCCTGTCGCTCGCCCTTGCCCCGGATCAGCCAGCCCTTCGAGCCCGACGCCCAGTACGACTTGCCGCCCGTCGGCGACAGGCCGCGCAGTTCGCTGTCGGTCGGCGAGGCCGGCATGACGATGCCGCCCAGGCCGTCGCTCGCCAGGGCAGGGCCAGCCGCCAGAGCCGCAACGCCGCCGGCGATCACGCCGCGGCGATCAAGGGTCCGCTCCGCCGTCATGGTGATTCCTCTCGCGCTCTCAGCCCAGAACCTTAGGCGCGGGCGCCCAAGCCGCAAGCGGGCGCGCACTTCGCAAATACTTCTCAAATCTGAAGCTTGACCAGATGCTACTTTTGCGAGTGAATGATCACAGGTGACCGTGCGGCCCCGCGTCTGTGCGCTTTCGTCCCTCGCCGCGCTCCAGCTTTCCCAGACCGTCTTCAACACCCTTCCTGAAAGGATTGGGCGATGGCTTCCTCACGCCACGGCTCGGCCGTGCGCGGCCTCCTCGGTGTCCCGCAGTCCAGCATCCGGGACGCCCGTTTTGGCCGCATGTTCCGCAACCTCCCGCCAGCGGTGTTCGGCGAGCGAGACGATCAGGCCCGCGCCGCGCTCATCGCCCTCGCGGCGACGATGCTCCAGGGGGAATTCGACGCCAAGATCGCCGCCGGCAAGCCGGTCGACGTGCCCCTCAACGAGCCGGAGCCCGAGGACGAGAACCCAGACATCCCGGCCGGCTACACCTACCTTGGCCAGTTCATCGACCACGACATCACCTTCGATCCGGTGTCGTCGCTGGACCGCTTCAACGACCCCGACGCCCTGCAGGACTTCCGCACGCCCAGGCTGGACCTCGACTCCGTCTACGGCTCGGGCCCGGACGACCAGCCCTTCCTGTACGAGGAAGACGGCAAGCACCTGCTACTGGGCGACGACAAGGACTTCGACGAGGCGCGCAACGCCCGGCCCGACCTGCCGCGCAACACCGCCGCGATCCGCCGCGCCCTGATCGGCGACAAGCGCAACGACGAGAACCTGATCGTCTCGCAGCTGCACAGCCTGTTCCTGCGCTTCCACAACCGCGTCCTGGACACCGAGGCGGGCGGCGACTTCCTGGAAGCCCAGAGGATCGTCCGCTGGCACTATCAATGGATCGTGCTGCACGACTTCCTGCCGCGCATCCTGGGCCAGGAGACTTACGAGGAGATCATCGGCGGCCGGGACGGATTCCCTGAGCTGACGGTCTACAACTCCAAGGGCCGCTACGCCTATATGCCGGTCGAATTCGCCGTGGCCGCCTATCGCTATGGCCATTCGCAGGTGCGCCCCAGCTACGCGCTGAATCACAAGGTTCAGTACGCCAGCCCCAGCACCCAACTCTTCCACGGCAAGAACGCGAAGTTCAATCGGATTCCGATCTTCTCGCTGATGGATCCACCCCCGCCGCTGGCCAACCTCAACGGCTTCCGGGAGTTGCCCGACTCCTGGGCCATCGACTGGGCGTTCTTCTACCCTGACCTCGAACCAGACAATCCCGACGAGCTGATACCGGAAGGCGCCGTGCTGCCGCAGCCCTCCTACAAGCTCGACACCGTCCTGGTCGATCCGCTGGAAAGCCTGCCGGACCACCAGATGCTGCCCCCGGAACTGCGGTCCCTGGCGGTTCTGAACCTGCTGCGCGGCTGGCGCATGGAGCTGCCGTCGGGCCAGAGCGTCGCCCGCCGCCTGTCGATCCCCGAGCTCACCGCCGAAGAACTGTTCGACAACGAGAACGCGGACCGCAGGACCGCCCGCGCCAAGGTGCTGGCGGAGCATCCCGCCCTGGGGACCAATACCCCGCTCTGGTTCTACATCCTGCGCGAGGCCGAGCTACTGACCGACGGCGTCCACCTGGGCCCGGTGGGCGGCACGATCATCGCCGAAGTGTTGGCCGGCCTGATGATCGAGGACCGCCACTCGTTCCTGGCTCAATGGCCGACCTGGCGGCCGACCCTGCCGTCGGCCGTCGAAGGCCACTTCACCATGAGCGACCTGGTGCGCTTCACCGAGGACAAGCCCCCGCCGGCGACCGCGGCCTCGGCGGGCTGAGCCCAAAAGAAAACGGCCCCGGAGGTTTCCCTCCGAGGCCGTTCGGCAGGTCCAAAAGGAACCCGGTCCCTGCGAGAGCAGGGGCCAGATTACTTGATTTGGATCTTGGCGCCGGCTTCCGTCAGCTTCTTGGCGACTTCGTCGGCTTGAGCCTTCGAGACGTTCTCGACGACGTTCTGCGGAGCGCCTTCGACCAGGTCCTTAGCTTCCTTCAGGCCCAGGTCCGGACGGACGCCGCGGACTTCCTTGATCACGTTGATCTTCTTGTCGCCGCCGTCGACCAGGACAACGGTGAACTCGGTTTGCTCTTCAGCGGCTTCGGCCGGAGCAGCGGCGGCGCCGCCAGCGGCGGCGACGGCGACCGGAGCGGCGGCCGAGACGCCCCACTTTTCTTCCAGCAGCTTCGACAGTTCAGCGGCTTCCAGCACCGACAGGGTGGACAGTTCTTCGACCAGCTTTTCGAGCTTCGACATGTGTCAGTTCCTTAGAGAGATTGGGATAGATTTGCGGGGATGACCGTTACGCGGCGTCTTTGGTCGCGTAGGCGTTGAAAACGCGAGCCAGCTGGCCAGCCGGAGCCTGCAGGACGCCAGCGATCTTGGTCGCCGGAGCCTGGATGAGGCCGATGAGCTTGCCACGCAGTTCGTCCAGCGACGGCAGGGTCGCCAGAGCACGCACGCCGGCTTCGTCCAGCACGTTGGTCTGGTCCAGAACGCCACCGACCAGCTTCAGCTTGTCGTTTTCCTTGGCGAACTGCACCGCGATCTTCGCGGCCGAAACGGCGTCCGGGCCGTAGGCGATGGCGACCGGACCGGTGAAGAGCTTTTCGCCCTTGTCACCGAGCTTGCCGTCCAGAGCCTTGAGGGCCAGGGTGTTCTTCACAACCTTGATCGCGGCGCCTTCCTTGCGGAGGCGAAGACGAAGGTCGGTCATTTCCGCAACGGTCAGACCCATGTAGTGGGTCACGACGACAGCGCCGGCATCGGCGAAGACGCTTTTCAGCGACTCGATCGATTCCTGCTTTTGAGCGCGGTCCATTGCGGTCTCCTACTCAATAACAGCGGCCGGACCATTCCGGCAGCCAGATGCGGTCCCATGCGGAATTGCTCCCGCGTGCGAGTCGCATATGCCTGTTCCAAGGAAAGTCGGCCGCGTTCCGGTCTCGGACATCCCTTTCGAAAAAGAGGTCACGAGCAGGAAGACTTGGCGTCTCTATCCCTGTCTCCCGACGGTAAGGAAGGGCTCTTCCTCGATTACGGCGTCGGTGACCCCACGCCCCGTTGTTCTCAAACAGGTTCTCCAGCGGACGCGAGAGTCCGTCGAAGAGGCGGGCCGTATAGACGAAGATGGGGCGGATATCAACCCCCGCCGGTATCCCTCTCCCCCTGCGAGAGAAGGGGCAATAGTGGCGCTGGCTCAGAGGGGACTTCCATGCATCGCACGGCCGCCGCGCTGACCGCGCTCCTGCTCGCCTTCGCCGGCCCCGCCCTGGCCGAGCCCAAGGTCCCGCCGACGGTTGGGACACGGGCGACGAACGGGCTCTGCGCTACGTGATGGCTCCGCGCCCGCCCGTCGCCTGACTGCCAATGCCCTAAAAACCCTGACGTGACACGAGGTCCCCTCCCCGTCATCCTGCCCGGGCTCTCCGTCGCACTTCAGTTAGAACCCACACCCTAAAGCCTGGCCAGCGCCGCCTGCCCCGCCGCTGCGCCGGTGGTGAAACAGGCCTGCAACAGATAGCCGCCGGTCGGGGCTTCCCAGTCCAGCATCTCGCCGGCCAGGATCACCTCCGGACGGCTCTTCAGCGCCAGGCCGTCCAGGCTCTCGAACCGCACGCCGCCGGCCGCCGAGATGGCGCGGTCCAGCGGCTGGACCGCGGCCAGCACGATCGGCGCGGCCTTGACCGCCGCGGCCAGAGCCGCGGGCTCGGACGGCAGGTCCAGGCCGTGCGCCTCGCGCAGCAGGTTGACCTCGACCGGCGACAGCTTGACCGCCTTACGCAGGAAATTGGCCAGGCTCTGGCCGCCGCGCGGCGCGTGCAGGCGGCGCTCCAGGGCCTCGGCCGGAATGTCGGGACGCAGGTCGAAGGTCAGCACCGCCCGCCCCTCGGCCTCGATCGTATCGCGCAGATTGGCGGCCAGGGCATAGACCGCCCCGCCCTCCAGGCCGTAGCCGGCGACCATAGCGTCGCCGCGCGCGCTGGCCTCGCCGTGATGCAGAGCCACATTCTTCAGCGGCTCACCGGCGAAGCGCTCCCGGAACACGGCGCTCCAGGCGACGTCGAAGCCACAGTTGGCGGCGCGGAACGGGGCGATGTCCGTCAGCCCCGCCAAAGTCGGAACCCAGGCGGCGTCCGAGCCCAGCTTGGCCCAGCTCGCCCCGCCTAGGGCCAGCACCACGGCGCGAGCGCGCACGACCTCGCCGTTGATTATCAGGCCGCCGTCGGCGCTCCAGCCGGTCCACTCGGCCCGCGTCCGCAAGGTCACGCCCAGCCCCTCCAGCCGCGCCAGCCAGGCCCGCAGCAGCGGCGAGGCCTTCATGGCCTTGGGAAACACCCGGCCGCTGGCGCCCACGAAGGTCGGCTGCCCCAATCCCTCGGCCCACGCGACGAGATCCTTCGGCGCGAACGCCTCCAGCATCGGCCGCAGCGTAGGCGACCGAGCCCCATAGCGCCCGACGAACCGCTCGAAATCCTCTGAATGGGTGAGGTTCAGCCCCCCGCGTCCCGCCATCAGGAACTTGCGCCCGAAGGTCGGCATCTTCTCAAACACCGCCACGGACTTGCCCGCCCGCGCCACCGTCTCGGCCGCCATCAACCCGGCCGGCCCGCCGCCGATCACGGCGACGTCGAAAGTCTCTTCGCTCACGTCAGGCGGCCGTAATGTCTGTACGAGAAAAGTCGTCGCCCTTGTAAAGTAACGGCAAATTTCGAAGCGTCGCACAGGCATAGGCGAAGCAATCGCCCATATTCAACCTAGCAGGATGGGCGCCCTTGCCAAAGCGAGCGTGAGCATCAAGAGCGACAATTTGCTCGGGCTGTCCGATGGGGAGAATTTGAGCTCTCGCGTACAGCTGCAGGACACGGAGTTCCTGCGATACCGCCTCGATATCCCTATTCGTTTCGCGAGCAACGGCGCGAACGGTTTCCCAATTGGCAATGGCCGAGGTTGTCACCTCGATCGCGTCGGCGATCTTTTCCCGGAAAGCTTCCGCTTCAGGTTCTTCTAACAACATGGCCGTCCAGGCCGACGCATCGACGAACATCAGTCTTCGTACATTTCGTCGAAGAACGCCTTGTCGGCCTTCAAGCCCGTGCGTGGCCAGCTAGCGACTTCCGCGCAGATCGCCCGCATCTTGGCGAGCCTTTCCGCCCGTGCCTGGTCGCGCGCCCGCAAAGCTTCGGCTGCGGCCATCTTCACGGCTTCGGTAATGCCGAGCTTCGTCTTTTCGGCCAGCTCGCGCACCAGCGCGTCTGTCTCTGGATCTCGAACGTGGAAAGCCATGGGTCGTCTCCGCCTAGACGAAACATAGCATCGCCCCGGCGCCCCGCCAAACCACCGCCCAAACGCAAGACGGGCGCCGGATCGCTCCGACGCCCGCCCAGGTAACTTAGCGTCAGTAGGCGATTAGCCGACCGAGGCGGTGTCCACCTTGAAGCCCGGACCCATCGTCGACGACAGGCCGATGCGCTTGATGAACACGCCCTTGGCGCCCGAGGGCTTCGAGCGGTTCAGGGCTTCGATCAGAGCCTTGACGTTGATGACCAGGGCTTCGTCCGTGAACGAAGCCTTGCCGATGCCGGCGTGGACGATACCAGCCTTCTCGACGCGGAACTCGACGGCGCCGCCCTTGGCGTCCTTGACGGCTTGAGCGACGTTCGGGGTCACGGTGCCGACCTTCGGGTTCGGCATCAGGCCGCGCGGGCCCAGCACCTTACCGAGGCGACCGACCAGGGCCATCATGTCCGGCGACGCGATGACGCGGTCGAAGTCCATGAAGCCGCCGGCGATCTTTTCGTACAGGTCTTCGGCGCCGACGTGCTCAGCGCCCGCCGCGGTGGCTTCGGCCGCCTTGGCGTCCTTGGCGAAGACGGCGACGCGGACGTCACGGCCGGTGCCCGAGGGCAGGTTCACGACGCCACGGACCTGTTGGTCGGCGTGACGCGGGTCGACGCCCAGGTTGACCGAGATTTCGATCGACTCGTCGAACTTGGCCTTGGCGTTGGCCTTCACCAGGGCGATGGCGGCTTCGACCGAGTGGGTCGCGTCGCGGTCGCCGGTCCAGGCTTGGATGCGCTTGGGTTGCTTAGCCATGTGATTAGGCCTCCACAATCTTCAGGCCCATGGCCTTGGCGGAGCCTTCGATGATCTTGGCCGCAGCCTCGAGATCGTTGGCGTTCAGGTCCTTCATCTTCTTTTCGGCGATCTCGCGCAGCTGGGTGCGCGTGACTTCACCGACGGTCTCGCGACCGGTCAGCTTCGCGCCCGACTTCAGGCCGGTGACCTGCTTCAGGTAGTGCGTCGCCGGGGGCGTCTTGGTGATGAAGGTGAACGACTTGTCCTGATAGACCGTGATGACGGTCGGCAGGGGGGTGCCCTTTTCGACGTTCTCGGTGCGCGCGTTGAACTCCTTGCAGAAGCCCATGATGTTGACGCCGCGCTGACCCAGAGCCGGGCCGATGGGGGGCGAAGGCGTGGCCGAGCCAGCCTTCACCTGGAGCTTGATGTAGCCCAGGATCTTCTTAGCCATAGTGTCCTCACTTGTGAGCCGTGGTCCGGGCTGGCGGCCCTCCCACGGATTTGAACCTGCCGCCAGAACGACAAGCACGCCCCAGGACGCGGGTCCTGGAGCGAGGCGGGGCGTGTAGCAGGCGGTGGACGGAGAGTCAAAGGCGGGGAAGCGCAGCCTGTGATTATGTAACGCGTTCTCAGAGTCGTTCGCAAAAGCTATAGAGCGGCCATGGTCAAGACGACGACATGGCAGCGTAACCTGGGGGACCTTCTGGTCGCCTGCGTGCTGGCGCTGCTCGTCCTGATCCCGACCGTCGCCTCGGCCGCTTGTGTCTGCGACGAACGTCCGGCCAGCGTGGCCGGGCAGACGATCCAGGCCGATCAGAAGCATGACAGCGCGCCGTGTAAGGCCGCGAGCTGCCTGGGCGGCCACTGCCATCATGGCGGCTCGCTGATCGACGCGCCCGCCGTGGCCGTCTCCACGCCCGCGCCCAAGGCCGCCGAGCACGCCTTGGCCCCCGCCCCGGCGCCGGCCTCGCACATCCCCGCCCCGCTCGATCAACCGCCTCGCGCCTGAGGACCTGCGCGCCCGTCGCGCGCCGCCGTCCTGTTATCGCGAGGAATCTTCATGCCATCGAAACCATGGCCGCTGCGTGCGGCCTTGACGTCCGCCGCCTGCGACGCCCTCCTGGCCCGCGCCCGCCCCAACCCCGTCCTTGGCCTGCAGGTCGAGAACGTCGGGGGCTACCGCCCCCATTGTGACTTCCAGAGCGCCGAGACCCCCCTGTCGGTGGGTCAGACCCTGGAGCCGGGCGGCAAGCGCGTCGCCTTCGCCCGTGATCTCTCAGTGGTCTACGCCATGGTCGAGGCGGCCAGCGAGCGACTGGCCCTGGCCAACGGACAGATCGCCTTTGGAAGCGCCCAATGACCAACCGCAACCTGTTCCTGGCCGGTGCGGCCGTCGCCCTGGTCGCCGCCGCCGGCCTGGGCTTTGGCCTGGCTCGCCTGACCGACAAGGCGCCCGACGCCGCTGAAGACCACGCCAAGGACGAAGCCGGTCAAGAGGACGGCTTCGTCACCCTCTCGCCCGCCGACGCCGCCAAGGCTGGCGTGCTGACCACCGCGGTCGGACGCGGCGGCGGGTCGGAGCTCGTCCTGCCCGGCCGCGTCGCCCTGGTCGCCAACGCCTCGGCCGCCCTGGGCGCGCCGGTGTCGGGGACGGTCGAGCGTGTCCATGTCGCCGCCGGTGACCGCGTCGCCGAGGGCGCCGCCATCGCCACCCTGCGCAGCGCCGAGGGCGCCGGCGCGCGGGCCAGCGTCGAC
>CAIUMD010000111.1 GCA_903900155.1 uncultured Caulobacterales bacterium | reverse complement strand
GACCCGTCTCGATCACGAACGGCGCAAAGAACGCCCACTCTTCATCCGACATCAAGCCGCGAACCAAGGCCGCTCTCCTCAAAAAGCAGCCTTGAATCAGCGATCAGCCAATTTGGAAATCCATTTTGTCAACAGGACCTAGGGCGCGTGCCCAAGGGAAACTTGGCTCCTGAGATGGTGCGGCGTCTTCAAACGCCAAATCCACTCACTCTTCTTGAGAAGAGTCTTCGGGATTCTGTATATAGACTAGCTTACCCAAGTTTTGTTTATGATGGCGTATTCACGTCCACTGTCTTCACAAGTTCCCCAGAATTTACAACTATCGACGATCTGACGATCCAATACTTTGTAAACTCTATAGTTGCTTCACTTGCTTCGATTGACCTTGGAGTTGAAATTGACCCCGAGGATGCGATTTCCTGGCTTAATGACAATCCAAATTTCAGCCCCGATCTGGCGATCAATATCAATTCGCCGGGGGACATTACCATCTATAGCCAGCGCATAGTTCCGCTGGTGATCGGAGCCCTTATGGCGCTAGCTCTGTCGACACCGGCCGATTCGGCTGAACGGCCTGTGCGTGTTATAAACAGCACGTCGCCTGCGGCGGCCGAGTGTACGGCCGAAATTGACGCACGCGTTAAGGACGCTATCAGGCTGATGGGTTTCAATCGCTGGAAGAAGCGCTGCGCAGAGCTTCAAGCGACAGCTAAGCGGACTGGCCTGAAGCCTCAAGCGACTATCAAGCGTTAGGTGGCTGGAATGACTCGCTGGCTGCGAAATACGCTAGGTGCAACCGAGCTCCGTCTCTGGCATATGATTGTGGGCTTTGCTATTGCAACTGTAATATCGTTGGGTTATACGGAATGGTCAAATAAAGCGAGGCATAAAGAAGATCAGCGATCGCAGGAGATAGTTGCGTTTGTAAATTCCGCCAACAAATTTGACACGTTATCCCAGATATACGTTGGGTCTCTTCTTGATAAGAACAAGGTAAATGAAGGTGCGCGGCAAGAGCTCCTAGCTAATATGCAGGAGCAGAACGCGCTGTTGGATGCTGCTTCATCGCACCTACCTAGGGAAAAACGTGCCCTTGCCTCTAGCTATGCAGACAGGCTTGGCACCTTGTCCGATGAGGTTAGAGAAATTTCGTCAGCAACGCAGATGTCTGCTTTTTGGTCTGAAATGAGCGATACATTAGTGGCTCGTCAGGCGCTTGTTGCGGAGTTTAGGCGCGAAGTGGATCAGCCAATTAGTGGGCTAAACTCTGAGAGCAAGGCGGCTGAATAGCCTCTACTGCCTATTCCCCCACCCGCTCCGCACCGCCTTAAACACCATCGCCATCTCGATATGCGTGTGCACATACCCGTGCTCGAACAGGTACGTCAGCATCCGGTCGTAGGCGTCGTCATAGTCCGCCATCGGCACGCTGCCGGGCGTCTTGGCCTCGCGCTCCAGCACCGCCAGAATCTTCGGCGCGCCGGTCGTCAGCGCGGCGATCACCTCGGCGATCTCGTCGTCGGTATATTCCGGGGCGTGGTGCGTACGGCCGGGGTCTTGCGGCAGTCGGCGGTTGAAGCCCATCGGCGCTAGCCCTCCGCCCGGGTCAGTTTCCAGCGGATCTTCGCCCCGACTTCCGGGCGCACCTGGCTCTTGAGCACGATCTGGCCGGCCTTCCTCGCAAGCCCGTGGTCGAAGTGGGCCGAGGGGGCGATCTCGACGTCGACGGCGTCGTTGCGCAGCCACCAGCCGATGTTGTTGGGGCCGCGGATCAGGACGCTCTTGCCGTCTCTCGCGATCGAGGCTCTCGCCTCGGGGTGCAGGTGGAAGCGCACGGCGAAGGGCAGGTAGCGCCTGGGGCCGTCGGCGGCGCCGGGGTCGGCGGTGAGCGGGGTCAGGCTGTCCTCGCCGCGCAGCTCGTCGGCGACGGCGTCGAGGAACAGGCGGCGGGCGTGGCTGAGGCCGGCATGGCGCCAGCCGTCGTGGACGATGTCCAGCCAGACGCCGCCGACGTCGTCGTGGCGCTTGGCCTCGACCTTGGTGGCGCCGTCGACCAGCCAGGGTCCCAGGGCCCTGGCGCGAAATCCGGAGAGCGGGCGGCCGGCCGAGCCGTCGCCGACGCTGACCGTCGAGGCCGCGTCGGAGAGGCGGAAGGCGTGGGCGCCGGCGGCCTCGGGGCTCCAGCCGCAGCTGGTGATCAGGCGGTCCTTGGCGCAGACGATCTCGACGGCGGCCGGCTGGGCGCACGCGGCGACGGAGAGGGGGCCCAGCGGCGGGCGGCCGCAGTCGGCGATGACCTCCAGGCTGCCGCCGACCATCTTGTGGAAGCCGCTGTGCGGGGCGGCGTTCAGCGGGCGCGGGCCGGCGTCGTCATGGGCCAGGGCGGCGGCGATGCGCTGCGGGCCGATGGCCTCGCCGCCGTGGAAGGCCGCCAGATGGCCGTCGCCCAGGGTGAAGAACCGCGCGGCGGTGGACAGGCGATCGATGGCGCGCGAGAGGCTCTCGGGGCTGGGGCGGCCGCGCTGGCCCAGGGCGTCGTCCAGGGTCAGCAGGTCGAACAAAAGCTCGACGCCCGCTTCCGGGGAGCGGGTGGCGTGGCCGCCGTCGGGCAGGACCATCTGGTCGATGTTCTTGGTGATGGCCTTCAGGCCCTTGTCGATCAGGGCCTCGCTGGACTTGCCGGCCAGGGCGCAGCCGGCGACCGTGGCGGCGACGGCGCGCTCCAGGGCCCGTTCGGGGCTGGCCTTGATCTCCAGGAGGTGGCGGCCCTGGCGGGCCAGGTCCTGGGTCAGGTCGGCGATCTCGGCGTCGCTGCCTTCGGCGGCCAGGATCTTGGCGGCGCAGGCCAGGTGGAAGACGCGGCGCTCGATGCAGTCGGCGCTCCACGAGAAGGCGTTCCACTTGCCGAACACCCGGCGCCAGTCGTCCAGCAGGCGCAAGGACCGGCGGGCGCCGTCCGAGCCGGCGGCCAGCAGGTCGGGCAGCCAGTCGAAGCGGTGCAGGCTGACGGCGAAGCGGCGCGAGGGGCTGGCGGTGTCGAACGGGTCGCCGTCGGGGCCCAGGCGCAGGGTCCCGCCGTCCAGGGTCAGGGTCCCGGCCAGGATCTTCTTGCCGTGGTCGGCATGGGCCGGGCGCGGGTCGCGAGGGCGGGCCGACAGGCCCTCCGGGCGGGGCAGGGCGATGATCAGGCGGTGCGGGCCCGAGCCGAACCACTCGCGCTCGACATGGCCGCCGATCTCGGCCGTGACGGCTTTCCATAGGACCCCCCCGCGCTTAGGCGCGGGAAACTTTAAGCCGTGGGCGGAACGCTTGACGGCCATCGTTTGGGATCAGCCGCCCTTCAGCGCGCGGATGTTGTCGGCATAGGCGGCGGGGCCGCCCTTGAACACCGCCGAGCCGGCCACGAGGGCCGTGGCCCCGGCGGCCACGCATTGCGGGGCGGTCACCGGGGTGACCCCGCCGTCGACCTCGATGATGATGTCCAGGCCCGCCTTGTCGACCATCTTGCGCAGGGCCTCGACCTTGCGCAGCTGGCTGGGAATGAAGCTCTGGCCGCCGAAGCCGGGATTGACCGACATGACGAGGAGGAGGTCGACGTCCTCGAGGATCCACTCGATATGGTCGAGGCCGGTCGACGGGTTGAACACCACCCCGGCCTTGGCCCCCAGCTCGCGGATGCGCTTGAGGCTGCGGTGCAGGTGCGGGCCGGCTTCGGGGTGGATGCTGATCAAGTCCGCGCCGGCGGCGCGAAACGCTTCAAGATAAGGATCCGCCGGGCTGATCATCAGGTGCACGTCGAACGGGATCTTGGCGTGCGGCCGGATGGCTTTGACGATGTCGGGGCCCAGGGTGATGTTGGGCACGAAGTGGCCGTCCATCACGTCGACATGCACCCAGTCGGCGCCGGCCGCCTCGATGGCGGCGACTTCCTCGCCCAGCTTGGCGAAGTCGGAGGCGAGGATGGACGGGGCGATGATCGGCGCGGTCATGGGTCCTGGGATAACCGCACACAACTCATCTGTCATCCCGGCGAAAGCCGGGACCACAGGAAACGCTGGCGCTTGCCGCGGTCCCGGCTTTCGCCGGGATGACAGTTATTGTTTACGGAATCGCGCCGCGAAGAAGCCGTCCTGGCCGCCGTCGCGATGGTGGGGCAGCAGGCGCAGGGTCCCGCGGGCAGTCAGGCTGGCTTCCGGAGCGCCGGCTTCGCCGGGGGTGATCGGCTCCAGCGCCATGTCCTTGCGGCGGGCGAGAAACGCCTCGACCTGGGCCTCGCCCTCTTCGGGCTCCAGCGAGCAGACGGTGTAGACCAGTTGGCCGCCGGGCCTCAGGCGATCGGCGGCGCTGTCCAGAATCCGGGCCTGGACGGCCGCCAGCGAGGCGACGTCGCTGGGGCGGGCGGCCCACAGCACGTCGGGATGGCGGCGGAAGGTGCCGGTGGCCGAGCAGGGCGCGTCCAGCAGGATGGCGTCGAAGGTCCGCGCATCTTCCCAGACGGCGGCGTCGGCGGCGACCACCTCGGCGGTCAGCTGCATGCGCTCAAGGTTCTCGTCCACGCGCTTGAGGCGGGCGGCCGAGCGGTCCAGGGCCACGACGTCCGCGCCGGCGGCGGCCAGCTGCAGGGTCTTGCCGCCGGGCGCGGCGCACAGGTCCAGCACCTTGTCGCCGGGCTTGAGGCTGAGCAGGCGGGCCGGGACCGCGGCGGCGGCGTCCTGCACCCACCAGGCGCCGTCCTCGAAGCCCGGCCAGCCGGCCACGTCCCCCTTGCGGCGCACGCGCAGGGAGCCGCCGGGCAGCGCTTCGGCCTCCAGCGCCTGGGCCAGGGCGGCCGTGTCGACGCCCGGCTTTACGGAGAGGTCGGTGGCGGGTTCGAGCGCGATCTGGGCGGCGATCTCGCGGGCGGTGGCCTCGCCGAACGCCGACACCCAGCGGGCATAGAGCCACGGCGGGGCCAGCAAGGCCGGGTCATCGCTGGGCGCGCCGTCGCGCAGCAGGCCGCGCAGCACCGCATTGACCAGGCCCTTGAACGGGCGGCTGGTCTTGTTGGCGCCGGCCAGCTCGACCGAGGTGGCCACGGCGGCGAAGGCCGGGACCTCCAGGTGGAAGGCCTGCGCGGCGCCCAGGCGCAGCAGGTTCATCACCCGGTCGGGCGGGGCCTTCTGCAGCTTGGCGGCCAGGGCGCGGTCGATGGGGCCCAGGTGGCGCAGGACGGCCATGGCCAGGGCGCGGGCGAACGCGCGCTCACGCGGCTCCAGGAAGCGGAAACCGTTGGCGGAGGCGGCTTCGTCGATGCCGCCGCGACGCGACAGGGCCGCATCGATAAGGTTCAGGGCGGCTTCCCGGGCGGGGAGGCCGTCGTTCAGTTCTTGAGTCACCGCCTCGCCGTGCCTTGTGACGCGGCGAGACGCAAGTGTCTTGTCAGTTCAGGACCAGGTTCGCGGCCTTTGGGGCGGTGCGAATAATGGCCGTGGCGAACAGCAGCATGCCGATCACGGTGGCCAGCTCGCCCACGCCCAGGAACGGAATCACCGCCTTGTTCCCGGTCAGCAGCAGCACGCCCAGGAACGGGCCGATCAGCAGCACGCCGATGTTCGACAGCGCGAAATTGGCCCAGGCCAGCTTGGTCGGAGCGCGCTCGCCGACCAGGGCGTAGAAGCCGCCCATGATCGCCAGCCCCACCCAGCCCAGAAGATTCACGTGAGCGTGCACCGGCATCAGCGTATGGTTCTCGCTGGCGCCCATGTACATGCCCAGGCCCATGCCGCAGATGCCGTAGACCACGGCGCAAAGGAAAAACGCTTTGGATACTCGAGGCATTGAAGTCCCCCTGCTTCAGTTGATCCCGAAAAGGCGCGTCCTTTTACTTGAAGGACGGTGTTCTTCAATCGCCGTTCTCTGAAATCTTCGTAACAATCGGCAGGCAGTCATGTCGCAAGATCCGCAGTCTTCGTCGCAGTCCGAAACGGACGCTCTTCTGGGCGCCGCCCCCGGCAAGGCGCTGACCCCCGCCGCCCGCCGCGCGCTGGAGGAGGCCGCCGCCCGCCGCGCCGCTGAAGCCAACCAGGCCCTGCCGCCGGAGAAGGGCGGTCGCGACGGTCCCGAGCCCACCCGCTTCGGCGACTGGGAGAAGAAGGGCGTGGCGGTCGACTTCTGAGGCTGGGCCGCCGAGGACGCGGCGGCGCGGCTTTGGCTTCACGCCCGCAGCGCGGTTGGCTTTCAACCTCAGCTTGTCTAAGGTCGATTCCGCATCCGCCAAGCCGAGGATCTCCCGACGCATGCTCACCTTGCCGCTTGAAAAGCCCGGCGTGGCGCCGCGCAAGCTCCAGCTGTCGCTGAACAAGGGCGCGCGCTTCATCGTCGAAGTGCGGTGGGAGTGCGACGCCGACCATGCCGACGACGTCGACCTGCATGCGCTGGAGGCCGTGAACGACGGTTTCGGCGCGAAGGTGACCGCGCTGACCGCCATACTGTCCACCTACAACACCACGCGCATGAATCCGCGCGGCGGCGTGCTGGCGACCGGTGTCGACGGATCCTTCCAGACCCCCAGCGGCGGTCTGGCGCATAGTGGCGACAAGCGGGTGCAGAACAATTCGGAGTCCATCGTGATCGATGGTTCGAAGATCCCGCTCGAGGTAAACGAAATCCCGATCCTGGTGACCGTTCACGAAGCCGATCATGGCGGAGGGCATGATGGCGGCGATGAGGACGAGGACGAACCCGCGTTCGGCGATATCGACCTGTGCGTGATCACGCTGACGGACGACAAGGGGCGCGAACTGGGCGCCTATCAGCTGTCGTCCGAGTTCAGGGACTTCAACGTGGTCCAGTTGGGCAGTCTGCTGCTGGGCCCCGACGGCTGGGAATATGCGGCGGTGGGCCGCGGGTTCAACGGCGACTTCAACGACGTGCTCGCGCATTTCTCCTGATCAGGCGCGTGTCGGACGATCCCGAACCCAAGGCGCCGAAACGGCTTCGCCCGACGATCATCGCGGCGCCCGCCAAGCGCGTGAAGCCGATGGCGGCGACCATGCCGACCGTGATTCCCGGCGTGGCGCGCAAGCGCATCGCGGTCCGTTCGGCCGACATGGCGCGACTGTGTCCCGGCGTCGCGTCGCATACGGCCGCGCGCGCCGTGCGGTTCGTCGACGGCTTCGTCGTCGAGGACGCCCGTGAGCGGCACGTCGTTGAGTGGGGACAGGCGACCCAGGAACGCGCCGCCGCACTCCTGGACGCCCCCGAATTCTCCCTGGCCGACGTTCCTGACCAGGCTCGCGGCTATGTTGGACGGATCGCCGCGGTGTTGGCGGCGCTCGACATCGACACGCCGCGCAGGCGAGCGGCCACGCGAGCCGAGTTGGAAAAGCTGCTTTGTCTGACACAGGCGGTTCTGGGAACGCTGCGGGATTTCCAGACCGCGCTTGACGACCAGGCGCGCCGCTTCAGCGAGGTGAGTCTTGAGATCGAGGCGGCCGCGCTGGCGGCGCTGTTTCTGTCCGAGCATCTGGCGCCGCTGCGTCCCGAACTGTCGCGTGACTTCCTGCGGCGGGAGATGAGCCTGACTCAAACGGCCTTGGCGATCCGAGGCGGTCAGTTCGAGCGGGACAGCCAGCTACAGCACACGCGTGCGCTCGTCGCGACGATCCAGGATGTCGTCCTTGTCAGCCTGCCCGACTGTCTCGCCGCCCTGGGCCGCGCGCGGAGCCGCCTCAATCCGACGGAGGCCGGGGAACTCGAGCACAGCTTCCGCGCCATCGTAAGAAAACTCGACGCATAGGATCGCTCAATGACGCTTCAACTGGATCTGCAGAAGTCCGCGCGCGCGCTGCGCCTGTCACTGGAAAAGGCCGGCGTCGCGCCGGGCGTAAAGGCCGAACTGATCTTCGACATCGACGTGTCGGGTTCGTTCGAGCACGAGCACGAGGAAGGCACGACCAGCAAGCTGATCGCCCGCCTGGTGCCCTATGGCATGGAGCTGGATCCCGACGGCCAGATGGACGTGTTCACGTTCAGCGATGGCCGCCACACCGTCACCCACGTCGGCACGGTCACGCCCGACGATTGCGAGGACTATATCGTCCGCAAGGTCGTCCGGCGCGTGATCGGCTGGAATGGCGGCACCGACTACAGCTACGTATTGGAACGCAATCTGCAGCACTTCGGCCGGCTGCCGACCTCCCAGGGGACCGGTGGTTTCCTGAGCCGGTTCCTGGGCCGTCCCAAGACGCCGGAACTTCGCGCGCAAAAGCGCTCGATCGTCATCTTCGTCACGGACGGCGAGAACAGCACCCACGATCACGTCCGCACCACGCGCATCCTGGAAGAATCCGAGCAGCGCGGCGATCAGGTCTATTTCCTGTTCGTCGGGGCGTGCGAGCACGATGTCGATTTCGGTTTCCTGCGGACGATCGCCGCGCGCTTCAAGAACACCGGCGTCGTCATCATCCGCGATCTCGACGCCTTCGTGGAGCTGTCGGACGAGCAGTTGAATGCTCAGCTGCTGGGACAGGAGCTCCTGGACTGGCTGAAGGCCTGACGTCGGCGCGGGCGCCTTTCCGAGCTTTGCCGCTGTGGCTAACGTAACCGCTTGAAGCTTACGGAGGCCCGCCTTGCGTTTGATCGTCGCGACCCTTGCCGCCGCCCTGCTGCTGACCACGCCGCAGGTCCAGGCGGCATCCGTCACGTCAAAGCCCGTCGCTGTACGAACGCTGGACGCCGGGGCCGTGGCTTCGCCCGATCGCTACGGCGCCCTTGCGGCGCAGGAGATCCTCAAAGCGGGCGGCAACGCCGTCGACGCGGCGGTGGCGACGGGGTTCGCCCTCGCCGTGACCTATCCCGAGGCCGGCAATCTGGGCGGCGGCGGGTTCATGACCCTGTACGTGAACGGCAAGCCCTACTTCCTGGACTATCGCGAGACGGCCCCGGCGGCGGCCTCGGCCGACATGTATCTGGGCAAGGACGGCCAGCCGATTGCGGACCTCTCGCTGTTCGGCAATCTGGCGGCCGGCACGCCGGGCACGGTGCGGGGCCTGGCCATGGCCACAAGCGGTTCGGCAAGCTGTCCTGGGCGCGGGTGCTGGCCCCGGCCATCCGCTACGCTCGCGCGGGCTTCCAGGTGAACGAGCAGTTCGCCGGCGTGCTGGTCAAGGAGGTCCCGCCGCAGTTCGCGGGGACCAACTTCCGCGACTATTTCGCGCCGGTGAAGGCCGGGACGATGTTCAAACAGCCGGAGCTGGCCGCCACCCTGGAGCGGATCGCCAAGGAGGGTGACAAGGCCTTTTACGAAGGCAAGACCGCCGACCTGATCGTCGCCCAGATGCAGCGCGGGCCGGTGAAGGGACTGATCACCAAGGCCGATCTGGCGGCCTACAAGGCTGTCTGGCGTACGCCGGTCACCGCCAGGTGGCGCGGCTACGACGTCATCACCGCCCCGCCGCCCAGCTCGGGCGGCATCGCCCTGATGCAGATGTTGCTGATGAAGCAGGACCTGTCGCCGAGGTTCAAAGGCGTGGCCTTGAACAGCCCGCAATATGTCCACCTGCTGGCCGAGATCGAAAAGCGCGTCTATGCCGACCGCGCCGAATATCTGGGCGATCCGGACTTCGTGAAGGTGCCGGTCGGGAGGCTGATCGACCCGGCCTATGTGGCGCGGCGTTCGCGGGAGGTGGATCCCGACAAGCCCTCGGTCACCAAGGCGGTGGTCCCTGGCCTGGAGAAGCCGCAGACCACCCACTATTCGATCGTCGACAAGTGGGGGAACGCGGTCTCCAACACCTACACCCTGAACGGCTGGTTCGGCTCGGGCGTGGTGGTGCAGGGGGCGGGGTTCATCCTCAATGACGAGATGGACGACTTCTCGGCCAAGCCGGGCGCGCCCAATGTCTATGGCGTGGTCGGCGGATCGGCCAACGCCATCGCGCCGTTCAAGCGGCCGCTGTCGTCGATGACCCCGACCATCCTGGTCAAGGGCGGGCGGCCGGCCATGGTCATCGGCACGCCGGGCGGTTCGCGAATCTTCACCTGGGTGTTCCAGGTGCTGGCCAATGTCTACGACTTCAAGCTCAGCCTGAAGGCGGCCCAGAACGCGCCGCGCTATCACCACCAGCTGTTGCCCGAGAACGTGATCTTCTACGAGCCCGGCTACCCGCCGCCGGCGGCGCTGAAGGGCGCGCTGGAGGGGCGCGGCTACAAGTGGGCCGAGGATTTCAGCGGCGACATGGAGGCGATCCAGGTCGTGGGGCGGACGCCCGTGCCCGAGGCGGACCCCCGGGCGCGGGGCGTGGGGCTGGTGGTGAAATGACCCTTCTCCCCTTGCGGGAGAAGGTGGCTGGCCCACGGGTCGCGCGAAGCGCGCCCGAGGATAAACTCCGCCAGACGGATGAGGGGTTGAAAGGCCTGTCCGGACAGCGGAGCGCGACCCCTCACCCGGCCCTTCGGGCCACCCTCTCCCGCAAGG
>CAIUMD010000110.1 GCA_903900155.1 uncultured Caulobacterales bacterium | reverse complement strand
TAGGCCGCGCTGCCCCCTCCGGCCCTCCGGGCCACCTCCCCCAGAGGGGGAGGAGAGAGCAGCGCTGGCCCTTGCGCCCTCAGCAATCCAGGAACTTCACCTCATCCGCCGAGTACTTCATGTCGCTCGCCGTAAAGAGCCCCGACAGCCCCAGCAGGGTGCACCGGCCCACCGTCAGATAAACCGGCACGCCCTTGAGGTACGCGCTCATCCGGCCCTTGTCGGCGAACCGCCGGGCGAATGCCGCGTGGTCCAGCAGGCCGTCGATGCGCTCCATCAGCGGGCTGTTGATATAGACCCCGCCGCGGGCGGCGAACATCAGGGCCGCGTCGCCGGCGAAGGCGCCGAGCAGGGCGCTAAAGATCGACACCGCTTCGCAGGCTCGGGCGTCGCCGTCTCGGACACGGGAGAGGATCACGTCGTCGCTGTCGGCCTGGCCACCCAGCGCCAGGTGGATGTCCACCAGCCCCTGCTGCGACAGGAAATGCTCGGCAGAGACCCGCCCGTACTTGACCTGCAAGGCCGAGAACACCGGGGCCTCGCGCGCCTCGCCGGGGGTGAAGTCGATGTGGCCGCCCTCGCTGACCACCGGGACCCAGCCGTCGCTGCGATGCGGCGACAGGCCGGCGACGCCGAGGCCCAGGTTGGGACCGATCACCGCGATCGGCGCGCTCTTGGCCGGCTTGCCGTCATGGATCACGGTCATGGCTGACGGCGCCAGGCGCGGCGCGCCCAGGGCGCAGGCGGCGAAGTCGTTGAGCAGGGCCACGCGCGGGGTCTTCAGCACCGCCCGTAGCCACGACTGGGTGACGGTGAAGTCGCCGGCGGTGAGGTCTATGGCGCCGTCGATCTCCGGACCCGCGCCGCACACCGCCGCCCCGATCAGCTCGCCGTGGCGGCCGTCGGCCAGAACCGCGCTCAGATGCTGCTCCAGTTCACGCAGCGAGGCGCAGGCCAACTCCTGATGATCGCGCGGCGGATCGCCGGGACGCACGACGGCGACCGCCAGGTCGCGCCCGTTCACGTCGGCCAGCAAGACCGATCCCTTAGCCATGTCGTTTCCTCGCGTGGCCGGTTATTTTTGTCCGGCTTCGGATGATCTTTGTTTTACCGGTAACATCGACGGGTAAGCGGAAGCTATCGCCGACGAACAACGTTATGACAAGGTTGTCACGACTGAAACAGGAAACCCGCTTCGAGTTCGGGGCGCGTTAACCTTCACTATAAAAATCTTAAATTTGCACGGGCGATTAACCGCGCCGTGCGTTTATCCCCCTATGGCGAAGTACGCGTCAGGCGTGGAGGATCGGCGGACGGCCGTCCGCATTCAGACTCAGAGGTCCGGCAAGATCCTGTGCGGCGCCTTTGCATGGGATTGCGTCATCCGCGACCTGTCCAGCAGCGGCGCGCGCGTGCAGATGCTGTCGACCACCGCGCCGCCAGGGCAGGTGCAACTGGTCGACCTGGCCGCGGGGCTGGCCCACGACGCGACCATCGCCTGGCAGCGCGACCGCGAGATCGGCATGCGCATCATCAAGACCTATGACCTGCGAGGCCTGGCCCCGGCCGCAGCGGGCATGGCCAAACGCATCTGGCTGCACTCGCAGTCGGAAGTCTCCGCCGGCTGACAAGACCCCAGATACGACAAGGACCCCGGCCCGCCGACCGAGGTCCTTGCTACTCGTTGTACTGACCGCGCCTGGGGCGCGGCGGCCGCGTGATGTCCTGTTAGGCGGTCTCGCGAGAGGCTTCGTCGGCCATCGCGCGCACCAGGTCCAGGACCTGGCGGCGGACGCGGCCTCGGCCGATACGCGGGAACACCTCGGCCAACTCCAGGCCTTCCGGGGTGGTCAGGAATTCCTGGACCACCTTCTCGGCGTGCTGGGTGGCGTCGTCGACTTCCGCGCCGCTCATCGGGTCAGCCAGGCCGTCGAAGAAGAACGACACCGGGACCTGCAAGGTCTTGGCGATCTCGTACAGCTTCGAAGCGCTGACGCGGTTGGCGCCGCGTTCGTACTTCTGCACCTGTTGGAAGGTCAGACCCAGGGAGTCCGCCAGCTGTTCCTGGCTGACGCCAAGCAGCTTGCGACGCATCCGGACCCGGCCGCCGACGTGCAGGTCGACAGGGTTGGGGCGTCGGCCTTCGGTTTCTTCGCTCATATGTATTCCGCCTCCAACGGTTGTTCGGGGAAGATGACACGACCGTGACGTTGGTGGAAGCGAACGAATCCATAGCGCGGCGACTTGTCGCTATGGTCGGGCTTCCTTCCCCGGATCGAGGAGGCTAGTCGCCTGTAAGGCGATTCGCCGCCAACCCCCGCGCGACCTACTTTCGCTAGGCGAGTATCGCGGTCGGTTGGCGAGCAGGATGTGGCCGATCCGCCTGGTGAGCGGACCGGCCAATGCGCTCAAAGGCTTACGCCGTCAGGCGTTGAGCATTCGTGCGCGACCGTCCCAGATGCGGCGGGCCTGACCGGTGTTGTCGTGCAGGCGGAACAGGGTCTCGGCCGCAAGGGTCTCGTCGCGCTCCTGGCCGGCGGTCAGCTGCGGCGTCATGGCGCGGGTCACCTGGCGCTGCACCGCGGCCAGGTCGCCGAACGCCATCAGGTCCAATTGGTCGACTTCATAGCCGATCGGGGACTCGCGGCAGATGGCTTCCAGCACCCGGTCCAGCAGGTCGTGGCTGACCGCGATCTCCGAGCCGGCCACCACGCCGTATTCGTAGGGGCGCGGGATGCCGACCAGGCGGGTGTCGATCGGCGAGTTCAGGATGCCCGGATACAGTTGCATGTCGATCATGCCGACGAAGCGGGTCACGCCGCGGCGCAGGGCCAGCTCGAAGGCGGCCGCCCAGCACTCGAACACCCGCTCGCCGCGACCAGGACCCTTGCGCTTGCGATAGGCCTCGGTGGTGAACAGGCGCGTGGCTTCCCAGACGTCGGGGCCCTTCTTGGGGGTCTCGCCCGGGGCGATCAGGTGGGCGAACTTGTCGGCCAGCATGCAGCGGTCGTCGGTGGGCCGCAGGCGCAGGCCGACTTCCAGCTCCATCTGGTCGTTGAAGCCCAGCAGGTAGATGGCGCGGTGATCGTCGTAGTCGTCGATCTCGCCGCCGTCGAGCACGACCAGATCGACCCAGCCGTTCTTCTCGACACACTGGCGACGACGTTCCTCGTGCATGGCCCACAGCTGGGGACCATACAGGTGGCGGTTCTCGGAAGTGATGATGTGGATCATATGACCGGCCCCCTAAACCGGAAGATTGGACGGTCTGGATTAAGGGACATGATCCGGGCAAAACGCGATAGGCCAAACGGCCTATGGTCTCTTCCATTCCCCCGCGTGAAGCTTGCCACGGTCGCGGTTGGGGATCAGCATCGGAGACATGAGCACCGCTACAGAAGAGCGCTACCGCAGCTTCGCGGCCTTCTACCCGTTCTACCTGACCGAACACGTCAACCCGGTCAGCCGGCGGCTGCACGTGGTCGGTACAAGCCTGGTGATCGTCTGCCTGGTGCTGGGGCTGGTGAAGGACTGGCGGTTTTTCGTCGCCGCGCCGCTGGTCGGTTACGGCTTCGCCTGGATCGGCCACTTCGTGTTCGAGAAGAACCGGCCGGCGACGTTCAAATATCCGCTCTACAGCCTGATGGGCGATTTTCGGCTGTGGTTCGAGGTGGTGACGGCGCGGCGGAAGTTCTGATCAGAGTTTACTGAACAGCCCCAGTTCGCCGGCCTTCAGCACCGCTTCCTGGCGCTTGACCACGCCCAGGCGTTTCTTGGCGGCCTCGATGTGGTGGTGGACGGTGCGGGGCGACAGCTCCAGGATCGCGCCGATCTCCCAGTCGGTCTTGCCACGGCCCGCCCAGTACAGGCACTGGGCCTGGCGCTCGGAGACGACCCCGTAGTCGGGATTGTCGTCCTGCATTTCCCAGTGCTTGAGCATGATCGTGCCGAACACCGTGGCCAGACTGTCGATGACCGCGCGTGCGGTCGGGTCGGTGCCACGCGCCTCGGTGGACATGCGGATCAGCACCTCCTGGCCGGCGGGGCCGAAGACCCGCACGACATAGCCGTCGTTCATGCCGAGGTCCGAGGCCTCGCCCCACATCGACTGGGCGCGGCCGTCGCCCAGCGGCTTGGCGTCGGTCCAGGCGAACGAGCGCGGGGACTTGAGGAGCAGCTTCACGCACGGATCGTGCACCACGTAGCGCTCGCCCCAGTAGCGCTGGTCCCAGGCGTCGAAGTCCTGGCGGCTCAGTGTCGGGGGCTCCTTGCCGTAGTGCTCGGCATTGACCAGGGTGGCGCAGAACTTGTCGTAGCCGAAGGCGGCGATGGCTTGGGCGAAGTGCGTCTCGACCTCCTGGGCCGAGCCCAGGTGAGGCGCCTGGCTCAGAAAGGCCCAGGCCTGTTGTTCCGCCGTGTTCAGCACGCGTCTGATTACTCCGCACTCGCGGGCCACAGGCTAGGCGCTGATGCGAGGCGGCGGCAAGCGTCTACTCTTCGGGGTGGAGCGACCAAGAGTCGCGCTTCTTCTAGGCGGCGGCTTCGGCGTCCTGCTCGTCTTCGCCGTTCAGCAGAGCGCTGAGGACGATGGCCAGGCGTTCGGGTTTGATCGGCTTTTCGACCACGTCCTGCATGCCGGCGGCGATGTAGGTCTGGACGTCGGCGGGATCGGCGTTGGCGGTCAGGGCCACGATCGGCGCGGCGCCGGGGCGGCCGGTCATCTCGCGGATGGCGCGGGTGGCGGCGATGCCGTCCATGCGCGGCATCTTGATGTCCATCAGGATCAGGTCGTAGCGGCCGCTCTTGGCCATCTCCACGGCCTCGACGCCGTCGACGGCTTGTTCCGAGGTGCACTCGAACATGTCGCACAGCGCCTCGGCGACCATGCGGTTGGTGGCGTTGTCGTCGACGATCAGGATGTGGGCGGCGCGGCCGGCGACGTCCTGGATTTCGTGGACCTCGGCCTCGGCGGCGGCGGCGGCCAGGGGCAGGGCGAAGCCGACGGTCAGGCCGACGCCGCGATTGGCCTCGGCGCGCAGCGGGCCGCCCATGGCGCGCAGAACGCGGTGGGCCAGGGCCATGCCGACGGCCATGGCCATCTCGTTGCGGTCCTGCAGGCTGGCGTCGCCCAGCGGATCGTTGACGCGGGCCAGGCGCTCTTCGGCGTGGCCGCCGGTATTGTCGCGGACCTGGCCTTCCAGGCGGATATGGTCGTCCTCGACGCGCGCGGTCAGGCGGGCCTCGATGGCGCCGCGGCCGGCCGACAGGGCGTTCTCGATCAGGATGTCGAACACCTGCAGCAGGCGCTCGCCGTCCACCTCGACGCCGCATTCCGGATCGCCGTCATAGGAGACGAGCAGGGTCGAGCCGCCTTCGTGGGCGCGGGCGGCCCAGCGATCCTCGACCGCGTCGGCGAAGTCGCGCAGGCGGGTGGGGGCGGCGTTGAAGGTCAGCTGGCCACGGGCGGAGCGGTGCAGGTCGATGGCGCGGCCGACCGTTGCGCCCATGTCGCGGCTGGTGTCGCCAATGGCGCGGACGAAGGCCGAGGCGTCAGGGGTCAGGCGCTGCTGTTCCAGGCGTTCGGTGATGGCCAGGACGCCGTCCAGGTGCGCGCCGATGTCGACGGCCATGCGCTCGACCATGGCCATGGCGTCGCGGGCGTCGGCCTGACGGCGGCGGTGCGAGGACAGCAGCGAGGCCAGCCCCCCCACGCCGGCGAAGCGGCCGGCGGCGTCGACGGCGACATAGGCGGTGCGGAACACCGGGGTCGGGCTGTCGGCCAGGGCGTTGACGAAGCTGTTGGAGTCGGTCTGGGCGGTGACCTTGCGCGGGTCGGCGTCCATGACGTCGGAGATCGGCTTGTCGGCCAGTTGGTCGCCGGCGACGCGCATCATGCCTTGCAGCACGTCACGATAGACGAGGCCGATGGGCGTGTGGTCCGGATCTACGACCCCGAGCGCGGCCAGGGCCGGATCGGCGTCGAACATCGCCGCGACCGCGCCGCAAGGCGTGTCGGGCGAGATCGGAGCGCGGGTATCGATCAGACGGGTCAGCGTTTCCATGCGGCGCTTCGCTGGGATTTGGAGGGGCACCATGCCCCCGGCGCCCTTGCGGAGTCGTTAAGTTGGGAGCGCTCCCACGCCGGTAATGTCGGAATACACTGGGCTTTCTGTCGGGCGCCCGACATCGGCGCTCAAATCGGCGCGGAAAAGGGGCGGCGTGTGGCCGCCGCCCCTTCCGCATTCAAGCCCGGAGCTTACCAGGACTTGGTGATCGCGATGCCGTACAGGCGCGGCTCGGCGGTGATCACGTTGGTGAACAGGCCCGAGCTGTCGTCGGTGGTGTAGGCGTCGACGATCGGGGTCTTGTTGCCGATGTTCTTGACGTAGGCGTCGATCGAGACGCCCCACTCCGGCTTCTCCACCTTGAGGGTGATGTTGCCGTTGTCCCACGACCTCAGGCGGTCGTAGGCGGTGTTGTAGACGCGGGCGAACTGGCTGCTCTGGCGATAGTAGTCGCCGCGCAGGGTGGCCGACCAGCCGGAGGGCAGCTCGAAGGTGTACTGGGCGCCGACCGAGGTGGTCCAATGTGGCGAGTTGGGCAGCTCGTTGCCCGACAGGTTCGCCGCCGTGCCCTCGATCGAGTAGCCGGCGCCATAGTTGAACAGGCCGGTGGCGTTGGCCAGGAATGCCGCGGTGGGAGCGGGCAGGCCCGCGCCGCCGGCCGCGGCCGGGGTCGACAGGAACGCCTGGTACGCCGCCGCGCCCGTGCAGGCCCAGGGCAGGGTGGCCCCGGCGCCGGCGGCGATGATGGTGGCGACGCCGGCGGTGGCCAGCACGCAGTTGGCCCCGACCGACGAGGACTGCGGGCCCACCTTCACGACCGTATAGGCCGCGTTGGACTGGGTGCGGTTCATGGTGTCGATCGAGGTGACGCCGGAGCCGATCTTGGTCTTCAGGTAGCCGACATTGGCGTTCAGACGCAGGTTGCGGACCGGCGACCAGATGCTTTCCAGCTCGAAGCCGTAGACCTTGGCGTCGACGTTCTCGTTCACCGAGGTGCGGTTCACGATCTTCGAGATCTGATAGCCCTTGTAGTCGTACGAGAAGCCGGTGGCGTTGAAGAGCAGGCTGCCGCCCAGCATCGTGTTCTTGGCGCCGATCTCGATGGCGTTGACGAACTCGGGGCCGAAGGTCTGGCTGATGCCGATCGCGCCGGCCGGAACGCCAGGATTGATGCCGCCGCCCTTGTAGCCCTTCGAGTAGAAGGCATAGAGCAGGGTGTCGTCTGTGAAGCCCAGATGGGCCTTGTAGTCCACGCCGACGCGTCCGGTGGTTTCGTTGAAGCGGGCGCGCTGGTCGGGGTTGGTCGGGTTCAGGGTCAGGCCGTAGCCGGGCGCCAGCAGCACGGTGGAGTAGTTCTTGACCGCCTTCTTGTCGCGCGTCTGGCGCAGGCCCAGGGTGAACTTCAGGTCGTCGTTGACCTGGTAGTACAGCTCGCCCATCACCGCGTCCGACACTAGGTTATAGGGCGTGCGGTTGTCATAGTAGTTGTGGCCGTCGCCGGTCGGGTTGGCGGCCGTGTCGATGCCGATGCAGTTGGCGGTGGTCGCCGGGTTGCAGGTCGGCGACAGGCCCTTGGACGCATTCAGCGCCATCGACGACAGCGTCAGCGAATTGCCGATCACGTAGTAGTCGGTCAGCGTCCGATAGGTGAAGTGGATGGCGCCGACCGTGAAGTTCAGCGGGCCTGAGAAGGCCGACTGCAGGCGCAGTTCCTGGCTGAACTGTTCCGAGCGGCCCGAAGAGACGTCGATCGTCGTGAACTTGTTGGTGTTGCCGACCTGCGGGTCGTTGAAGAAGCCGCCCGGCGTGAAGGGCGTGCTGTTGAAGGCGATCGGCGAGACGTTCCGATTGTAGTCCTGCTTGGTATACACGCTGCCCTTGCTGTAGGCGGTCATCGAGGTGACCGTCAGCGCGTCGGTAATGTCGTAGTTCAGGGTCAGCTGGTAGACGTTGGAGCCCGACTGGTAGAGCGGATCCAGCGCCGTCTCGATCTCGCGCAGGTTGGTCGAGGTGGTGTCGCCGGCGTTGGCGTCGCCCGAGGTGAAGCCGAAGATGTTGCCCAGCAGGCCCGTCAAGGTGCCCGAGGTGTTGACCGTGCCGTAGGCGGCGGGCGCGTACAGCGAGCCGGGCAGGCAGCCCTGGGTCAGGTAGCGCTGGACGGCCGCCGGCACGGGCACGCCGCCGACCGAGGTCGGGCCGGGGTCCTTGGTGCACAGCTGCTTGCCGGTCCGCGCGCGGTTGTCGTTCTCGTGGAACCGTTCCCACAGGAAGTTGGTGCGCAGTTTCTCGGTCGGGTTGAACATCACCTGGACGCGGGTCGAGTACATGTCCCGGTCGTCGACCTTGTGGCCGTTGAAGGTGTTGGTGACGAAGCCGTCCCGTTTCAGCGAGGCGCCCGACAGGCGCAGGGCCAGCTTGTCGCCGAAGATCGGCACGTTGACCATGCCGCGGAACTTGGTGGTGTTGTAGTTGCCGTACTCGGCGCGAAGGTTGGCCTCGAACTGGTCGGTCGGCTTGGCGGTGATCACGTTGACCACGCCGCCGGTGGCGTTGCGGCCGTACAGCGTGCCCTGCGGGCCGCGCAGCACTTCCACCCGTTCCACGTCGTAGAACTCGGCCTCGAACAGGTTGCCCGACTGCATCGGGGCGTTGTTCATGTGGACGCCGACGCCCTGGTCGGCCGACGCGCCGACGGCCTTGGCGCCGATGCCGCGGATCTGGAAGTTGAAGCTGTTGGTGAAGTTGCTCTTGGCGAAGGTGACGTTCGGGATCGCCAGCTGCAGGTTCGGGCCGCCGTCGATCTTCTGCGCTTCCAGGCTGTCCTGGCTGAAGGCCGACACCGCGATCGGCACGTCCTGAAGCGCTTCTTCCTTCTTCTGAGCGGTGACCACCAGCTCTTCGATGACGGTGGTGTTCTGTTGGGCGGCCGGCTTGGCGGCCGTTTGAGCGAAAGCGGGGATGGCGAGGCCGGAGATCGCGACCGCCGAAGCGCCCATGACCAAAAGGCTCCGCATACGCAGAGTGTGCGACATTGAATTCCCTCCCTGGACCCGGGCGGCGCCTTATGGGTGGAGCCTGCGAGGGTCGGTGTTTCCTCGGCGCCGTACTGCTTTCACCACGCGGGCGTACGGCGAGCCCCTCGCAGCATTCGCAGATTGCATACTTGCGTTTGAAGGCTGTCAACTGGCCTGATCGTAAGTGAACGGCGATAGGTTAGCGCTTTTCACTTTCCGAGAGGTGGTGTTTTCCTGATGGATGTAAGCTTACAACACATTAGAAGATTGGGTTTGTGACTTCCGTAGCGGAAGCGAAGCGCGTGTCGGCGAGTTCTGCCCTTTATCCGCGGGGCGTATGGCCTAGTTCGCTGGCGAAAGACTTCGCCGTTGTTCGTCGTCGGAGTATTGCACGAGCTGCGCCCGCGCGGGCTGCGCTGTTCCGGCCCGGCCTTGCCTCGTGTAGAGGAGGGGCCATGTTCCCCCTCTTTGACCTTGAGAGCCTCGCATGAGCGAGAACCCGTCCCCTGGCGCGCTTGTTCTATTCTCCGGCGGCCAGGACAGCAGCGTCTGCCTGGCCTGGGCCCTCGAACGCTATCAGCGCGTCGAGACGGTCGGCTTCGACTATGGCCAGCGCCATTCCATCGAGATGGAGGCGCGCCAGCAAGTGCGCCGCGAGATCGCCGCGCGCTTCCCGCAATGGGCCGACCGCCTGGGCGAGGACCATGTCCTGGACATCAAGAGCTTCGGCCAGGTCGCCCAGTCGGCCCTGACCGCCGACCGCGCCATCGAGATGACCGAGCGCGGTCTGCCCTCGACCTTCGTGCCGGGCCGCAACCTGGTGTTCCTGATCTATGCCGCCGCCCTGGCCGATCGCCGGGGCGTCGACGTCCTGGTCGGGGGCATGTGCGAGACCGACTTCTCAGGCTATCCCGACTGTCGCCGCGACACCATGGACGCCATGCAGAGCGCCCTGAACCTCGGCATGGACCGCAGCTTCCGCATCGAGACACCGCTGATGTACCTCACCAAGGCGCAGACCTGGGCCCTGGCCAAGGCGCTGGGCGGCGAGGACCTGGTCAAGCTGATCGTGGAAGAGAGCCACACCTGCTACCAGGGCGAACGCGGCGTGCTGCATAGCTGGGGTCACGGCTGCGGGACCTGCCCGGCGTGCGAGCTGCGTGAGAAGGGCTATGTCGAGTGGGACGCGGCCGGGCGCGAGGCCCTGACCCAGTGACGTACTCGGTCAAAGAGATCTTCCTGACCCTGCAGGGCGAGGGCGGCCAGGCCGGCAAGGCGGCGGTGTTCTGCCGCTTCTCGGGCTGCAACCTGTGGACCGGCCGCGAGCAGGACCGCGCCAAGGCCGTCTGCACCTTCTGCGACACCGATTTCGTCGGGACCGATGGCGAGAACGGCGGCAAGTTCGCCACGGCCGACGACCTGGCGGCGGCGGTCGAGGCCCAGTGGACCGGCGGCCCGGACGACCGCCTGGTGGTCTGCACCGGCGGCGAGCCCTTCCTGCAACTGGACGAAGCCGCCATCGCCGCCCTGCACGCGCGGGGCTTCCAGATCGCGGTCGAGAGCAACGGCACGCTGGAAGCCCCCGCCGGGATCGACTGGATCTGCATCAGCCCCAAGGCCGACGCGCCCGTCGTGCAGACCTCGGGTCAGGAACTGAAGCTGGTCTTCCCGCAGGACAAGGCCATGCCCGAGCGCTTCGCAGGCCTGGATTTCGAGCGTTTCTACCTCCAGCCGATGGACGGTCCGGACCGCGACAGGAACACGCAATTGGCCGTCGCCTATTGCCTTTCGCACCCACAATGGCGTTTAAGCGTCCAAACGCACAAATATCTCGGCCTGCCCTGACGGATAAGGCGCGCGACTTGGTGACAGGGTCGTTGCGCTAGAGCCTCCCAGGCCTAGTCAAAAGAAGTCACATGTCTGGATACGTCTTCGAAATCACGAAGGCCGCGTTCTTCGACGCGGCCCATTTCATCGAGCAAGGTCCGACCGACCATCGCTATCGCAAGCTGCACGGCCACTCGTTCAAGGTGGAGGCCAGCGTGAAGGGCGAGATGCAGGACGAGGGCTGGGTCGCCGACCTGGAAACCCTGGACGTCGCGCTCAAGGCCGTCGCGGCTGAGCTGGATCACGGCCTGCTGAACGACAAGCCGGGCCTGGAAGTCCCGACCTTGGAACGCCTGTGCCTCTATTTCGCCGAGCGGCTGCAAGGCCAGTTCCCGGGCCTGTCGCGCCCGACGATCGGCGAGCGGTGCGCTTTGACGCTTTAATCTGAGTTCTTCTCCCCCGCCGGGGGAGGTGGCCCGAAGGGCCGGAGGGGGCAGCGCGGCCTATGCCGAGATGGCCCCCTCAGTCGGCTTTGCCGACAGCTCCCCCAGAGGGGGGAGCAGATTTCTACCGCCGATACGAGTCCCGCTCGCGGTCCTTCTTGCCATCGCCCGGGATCACGGCCTTGCCCGTGGCGACCACGGCCTTGCCGGCCCCGCCGACGACCGCGCCGGTGACGCCGATGGCCGTGCCGGCCACGGCGCCGACGGCCGCGGCGGCCAGGCAGCCCGTCTGCGAGACGGCGACCAGGCCGAGAATGGCGGCGATGGGGGCAAGGCGCCTAAAAGCCAAACGGGGAAGAGACATGGTGAAGCTCACAAAACGCTGTTCACCCTCTTCTAGCCGGCGAAGGGTTTAAATTCTCCGCGTCGGATGGCCGCGCCCGACCTCGGGGTCATCGACATAGGTCGCCTTGTCCTCGTCGCGGCGGCGCTCGCCCCGGTAGCGCGGGTCGTCGCGGCGGCGGCGGTCGGGGCCGAAATAGTCGCCGGCCCGCACGAACGGGCGGGGGTTCTCGATCAGCAGGGTCAGGCGGTGGATCACGCCGCGCGCGGTGACCGGCTTGGTCAGGAACTCGTTGACCCCGGCGTCGCGGCCCTCGCGCACCCGGCGCTCGGTCGAGTGGCCGGTGATCATCACGATCGGCACGAAGGGGTTTGGACTGTCGGGCGAGTTGCGCACCAGGTTGACGAAGTCGATGCCGTCCAGGCCGCTCATCGAGAGATCGGTGAGCACCACGTCGATCGCGGTGGTGCGCAGAATGGCCAGCGCTTCGGACCCGTCCATGGCCTCATAGACCTGGCGCACGCCGATGGCGCGCAGAATCTCGATCAGCAGCAGGCGCATATGCTGGTTGTCGTCGACCAGCAGGATCTTCAAGAGGTCGAACCGCACGCGCCAAGCCCCCTGGTTCGCGCCGCGCACCACAACCATGAGGAGCGGTGTTCGCTCGCCAGGGGATGCGTTCTGGCGAGGCTTACGCCTGCAAACGTGTGCACGTCAACCCGAAAGCTGAACCAATTCAGTGGTAAGACCAGTTAATGGCATGTCGACTGACCATTGTTCGCGCTGTCAGCGGCTCGCGCCAGGGGCGAACACGTGGCCGCCGGTCTGCCCCCGGTGGCGCAGGAAGGCGTCGGCCAGCACGCAGGCGGTCATGGCCTCGACCACCGGCACGCCGCGGATGCCCACGCAGGGATCGTGGCGGCCCTTGGTGCGCAGGTCGATCTCCTGGCCGGCCTCATTGAGGGTCTGGCGGGGGATCAGGATCGAGGAGGTCGGCTTGAAGGCCACGCGCGCCACCACCGGCTGGCCCGTCGAGATGCCGCCCAGCACGCCGCCCGCGTGGTTGGACAGGAATACGGGCTCGCCGTCCTCGCCCATCCGCATGGCGTCGGCGTTGTCCTCGCCGGTCAGGGCGGCGCTGGCGAAGCCTTCGCCGATCTCGACGCCCTTGGCGGCGTTGATCGACATCAGGGCGGCGGCCAGTTCAGCGTCCAGCTTGCCGTACAGCGGCGCGCCCCAGCCGGCCGGCACGCCTGTGGCTTCCACCTCGACCACGGCGCCGGTCGAGGAGCCGGCCTTGCGGATCTTTTCCAGGTGCTCTTCCCAGACCGGGATGACGGCGGCGTCCGGCGACCAGTAGGGGTTGGCCTCCGTCTGGGCCCAATTCCAGTTGTCGCGGTTGATGGCGTGCGGGCCGATCTGCACCAGGGCGGCGCGGATGGTCACGCCGGGGATCACCAGCCGCGCCACCGCGCCCGCCGCCACGCGCGCGGCGGTCTCGCGCGCCGAGCTGCGCCCGCCGCCGCGATAGTCGCGCACGCCGTACTTGGCGAAATAGGGATAGTCGGCGTGGCCGGGGCGGAAGGCTTGGGCGATCTCGCCGTAGTCCTTAGAGCGCTGGTCGGTGTTCTCGATCATCAGGCTGATCGGCGCGCCCGTCGTGCGCTGGCCGTCGGTGCGCTCGTCCTCGAATACGCCCGACAGGATGCGCACCGCGTCCGGCTCCTGGCGCTGGGTGACGAACTTGCCGCTGCCCGGCCGGCGCTTGTCGAGGAAGCCCTGGATCATCTCGGCCGTCAGCGCGATGCCGGGCGGCACGCCGTCCACGACGCAGCCGAGCGCCGGACCGTGGCTCTCGCCCCAGGTGGTGACGCGGAACAGGTGACCGAAGGTATTGTGCGACATGGGACGGGGTGTAGCGGGAAATATCCCGCACGGCAAAAGTCGCAAAGATCCTCCCCCTAGCGGGGGAGGTGGCGCGAAGCGCCGGTGGGGGAAGGGGCAAGCTCGGCAGAACTTCCCCCTCCGTCGCCCGCGGCGACACCTCCCCCGCTAGGGGGAGGGTCTGGGGCGCCTAGCCCCGCACCTTGGCCGCATCCGCCAGATAAAGCTCCAGGTTCGTCCAGCCGTCCTTGCCCACGACCGCGCCATCGGCCTTCTTCGGATTCAGCCCCTGCGGCTTCTCCCAGGCGTCGGGCATGCCATCCCCGTCGGTGTCCTTGGCCGCCTTGCCCGCCGGGAGTTCCGGCCAGCCGCCGACGTCGCTCTGGATGTTGATCACCTTGCCGGTGCGGGTCTTGACGCCCTCCAGGATCCGCTTGTCCACGGGATCGCGCCACACCGAGGCGCCGGCGTCGGCCAGGACGCGCTCATAGGCTCTGTCGGCGCTCTCCGGCGTCACCGGGGCGACGTCGACCGGGGCGGCCAGGCGGTAGCCGGCGGGCTCGGGGATGGTGAAGGTCACCAGGCTCCAGGGATCGGCCGGCACGACGCCGTCCATGCTGTTGTCGGCGAAATAGGCCTTGGCCAGCGTATCGCTTTCCTTGAAGGCGATGGGCTTCTGCGAGTTGGGGCCGGGGATGTAGGCGTTGTCGACGAAGTTGTAGGCCGACAGCGTGGCCTTGTCGGCATTGTAGCCCGACTTGTCGCTGCCCCAGTTGTAGAAGACGTTCGAGCGGAAATCGAAGAATGCGCCGATCGGATCCTTGTCCGGACCGTCATAGTTGCCGGGACGCGGCGCGCGGGCCATGTGGTTGGCCCACAGATTGTGGTGGAAGCTGATCTTCGATCCGTTGCCGCCGCGGATCAGGCTGCCATAGCCGTGGTCGCCCTTGACGTGGATCGAGTGGGCCAGGCTCTCGGCGATGATCGACCACTGGACGGTCAGGTCATAGAAGCCCTGGTCGGGTCGATCATAGCGGGCCGAGGCCGACAGGGTCTCGTCCACCGACCAGCTGGCCGAGACGTGGTCCAGGATGATCCGGCGGCCGCCGCTGATCCAGATGGCGTCGCCCTCGACCTTGCTCTCGGCCCCCAGGCGCGAGCGGATGAAGCGGACGATCACGTCGTCGGCGCCGACCACCAGGGTCTGGTCGCGCAGGGTGATACCGCCGCCGGGCGCGGTCTGGCCGGCGATGGTGATCTGGCCGTTGCTGATCTTCAGTTCGCGCTTCAGCTGGATCGTGCCGGCGACGTCGAAGACCACGGTGCGGGGGCCGGTCGCCGCGATGGCGGCGCGCAAGCTGCCGGGGCCGTCGTCGTTCAGGTTGGTGACGTGGATCACCGCCCCGCCGCGACCGCCGGTGCTGAACCGGCCCGCGCCCTCGGCGCCGGGGAAGGCCAGCATGTCAGCGGCCAGAGCCAAGCCTGCCGCAAGCGTCAGGGTGAGCGCGCCGGCGGCGGCGAGAAGATGGCGGCTGAGCATGGTTCATCCCCGAAAGCGACGGCGGCGTGCTTTGCATCGCCGTCTGATCGGGGGTGAAAATGCCGGTGGACGTAAGTTTTGTCCACCGGTGTCATTTCCATCAGGAGCCGGATTTCGTGATGACGTTCAGCACCACGCTAGGCGCGTTGTCGCGTTGATAGTGGGTGACTTCCAATTCCTGGATCGAGCCCTTGGACAGGGTGGTCGGATCGAAGTCCTTCGGGGGCGCTTGGCCGTTCAGCAGCACGCGGGTGCTGGGCGAGTTAAGCCGTCCGCGCACCCGAACATTGCCGTGATAGACCCAGACCTGCCCGTCCTCCGGCTTCAGCTGGCCGCCCACCACCTCGGCGTTGGTCACTCGGACGTAATCGGAGCGGATGTCGAGATATAGGCCCTTCTCGTCGGTGATGACGCTGCGGCTGCTGCTCGCGCCTCGGCCGTCGCCTTGCTGGGCCAGGGCGATCGAGCCGGTGGCGGCGAGCGTCAAGGCTAGGGCGCCGGTCAGGCCTAGCAGGGCGCGGCGGGCCAGGCTGGCCGGGCCGCGCGGATCGGTGATGGCTTGCAGGCGCATGTGGGTGGGCCTCCGTCCCTTGCCGGTGAAGGCGGGGTGCAGGGTGGGCGCGGCGCGGGTGCGCAGCACGTCGATCAGGGTCTCGGCATAGGCGCGGCGGACCGTCGGGGCGGCGCCCTCCAGCGCCAGAGCGTCGGCCAGTTCCTCGCGTGCGGCGGCGGCGCGGGCGCGCAGGGCGGCGTAGGGCATGACCATCCAGAACAGGCCGCCCAAGAGGTGCTCCAGCAGCAGCCGCCAGTTGTCGCCGCGCTTCAGATGCGCCAGCTCGTGGGCGCAGACGGGGACTAGGCGGTCGATGTCCAGCCGCTCGGCCATGGCCTTGGGCAGCAGGATGACCGGCGTCGACAGGCCGGCCAGCAGGGGCTGGTCGATCTGGTCGCTGACCTTCACCTCGGGGCGGCCGGTGTCCAGGCGGCGGGCGGCGGCGAGGACGGCCAGGGCCAGCTCCTGCGACACCGGGCGAGCGTTGGCGACGATGCGGCGCAGCTTGAGCCTGCCCATCGTCTGGCGCGCGGTGGCGACGGCCAGGCCGCCCAGCGCGCCCAGGATCAGCACGCCGCCCAGGGTCTCGACGCCGTTGAAGCCCGACAGCGCGCGGACCGAGGCCTCGTTCATCGCCGCGCCGGCGGTGGCGACGGCGCGCGAGGTGAGGGCGGCCTGGTAGACGGGGGCGGTGGCCTCCTCGGGCAAGGCCGAGACGCCGACCATCAGGGCCAGCACCGCCGGCGGCAGGGCGACGGCGCGGTTCCAGGCGGCGGCGCGCGGGGCGGGATCGCCGGTCAGGCGGTCGGCGGCCTTGCCGGCCAGCCAGCCCAGGCCCGCAACGGGCCAGGCGGCGACCAGGCCCAGGGCGGCGGAAGCGAACAGCGCGTCCATCAGCGGCGATCCCACGGCGACTCGGCGCTGCGCACATTGACGCTGACCGAGGCCTTGGACTGGGTCGAGGTGCGAGTGCTGACGTCCGGATTGATGATCTTGATCTGCCGGCCCAGGTCCTGGGCTTTGTCTTCGGTCAGGATCAGCCGGATGGTCGGCTGGACCTGGGTCTGGACCGACAAGGACGGCTCGACCGCCACCTTGGCCTCGACGCGCGGTTGCGGGTTCGGCTGAGGGTTGGGTTGCGGATTGGGCTGGGGACCGGGCTGCGGGTTCGGTCTCGGATCCGGACGAGGATCGGGCGCGACGGCGACATCCATCGGCGCGACCGGCGCGGCTTCCGCTGCTGGCGCCGCCGGTGCGGCCTGCGTCGCCATCGGTGGGGCCTCGGGAACTTCGATCGCGGGCGCGGCTTCCGCTGGCAGAGCGGCTTCAGCGACCAGGGCTACCGGCGCGGGCGGGGCCAGACGACGAGCCTGGTCGGCCAGGGCCAGCGAGCCGGCGCCGGTGGCCACCGTCAGGGCGCCGCCCAGCACGATCGCCAGGCCCACCCGGCTCGCCGAGGCGCCGCCGGTGGGCTGCAGGATCGCCGACAGGCGCATGCGGGCCAGGCTGCGCTCGCGGCCGGTGAAGGCCGACTGGGCGGCGGGCAGGGCGTTCATCCGCAGAGCCTCGACCAGCACGCGGGCATAGTCGCGGCGGGCCTCGGGCGCGGCGTCGGCCAGGGCGGCGGCGTCGCAGACCGCCTCGCGAGCGGCCAGCATGCGCCCGCGCAGGGCGGCGACCGGCGGGGTCAGCCAGAAGAGACCGGCCAGGGCCTCCTCGGCCGGGATGCGCCAGTTGTCGCCGCGCTTCAGGTGGGCCAGTTCGTGGCCGCAGACCAGTTCCAGGCGAGCGGCGTCGGTCGTCTCGACCAGGGCCTTGGGCAGCAGGATCACCGGCCGGCGCGCCCCGGCCAGCAGCGGCTCGCTGATCTGGTCGCTGATCCGCACCGGCGGCGGCGTCACGTCCAGCAGGGCGGCGCGGCGGCGGATGGCTTCGAGCAGGGCGGCGTCCTGGCAGGGCTCGGCGCTCTTGCGGATCGCGGCCAGGCGACGCCGCCCACGGTTCCAGCGCAGGCCCCGAACCAGCAAGCCGGCGACCGAGAGGCCGGCCAGGCTCCAGGCCAGGTTGGTGGTCAGTTCGCTCTCGGGCGTCCAGGCAGGCGGGGCGATCGGCGCCTCGACGGCTGCGGGCGCGGCGACCAGCGCGGGCGCTTGCGGCGCGAAGGTCAGGGCCACCGTGGCGGCCAGCGCGGCCCCAGGCAGGACGTAGGCCAAGCTCCAGGCGGCGGCGCGCGGACGCGGATCGTCCGTCAGGCGCTCGACCAGGCGGCCAAGCCCCAGGCCCAGCACGCCAACCGGCCAGGCGGCGATCAGGCCCAGGGCGGTGGAGGCGAGCAGCGGATGCATCACTTATCCTCCGTCTTGGCGGCGTTGAGCAGGGTCTCCAGCTCGGCGATCTCGGTCTCCGACAGGATCTGGCTGCCGGCGAACGCTGAAGCGGGCAGGCGGCCGTCGATCTCCAGCAGGCCGCGCAGGCGGTTCAGCACCCCGCCGATCACGTCGACCTTGCCCTTGTGCGCCTCATAGACCGCCAGGCCGTGCACCGAGCGGCGCACCAGGAGGCCCTTGGCCACCATGCGCTCCAGCACCGTGCGGGTGGTCGAGGCGCTCCAGCCCAGCTCGGGCTCGATCAGGCCTTGCGCCTCGCGGGCGCTCATCGCGCCGCCGCGCCAGAAGGCCTTCAGCACTTCCAGTTCCAGGTCGGAGGGTTCGGTCATGGTGAGTATCTCAGTGATGTCGTGAATACGCTACAAGTGTAACGTATCGGCGTCAAGTGTGATGAACGACGTTCGATAGTGACAGGCGCGGCATTATGGCTTACGAATGTACATTGGATTACAGGTGTGAGTTTATCCATGGCGAGCGATCAGGTCCGTATCGGTAAACTGCCCCTGGAAGGGCGCGTCCCAAGTCGCTGGCGTTGGGCGCCGATCGTCGTCGGCATCGTGGCGCTGATCGGTGTCGGCGCCCACGTCATGGGTCGCCAGGATCGCGCCGAACAGGTGCGCCGGGATGCGCTCTGGCGCGTCAACGGCCCGGCCTGCGCGCCGCTGGACCCGACGATCTTCCGCGGCCTTCGCCGCTACCCGCAGGCCACGCCCTATGACGAGACGCTGTACCGACGGGCCGGCGGGACCATGACCTGCACGCATCTGGTCGACCGGATCGCGGGCGAGAAGGTCCGCTATCACGTCTGCAAGTTCGGCGCGCCGGACTATTTGCTGGTGTCGCAAGGCGGGCGCGACCAGTTCTACGACCTGACCGGCGGGCGCTCGGCGGCGGTCACGGTCATCAAGGACAAGGTCAGCTGCGTCGTCATCCCGTCCTTCAGGATGTGATGGGCGGGATGTGACCGCCCTCTTGCATCCGCCTCCATTTCATAGCTAGCTATATAGCGTGCTATGAAATGGAGGTTCGGCATGGACGTTGATCTGCTGGCGGGGTTTGGCGTGGGGTTCCTGGGCAGCCGGCTCAAACGCCTGGCCGAGCGGATGCAGGCCGACGCGGCCGAAGTGGCGCGCCATCTCGACCTGCCGGTGCAGCCAGCGCAGATGTCGCTCTTGATGACCATCCGCCTGCACGGCCCGATCTCGGTCGGCGAGCTGGCCGAGCGCCTGCAGCTGGCCCAGCCCACCGTGACCCGCGCCCTGGGTACGCTCAGCGACTTCGTCGAGGCGCGCCCTGTGCCGGGCGATGGCCGTTCCAAGCGCCTGGCGCTCACCGAAGCTGGCGAGGCCCTGCTGGTCCGCGTGCAAACCCAGCTCCTGCCGCGCATCGAGCCGGCCGCCGCCGAGCTGGTCGAGGGCCTGGAGGGCGACTTCATGCAGGGCCTGGCCAAGGTCGAGCAGCGCCTCGCCGAAGCCTCGCTGCTGACCCGCATCCAGCGCGCCGGCGCGCCGGCCCTGTGGGCCCGCGACTTCTCGGACGACCTGGCCGAGGCCTTCTACCGGATCAACGCCGAGTGGATCCAGGATATGTTCGCCCTGGAGGAAAACGACATCGCCCTCCTGTCCAACCCGCGCGAGCTGATCCTCGACAAGGGCGGCGTGGTGCTGTTCGCCGAGACGCCGGAGCTGGGCGTGGTTGGGACCTGCGCCCTGATGGTTACCAAGGACGGCTGGGTCGAGCTGACCAAGATGGGCGTGCTGGCCAGCGCGCGGGGCCTCAAGGTCGGCGAATACCTGCTGGCCAAGACGCTGGAACGCGCCGCCAGCCTGGGCATGGACAAGGTCTATCTGCTGACCAACCAGAAATGCGCCGCCGCCATCCACCTCTACGAAAAACTGGGCTTCGTCCACGACGCCGAAATCATGGCGAAGTTCGGGGCGCGCTATGAGCGCTGCGACGTGGCGATGTCGTTCGCGGGGTAGGGCGGGACGCCCTCGCTTGAGGCAGATCGGCGAGGCGGGCTGACCGGCTTTTCGGCGCCGGCGATGATCCCGTGGCGCGGCGTGCGCCTACGCTTGTAAGTAATTTTCTTATTACACTCGATGGGCGTCCGTTCCTCGGGAGCCGACGCCCATGACCGCCATCATCCAGACCCTGGCCTCTCCTGAGCCGAAGGCCGCCGGCGTTCTGCCACCGGGTTTCCTGCCACGTAGCTGCACGTTCGATCCCGGCGATTGGGCGATCCTGGCGCGGCAGTGGTTTCCGGTCGCTCGCCTCGTCGACCTGGCGGACAAGCCCCTGGCGGTGACCCTGCTGGACCTGCCGCTGGTCGTCTTCCGCGCTGGCGACACGGTGAAGGTCGCCCGCGACCTCTGTCCGCATCGGGGCCTGCCGCTCAGCATGGGCTGGGTCGAGGGCGAGGAGATCATCTGCGCCTATCACGGCCTGCGTTATGGGCCCGACGGCGCCTGCCGCAAGATCCCGGCCCATCCCGACCTGGAGCCCTCGCCGCGCCTGAAGGTCGCCATGTTCGAGGCGGTCGAGCGCTATGGCCTGGTCTGGACCCGACTGAATCCCAGCGACGAGGCGGCGACGATCCCCGATTTCCCGCTCTGGTCGGCGGACGGTTTTCAACAGATCCTGCCGCCGTTCTTCGATATCGCCGGTTCGGCTGCGCGGCAGCTGGAAGGCTTCGTCGACGTCGCCCATTTCGCCTGGGTTCACCACGAGGCCTTCGCCGACCGCGAGGATCCCGTGGTGCCGATCTACGACACCAAGTTTACCGACAAGGGCCTGCGCACCGACTACTGGAGCGACGTCAGCAACTACCCGCGCGACCTGCGCCACCTGGCGCCGGAGGGCTTCCGCTGGCTGCGCCGGTTCGAGGTCCAGCCGCCGTTCGCCGCGCACCTGACGATCTTCTTCCCCGGCGAGGACCGCCTGAGCATCTTCAACCTGCCCAGCCCCATCTCGGCGCGAAAGACCCGGTTGTTCGTGCCGATCGCCCGCAACTTCGACACCACCGGCGACCTGGAGGCGGTCTACGCCTTCAACGCCCAGATCTTCGCCGAGGACGCCGCCGTGGTCGAACGCCAGACGCCGGAGGAACTGCCGCTGGACCCGAACGAGGAAGCGCATTTCCCGGCCGACAAGACCTCGCTGGGCTATCGGCGGCTGCTCCGGGACATGGGGCTGTCGTTCCGCTATGTGAGCTGACGCTCAATCCACCTTCGCCAGCACCTTCCTGATCGTCTCCGCCATCCGGTCGATGTGGCTTTTCTCCAGGATCAGCGGCGGCGACAGGGCGATGATGTCGCCGGTGACGCGGATCAAGAGGCCCTCGTCGAAGCAGGTCTCGAAGACCTCCATCGCCCGCGCCGTTGGGGCGCCGGGGCGGGGCGCCAGTTCGATGCCGGCGACGAGGCCCAGGTTGCGGATGTCGATGACGTGCCGGGCGTCGGCCAGGCTGTGCATGGCCTCCTGCCAATAGGCTTCCATGCCGGCGGCGCGGGCGAAGAGGTCGTCCTCCTGGTAGGTCTCCAGGGTCGCCAGACCTGCCGCGCACGCCAGCGGGTGGGCCGAATAGGTGTAGCCGTGGAAGAGCTCGATCGGGGCGTCGGCGCCTTCGAGCATGGCGTCGTAGATCCTGGTCGAGGCCGCCACCGCGCCGCACGGGACCGTGGCGTTGGTCAGGCCCTTGGCCATGCAGATCAGGTCGGGCGTAACGCCGAAGCGGTCGGCGGCGAAGGGCGCGGACAGGCGTCCGAAGCCGGTGATCACCTCGTCGAAGATCAGCAGGATGTCGTGCTTGTCGCAGATGGTCCGCAGGCGCTCGAGATAACCCTTCGGCGGGACCAGCACGCCGGTGGAGCCGGCCACCGGCTCGACGATCACGGCGGCGATGTTGGAGGCGTCGTGCAGGGCGACGATGCGCTCCAGGTCGTCGGCCAGATGCGCGCCGTGCTCGGGCTGGCCCTGGGCGAACAGGTTGCCGGGCACGCCGTGGGTGTGGGGCAGGTGATCGACGCCGGTGAGCAGGGACCCGAAATACTTGCGGTTGGTCGGGATGCCGCCGACCGAGATGCCGCCGAAGCCCACCCCGTGATAGCCGCGCTCGCGCCCGATCAGCCGGGTCTTGGTCCCCTTGCCGCGAGCGCGGTGATAGGCGAGCGCGATCTTCAGGGCGGTGTCGACCGACTCCGAGCCGCTGTTGGTGAAGAAGATCCGGTCCAGGCCCGCAGGGGTCACCTGCGCCAGGCGCGAGGCGAACTGGAAGGCCAGCGGGTGGCCCATGTTGAAGCAGGGGGCGTAGTCCATCTCGGCCGCCTGTTTCTGGATGGCCTCGCGGATCCTCGCCCGGTCGTGGCCGGCATTGACGCACCAGAGGCCGGAGGTGGCGTCCAGCACCTCACGGCCCTCGGGGGTCTTGTACAGCATGCCGCTGGCCGACGAGAGCATGCGCGGATGGCTCTTGAACCGCCGGTTCGGCGTGAACGGCATCCAGAAGGCGTCGAGATCGTTGGCGCCGAAGTCGGGCATGGCGGGTGAACTCCACGAAGCGCGTCAGGCGAAGTGTTGAGCGGTTCGCCGCCCGGACGCGCGTAAAACTCAAAGAGCGGATTGCATTGTGATCGCAATCGGGTGTGACTTGGCAAGTCACTCCATCCGGAAGTGGGGAAAGTGCGCAAACCGCTCGCCGATCAGACAGCTGTCCACGACCAGGTGTACGAGGCCATCCGCCAGGCGCTGATCACCGGCCGGATCGCGCCGGGCAAGGGCGTGAGCCTGCGCAGCCTGGCCGCCGAGCTGAACGTGTCGCCGATGCCGGTGCGCGACGCCGTCCGCCGTCTGGTGGCCGAGCGGGCGCTGGCGATCAATCCGGTCAACAAGCGATTGTCCGTGCCCTCGCTGACCGCCGACCGCCTGGAGCAGCTGTCCCTGGCCCGCCTATGGGTCGAGCCGGAGCTGGCCGCCCGCGCCGCGAAAAACACCGACACCGGACTGATCCGCCAGCTGCAGGCCATCGACGCCGATGTCGACGAGGCGCTGCGGCTGGGCGATGTCGACCGCTACATGACCGCCAACCACGCCTTCCACTTCGCCCTCTACGAGCGGGCCGGGGCCGAGGTGCTTAAGGCCATGGCCGGCGGGCTGTGGCTGCAGGTGGGACCGTTCATGCGGGTGGTGTTCGGCCGCGTCGGGGCCGACGGCCTGGTCGCCGACCGCCATGCCGAGGCGATCACTGCGCTGAAGGCGGGTGACGCGGACGGCGCCCGCCGCGCCATCGCCGCTGACCTTTCCGAAGGCATGGACAAGATGCGCGCCGCCGTGGAGGCGAGCCCTTAAGTCGGGCGCTTGACTCCGCCGCATCGCCGTAAAACTGTGATCACAATTAGTCCGGATGATCCCGTGTGACCCTGCCCGCCGACATCGCCGACCGTCTCTCGCGCCTGGCCCTGCCGGGACAAGCGATCATCGACGGCCGGCATGAGGAGGCCGCCACGGGCGCGACCTTCCACAATGTCTCGCCGCGCGACGGGCTGGTGCTGAACCAGGTCACGGCCTGCCAGGGCGAGGACGTCGCCCGCGCCGTCGCCAGCGCCCGCGCCGCCTTTGAGGACGGCCGCTGGCGCGACCAGGGGCCGCGCGCCAAGAAGAAGATCCTGTTCCGCCTGGCCGAGCTGATGGAGCGCGACGCCGAGGAACTGGCCCTGCTGGAGAGCCTGGACGTCGGCAAGCCGATCAGCGACGCGCGCAACGTCGACATCCCGCTCGCGATCGGCGCCTGCCGCTGGTACGCCGAGGCGCTGGACAAGGTCTATGGCGAGGTAGGGGCCTCGCCCGTCGATCGTCTGAGCTATGCGGTGCACGAGCCGCTGGGCGTGATCGGCGCCATCGTGCCGTGGAATTTCCCGCTGCACATGGCGATGTGGAAGGTCGCGCCGGCCCTGGCCATGGGCAATTCGGTGGTCCTCAAGCCCGCCGAGCAGTCGCCGCTGACGGCGCTGAAGCTGGGCGAGTTGGCGCTGGAAGCCGGGCTGCCGGCGGGCGTGCTCAACGTCATCCCCGGCCTCGGCGGCGTCGCCGGCGAGGCGCTGGCGCTGTCGATGGACGTCGACATGATCGCCTTCACCGGCTCGGGGCCCGTGGGCCGCAGGCTGATGGAATACTCCGCCCGCTCGAACCTCAAGCGGGTCAGCCTGGAGCTGGGCGGCAAGTCGCCCCAGATCGTCTTCGCCGACTGCCCGGACCTGGACGCCGCCGCCCAGGCCGCGGCCTGGGGCGTGTTCTATAACCAGGGCGAGGTCTGCACCGCCGCCTCGCGCCTGCTGGTCGAGGCGTCGATCAAGGACGAATTCCTGGAGAAGGTCGTGACCGTCGCGAAATCGATGGTCGTCGGTGATCCGCTGGACGCCTCGACCCAGTTCGGCGCCATGGTCAGCGAGCGGCAGATGAACACCGCCCTGGACTACATCGCCACCGCCGACAGCCAGGGCGCGCGCCGCGTGCTGGGCGGCCGGCGCATCCGCCAGGACAGCGGCGGCTTCTATGTCGAGCCGACCATCTTCGACGGGCTGGGCCCCGACCACACCCTGGCCCGCGAGGAGGTGTTCGGGCCGGTGCTGGGGGTGATGACCTTCAAGTCCGAGGACGAGGCCATGGCCCTGGCCAACGACACGGTCTACGGCCTGGCCGCGGGTCTGTGGACCTCCGACATCAACCGCGCCCTGCGCGGGGCGCGGCGGCTGAAGGCGGGGCTGGTCTGGGTCAATGGCTGGGACGCCTGCGACATCACCATGCCGTTCGGGGGCTTCAAGCAGTCGGGCTTCGGCCGCGACCGCAGCCTTCATGCGTTGCACAAGTACGCCGACCTGAAGTCGGTGTCCGTGACGTTGAGGTAGCCCGCCATGAGCCTGAATCTCGTTGAAACCGAAGCCTTCATCGACGGCCTCTGGATCGAGGGGGACGACACCTTCGAGGTGCTCAATCCCGCCGACGGGACGGTGATCGCCAAGGTCGCCGACCTGGGCGCGGGCGAGACGCGGGTGGCGATCGAGGCCGCGCATCGGGCCTTCCCGACCTGGGCGGCCAGGACGGCTAAGGAGCGCGGCGCGATCCTGCGCAGGTGGAGCGACCTGATGCTCGCCCACGCCGACGACCTGGCCCGGCTGATGACCGCCGAGCAGGGCAAGCCGCTGGCGGAATCGAAGGGCGAGGTCGCTTACGGGGCGGCGTTCATCGACTGGTTCGCCGACGAGGCCAAGCGCGCCTACGGCCACACCATCCCGACCCCGATGCCGGGCAAGCGTCTGGCCTCGATCAAGCAGCCGGTGGGGGTGTGCGCGGCCATCGCGCCGTGGAACTTCCCGATCGCGATGATCACCCGCAAGGTCGGTCCGGCCCTGGCCGCCGGCTGCACGGTGGTGGTCAAGCCGGCCGCCGAGACGCCGCTCTGCGCGCTGGCCATCGCCCGCCTGGCGGTCGAGGCGGGCGTGCCGGCCGGCGTGCTGAACGTCGTCACCGGCAAGGACTCCAGCGCCATCGGCAAGGCGTTGTGCGACGACAGCCGGGTGCGCAAGCTGTCGTTCACGGGCTCCACGCCGGTGGGCAAGATCCTCTACCAGCAGTGCGCCGGCACGATGAAGAAGCTGAGCCTGGAGCTTGGCGGCAACGCGCCCTTCATCGTCTTCGACGACGCCGACCTGGAGGCCGCCGTCGACGGCGCCATCGCCTCCAAGTACCGCAACACCGGCCAGACCTGCGTCTGCGCCAACCGCCTGATTGTCCAGGCGGGTATCCACGACGCCTTCGTCCATCGCCTGGCCGAAAAGGTCGCGGCGATGAGGGTGGGGCCCGGAACGGGCGAAGGCGTCACCATCGGCCCCCTGATCAACGACAAAGCTCTGGCGAAGGTCGAGAGCCTGGTGCGCGAGGCCGTGGAAGGCGGGGCGAAGGTCGTCGTGGGCGGCGACCGTCACGACCTGGGCGGCCTCTTCTACCAGCCCACGGTGCTGAGCGGCGCGACGCCGGACATGCGCCTGTTCCAGGAAGAGATCTTCGGCCCCGTCGCGCCGATCGTGAAGTTCCATACCGAGGACGAGGCGATCCACCTGGCCAACGCCACGCCGTTCGGCCTGGCCTCGTACTTCTACAGCCAGGACGTCGCCCGCTGCTGGCGGGTGGCCGAGGCCATTGAGGCCGGCATGGTCGGCATCAACGAGGGCCTGATCTCCACCGAGGTCGCGCCGTTTGGCGGGGTCAAGGAAAGCGGCCTGGGCCGCGAGGGCTCGTCGGAGGGTTTGGACGAGTACATGGAGACCAAGTACCTGTGCTTCGGCGGGGTGGGATGACGTCATCCATCACCCACAATCCAAACCCGTCATCCCGCGCTTTATGCGCGGGACCCATTTGTCCGTCACAAGTGGGGATGGGATTTGGCGCTGCGTATCGGCCCCGTTCTGACGTGCGGGCTGAACGATGGGTCCCACGCATAAAGCGCGGGATGACGGTGAGGGGAGGGATGGCTGGATGATCGCCAAACTCTCCCGGTCCCTCGACACCCTCCTCGCTGACGAGCGCGCGCGCTTCCTGGCCGAGCATCCGCGTTCGGTCGCCATGGCCAAGGCCGCTGCCGGGGTCTGGCGCGGCGGGGCGCCGATGCACTGGATGAACGACTGGGCCAGCCCGTCGCCGATCTTCGTGGCGCAGGGCGTGGGGGCGCAGGTCACCGACGTGGATGGAAAGTTGTATGACGACTTCTGCCTGGGCGACACGCCGGCGATGTTCGGCCACGGTGACGCCTCGGTGGCGGCCGCCGTCGCCGACCAGATCAAGCGCGGCGCGGGCTTCATGCTGCCGACCGCCTCGGCGGTGATCGTCGGCAAGCTCTTGGCCGAGCGCTTCGGCCTGCCGCTGTGGCAGACGGCGACCACGGCCAGCGACGCCAACCGCGCGGCGATCCGCTGGGCGCGGGCGGTAACCCAGCGCCCGGTCGTCCTGGTGTTCGACGGCTGCTACCACGGCATGGTCGAGGACGCCTTCGTCGCGCTGAAGGACGGAACAGCGGTGATGAAGCCGGGCCTGCTGGGCCAGGTCCACGACCTGACCGCCACCACCCGCGTCGTGCCGTTCAACGATCTCGAAGCCCTGGAAGCCGCCCTGGCCCCGGGCGACGTCGCCGCCGTGCTGGCCGAGCCGGTGATGACCAACTGCGGGATGATCCTGCCCGAGCCCGGATTTCACGACGCCCTGCGCAAGCTGACCCGCGACGCCGGGACCCTGCTGATCCTCGACGAGACCCACACCATCTCGACCGGCCCCGGCGGCTATACGCGCACCTTCGACCTCACGCCCGACGTCTTCGTCCTGGGCAAGGCCGTCGCCGGCGGCGTGCCGGCCGCCGTCTGGGGCGTGACCGCTGAGCTCTCGACGCGGATGGACGAGGCCCGGCTAAGGATCGGTCCGGGTCAGTCGGGCATCGGCACCACGCTGTCGGGCAACGCCCTGGCCATGGCCGCCATGCGCGCCATGCTGTCGGAGGTGATGACCGACGCGGCCTACACCTGGATGTTGACCGGCGCGGACCGCCTGGTCGCGGGCCTCAAGGCCGTGATCGCCGCCCGCAAGCTGCCATGGTCGGTGGCCCATGTCGGCGCGCGCGTTGAACTGGTCTTCGCCAATCCTCCACCGAAGAATGCCGCTGAGATGCGGAAAGTGCTGGACCGCGAGGCGGTTGAAGCGCTGCACTTGTGGCTGATCAACCGGGGCGTCCTGATCGCGCCCTTCCACAACATGATGCTGGTCTCGCCCGTCACCGACGGCGCGGCGATCGACCGGCTGGTCGCGGCCGTGGACGGCTTCGCGGCGGCGATGGGGGACGCATGAGCGCTGTAGCCGACATCCAGGAATGCCGGGACTTTCTGGCGGCCCACCCGCAGGTGCGGTTCGTCGACGTGTTCTTCACCAGCATGACCGGCGTGCCGCGCGGCAAGCGGCTGCGGATCCACGAGCTGGAGGCGATCTACGAGTACGGCCGTTTCCTGCCGGGCTCGATCCTGGTGGTCGACACCAACGGCGCCGACTGCGAGGACACGGGCCTGGTCTGGGAAGACGGCGACGCCGACCGCCGCGCGCGGCCCGTGCCGGGCACGTTGACCCTGGCGCCGTGGCTGGGCCCCGACGTCGCCCAGGTGATGCTGTCGCTGTACGAACTGGACGGCGCGCCCAACGACCTCGACCCGCGCCACGTGCTGCAAAGGGTGCTGGACCGCTACGCCGCTGATGGCCTCACCCCGGTCGCCGCCTGCGAGCTGGAATACTACCTGGTCGACCTGGAGCGCGGCCCGAGCGGCGAGCTGTTGCCCGCCAAGTCGATGCAGACCGGCCTGCGCCCCAGCGGCGTCCAGGTCTATGGCCTGCCCGAACTGGAGGGCCACGCGCCGTTCCTGCGCGAGCTGTGGGACACCGCCGACGTGATCGGCGTGCCGCTGGAGGGCGCGATCTCGGAGTTCGCCCCGGCCCAGGTCGAGCTGACCCTGAAGCACAAGCCGGATGCGCTCCGGGCCTGCGACGACGCCTTGCTCTACAAGCGGATGGCCAAGGGGGTGGCGCTGCGCCACGGCTGCGAGGCGACCTTCATGGCCAAACCGTGGGCCGACCGCGCCGGCAACGGCTTCCACGTCCATGTCAGCTTCAACGACGCGAACGGAAACAACCTGTGCGCCGCCGAGGCTGCCGAGGGCTCGGCGATGCTCAAGCACGCCATCGGCGGCATGAAGGCGCTGCTGGGCGAGGGCATGGCCGTCCTGGCGCCCAACGCCAACAGCTATCGCCGCTTCAAGGCCAACAGCTACGCGCCGGTCGCGGCCACCTGGGGCGTCAACAACCGCACGGTCAGCCTGCGCGTGCCGGCCGGTCCGGCCCCGACGCGCCATGTCGAGCATCGCGTCGCCGGCGCCGATGGCAATCCGTACCTGGTCATGGCCGTGCTGCTGGCCAGCGCCCATCACGGCCTGACCCACAAGATCGATCCGGGCCCGGCGGTGGTCGGCGACGGTTATGCCGCGGCGGCCAAGGAAAAGTCGCGCCTGCCGGCCAACTGGTTCGCTGCGGTCGATCTCTTCGAGAAATCGACGGTCCTGCGCGACTACCTCGGCGACCGCTTCGTGGACATGTTCGTCTCGGTCAAGCGCACCGAACAGGCGCGCTTCTTCGAGGTCGTCACGCAGCTGGATTTCGACTGGTACCTCCGCAACGCGTGACGGCGGAGTGGACGCTTAACAACACGAAACAAGAGGGAGTTTCGGATGAGCGGATACAGGAATGGCGGGGCCTCGCGGCGCTCGCTTCTCACGGCCTTCGGGGCGGCGGCGATCGGCTTCAGCTTCACGGCCTGCGGCGAGAAGCCCAAGCCTGCGGGGGCGGGCGGCGAAGAGCCCAAGCTGAACTTCTACAACTGGGACACCTATATCGGTGAGACCACCCTGGGCGACTTCAAGAAGGCCTCGGGGATCGACGTGAACATGAGCCTGTTCGCGACGAACGACGAACTGTTCGCCAAGCTCAAGGCGGGCAATCCGGGCTTCGACGTCATCGTGCCGTCGAACGAGTTCGTCACCCGCATGAGCCAGGCCGGCCTGCTGGAGCCGCTGGATCACGCCAAGATCCCGAACCTGAAGAACGTCGACCCGTCGTTCCTCAATCCAGACTACGACCCGGGCCGCAAGTTCTCGATGCCCTATACTTGGCTGCTGCTGGGCATCGGCTATCGCAAGAGCAAGGTCGACGGCGTGCCCGACAGCTGGAAGTGGCTGTTCGACAGCGACAAGTACAAGGGCCGCATCGCCCTGCTGTCGGAAAGCGCCGACCTGGTGCGCCTGGCGGCCAAGTATCTGGGCCACAGCGTCAACGACATCCCGGCCGACATGATTCCGAAAATCGAGCAGATGCTGATCAAGCAGAAGCCGTTCGTGAAGGCCTTCCATGACGACAACGGCCAGGACCTGCTGGTCTCGAAAGAGGTCGACCTGGTGCTGGAGTACAACGGCGACATCGCCCAGGTGATGAAGGACGATTCGGACCTCGACTTCGTGGTCCCCAAGGAAGGCTCGCTGATCAACAGCGACACCCTGTGCATCCCGAAAGGCGCGCCGCGTCCGGGCAACGCCCACGCCTTCATCAACTACCTGCTGGACGCCCAGGCCGGGGCCGAGATCACCAAGACGATCCTGTACCCGACCCCGAACGCGGCGGCCAAGGCGCTGATGCCGGCGGAGTATCGCGAGAACAAGGTCATCTTTCCGCCCGCCGACATCATGGCCAAGTGCGAGTACGGCGCGTTCGAAGGGGCCGAGAAGGCGAGTTTGTACGAGGAAGTCATCACGCGGGTGCGGGCGGCTTAGGGCGGTTCGCAAGGGCTTCTCCTCCCCCTCCGGGGGAGGTGGCCCAGAGGGCCGGAGGGGGCAGCTCGGCATAGGCCGGCGATGCCCCCTCAGTCGGCTCCGCCGACAGCTCCCCCAG
>CAIUMD010000109.1 GCA_903900155.1 uncultured Caulobacterales bacterium | reverse complement strand
TCCCCCAATGGGGGAGCAGATTCTTTGACTAGCCGCCCAGGATCGCCGGCTGGAACAGCCCGGCCGGCGAGGCGGTGAAGACCTCGTAGCCGTCTTCCGTCACGCCGATCGAGTGCTCGCACTGGGCCGACAGCGACTTGTCGCGGGTCACGGCGGTCCAGCCGTCGTTCAGCACCTTCACCGCCGGCTTGCCTAAGTTCACCATCGGCTCGACGGTGAAGAACATGCCGGGCTTCAGCACCGCGCCCTGGCCCGGCCGGCCGAAGTGCAGGATGTTCGGGGCGTCGTGGAACACCCGACCCAGGCCGTGGCCGCAGAAGTCGCGGACCACTGAGCAGCGCTGGGCCTCGACATAGCTCTGGATGGCGTGGCCGATGTCGCCCAGGGTGGCGCCCGGCTTCACGGCTTCCAGGCCGCGCTTCATGCCTTCATAGGTGATCTCGACCAGGCGGCGGGCGCGCGGGCCCACTTCGCCGACGCCGTACATGCGCGAGGTGTCGCCGTGCCAGCCGTCGACGATGGCGGTGACGTCGATATTGACGATGTCGCCTTCCTTCAGGCTCCAGTCGCCGGGGATGCCGTGGCAGACCACGTGGTTGCGCGAGATGCAGACCGTCTTGGGATAGCCGCGATAGTAGAGGCAGGCGGGCAGGGCGCCGTGGTCCAGGATGAATTCGCGGGCCAGGGTGTCCAGGTGGTCGGACGACACGCCCGGCTGCACGTGCGGGATCAGCATGTCCAGGCACTCGGCGGCCAGCTTGCCGGCCTTGCGCATGCCTTCGAAGTCTTCAGCCTTGTGGATCTTGATCTGGCCCGTGCGGGTCTCGGCTTCGATCTCGAGGGTGTTGTCCAAGGTCATGCTCTACTCGGGCGGTCGCCGCCGCGTACGGGCGGCGATCAATCAGGAAGGGGCGTATCTGCTGATCCTAGCACGGATTTCAACCCCTGGCCCGTTTTCAGCGTTCACTGGCCAGGGTTGATACGTCGCACCGTGTCGGTCGCCGGACGGATTTCCTTGATGAAGGTCGCGTCCAGGCTGGTGGGCTTGTCGCGCCGCACGTGGCAGACGCCCTGGTAGCGCGTGACCCGGCCGCTCTCCTTCTCGGTGACGTCGGCGGTGAAGCTGACGTCCCACTCGCCCGGCTTGCCGGCGGGCGAGGGCTTCATGTCGTTGGAGGTGACGCTGCCGATCTCCTTGAGGCCGAAGCGGTCCTCCAGCTTGCCGGTGCAGGCCTTGAACGCGAACACGGCCCGCAGGCCGGTCATGAAGCCGTTCTCGGGCTTGCTGGGATCGGTCCGCCCGCAGGCGGACAGGCCAAGCGCCAGAACGCTCAAAGCCAGGACAATCCCCTTCATGCGATCCCCCCGAGCCTGTTCGAATGAACAGGCTCTACCCAAAATTCTAGAGCATGGCGGGCGCCGAAACCGGCATCCACTTTCGGCTGCCATGCTCTAGTTCGCGTGCGGGCGAATGGGTAACCGAAGCCGCGACGATTGCAGCTTAAATCGCTGTTAGGTGGCGTGGGCCCACGCGATCCGCCGATCGATCCGCACCGTCTCCGTGCTCATCGCGCACGCATAGACCAGCACCTCGACCCCCGCCGCTGCCGCCGCGTCCAGCCCCGCCGCGAACTTCGGGTCCAGGTCGGCGCAGGCCTGGAAGGTCTCGCAGTCCTCGCGCTGGACCACGAAAAGGGCCACGGCGCGGTCGCCCTGCGCCACCTGGGCGGCGAGGTCGCTGAGGTGGCGGGTCGAGCGGTCGGCCTTGCAGTCGGGGAACTCGGCCAGGCCCGGCGTGCGGGAGAAGTGCACGTTCTTGACCTCCAGCCAACAGGGCGGGCGTTCTGGATGGGTCAGCAGGAAGTCAACGCGGCTGGCCTCGGCGTACTTCACCTCGGGCTTGATGGTGGCGTAGCCGGTCAGCTCCGGGATGGCGTCGGCCGCCAAGGCCTCGGCGACCAGCTTGCTGGGCAGCAGGGTGTTGACGCCCACCAGGGCGTTGCCCTGCTCCACGCATTGCAGGGTGTAGGCGAGCTTGCGCTTGGGATCGTCCGACCATGACACCCAGGCGCCCTGGCCGGCGTCCTTGACGCCCAGCATCGCGCCGGGATTGGGGCAGTGGGCCGTGATCGCCTGGCTGTCGTCCAGGATCAGGTCGGCGAAGAACCGCTTGTAGCGGCTGACCAGGCGGCCATGGATGAGCGGTTGCGGGAGCAGCATGCGGAGCCTAAGTCGGATGCGTAAGACGCAAGCGACATAAGGGATCGAGCCGATGACCACCAGCGAGCGCGTGACGGCCGCCGTCATGATCATCGGCGACGAGATCCTGTCGGGTCGGACCCAGGACGTGAACCTGTCGGCCATCGCCAAGTACCTGGCGACCTACGGCGTCGACCTGTGCGAAGCGCGCGTGGTGCCCGACATCGAGGAAGAGATCGTCGACGCGGTCAACGCCCTGCGCACGCGCTATGACTACGTCATCACCACGGGCGGCATCGGCCCGACCCACGACGACATCACCGCCGACTCGATCGCCAAGGCCTTCGGCGTCACCGCGCCCGAGCATCCCGAGATCATGGCCATGCTGCGCGAGCGCTGGGGCGAGCCCAATGCCGCCCGCCGTCGCATGGCGCATGTGCCGGAAGGCGGCAGACTGGTGAAGAACCCCGTGCAGGGGCCGCCCGGCTTCCAGAAAGAGAACGTGTTCGTCCTGGCGGGCGTGCCGGCGATCATGCGCGGCATGTTGGAGGACGTCGGTCCGCGCCTGCGCACGGGCGCGGTGGTGCTGAGCAAGACGGTGCGGGTCACCGGCACGGGCGAGGGCACGATCGCCGCGCCGCTGGAGGCCGTGGCCAAGGCCCATCCGGACATGTCGCTGGGCAGCTATCCGTTCTTCAGCCCGCCGGATGTCTATGGCGCCAATCTGGTGCTGCGCGGGCGCGACGCCGTCGAGCTGGACGCGGCGGTCGGCGAGCTGATCTCGGCGCTGGCGGAAGCGGGGGCCAGCAACATCGAGCTGCTGGCCGACCCGACCTAGAGGGCGTCAGGCGAAGTGTGAGCGGTTCGCCGCCCGGACGCCCTCGAAAAAAGGAAGTCCTACTCCTCGCCCGCGACGGCCTTCGCCAGGTCGACCAGGTGCTTGCGCATGCCGGCCGACTTGATGCCGGTGAAGGCGCGGGCCAGTTCGGGGGCGCCGGGCAGCGACCAGAAGTCGGCCATTTCGTTGGCCAGGTCCGCGGCGGTGGTGTCGGCGCCTTCCGGATCGTCCAGGCCCTCGAAGAAGAAGCCGATCGGCGTCTTCAAGAACATGGCCGTGGCTTGCAGCTTGCTGGCGCTGATGCGGTTGCTGCCGCCTTCGTACTTCTGCACCTGCTGGAAGGTCAGGCCCAGCGCGTCGGCCAGGGCCTGCTGGGAATAGCCCAGGTCCTTGCGTCGCATGCGCAGGCGACGGCCCACGTGGATATCGACGGGATCGGGGGTCTTGTCTTCAGCCATGATCACTTACTCGAACGCGACGGGTGGGGAGGTAGCTCATCGAGCCGTCGCGCGCGAACGATCGTCCTGCGTGACGCGGGCGCGATCCTGGCGGGAGTCGAGGCGTGGAGAAACGTTTATTCCTGGCCGGAATGTTTATTCCCGAATGGCGGGAATCGTGGCGCCGCTTGCGCCCAAGGGTAGACCGTACGGTTCAGGACCTTTGGTAGGGACGGTGGGACTCGAACCCACACGGATTGCTCCAACGGATTTTAAGTCCGGCGCGTCTACCGATTCCGCCACGTCCCCGTCACCTCGACCCCATAAGCCATTGATCGGCCGGGGTCGAGGCGGGTGTGGCGTCACTTGACCTAGTGGGCCGCGCCCGAGGCGTGGGCCTGGCGGTCCAGGGCGCGGGCCTGTTCGTCGGTGACCTCGTAGTCGCCGACCGTGGCCGAGACGTTCGTGCCGACGACGTCGGCCGACATCGCGCCCGAGGTCGCGGGCCGCTGGTTCTTCAGCCAGTCGATATAGAGGACGCGGTCGGCCGAGGCCATGCCGACGTCGAAGTTGCGGCTGCGCCAGCCCTGCTCCATGCCCTGGCCTTCGCCGTCGACCGACAGCGCCTGGAACTGGCTGCGGGCCTGGTCCAGCCGGCCGGTCAGCAGGTAGCCGGTGGCCAGGTTGTAGCGGTTCTGGATGGTCGGGGCCGCGGCCACGACCTGCTTTTGCAGATTGGTGGCGATCCAGTTGTTATTGGCCGCGAATTCGAACTGGGCCTGGTCGGACAAGGCTTGAGGACTGGACTGGGCCAGGGCGATCGAAGCGCTGCCAATCGAGAGCGCGCAAGCGGCAGTCACCAGCAGAATAGCTTTGCTATTCTTCATGATTAAATCTCCGATATATGGGGTGAATGGTCGAGTTACTGGCCAAGTTAATCATTTGGAAACTGGAGATTTAGCGAAATTGTACTGTGTCGGTTCCTCGTCATTTTTACATTTTGGACAGAAAAATTTACAATTTGCGCGGCGACGCTTGAGGCCTCGACGCCTTCCACCGCGGCCGAGGCCCTGGGCGAGGCCAAGGACGTCGGCCTGGTCGCGGTGGGGCGCTTCGGCGACATGATCGTGGTGAGCGGCGCCCCCTGGCCGACGTCACGGTGCTGGAAAAGCCGGTGTTCGTGATGAAGGGCGGGGCGGTCATCAAGCGGCCCTGACACCCGCAAGCCTCGACTATCGGGCGGGGAGCGCCTAGATGCAGCGCTCCCCAAGTCACAGGACCTTCGACGTGATCGCCTTCGAGGCTGTTTCCAAGACCTATTCCGCTGGCGGCAGGCCGGCGTTGAGCGAGGTCTCGCTGTCGGTGCAGGCGGGCCAGGTGTTCGGCGTGATCGGCGCGTCGGGCGCGGGCAAGTCGACCCTGATCCGGCTGATCAACGGCCTGGAGACGCCGACGGGCGGCAAGGTCGTCGTCGACGGCGACGACGTGGCGGCCCTGGGCGTCGAGGGGCTGCGCGCCCTGCGTCGCCGGGTCGGGATGATCTTCCAGCACTTCAACCTGCTGTCGGGCAAGACGGTCGCCCAGAACATCAGTTTTCCTTTGAGGCTGGCTGGCCGTCCGGCCAGTGAGATCAAGGCGCGCACCGCCGAGTTGCTGGAGCGCGTGGGCCTCTCCGAACATGCGGGCAAGTTCCCCGCCCAGCTGTCGGGCGGCCAGAAGCAGCGGGTCGGCATCGCCCGGGCGCTGGCGACCAACCCCAAGGTCCTGCTGTGCGATGAGGCCACCAGCGCCCTCGATCCGGAAACCACCGAGCAGATCCTGGCGCTGATCTCGGGCCTGAACCGCGAGCTGGGCCTGACCATCGTGCTGATCACCCACGAGATGGACGTGGTCCGCCGCGTCTGCGACCGCGTCGCCGTGCTGGAGGCCGGCCGCGTGGTCGAGGAAGGCGCGGTCGAGGACGTCTTCCTGCATCCGGCCAGCGACACGGCCCGCCGCTTCGTGCGCGAGGCGGATGGCGAGGTTTCGGCCGCCGGCGTCGACGGGCGCCTGGTGCGCCTGACCTTCCGGGGCGAGGCCACCTACAAGCCGGTGCTGGGCGAGGTGGCCCGCGCCACCGGCGTCGACTATTCGATCCTGGGCGGGCGCATCCACCGCCTGCGCGAAACGCCCTACGGCCAGCTGACCCTGGCCCTGACCGGCGGCGACGTCGCCGCCGCGATCGCCAGGTTCAAGGACGCCGGCGTCCGCGTTGAAGACCTTGCGGCGGGGGAGGGCGCGTGATGGAAAACATTGATTGGGCCGAGATCGGCCAAGCTACCCTCGACACCCTGGCCATGCTGGGCGGCTCGATGATCCTGACGATCATCCTGGGCCTGCCGCTGGGCGTGATCCTGTTCCTGACCGGCAAGGGCCAGATGCTGGAGAACCGGCTGGCCAACGGCGTGCTGTCGCTGCTGGTCAACATCCTGCGCTCGGTGCCGTTCGTGATCCTGCTGATCGTGATGATCCCGCTGACCGTGGTGCTGGTCGGCACCTCGCTGGGCGTGGCGGGAGCCATCCCGCCGCTGGTGGCGGGCGCGGCGCCGTTCTTCGCGCGCCTGGTCGAAACGGCCCTGCGCGAGGTCGACAAGGGCGTGATCGAGGCCAGCTTCGCCATGGGCGCCAAGCGGCGTCAGGTGGTGCTGGGCGCGCTGCTGCCCGAGGCGCTGCCGGGCTTGGTGGCCGCCGCGACCGTGACCGCCGTGGCCCTGGTGTCCTACACCGCCATGGCCGGCGTGGTCGGCGCAGGCGGCCTGGGCGACCTGGCCATCCGCTTCGGCTATCAGCGCTTCCAGACCGACGTGATGGTCGTGACCGTGGTGCTGATGCTGGTGCTGGTCCAGGTGCTGCAGATGATCGGCGACACGGTGGTGCGAAAGGTGTCGCATAAATAACGGTCATCCCGGCCAAGCGCGGAGCGCGCCGCGCCGGGACCGCCGGAAGCGCTGTGTTTGTGGCGATCCCGGGTCTACGCTTCGCTCCGCCCGGAATGACACGGAAGTAGAATGACCGACGACATCGACCAGACCGACCGCCACTGGGACGCCGCCTTCGCCGAGGGGCTGATCGGCAAGACCCTGCTGATGAACCTGACCTTCCTGGACGACGACGGCGGGGTGCAGGAGCGCCAGCAGTTCTTCGGCGTGGTCATCGACGCCACGCAGGCCGAGGGCGTCGTGCTGGACCTGATGGGCGAGCACGACGGCGACACCTACACCCTGCCGCCCCAGACCTCGGCCATCCAGGCGGCGGAAGCGGGCGTGACCACGCTGGACGGCGACAAGCCCGACTTCGTGGCCAACTGGATCATCCACGGCTTGCCGGATGTGCCGGACGCGGCCAACGACGACGATTGATCGGTCCTTGGGGGGGCTTGAGGAGCTCTCAGGAAATCTGGTTTCCTCTGCCGCGCCTGAGCGGGCAAAACCCTACCCGTCAGATCGCCTTATGGAGCCGTTCATGGTCGTCCGCCGCGCTATTCTCGTTCTCGGCCTCGCCGGCCTAACGCTCTCTGGCATGACGCTTGCCGCCTGCGGCCCCAAGGAGCCCAAGGCCGGCGCCGCCAACACCCTGGTCGTGGCCGCCACCGCCGTGCCGCACGCCGAGGTGCTGGAGTTCATCAAGCCGAAGCTGGCCGCCGAGGGGCTGAACCTCGAGATCAAGGTGTTCAACGACTACGTCCAGCCCAACACCCAGGTCGCCGAGAAGCGCATCGACGTAAACTACTTCCAGACCCTGCCGTATCTGGAGGATTTCAACCGCGACAAGGGCGCCGACCTAGTGACCATCACCGGCGTCCATGTCGAGCCGATCGGCGCCTATTCGACCAAGTGGAAGTCGATCGCGCAGGTGCCGAATGGCGCCACGGTGGCCATCCCCAACGACGCCAGCACCGAGGCGCGCAGCCTGCTGCTGCTGGCCAAGAACGGGGTCATCACGCTGAAGAACGCCAGCGACCTGTCGACCCTGAAGGACATCACCAGCAACCCCAGGAACCTGAAGTTCAAGGAGCTGGAAGCGCCGGCCCTGCCGCGGATCCTGAACCAGGTCGACCTGGCGGTGATCAACACCAACTACGCCCTGGACGCCAAGCTGAACCCGTCCAAGGACGCCCTGATCGCCGAGGACAAGACCAGCCCGTACGTGAACTACCTGGTCGGCCGCCCGGACAACAAGGACGACCCGCGCGTTCAGAAACTTGCCGCCGCCTTGACCTCGCCGGACGTGAAGGCGTTCCTGGAGAAGAAGTACGCCGGGGCGGTGGTGCCGGCGTTTTAGACTGATGAATCTGCTCCCCCACTGGGGGAGCTGTCGCGGAGCGACTGAGGGGGCGTCGCCGGCCGATGCCGAGCTGCCCCCTCCGGCCCTCTGGGCCACCTCCCCCCAACGGGGGAGGAGAGTCTCTGGCGCTCTCTGAAATTTCACACTACCTATCAGCGACCGCTTTTCACGGATCGCTCATGGTCTCGCCTTTGCTGAACCGCACCCTGGTGCTGGACGTCGCCAACTCCTCGGGGCTCGAGGACTGGTCGCCCGACCTGCAGAAGACCAAGGTCTATGAGCGGATCCTGCTGGACCTGATCCTGGGCGTCCTGCCGGCCGGGGCGCGGCTGGACGAGCAGTCGCTGGCCGCCCACTACGACACCGGCCTGGCCGGGGTGCGCGACGCCCTGGGCCGCCTGGCGCTGGAGGGGCTGGTCATCCGCCGCGCGCGCTCGGGCACCATGGTCGCGCCGCTGGATCTGGTGGAGCTGCGCCAGGGGTATGACGCCCGGGTCCTGATCGAGCCGCACTGCGCCCAGCTGGCGGCGCGCAACGCCAGCAAGGCCGAGGCCCAGGCGATGCACGACGTGTTCGCCGAGGGCGAGGCGGCGGCCAGGACCTGCGACCTGCCGGCCCTGGTGGCCATGGACCTGCGGTTCCACGCCCTGGTGGCGCGGGCCTCGGGAAACCTGGCCTTGGCCCGCATCCTGATCCCTCTGCAGCACAAGGCCGCCCGCTTCTGGGTGTTCTCGTTCAACGGCGCCACCGAGCAGGAGCTGATGGACGAGATCGAGGAGCACCGCCAGGTCGCCCGCGTCATCGCCGGCGGCGACGCCGAGGCCTCGCGCCAGGCCATGCTGCGGATCCTGAACGTCCAGCCCGAGGCGCAGACGCGACCGCACGTCGGGGCGGCGTAGCATCATCGAATCTGCTCCCCCTCTGGGGGAGCTG
>CAIUMD010000108.1 GCA_903900155.1 uncultured Caulobacterales bacterium | reverse complement strand
GGGCCACCTCCCCCAACGGGGGAGGATCTACCCGGTACGACCGACAACAAAAAAAGGCCCCGGGTAGAACCGGGGCCTTTCTCGTATCCGCAGTGAGTCTGTTCGGACTCAGGTGTTCATCGACTGGAAGAAGTCGCCGTTGGTCTTCGATTGGCGCAGCTTGTCGAGCAGGAACTCGATGGCGTCCGAGGCGCCCATCGGATTGAGGATGCGGCGCAGGACATAGGTCTTCTGCAGCTGGTCGCGCGGCGTGATGAGCTCTTCCTTGCGGGTGCCCGACTTGAGCACGTCGATAGCCGGGAAGATGCGCTTGTCGGCGACCTTGCGGTCCAGGACGATTTCCGAGTTACCGGTGCCCTTGAACTCTTCGAAGATCACTTCGTCCATGCGGCTGCCGGTGTCGATCAGGGCCGTGGCGATGATCGACAGCGAGCCGCCCTCCTCGACGTTACGCGCCGCGCCGAAGAAGCGCTTGGGGCGCTGCAGGGCGTTGGCGTCGACACCGCCGGTCAGCACCTTGCCCGACGACGGGACGGTGGTGTTGTAGGCCCGGCCCAGACGGGTGACCGAGTCCAGCAGGATGACGACGTCGCGCTTGTGCTCGACCAGGCGCTTGGCCTTTTCGATGACCATCTCGGCCACCTGGACGTGACGGGTCGCCGGCTCGTCGAAGGTCGAGGCGATGACCTCGCCCTTCACCGTGCGCTGCATGTCGGTGACTTCTTCCGGGCGCTCGTCGATCAAGAGGACGATCAGGTAGCACTCGGGGTGATTGGTCTCGATCGACTTGGCGATGTTCTGCAGCATGACCGTCTTACCCACGCGCGGCGGGGCGACGATCAGGCAGCGCTGGCCCTTGCCCAGCGGGGCGACGATGTCGATGACGCGGCCCGAGCGATCCTTGATGGTCGGATCGGGCAGTTCCATGTGCAAACGCTCTTCGGGATAGAGCGGCGTCAGGTTGTCGAAGTGCACCTTGTGGCGCACGTTCTCGGGGCTCTCGAAATTGATCTTCGAGACGCCGGTCAGGGCGAAGTAGCGCTCGCCTTCGCGCGGCGAACGGATCGCGCCCTCGACGCTGTCGCCGGTGCGCAGGCCATACTTTCGGATCTGCGACGGCGAGACATAGATGTCGTCCGGACCGGGCAGGTAGTTGGCTTCCGGCGAGCGCAGGAAGCCGAAGCCGTCCTGCAGCACTTCCATGGTGCCCGAGCCGAAGATCTCCACGCCTTCCTCGGCGAGGGTCTTCAGGATGGCGAACATCATGTCCTGCTTGCGCATGGAGTTGGCGTTCTCGACCTCGAAGGTCTCGGCGAACGCCAGCAGGTCGGCCGGGGATTTCTCCTTCAGCTCCTGCAGGGACATGGACTTCAGGCCCAGGGCCGCGACGGCCTCGGCAATGCCCGAGCCGTCGTCTTCGCCTTCGGCTTCAGCCTCGGCGGTCTCGACGGAGGCTTCGGCGGTCGTATCGACGACGATGTCCGAGGTCTCTTCGGTGGTCGCCTCTTCGGCGGCCGGGATTTCGTTTTCGGTTTCTTCGGTCATGACAAGACTCAAGAATGGGCGCGGACCCCAGGGCGGAGTCCGGCCGGTAGAACTTCAAGGGGTCATGCTGGTCGGACCAACATGCGCGTCGATTGACGATGACGCGGGTCGTTCGGGGGACGGACCTTGGAGCGGATCGCTCGCGGGGCGCGCCAGGACGGGCGCCAGTCCGTGAAGGAGAAGGTTTGCAAACTGCAAACCCTCTTGGGGGATGCAAACCACGCGGGGAGCAGCCGGTCAAGCGGCGGGACCGAAACCCTCGTCCTTCGACAAGCTCAGGATGAGGGTTTCTACGGTCTCGGCATCAAAAGTAGTCCTCACCCTGAGCCTGTCCCGGGTCCGACCAAAGGTCGGCCCGAGGATAAACGCCGCGCGAGGACGGGCCCTCAGTGGTTCAGGAACTTCGTCGTCACCGACAGGACGATGACGATCGCCAGCACGAACGGGATCTCGTTGGTCGCCCGCCAGAACTTTTCCGAGCGGGTGTTCTCGCCGCGCTCGAACTTCTTGCGCGAGGCCGACAGGAAGCCGTGCCAGCCATAGAGACCGACCAGGCAGACCAGCTTGGCAGCCATCCAGGGCTGGGCCAGGAAACCCCAGCCGCGGATCGCGCCGTAGGCCATGATCAGGCAGAGGCCGAACACGAAGGTCGCGATCGAGGCCGGGTTGATGATCCCGCGAAGCAGCCGGCGCTCCATGACCTTGAAGGTCTCGTCCATCTCAGAGCCGGGCGCGGCGCCGGTGTGATAGACAAACAGCCGCGGCAGATAGAGCAGGCCCGCCATGAAGGCGATGACCGACAGGATGTGCAGCCCGCGGAAGACGTTGAAGTGGGCTACCAGGAAATCGGTCACGCCGAGGCTCCAGTCTTCTCGCAGCGCCAGGCGCACGCATCGTTCGGTTTGGGGTCGGCGGTCAACGCATCGGCCACAGTCCGGGCCAGGCCGGCGATGAACTCGGGCGCGACGCCCAGGGCCGGCACGCGGATATAGGGGGAGACCCCCTCCCCCTCGGCCAGTTCGGCATATTCGTGGTCCAGTTCGACCAGGGTCTCGACGTGTTCGGAGACGAAGGCGATCGGGGTGACGATCACGCCCTTGCCGTCGGCGGCCGCGCGGCGGATCTCGTCATCGGTCGAGGGACCGATCCACTTCAGCGGACCAACCCGGCTCTGGTAACAGACCGTCCAGTCCAGATCGGCCGGCAGCTTGGCGGCCACCGCCGCGGCCGTGACCTCGACTTGGCGTTGGTAAGGATCGCCCGCCAGGATGACCTTTTCCGGCAGACCGTGGGCCGAGAACAGCAACCGCACGTTCGCCGGCGAACCGGCCTTTTCCCAGGTCTCTCGGATCAGCCGGGCATGCGCCTCGACCAGGCCCGCCTCGTCCGGATAGCAGCACACCGTCGTCTGGCGGCCGGGATCCTTGTAGGTCTCGCGCCAGACTTTCAACGACGAGCCGGTCGTGGTCATCGAATATTGCGGATAGAGCGGCAGCAGCACGATCTCGTCAGGTGCGAATGCACTGACCTTCCTGGCGGTCTCGCCCGTCAGCGGATTCCAGTAGCGCATGGCGATGAAGCACCTGGCCTCGACGTCCGGCAGAGCCTTGGCCAATTCGGCCTCCAGCGCCCGCGCCTGCTTTTCCGTCTCCGGCAGCAAGGGCGAGCCGCCGCCCATGATCGCGTAGTTGGCCTTGGCGGTCTTTTCGCGGGTCGTGGCGATCAGCGCCGCGATCGGATAGCGGATGATCGCCGGCGCGCCGATGATCGCGCCATCGCGGAACAGATTGAACAGAAACGGCCGCACCGCGCGCGGACCGTCCGGCCCGCCCAGATTGAACAGGACGACGGCGAGCTTCTTGGCCACCTAGCCACCCACCTTCACGCCGGTGACCCGCTCCAACACCAGCTCGACATGGGCGATCGGGGTGTCAGGCAGGATGCCGTGGCCCAGGTTGAAGATGTAGGGACCCTGGTTCCACTGTTCCAGCAGTTGGTCCACGCGACGCAGCAGTTCGTCCCCGCCGGCCCGCAGCAGCAGCGGATCCAGCGCGCCCTGGATGGTCTTCGATTTCTGGATCGATTGACCCAGCTTGGCCGAGGCCGAGGTGTCCAGCGCCACGCCTTGCACGGGGACCTTGGCGGCATAGTCCTCGACCAGCGCGCCGGCTCCACGCGGGAAGCCGAGGATCGGAACCGTCACGCCGCGCGCCCGCAGGCCCTCGATGATCTTGATGTGGGGCTGGGTGACCAGGCGATCGAACAGAGGCTCGGACAGGCCTTCGGCCCAGCTCTCGAACAGCTTCAGGGCCTGGGCCCCGGCGCCCGCCTGCATGGCCAGGTAGTCGACGGTCGAGTCGACCAGCACTTGGATCAGCGCATCCAGCGTCTCGGCGTTCTGATAGGCATAGGTCCGCGCGCCGCTGCGATCGCTGGAACCGCCCTCGATCATATAGGTCGCCACGGTCCAGGGCGCGCCGGCGAAGCCGATCAGGGCCTTCGAAGGATCGAGCGCCGATCGAACCCGGGTCAGCGTCTCCCCGACGAGCTTGAGGGCCTCACCCGCTTCCCCGGCCTTTTCGGCCATGGACTCGATCGACGGCATCTCACCCAGCTTCGGGCCTTCGCCAGCCTCGAACCAGACCTTCTGACCCAGCGCGCCCGGGATCAGCAGAATGTCGGCGAACACGATCGAGGCGTCGTACGGAAACCGCCGCATCGGCTGCAGGGTGACCTCGGCCGCCTTCTCGGGATCGAAGCAGAACGAGATGAAGTCCGGGGCCGTCGCCCGCACCGCCCGGTACTCCGGCAGATACCGTCCCGCCTGGCGCATGAACCAAACCGGCGGGTTGGCATGCGTCTGACCGGCAAGCGTTGACAGAAATTTAGGAATTTGGGTGGGAGACCTCATGGGTCGGGTTAAAGCCCGGTCCTCGCTTGGGCTCAAGCCCGTAAGACCCTTAAGTCCCTCTCTTCATATCTTAATAAGAATTTAAGATTTGAAAGAGGGTGTTGGAGGGCAACTGCAAAGTGGGGAAAACGCCTGACAGGCGAGTGACTCGCACAGCCCATCCCGCTTTGCCCCCAGGCCTTCCCACATGTGGTTAAGGGTCTGTTAATCATGTGGATGGTCCAGCAGTGCTTTGAAGACCTTAATGAATTCTTAACGCGCGACGACGGGTGAAAGACCCTCCGCGAGACTCTGTCCGCAGCTTGGGACAGCCGGGATTCACTTGATGGGGGATGCGGGGCGAGCCTGGGGATGATACGCGAGCAATGCGACCGTTGATCACAGCGGCGCCGTGACACGACGTCTGAAGGCCCCTTTGGCGCCCAGGCGTCCCCAGGGGCGAGGCAAGTGGTTAAGCAACCGTTAACGGATGATCCACAGGAGAGTCTGGGCCAGGGGGACGGCGAACGGCTGCCGCCGCGCTTCGCCACCTACTTCCATATTCACCTGGTGTCGGACTCCACGGGCGAGACTCTGAACGCCATGGCGCGCGCGGTGTGCGCCCGTTTCACCGATATCCTGCCGATCGAACACATCTACGCGCTGGTCCGTTCCACCCGGCAGCTGGACCGGGCGCTGGAGGAAATCGGCGGCGCGCCGGGCGTGGTGATGCATACGATCGTCGATCCGGGCCTGCGTTCGGCGCTCGAGGAAGGCTGCCGCAAGCTGGAGATGCCCTGCATCGCCGCCCTTGATCCGGTGATCAGCGCCATGTCGCGTTATCTGGGCGCGCGGATCTCGACCCGCGTCGGCGCCCAGCACGCCTTGACCAACGACTATTTCGACCGGATCGAGGCCCTGGACTACGCCATCGCCCACGACGACGGCCAGGGCGGCCAGGACCTGACCCAGGCCGACGTCATCCTGGTGGGCGTGTCGCGCACCTCCAAGACGCCGACCTGCATCTATCTGGCCCACCGGGGCGTGCGCGCCGCCAATGTGCCACTGGTGCCGGGCCGTCCGCCGCCGCCCGAGCTGTTCGAGCTCAAGAACACCCTGATCGTCGGCCTGATCACCTCGCCTGACCGCCTGATCCAGATCCGCCGCAATCGCCTGCTCTCCCTCAAGGAGAACCGCGAGAGCGACTATGTCGACGGCGACGCCGTGCGCCAGGAGATCATCGCCGCCCGCCGGCTGTTCGAACGCATGAACTGGCCGACCATCGACATCACCCGCCGCTCGGTCGAGGAGACTGCGGCGGCGATCATCAACCTGCTGTCGGGCGGCCGCGGCAAGGTCGAGGTCCTGGGATGACCCCTGTAACGCTCGCGTCAAAGAGTTCGGCGCGTCAGATGATCCTGAAGAACGCCGGTGTGGCTTTCGAGGCGGTCAGCCCCGGCGTGGACGAAGAGGCGGCCAAGGCCGGCCTGCTCGCTGAAGAGGTTACGCCGCGCGATATCGCCGACGCCCTGGCCGAGATGAAGGCGGTCAAGGTTTCGGGGAAGCGCCCCGGCCTGGTGATCGGCGCCGATCAGACGCTCGACCTCAAGGGCAAGCTGTTCGACAAGGCTGAATCCTTGGCGCAGGCCCGCGAACACCTTCTCGAGCTGCGCGGCCAGACCCACAAGCTGCACTCGGCCGTGGTCGTGGCCCGCGACGGCCAGCCGATCTGGCGGATCGTCGAGAGCGCCAAGCTGTCGGTCCGCCCGTTCAGCGACGCGTGGCTCGACCAGTATATAGAGCGGCGCGGCGAGGCCCTGTTGTGGTCGGTCGGCTGCTACGAGCTGGAGAGCGAGGGCGTCCAGCTGTTCGACGCCGTCGACGGCGACTACTTCACCATCCTGGGCCTGCCTTTGATCGGCCTGCTCGACTTCCTGCGCCTTCATGGAGCCTTGACCGTATGATGGGGGCCGCATGACGATCTCTGGAGCCGCCATGGTCGGCGGCGTCTGCGGCGCGCCGGTCAAGCACTCGATGAGCCCGCTGATCCACAATGCTTGGATCGCGGCGGCCGGGATCGACGCGGTCTATGCGCCGTTCGCGCCGACGCTCGAGAGCTTCGAGGCTTTCGTGAACGGCCTGCGCGGCGGCGCGATCAAGGGCCTGAACGTCACCATCCCCTTCAAGGAGCGGGCCCTGGCCTGCGCCGACACCGCCAGCGACCTGGCCAGGATGGCCGGCGCGGCCAATCTCCTGGTCTTCAAGGAAGACGGCTCGATCCATGGGGACAACACCGACGGCCCGGGCCTCTTGGGCGCCATCACGGCCCAAGCCCCCGGCTTCGACGTCACCGCCGCGCCGGTCGTGATCCTGGGCGCCGGCGGCGCGGCCCGCGGCGCGGTCGCGGCCCTGCTGCTGGCTGGCGCGCCGAAGGTGGCGATCGTCAACCGCACCCTGGCGCGGGCTCAGGAGCTGGTCGACGCGTTCGGCGACAAGGTGGTCGCGGCGGATGAAGGCGCCCTGCCCGAGCTGCTGGCCGAAGCTGGTTTGATCATCAACGCCACCTCGCTGGGCCTGGGCGGCGGCGAAGGCCCGGCGGCGGACTTCGCCCTGACCCCGGAAAACGCCGTGGTCATGGACATGGTCTATAAGCCGCTGCGCACCGAGTTCCTGCAACGCGCCCAGGCCGCCGGCCGCCGCACGGTCGATGGCCTGGAGATGCTGCTGCGCCAGGCGATCCCCAGTTTCGAGGCGATCTACGGCGCGGCTCCCTCGCCCGAGGTCGACGTGCGCGGCATGGCGTTGAAGCTGCTCGGTGAGCCATGCTGATCCTGGGCCTGACCGGATCCATTGGCATGGGCAAGTCGACGACCTCGACGTTGTTCCAGGCCGAGGGCGTGCCGGTCTACGATTCCGACGCGGCGGTGCATGCGCTCTATGCCAGCGGCGGGGCGGCCGTCGCGCCCGTCGAGGCGGCGTTTCCGGGCGTGGTCGCGGACGGCGCGATCGACCGCGCCAAGCTCAGCGCCCAGGTCGTCGGCAATTCCGAAGCCCTGGCCAAGCTCGAGCAGATCGTCCACCCGCTGGTCGGCGCCCACCGCATCGGCTTCTTCGAAAAAGCCCAGGCGGAGGGCCACGAGATCGTGGTGCTCGACATCCCGCTCCTCTTTGAAACCGGCGGCGAGAAGAAGGTCGACAAGGTGGTCGTGGTCTCGGCCCCGGCCGACGTCCAGCGCGCCCGCGTGCTGGCCCGGCCCGAGATGACCCCGGAAAAGTTCGAAGCGATCCTGGCCCGCCAGACGCCCGACGCCGAAAAGCGCGCCCGCGCCGATTTCGTCATCGATACCAGCCAGGGTCTGGACCACGCCCGCGACCAGGTCCGCGACCTTCTGACTCTGTTGAGAACTCCCGGCTCCGCTTGAAGCGGACTCCGAAGCGGGCCATTGAGAAGCATGGCCCGGGAAATCATCCTCGACACCGAAACCACCGGCTTCGATCCGAAGACGGGCGACCGCCTGGTCGAAATCGGCTGTATCGAGGTGGTCGAGTTCATGCCGACCGGCCGCAACTTCCACGAATATTGCGACCCGCTGCGCGACATGCCGGCCGAGGCCGAGAAGGTGCACGGCCTCTCCAGCGCCTTCCTGACCGGCAAGCCCAAGTTCCACGAGATCGCCGACAAGTTCCTGGACTTCGTCGGCGACAGCGTCGTGGTCGCCCACAACGCCGCCTTCGACCGCTCGTTCATCAATTTCGAACTGGAGAAGTGCGGTCGCCCACCGATCGCCGAGGAGCGCTGGATCGACACCCTGGCCATGGCCAAGAAGCGCTTTCCGGGCATGTACAACTCGCTCGACGCGCTATGCAAACGCTTCAAGATCAGCCTCGACAGCCGCGACAAGCACGGGGCGCTGATCGACTCGCACCTGTTGGCCGAGGTCTATCTTGAACTGCAGGGCGGCAAGGAACGCGCCTTGGAACTGACCCATGTCGAGGCCCTCTCGGTGTCGGCCGCGGTGCAAGGCTCGTACGGCGCCCGCGCGCGTCCCCTGCCCTTCCGCTCGACCGACGCCGAACGCGAGGTTCACGCCGCCTGGATCCGCAAGAACCTCAAGGACAAGGCCCTGTGGATCACCCAAGGCGTGGTCGCGGCCGAGGGCTGAGATTTCCCGAGCTCTTCTTTCGATTGAAAAACGGCGCTAGAATTCCTGATCCAAGGATCCTGCGCCATGCGGAACAAGTACAGCTGGGGCCTCTACAACGATCCCCATGATCCACGGCTCATCGTTCCGAAGATGAATCCCATGATGGGCTGGACCCTGAACATCGCTCACCGCCAGGCGCGACTTGGCTTGGCGGTGATGGTGATCGGCGGGGTCGTCGGCGTGGTGGCGTCAGCATTTCTCCACTAGCGACCGCACCCGCTCCAGATTCTCTTCTGTCGCCGGGTTGTAGACGATCATCGCCACGTCCGGCCCGCCATCCACCGCGAAGGCCGCGGACTCGAACGACACCGCATCGCGCCGGCCCCTGGATCCAGGGTCGGCTACGCCGCTAGGGATGACAAGGAGGGTCAGACCTTCAGATCCGCCGTCACCGGCGCATGGTCGCTGGGGCGTTCCCATTCCCGCACCGTGTCGTGGACGCGCGAGCTGACCTTGCCGTCCACGATCGCCGCGTCGCGCAGGCCGGGGCTGGCCAGGATATGGTCCAGGCGCAGGCCACGGTTGGACTTGCGGAAGTCGGCGGCGCGATAGCTCCACCAGGAAAACAGCTTCTCCGGCTCCGGCGTCGCCAGGCGCGGCAGGTCCAAGAGGTCCATCGACTTCATCATGGCGTCGAAGGCCTCGAGCTCGGGCGGCGTGTGGCTGACCACCTTCAGCATCTGGCGGTGGCTCCAGACGTCGTTCTCGCCCGGCGCGATGTTCAGGTCGCCGGTGACGATCAGCGGCGCCTTGGGGTCGCGCTTCTTGAGGGCGGCGGTCAGGGTCTCGTAGAAATCGAGCTTGTGGTCGAACTTCGGGTTGCCGATCCGGTCGGGCGTGTCGCCGCCGGCCGGGATGTAGAAGTTCTGGATGTCGACGCCGGCGACCTTGACCGCCACGCAGCGGGCATGGCCCTCGCGGCAGTTCATCAGGGTGGGTGCGTCCTCGAACGGCAGGCGCGAGGCGATGGCCACCCCGTGCCAGCCCTTCTGGCCGGCGATCTTCAGGTGCGGCAGGCCCATGGCCTCGAAGGCCTCGCGCGGGAACTCGCCCTCCTGGCACTTGATCTCCTGCAGGCACAGGACATCGGGAGCCTGCTCGTCGACGAAACGCGCGGCCTGCTCGGCGCGGAGGCGGACGGAATTGACGTTCCAGGTGGCGATACGGAGGCGCATGGCTCCGCTCTAAAGCCCCGGAAAAGGAAACGCCAGCCTGTCAGGACGAGCCCCCGGCCAGCGGCCGGTCACCCCAAAAAGAAAAAAGCTCCGGACACCTTAGCGTCCGGAGCTGAAAGTCTAGTCTCTCATGCCGCCGCCGGGAGGGGATAGGATCCGGCACGGTTCGCGAGGAGCGGGTCGGTCGCTCATCGCCATGCGTGTTAAATATGCCACGTCCAAACTTTTAGTCAAGCCCGAAGCGGGTTGATTCTTGCCTGTTGTGGTAATGTCACAATCTCGACGGACTTCCTTCGGCGAGCCTGTTCAGACAGGCTCTACGGCTTGCCGACCTTGCGACGCGGATCCGTCAGCACGAACAGCGCCGGATCCAGGTCCGAGGTCTCTACGAACTCGCTGAGGCGCACGCGGGTCGTGCCGCCCTTCAGGTCGGTGATGGTCCAGCCCATCAGGCCCATCGGCGCATTGGAAAAGTCGATCGAGATCCGGCCCAGCGCCTGGCGGCGGGCGTCCTGCGCCACGATCGTGAAACCGTCCGCCAAGGGGCGGATGTCGGTGATGGTCACGCCGCGATCCAGGCGAACCTCGCGCGCCAGCAACAGGTTCAGCGGCGTCTTGCTGAGCGGATAGCTCTGGAAGGTCTTCAGCCGACTGTCGAAGATGTTGACGTTGTTGCCGTTGCTGACGACCAGCAGGCCCGCCGGGGGGTCATAGGCGAACCGCGCCTTGCCCGGACGCTGCAGGTAGAGCGTGCCCGTGGTCTGGGTCCCGCGCGCGTCGGTCTGCACGAAGCGGCCCTTGGCCGACGACAGGCCCTGGATATAGGCGGTGGCCTTATCCAGCAGCGCCTGCTGTTCGGTGCTCAGCTTGGCCGGGACAGGCGCGGTCTGCTGGGCGAAAGCCGGAGAAGCGATGGCGGCGGCCAGGCCGGCGGCGAGAAAGAGACGGCGATTGGTCATGCAAACTCCTTAGCCGCAACCTTGGCCTGCGCGAAGGCCGCCGCAAGGCCATTTTCCGGCGCCGCGATGAAGCGCCGTTCAGGTTGGGAGCTCAGGAACGTCCAAGCTGAGCCAGTGGTTGCCCGCCCTCGCCCTTCGACAGGCTCAAGGTGAGGTCTACTGAGATGCAGTCGAAAACCTCTTCCTGAGCTTGTCGAAGGACGAGGTTTTCGCAGCACGGACCTCTAAAGCGGAGGCGGCGGCGGCGCCAGGATCTCGCGCTTGCCGGCGTGGTTGGCGGCGCCGACGACGCCTTCCTTCTCCATCCGCTCCATCAGCGAGGCGGCGCGGTTGTAGCCGATCTGCAGGCGGCGTTGGATGTAGCTGGTCGAGGCCTTGCGGTCGCGGGTGACCACGGCCACGGCGTGGTCGTACAGGTCGTTGGCCCCGCCCTCGCCCGAGAACGCGCCCTCGATGGCCTCTTCCTGCTCCTCGTCGCCGCCGGCGGTGACTTCCTCCAGGTACTGGGGGATGCCCTGGTCGCGCAGGAACTTCGCCACGGCCTCGACCTCGCCGTCGCTGACGAAGGGACCATGCAGGCGGGTGATGCGGCCGCCGCCGGCCATGTAGAGCATGTCGCCCTGGCCCAGCAGCTGCTCGGCGCCCTGCTCGCCCAGGATCGTGCGGGCGTCGATCTTGCTGGTGACCTGGAAGCTGATCCGGGTCGGGAAGTTGGCCTTGATGGTGCCGGTAATGACGTCGACCGACGGGCGCTGCGTGGCCATGATCAGGTGGATGCCGGCGGCGCGGGCCATCTGGGCCAGGCGTTGCACGGCGCCTTCGATGTCCTTGCCGGCCACCATCATCAGGTCGGCGACCTCGTCGATGACGACGACCAGATAGGGCATGGCCTCGGGACGGATCTGCTCGGTCTCGTAGATCGGACGGCCGGCGTCGTCGAAGCCCGTCTGCACGGTCCGCTCGAAGTGTTCGCCCTTGGCGGCGGCCTCGTTGGCCTTCTCGTTGTAGCCGCCGATATTGCGCACGCCGATCTTCGACATGCGGCGATAGCGGTCCTCCATCTCGCGCACGGTCCACTTCAGGGCCACGACGGCCTTCTTCGGATCGGTCACGACGGGGGCCAGCAGGTGCGGGATGCCGTCATAGACCGACAATTCCAGCATCTTGGGATCGACCATGATGAAGCGGCACTTCTCGGGCGGCAGCTTGTACAGGATCGACAGGATCATGGCGTTGACGCCGACCGACTTGCCCGAGCCGGTGGTGCCGGCGATCAGCAGGTGGGGCATCTTGGCCAGGTCGGCGATATAGGGCTCGCCGCCGATGGTTTCGCCGAGCGCCATGGGCAGGATCTGGCTGGCCTTCTCGTAGTCGGCGCTGCTCAGCAGGTCGCGCAGATAGACCGTCTCGCGCTTGGAGTTCGGCATCTCGATGCCGATGGCGTTGCGGCCCTGGGCCACGGCGACGCGGCACGAGATCACGCTCATCGAACGGGCGATGTCGTCGGCGAGAGCCACGACGCGGGCGGTCTTCACGCCCGGGGCCGGCACCAGCTCGTACATGGTGACCACCGGACCGGGGCGGATCTGGTCGATCTGGCCCTTGACGCCGAACTCGGCCAGCACGCTTTCCAGCAGGCGGGCGTTCTGGCGCAGCGAACCGGCGTCGACCTCCGACGAGCGCGGCTTGGACTTGGCCAGCATGGCCAGTTCCGGCAGCTGGAAACCTTCCTCCTCGTCGAAGTCGAAGGCCTTCTGCTGTTCGCGCTGCTCGCGGCCCGACTCCTTGGCTGGGGCCTTGGGCTTGGCGATCGCCATCGGACGGGCGTCGAGCATGTCCTCGAACGCGTCCTCGTCATCCTGAGGCGGCGGCGGGGTGTAGGCGCGTTCCGGAGAAGCCACGGCGGCGGGCGCGGCGACGATCGCGCCGTCGTCGTCGATCGGCGGCAGGCGGCGCTCGCGTTTCGGCGCGGACTCGGTTTTTTCTTTCTTAGCGCGAACGGGCCTGGCGAGCGGGGCCGGCGCGGGTTCCGGCTCGGCGCGGACGCGCGGCTGCAGGGCGTTGCTGACGGCGGTGTGGATGGCGTCCGGATCGACCTCGCGCACGCCGATGGCGAAACCCAGGGCGACGATGGCGGCGATGGCGAACAGGATGGCGGCGATGACGGTGGCGCCGGGGATGTTAGCGAAACCCAGGACGCCGGCCACGCCATGCAGCAGCGCGTCGCCCCAGAAACCGCCCAGGCCCTTCTCCAGCTGCCAGATCGCCGGCGGCGGGGGGGCGGCCAGCACGGCCGACAGGGCCAGCAGGCCCAGCGCACCGACAGCGGCGCGCTGGCGCAGGTCCTTGCGCTCGGCGTCGGGGTCGGCCTGGGCCACGCGGGTGACGCCGAACACCAGCATCAGCAGGGCGACGCCCCAGGCCGACAGGCCCAGCGACTGCATCAAGAGGTCGGCGACGGCGGCGCCCGGGCCGCCCAGCGCGTTGCGGGCGGGTTCACCGGTGACGGCGTTCAGGCTGGGATCGGTGGCGTTGTAGGTGGCGATGGCCAGCAGCAGGCCGGCCCCGATCACGGTGACGACCCCGCCCCGGAACCGGGCGGTCCAGGGCTGGACCCAGCCATAACGGATCGCATCCCACAGGAGCTCCGTCGTGGATCGCCGCGCGGCTCGCGCCATGAAAGTCTCCGAACTCAACTTCGCCGTCGGACCCTCAGAATGGGTCGGACCGCGATGTTGTGCCTGAAGACCGTTAAGAGGCGTTTACGGCGTTCGTCAGGAAATGATTCATAAGGTCGCGGAGCCGCCCTCGTCCTTCGACAGGCTCAGGATGAGGGCTACTGACAGGACAGTTGAAATAGAAACCTCATCCTGAGCTTGTTGAAGGACGAGGTTTCGGTCCCGCTGCCTAAGCCGCCTCGAAACTTACCGGCCCGCCCCAGAATCCTTGCACCAGCCCGTTCTGCGGGCCCGGCGTTCCCGTGGTCAGGAACACGCGCTCGCCGCCCGTCCCGGTCGCATATTCGGGATGTCGCTCCAGATAGAGCTCCAGCGCGTCCGCCGTGGCCTCGGGCTGCTGGATCAGCGGCGTGCCGGCCGGCAGGGCGGCGCGGAAGATGTCGGCGATGATCTCGTAGTGGGTGCAGCCCAGCACCACGCGATCGGGGAAGCGCCCGATGCGGGTCTTCAGGGCCTGGACGTGGCCCTCCACGGCCTTGGCCAGCTCGACGGCGCTGGCGTCGCCCTCGATCAGCGGCACCAGTTCAGGGCAGGCCTCGGAAAACACCGCCAGGTCCTGTTTGCGCTTGTCGATCTCGATTTCATAGACGCGCGAGCGCACCGTGGCCTGGGTGGCGAACACGCCGAGAATATCCAGCGCCTGGACCTTCTCGCCGCGCCGTTCGGCCTCGTGCTCCCACGGCAGGCCGGTGGCCTTCTCGATGGTCGGCACGATGATGCCCAGGATATTGACCGGCCGGCCGATCTTTTTCCGGTAGCCCGGCAGCCAGGTCTGCTGCAGGCGGCGAAGCGCGATGGCCGAGGCGGTGTTGCAGGCCAGGACGACCAGGCTGGCGCCGCGATCGAACAGCCGCACGCAGCCGGCCTTGGTCAGCTCGACGATCTCCTCGCCGGTTCGCACGCCATAGGGGGCGTTGGCCTGGTCGGCCAGATAGGTGAAGTCCGCCTGCGGCAGACGCTGCACGAGGGCGCGGTGGACCGAGAGGCCGCCCACGCCGGAGTCGAAGACGCCGATCATGGCCAAAGCTGTAGCCGCCAAAGCGGTCGTCGTCCACGCGCCCAAGACCTTAGGGACGAAGGTTACGGTCCTGTCATGTGACGTGATCGGAGGCTTGTCCTAGGGTCGCGTCAAACCTCCACTGGAGACACTCCGTGCAACGTCGTACGTTTCTAGCTTCGGCCGCCGCCACCGGCGCGGTCGCGGCCTTTAATCCGAGCTTCGCCATGGCCCAGGCTACGAACCCGCTTCTCCAGAAATGGACCGGCCCCTATGGCGGCGTGCCCGCCTTCGACAAGGTCAAGGTCGCCGACTTCAAGCCGGCCCTGGAAGCGGCCATGGCCAAGAACCTGGCCGAGATCGACGCGATCACCGCCAACAAGGCCGCGCCGACCTTTGAGAACACCATCGCGGCCCTGGAAGACTCCGGCCGGACGCTGGGCGACATCCAGACCTATTACGGCATCTGGGGCTCCAACATGAGCACCCCGGAATTCCAGGCCGTGGAAGAGGTGATGGATCCGGCCCTGTCGGCCCATGGCGACAAGATCACCCAGAACGCCGCGCTCTTCGCCCGCATCGAGGCGGTCTACAATTCGCCGGCCAAGGCCAAGCTGACGCCCGAACAGCAGCGTGTCCTCTGGATCTACTACCGCAACTTCGTGCGCTCTGGCGCCAAGCTGTCGCCTGAGGCCAAGGCCCGGGTTGGCGCGATCAACACCGAACTGGCCGGTCTCTACACCAAGTTCAGCCAGAACCTGCTGGCCGACGAGAACACCTGGATCGAGCTCAGCGACGCCGACCTGGCCGGCTTGCCGGAAGGCCTGAAGGACGCCGCCGCCTCGAACGCCGCCGCCCGCAAATTGCCGGGCAAGTTCGTGATCGTGAACACCCGCTCCAGCGTCGACCCGTTCCTGACCGAGAGCCCGGTGCGAAGCGCCCGCGAAAAGGTCTGGCGCGCCTTCGTCAATCGCGGCGACAACGGCGGCGCGACCGACAACAACCTGATCATCTCCAAGATCCTGAAGCTGCGCGTCGAGCGCGCCAAGCTCCTGGGCTACAAGACCCACGCCCACTGGCGCCTGGAAAACGCCATGGCCAAGACGCCGGAAAACGCCATGGCCCTGATGGAGGCCGTCTGGCAGCCGGCCATCGCCCAGGTCGCCATCGACGTGGCCGACATGCAGGCGATCATCGACAAGGAGGGGGGCGGGTTCAAGCTCGAGCCCTGGGACTATCGCTTCTATGCCGAGAAGGTTCGCAAGGTGAAGTACGACCTCGATATGAACGAGGTGAAGCCCTACCTGCAGCTGGACAAGCTGCGCGAGGGCATGTTCTGGGCCTCGGGCCAGCTGTACGGCTTCCAGTTCAAGAAGCTGGAAGGCATCCCGGTCTATCACGAGGACATCACCGTCTATGAGGTGACCCGCGCCGGCAAGCACGTCGGCCTATGGTACTTCGACCCCTATGCCCGTCCGGGCAAGCGCTCGGGCGCGTGGATGAACGCCTATCGCACCCAGGAACGCTTCAAGGGCGAGATCACCACGATCGTCTCGAACAACTCCAACTTCATCGAGGGCAAGCCGGGCGAGCCCCTGCTGATCTCGTGGGACGACGCCGTCACCCTGTTCCACGAGTTCGGCCACGCCATTCACGGCCTGAACGCCAATGCGACCTATCCGTCGGTGTCGGGCACCAACGTGGCGCGCGACTATGTCGAGTTTCCCAGCCAGCTGAACGAGCACTGGCTGCCGACCAAGGAAGTTCTGAACCAGTTCGCCCTGCACTATCAGACCGGCAAGCCGATCCCGCAGGCCCTGGTCGACAAGATCGAGGCGGCCGGCAAGTTCGGCGAGGGCTTCGGCACCACCGAATACCTGGCCTCGGCCCTGATCGACATGAAGCTGCACCTGGCCGGCGACGTCGACATCGATCCCGACAAGTTCGAGCGCGAGGAGCTGGCCAAGCTGAACATGCCCAAGGAGATCGTCATGCGGCACCGCACGCCGCAGTTCGCTCACGTGTTCTCGGGCGACGGCTATTCGGCCGGCTACTACAGCTATCTGTGGTCCGACACCCTGACGGCCGACGCGGCCGAAGCCTTCGCCGAAGCCCCCGGCGGTTTCTATGACAAGGCCGTCGCCAAGCGCCTGCACGACGACATCATGTCCAAGGGCAACACCGTCGATCCCGTCGACCAGTTCCGCGCCTTCCGTGGCCGTGACGTCAAGATCGGCGCCCTGATGCGCAAGCGCGGCTTCCCGGTTCCGCCGGGAGCCTAAGCCTTGGTTTCCCTCTCCCCCTGCGGGAGAGGGGGCCACCGAAGGTGGTCGGGTGAGGGGTTTCTCGGCGCGTCTGGTGCGACCCCTCATCCGTCGCTTCGCGACACCTTCTCCCGCAGGGGGAGAAGGGTTAAGTGACTTCGGGGGCTGAAGGAGTTTTGATGGTCGCGTCCGCCGCTCTGGCCCTTTCCCTGCTGCTTTCCGGACAAACCGCCCCGCCGCCGCCCGTCGAGCTGGGCGCCGCCCCGGCTCCAGACGAGAGCGCGGTGGTCGCCGAACTGACCGTGGTGGCCAAACCGCCCGGTCCCGCCGTCTGGCTGGTCGAGAAGGACGGCGCCAAGCTCTACGTCCTGGGCTCGGCCCAGCCCCTGCCCCATTCGCTGAAGTGGTCCAGTCCGCGCCTGGAAAAGGCCCTGGACAAGTCCGACCTCGTCCTGGTTCCGCCCCAGGCCTCGGTGGGCGTCACCGAGATCGCCGGCTTTATCCTCAAGTTCGGCGGCGGCCTGCGCCAGCCGATGGGCAAAAGCCTCGAGGACCAGCTGCCGCCCGATCTGAAGGCGCGCTTCGTCGAGTCCCGCAATCAAGCTCGAAAGAATGCCGGCGACTACAAGAACTGGAAGCCGGCCGTGGCGGGGTTCCTGCTGCTGTCGGATTTCCGCCAGGCGGCCGGCCTCTCGGAAGCCAAGCCGATCAGCACGATCGAGCGCATGGCCAAGGCCCGCAAGCTGAAGGTCAAGGCGGTGGGTCAATATCGAATGAGCGCGGTGACGACCATCGCCTCCAAGCTCTCGCCCGAAGACCAGCTGTACTGCCTGAAGGTGGCCCTGGACGAGATCGCCTATGACGGCGCCCACTCCACCACCATCGGCCGCGACTGGGCCGAGGGCGACCTCGCCTCGGTCCGCGCCCGTTATCGCGACAGCGCCGCCCAGCGCTGCCTGCTGCGCGCCCCCGGCGGCGCGGCCCTGCTGGACAAGGGCGTCGCCCAGACCACCGACGCCATGGCCGAGGCGCTCAAGCGTCCCGGCGTCACCGTGGCGGTGGTGGATCTCGGCTTCCTGCTGCCCGCCAACGGCGTGCTGGACCGGCTGAAGGCCGGCGGCGCGACGGTCAGTTCGCCGGTCGAATAGCGGACGTTGACGGTCGGCCTCCCCTGCCCTCACCCTCGCGGGGAAGGTTCGGGAGGGACGCCCATGAAGACGATGATCGCCGCCCTGGCGCTGCTGGCCGCCGCCGGTGCGGCGCGGGCGGAGGTGACCGACGCTGCGGCCACCGGCTTCCAGGTCCGGCGCGAGGTCGTGATCGCGGCTCCGGCCAATGCGGTCTGGGCGACCTTGGTGACGCCGGCCAAATGGTGGGCTTCGGACCACACCTGGTCGGGCTCGGCCGCCAACCTGTCGCTGGGCGCGGCCTCAGGCGGCTGCTTCTGCGAACGCCTGCCCAGTGGCGGCTCGGTGCTGCACGCCACCACGATCTACGCCGCGCCGGGCCAGAAGCTCGTTTTGTCCGGCGCCCTGGGTCCGATGCAGAGCTCGGGCGCGACCGGGGCCCTGACCTTCCTGCTGGCCGAGAAGGACGGCAAGACGACCGTAACCGTCACCTATGACGTCGGCGGCTACTTCCGGGGCGGCATCGACAAGATCGCCAAGCCGGTCGACGGGGTGCTGGGGCAGCAGGTCCAGGGGCTGAAGCGGGCGGCGGAGGGGAATTAGGCCCCTCCT
>CAIUMD010000107.1 GCA_903900155.1 uncultured Caulobacterales bacterium | reverse complement strand
GGGGGAGGTGGATCGCTGCGGATACGCAGCGAGACGGAGGGGGCGCTCAAGCCCTCACCCCAACGGCGAAACCCCGAACAAAATCCGGTGCAGGAAGAACACAAACACGCACCACAGCACCGTCCCCGCCACCACCGCGATCAGGTCCGCCCGCGGCTTCACCACCACCGGCGCCGGCTCCCCGCGCCGCAGCGCCGAGATCAAATCCAGGATCGCCCACGCCAGGAACGCCCCGAACAGGGTCACCGACGCCAGATCCCCGTTCGCCAGCAGGTGCCCGGCCGACCAGAAGATCACCCCCAGCAGCATCGGATGACGCACCGCCGCCTTGATCCGGCCCGTCGGCGCATTGGCGGTCGGCATCAGCACGAAGGCGATCCAGACCAGGCCCCAGGCGGCGTGCCGGCCCCAGGTCGGCGGATCGTAGAGCTGCGGCGCCATCGGCCGGGCCAGGACCCAGCCCCAGATGATCAAAGCGAGCCCCACGAACGAGACCAGGGTGTATAGCCCCCTCCAGCGCTTCGGATTGGCGGCGACCTGCGCGTCGCGGAACGGTCCGGCCAGGATCCGCACCGAGTGGATCCCCAAGAACACCACCAGACCCAGGATCAGAATCGTCATCGGCCCCTCCCCTTGATGCGCGGAGGATAGTCACGGAACGCGGGTCTTCGAAAGCTTGACATCGAGACCCTTGAATACGCGACGTCAGGGGATAGCTGAGGCCCTGGCGACATTGACGCCTTGCCCCCGGACCGCTACCGCCCAAGCCATGATGGACTTCCCCGCCGGCCTTTCCGCCCTTTCCGACCGCTACGACGTGGTGCTGTGCGACGTGTGGGGCGTGATCCACAACGGCGTGGCCAGCTTCCCGCAGGCCTGCGAAGCCCTGACGAAGTGGGGAGAGACCAAGGGTCCGGTGGTGCTGATCTCAAACTCGCCGCGCCCGTCGGCCGATGTCGTGGCGCAGCTCGATAGCCTGGGCGTACCGCGCTCGGCCTGGAGCGGCTTTGTCACCTCGGGCGACGCCACCCAGTCGCTGCTGCGCGCCAACGCCCCCGGCAAGGTCTGGAAGATCGGCCCCGCCCGTGACGAGGTGCTGTACGAGGGCATGGCCCTGGAAAGCGGGGCTTGCGAGGACGCCGACTTCATCTCCTGCACCGGTCTTTATGAAGACGAAAAGGAAGTCCCCGAGGACTATCGCGACCGCCTGAAGGTGGCCGCCGACCGAGGCCTGCTGTTCATCTGCGCCAATCCCGACCGCGTCGTGCAGCGCGGCGACCGCCTGATCTTCTGCGCCGGCGCCCTGGCCGACCTCTACGAAAGCCTGGGCGGCAAGGTCGTCATGGCCGGCAAGCCGTTCGGCGCGATCTACGACCTGTCGCTGGCCAAGGCGGCGCAACTCCTGGGTCGTCCCGTCGACCGCGACCGCGTGCTGTGCATCGGCGACGGCGTCATCACCGACGTGAAGGGCGCCCACGATCAGTCGCTGGCCTGCCTGTTCATCGCCAAGGGCATCCATGGCGAGAAGGCCGTCGGTCCGGACGGCCAATTGATCCCCGACGCCGTCCACGCCCTGCTGGACGCCGAGGCCGTGGGCGCGACCCACGCCATCGGCGATCTGGTCTGGTAAGAGGGTCGGTCATGCAGGGCCAAATTCACGGCAAGTTTCTCGAAGAGCTCAGCGTCGGCCAGTCGGCCCAGCTGGTCCGCACCGTCGGCGAGGCCGACATCGTCGCCTTCGCCGAGGTGACCGGCGACACCAATCCGGTGCACCTGGACGCCGACTATGCGGCGACCACCAGTTTTGGCCAGCGCATCGCTCACGGCATGCTGTCGGCCGGCTATATCTCGGCGGTGCTGGGCACCCAGTTGCCCGGTCCCGGCGCGGTCTATCTGACCCAGGGCCTGCGTTTCCGCCGCCCGGTGAAGATCGGCGACGAGGTCACCGCGATCGTCACCGTCACCGAGATCAACGACGCCAAGGGCCAGGCCACCCTGTCGACCGTCTGCAAGGTCAATGGCAAGGCCGTCGTCGACGGCGAGGCCACGGTCATGGTTCCGCGCAAGGCGGCCGTCTGATGCCCCTCAAGACGATCAACGCCTGGAAAAACCTGGCCGCCGAGGAGCGCGGCGCCGCCGTGGCCCTGGGCAATTTCGACGGCGTCCATCGCGGCCACCAGCAGGTGATCGCGCAAGCCGCCCAATCTTCCTTGAAAAGAGGGGCCGCCCTGGCGCAGCACACCCCGCTGGGCGTGGTCACCTTCGACCCGCACCCGCGCCGCCTGTTCCGCCCCACCGAGCCGGCCTTCAAGCTGATGACCCACGGCCAGCAAGCCCGCGCCCTGGGCGGCCTGGGCGTCGACCTGCTGTACCTGCTGCCGTTCGACTTCGAGATGGCCAGCTTCGGCGACCGCGAGTTCGTCGAGAAGGTGCTCGTGGAAGGTCTGGGCGTGAAGCACGTCGCCGTCGGCTTCGACATCTCGTTCGGCCGCGGCCGCAGCGGCAGCGCCGAGCTGATGAAGGCCTATGGCGACGCGTACGGCTTCACCGTCTCGGTGGCCGAGCCGGTGGAGGGCGGCGACGGCGAGAAGTTCTCGTCCACCGCCGTCCGCGACGCCCTGCGCGACGGACATCCTGAGCAAGCAACTCGCATCCTGGGCCGTCCCTTCGCTATCGAGGGCGTGGTGCGCCGAGGCCAGCAGCTGGGCCGCCAGCTGGGCTTCCCGACCGCCAATGTCGAGGTCGAGGACTATGTGGTCCCGCGCCTGGGCGTCTACGCCACCCGCACCCGCCTGCCCGACGGCCGCGAGGTTCCGGGCGTCGCCAACCTGGGCAACAACCCCACCACCGGCATCGTCGAGACCCGGCTGGAGACCTGGCTGTTCGACTTCGACGAGGACCTCTACGGCCAGATCATCGAGACCGACCTGATCGCCTTCCTGCGCCCGGAACTGAAGTTCGACAGCCTGGAGCTGATGATCGAGCAGATCCGCAAGGACGAGCAGGCGGCGCGGGGGATTGTGGCGCCCACCTTTTAAATCCCTCTCCCCTTGCGGGAGAGGGTGGCCCGCAGGGCCGGGTGAGGGGTCGCGCGGCGGATCCGACTATCAACCCCTCATCCGTCAGCTGCGCTGACACCTTCTCCCGCAAGGGGAGAAGGGGTTTCCTCAAAACCCCACTCCCGTTAACCTTGTTTAACGGCAGGGGTGGGGACCGATGCTCAAGGGACGCAAATACGACCTCTTCGCGCGCGCCAAGCGCCCGGTGAGAGCGCGCGCTCACGAAATCCTGGCCTATCCCGACGGCGCCCAGTTCGTGTTCGACACCGGAAAAGCGGTCGAGGTCGAGGGCGGCTATTGCGCCCTGCCCGACGGCGACCTGCTGGACGCCTATTCCAACGCCGTGGTCCGCGCCGTCGAGCGCGTGGGCCCCAGCGTGGTCCGCATCCACCCGATGCTGGACGACCCGCGCATGGGCGGCGTCGGCTCGGGCTTCGCGATCGCCCCCCAAGGAAAGAATGGGAACGGCCTGATCCTGACCAACAGCCACGTGATCCAGGGCGCCAGCCGCTTCGTGGTCATCACCGCCGAGGGGCGCAGCCTGACCGCGCGCTGCGTCGGCGACGATCCCGACACCGACCTGGCCGTCATCAAGCTGGACCAGGCCGCCGACATCCCGGTGGCCAGGATCGGCGACTCCAAGAAGCTGCGGCGCGGCCAGCTGGTCATCGCCATCGGCGCGCCGCTGGGCTTCGAGGCCACGGTGACCACCGGCGTCGTCTCGGCCATGGGCCGATCCCTGCGCGGCGAGCGCGGCCGGCTGATCGAGGACCTGATCCAGACCGACGCGGCGCTCAATCCCGGCAATAGCGGCGGACCGCTGGTCAATTCCACCGGCGAGGTCATCGGCATCGCCACGGCGATCATCGCCGGCTACCAGGGCCTGTGTTTCGCGGTGGCGGCCAACACCGCCAAGTTCGTGATCGGCGAGCTCTTGGAGCACGGCCACGTGCGGCGCGGCTCGATCGGCCTGGTCGCCCAGCAGGCTCCGATCCCGCCGGCCCTGTCGAAGGCGACCGGCGTCTACCAGCCCTATGCGGTCTATGTGGCCCATGTCGACGCGGGCGGCCCGGCGGCCAAGGCCGGCGTCAAGGAAGGCGACCTGCTGGTCGCGGCGGGGCAACAGGCGCTGACCGGCCTGGACGACCTGCTGCGGGCGCTGGATCACCACAGCATCGGGCGGGTGACCGAGTTCCTGGTGATCCGGAACGCAAGGCTGATGACGGTGGCGGTGACGCCGAAGCTGCGGAAGGCTGGGGCTTGATACGTTTCTCCTCCCCCTCTGGGGGAGGTGGCCC
>CAIUMD010000106.1 GCA_903900155.1 uncultured Caulobacterales bacterium | reverse complement strand
CCGCCGAAGGCCTGATCACGCCGATCACCGAATCTAAAAGGGCCGCGAAGAGTTCTTCGCGGCCCTTTTTCTATGCGCCAGCTAGGGTTTTCGGACTGAAGGTTCGTTCGAAAGCCCCTTCTCGCATGTCGCCGTCCATGCAGCTTCGCGTCCTGACCCTCGCCGCCGTGATCAAGAAGGCCAGGGCGGCCAAGCGGCCGGTCCTCATCGACCTGGGCGGCAACTGGTGCGGCGACTGCCGGGTCTTCGCCGGCGTGCTGGAACAGCCCGAGGTCAAGCGCTGGTTCGACAAGCTGAAGGGCGTGCCGCCCTTCCTGGTGGTCGATGCGAAGGGCAAGCTGGTCAATGACGGCGCCTTCTTCGCCCTCACCGACGCCCGCCACGCCGCAGTCGATCGTGGATTGGCCGGCGCAGTGGGTGAAGTAGGCGGGTGAAATAGGCGTGTGCGAAGTCGCTTAGGTCCCGACCGGCGCCAGTTGCTGATACTCCGCACGCCGCTCGACCACTGCCTTGGACAAATCATACTGGGCCTGAAGGTTCATCCAGAACTGGGCGTTGACACTGAAAACACGCTCAAGCCGCATCGCGGTGTCTGGCGTGACAGGCTGCAACTCGCGCGCCAGCCGCTCGATCCGCGTCCTGTCCTTCAGTCCCATGGCTCGCGCCAGTGCGCCTGCCGTCATCTCCAGCGGCGCCATGAAGTCCTCGCGCAGGATTTCGCCGGGATGCGGCAACGGCGAGACGAAGTCATAGTCCAAAAAGGTGGCCATTACCGTTCTCCAATGAACAGGCCAGATTACAGGGTCAGGTCAGTGATAGTCGCCGAACCAGACCTCTTCGGGACCGTCGGCGCCCCACAGGAACACCAACCGGTACTGGTCGTTGACGCTGAGCGACCACCGGCCCTCCAGATCGCCGGTGAGGGCATGCAGGCGATTACCCGGCGGAACGCGAAGTTGCTCGACGTCCGTCACGGCGTTCATCTGCGCCAACAGGCGTCGCGTCTTGTTTATGACGGTGCTCGGAAAGCCCTTCGGCGATCTACCTTCGAAGACAGCCTTGAGGCTATCGCTCTTCCAGCTTTGTATCATCCTCCAAGGCCTCCCGCGGCCTTAGGAACGTAGTACGACACGCTACAGAAATCAATAAGATGTAGCGCAGCGTGCTACACTCGCCGATACCCCAGCACCCCGCCCGTCGAGGTCCCCTCGATCCGCGCTGCCGCCTGCGCCAGCGGCTCGACCGCCGTGGCCATGTGGTGCGCATTGGCGTGCAGGATGGTGTCGCGGTCCAGCAGGATGGCCACATGGCCCTTCCAGAAGACCAGGTCGCCACGCCGACGGTCGGCCTCGGCCACTTCCGGGAAGAAGCCGCGCTGCATGTCGGTGTCGCGCGGACAGGCGCGGGCGCAGGCGTACAGCGCCTGCTGGACGAGGCCCGAACAGTCCAGGCCCAGGCTCTCCCGGCCGCCCCACTGGTAGGGCGCGCCCAGGAAGCGCTCGGCGACGGACACGTAGTCGCGCTGGCCCCGGCCGATGGCGGTCAGGTGGTCCTCGACGAACCAGCCCGCGCCGGCGCCCTTGGCGAAGCGGCCTTCGCGGGCCTCGATCGTCACGAGGGCATTGAGGGAATAGAGCCCCTCGGGCCGCGACTTGATGTCGGGCTTGCTGAACGCGTAGGTGCGCAGGGCGCTGACCGCGTGGGTCGGCGGATGGCCCTGCTGGATCAGGTCGGTGACGGCGACATAGCCGACATAGCCGTCGCGCGGGGCCTGGCCCCAGGCGAAGCCGTCCTTCTCTTCCAGCACCCGGAAGACCTCGCCGAACAGCAGCTGGTCCCACTGTTCGGCGTCGGGCGCGGCGGCGGCGCGGATGGCCGTGGACGGGACCGCGCAGACCATGATCCGGCTCTCGGCATAGCGCTCGGCCGGGGCAAGGCCTTCCAGCCGCTGATCGGCCAGGTCCGGGCGGGCCAGGGTAATCCGAGTGTCTAGGCTCATGCGAAGCGGCTCTTGATCATGGCGAACGCGGCGCGGATGGCCTGGACCTCCGCGCCTACGGGGAATCCGGGGCGTCCCTTGGGGTTCCAGGCGAAGACGTCGAAGTGGGCCCACGGACCCGCCTCATCTGCATTTGGGGCGAAGCGCTGCAGGAACAAGGCCGCCGTGGTGGCGCCGGCCTGGGCCCAGCCGTCGGGATCGTTCTTGAGGTCGGCGATGTCGCTGTCCAGGGCCTCGCGATAGGCCTCAGTCAGCGGCATGCGCCACAGGGCGTCCGACACCTGGCGCGAGGCGGCCTCGATCTGGCCCGCCAGCTTATCGTCGGCGGTCCAGAACGGGATCACGAACGGCCCCATGGCCATCCGCGCCGCGCCCGTGAGCGTGGCGAAGTCGAGGGTCAAGGCGGGCTTCAGCTCGCCGGCCCGGGTCAGGGCGTCGGCCAGGATCAGGCGGCCCTCGGCGTCGGTGTTGCCGACCTCGACGGTCAGGCCGGCGCGGGTCTGCAGCACGTCGCCCGGCCGCATGGCGTCGCCGGCGATGGCGTTCTCGACCACGGGGGTCAGGATGACGAGGCGCACCGGCAGCCTGGCCTCCATGACCATGCGGCCCAGGGCCAGGGCGTGAGCGGCGCCGCCCATGTCCTTCTTCATCAGCCGCATGCCGGCCGAGGGCTTGATGTCGAGGCCGCCGGTGTCGAACACCACGCCTTTTCCTACGAGTGCTACGCACGGGTGGGTTGCATCGCCCCACGACACCTCGATCATGCGCGGCGCGCGGGCGTCGACGGCGGCGCGGCCCACGGCGTGGACGGCGGGGTAGTTCTCCTTCAGCAGGTCGTCGCCGCGCACCACCGACAGGGTCGCGCCGTACTTCTGCGCGATCTCGCCGGCGATGGTTTCGATCTGCAGCGGGCCCATGTCGTTGGCCGGGGTGTTGACCATGTCGCGGGCGAGGGCGCAGGCGTGGGCGAAGGCGGTCACGGCGGCGGCGTCGACGCCCTTGGGCGCGACCAGGCGGGGTATCGCCTCGCCCTTCTTCTTGTAGCGGTCGAAGCGGTAGGTCCCCAGCGCGAAGGCCAGCGCCGCCTCGGCCGGATCGACGCCCTTGGGCAGCTTGGCCAGGGCGTAGTCGCCGGCCGGCAGCTTGCCCGCGAGCGTCCTGAACAGCGACAGATCAACGCGGCCAGCGCCCGTCCCGAACAGCACGCGCTCGACCGCGCCGCTGGCGCCAGGCACGGCCAGCACTTGGCCGGTTTTCCCTGAGAACTTGTTGGCGGCGGCATAAGTCCTTATCGGAGCACGCTTTTGCGCCAGGAACGCCTCAACATCGCCCTCGGCCAACGGATGGATCGGGATCGCCTGGCCGTCGACCTCGGCGAGGATCGGGTGCGTGACGTCGGACATCGGGCAAACCCTTTAAAATTATGCTTAACGATTCCTTGAGGGCCGCGCCCGGACAATGGGCGAACCTTCTGGAGACATGTCTTTCATGTGTCGCAAGCGCGCGCTCGTCGCAACCGTTCTAGCTTCCCTTCTTCTTGGCCAGGCTTTCCTGCCGCTGGCCGCGCCCGCCTTCGCGGCGGACGCGCCCAAGCCGGCCCCTCAAGCCGCCGCCCCCGCGCCGGTCAAGGCCTCGCCGCAGCAGCGCGCCGAGGCCGCGCGCCTGGACCCGCTGGCCCGCGCGGCCTTCTGGGGGTCCGAGTTCGAGATCGATCCGGCCGACGCCCAGGCGGGCGCGGGCCTGGCCCAGGCCCTGCGCGGGCTTGGCCGCAATGACGACGCCGCCGAGGCCGCGACCAAGGCCCTGGTCGCCAACCCGAACGATGAGACCCTGCTCTTGGAACTGGCCCGCGCCCACATCGCGCGCGGCCAGGGCTTCTACGCCATTGAGCCGGCCCGCAAGGCCGCCGCGACCAACCCCAAGGACTGGCGTCCGCTGACCCTGCTGGGCGTGGCCTACGAACAGGCCGAGCGCGACGACGAGGCCGAGGCGGCCCACCGCCAGGCCTTGGCCCTGGCGCCGACCGAAGCCGCGCCGCTGGCCAACTACGCCATGCACTTGGCCGCCAAGGGCGACCTGGCCGGCGCCGAAGCCCAGCTGCGCCGCGCCGCCACGCTGCCGTCGGCCACCATCCAGGTGCGCCAGAACCTCGCTTTGGTCGTCGGTCTGCAAGGCCGCCTGCCCGAAGCCGAAAAACTGGCCCGCGCCGACCTCCCCCCCGAACAGGTCGCCAACAACCTGGCCTATCTGCGCGCCGCCACCGGCCAGGCCGGCGCGAACCGCTCGTGGGATTCCTTGAAGGCCGGCGGCGGGCAGTAGCTACCCCGCCAGCGCCTGGCTCATCACCTGCGCCGCCTTGGTGAACGTCCCCAGCAGGGGCGCGGCGATCAGGTGTTTCATCGTGAACGCAAAGAACGCCGCCAGCCCCAGCAGCAGACCCATCTCCAGGGCCGCGCCGCCCTCTTCCTCCTCCGCGAACACGCGGATCGGAGGACCCTTGCCAAAGCCGTAATCCATCGCACTGTCCCAAACCGAAACGTTCCGGTTAAGGACTCGCAAACCATACGCCAGGTGTGGGGAGGCCGCGGGCCCGCCCTCGTCCTTCGACAAGCTCAGGATGAGGGCTATTGGCAGGGCGGTTCAGTCGAAAACCTCATCCTGAGCTTGT
>CAIUMD010000105.1 GCA_903900155.1 uncultured Caulobacterales bacterium | reverse complement strand
GCGGGCGACCTTTTCCGGTCCGCCCGCCGCTCGCCCCCGTGGAGGGAGACCGCCGGCGGTTCTGTCGGCCGCCGCCCGCCCCTCCACTTTCCGTATCAGCCCGCCCCTAGAACGGAATCTCGTCGTCCAGGTCGGCCGAGAAGCTCTCGCGCGGGCCGCTGGGCTGGCTGCGTTGACCGCCGCCGCCGAAGTTGCCGCCACCGCCGCCCGAATAGCCGCCGCCGTACTCGTCACCGCCGCCCGACGCGGCGCCGGCGCCGTCGCCGCGGCCACCCAGCATGGTCAGTTCGCCACGGAACTTCTGCAGCACGATCTCGGTCGAGTACTTCTCGACGCCGGTGTTGTCGGTCCATTTGCGGGTCTGGATGGCGCCCTCGATGTAGACCGTCGAGCCCTTGCGCAGATACTGCTCGGCGACCTTCACCAGGTTGTCGTTGAAGATCACGACGCGGTGCCACTCGGTCTTTTCCTTGCGTTCGCCGCTGTTGCGGTCGCGCCAGGTCTCCGACGTCGCGATGCGGAGATTGGCGACGCGGTCGCCCGAACCCAGGCTGCGGATCTCGGGATCGGCCCCGAGATTGCCCACCAGAATGACCTTGTTGACGCTGCCCGCCATCGTACGACCTTGCTCTCGCCCGGCGACCCTTGCACCGGAATCTGAGGGCGGACGTTAACGAGCGCTTAAGCCAGGCGCAAGTTTTGTTCTTGCAACGTTCTTGTGGACGGGAAAGAGGGCTGTGGACGGACGATGCGCTCCGCCCTCTTCGGTTAAGCTCTACTGGGCCGGTTCGCGGCGAATGGCGCCCGGCACGGCCAGACGGCCGTCGCCCGTGCGGACCAGCGACATGAAGCGCGGCCCCTCATAGGTCTGGCCGACATAGATCCCTTCCTTCTCGAGGAACAGGAACGAGCCCTGATAGGCGCCGACCATGCCCTGGCTATTGGACTGGCCCAGGCGCACGAAACGCATGCGCATGCCTTCCAGCGCGGCGGCGCACAGCTCCATCTGCGGCACGTTTCGCTCGACCGGATTGTAGCGCAGCGTGCCGTCCTTGTTGGTCGCCACCTGGAAGCAGACGCCCTGCTCGAACGGCGGCTTGGTCTGCTTCTCGCAGGCCGAGAGCCCGAGGGTGGAAACAGCCAGGACGGCGGCGATGGCGAGGACGGGCTTGCTCATGGATTACACTTATAAACCAATCAACCGTTCGGGATAGAGCAGTTCGGACCCTGATCGAAGGCGGTGTGGAAGCTGCGGTTGTCCGACGAGATCTCAACGCGGCCCGGCACCAGGCGCAGCGTCTCCTCGCCCCAGCGGCCGTAAGTGGCGCCGCCGGTCTTCTCGCAGCGGCCGCCGAACAACTGCTGGGCGCAGGCGTTCAGGGTGATGTCGCCCGGCAGACGCCGCCACTCATTGCCGGCATAGCGCCAGCAGGCGGCCAGCGGCGTGTTGGTCGAGGCCGGAGCCTGCGGCGTCGCCGGGTTCGACGGCGTGGTCGCGGCGGGTGCGGTCACGGTCGGGGTCGGCGGCAGCGGGGTCAGGACGGTGCCGGCCTGGTCGGCGGCGGCCAGGGCGCCGGTCTCGTCGACCCCGACATCCAGGGCGCCGGTCGCCACGCCGTTCTTCTTGGCGCACTCGGCCAAGGTGATCTCGCCGACGAAGCTGCCGCCCACGAAGCAGCGCAGCGGGCGCGCCGGATCCAGCTTGGCGTCGTCGTCGCGCCCGGTCTCGACGATCAGGCCGGCGCGCGAGGCCGGCGGCTCTTCGGCGGGCTTCTTGTCCTGACCCGACATCAGGGCCACGGCGATGCCCAGGCCAGCCAGCAGCGCGAGCGTCGCGCCGCCGCCGATGATGATCCGTCGATCTTTCAGAAAGTCCATGGTCACTGGCTACGACGCGTCGATGACGCTTTCAAGCTCGGCGAGGCCAAAAGAGGCCCCAGCCCGCCCGTTCCAGATGAACATCTGGAACAGGTAAGCAGGCTCGCTTTCTTAAATTGGAGCGCGATAGCCGCCGAAACCGGCAACCACTTTCGGCTGTCGCGCGCTACCCGCCGCCCGTCAGGCGGTTCAGGGCCGCCTGATAGTTCGAGATCTGGGCGGTCAGATAGGCCGGCACCGTACCGCCAGTCTTGTCCCCGCCAGTGCCGCCATCGCTCTTGATCCCCATCGCCGCGTCCGAGACGTCGCGATAGGCGGTGCGGATCGAGGACATGGCCCGCTGGAGGATGGTATTGATGTTCTTGCGGCCCGCCTCGGTGGTCAGGTCCAGCTCGGGCGGCAGCTGCAGGCCGTACATCGGACCGCTGCCATCGGCCGAGACGGTCTTGCCGTCATTGGTCTTGGTGGCGCGCACGACGCCGCTGGCCAGGCCCAGCGAGGTCAGCACGTCGGCGCCGCCCTTGCCGGCCACGATCTCGATGGTCGAGGTGTTCGAGGCCGGGCTGATCTTGAGCACGCGGCTGTTGCCGCTGGACACGACCTCGACCTTGGCGCGGTAGCCCGAAGCCTTCTTGACCTTGTCGGCCAGGGTCTCGAGCGTGTCATTGGCCTCGATCTTGATCGAGGTCAGGGTCCCGCGCTCGCGGGTGCGGATCTGGAAGGTGTCGCCAGGCCGCGCCGCCGTCGCCGAGACGATGCGTTCGGACTGGGTGAAATCCATCTTGCCGGCGGGCAGGCCGAACAGGTCAAGGCTGGAAGCGCCCGACGACGAGACCGCGACCGAGGTCGGGGTGGCGTAACCGTCCTTGCCCGTCAGGCGCTGGCTCCAGTCGACCGCGCCGGTGCTGACGTTCAGCTGGGCGACATAGCCGTCCTTGTTCCCGACCGTCGCCTGGCCATCCAGGTTGGCGCCGGCCGAGCCGACCACCCAGGCCGCGCCGTTCTTGACGTCGAAGCCGGTGACCGTGTCATCGCCCGCGCCGCCGTAATACGCCAGGGCGTCGGAGCCGGTGTCGGACAGGTCCAGCGAGACGCGACCGACAAAGGCGTCCATGCCGCCCGAAGCCGAGTTCGCGCCGCCGATCGACAGCGAACCGTTGGCCGTGGAGCCGCCGACATACAACTGGCCGCCGTCGATCTTCAGTCCGACCAAGTCGCCGCCCTTCAGCGAGCCCAGGTCGCGGACGGCGCCGGCGGAGAGCGTGGCCGACTTGGTGTAGGTGACCGGCACGGTCTGATAGGCGCCGTACTGGTCCAGCTTGGTGACGTTCTCGGTCACCACATTGGGCGTGATGTCGAAGCTGCGCAGCATCGCCTGACCGTTCTCTTTCGAGCCGACGATGACCTGCGAGCCGTTGACGACGATGTCCGAGACGCTGTCGTTCTCGGCCGTGCCGAACTTCTGGGTGAACAGCGCCTTGGGCTGCCCCTGGGCGTCCGTGGCGAAGGCCGACAGATAGGCGTCGTAGCCGCCGCTGGGACCCGCGCCCGTGCTGCCCGGCAGATCCGACTTGGCGCGCCCGCCGACATAGAGGACGCCGTCGGAGCCAAAGGCCAGGGCGGTGGCCTCGTCCGCCTGCAGGCCGCCGCGGCGCACCGTCCACTGCTCGTCGCCCTTGGCGTCGTAGCGGGTGACGAAGCTGTCGGTGGTGGTCGAGCTGTCGCCGTTGTTGATCGGTCCGTTGACCGCGCCCTGCAGGCGGCCGCTGACCGAGCCGGCCACGGCGACGCTGCCGTCGTCGGCGACGGCCAGGGACAGGCCGTTGGCCTGGTCGGTCGCGCCCAGGGTGCGGGCGTAAAGCAGGCGCCCGGCGCTGTCGTACTTCAGCAGCGCGACGTCGCTCTCGCCCTTGATGACCTGGCCGTTGAGGTCGGTCTTGCCATCGACCGCCGTATCGACGTCGGCCAGCATGTAGATCGAGCCGTCGGCCCCCGTGACCGACTTGCGGACGGAATTGATCGTGCCCTGCAGGGTTTCGGTGAAGACCTTGCCGCCCGGCGCGCCGGCATTGGCGCCGCCGCTGGTCCCCGCGGCGCTGTACTTGGTCAGGGTCGTCTCGTAGATCCCGTCGTCGGTGAGCGAATTCTTGTCCGGATCGGGGTCCCCGGCCTTGGTCGTCACATAGACCGCCGGCGCGGTCGTCGGGGCGCTGAAGGTCAGCTGCTCGGCCGAGTCGCCGTTGACCTTCAGGGCGAAGTCGTCGCCGGTCGCCGGCAGGGTCACGGGCTTGCCGGCGACCTGGATGGTGCGCGCCTGGCCGGTCGTCCGCTGCACCGAGAAACTGGTGTTGAAGCCAGCCGTCTTCAGCTTGTCGTTCATGTAGCTGACGACGTTGGACATGGTCCGGGGCTTGGAGCCCATCTCGGACAGATCCATGGTCACGTTGGTGGTGACGCCGAAGCTCTTCACCGCGACGCTGAACGAGACATTGCCCTGGAACTTGGGCGCCTCGTCGCCTATCTGGCCAGTGTAGAGGGTGTCGGTGACGTAGGAATAGCTCGTCTTGGGCACGCCCACGGTCGACTTGTCGCTGGTCATCACCTGGCCGGTCGTCAGGCGCAGCTGATCCAGCGAAAGATTCTGCACGTAGGTGCTGATCTCGCCCAGGCCCTTGGTCAGGGTCGCCTGCAGCTTGGTCATCTCGCCGTCGGTGACGCCCTTCTCACCGGCGCGGGTCGCCAGGGCCGACAGGCTGTTCAAAGCCTGATAGGTGGCGAACAGCTTTCTGTAGTCGGCGCTGACGCCCTTCAGGGCCGAGGTGTTGGCGCCCTCGTCGACCAGCTTGCGGCCGTTCAGCGCGGAACGGACCAGTTCGCTGGCCGGGGCGGGATCGGACAGCCACGGCGCCCTGGGCACCACAGCCTTGGAGCCGGAGGGGCTCGTCGTCGGCGCAGACGCGGCAGCTCCCGTCACGCCCGCGCGGGCCTGATAGTAGCTGAGCAGAATGTTCGAATCGAACGAGATCACGGCCAATCCTGTGCGGGACTCAAAGTCCCCCGCGGGTACCTGTGCCAGAGGTTCGCTGAGGACTCGTTAAGATCTTGGGTTAAGCCGCGATAAGGTTGGCGTCGGACAGGGCCCGGCGAGCATCCTCGCGCAGTTCCTGCCACTCGTCGGCCAGGATGCCCAGCAGCACCACGTCGCGCGGCTGGCCGTCCTTCAGGACGTGCCCGCGCAGATAGCCTTCGCGGCGGAAGCCGGCGGCCGACTGGGCCTTCAGGGCCGCATCGTTGTCGGCCATCACCTCGGCGAACACCTTGTGCAGGGAGAGCTCGCCGAAGGCGCGGTCCAGGCCCAGCACCTGGGCGGCGCGACCGACGCCCCTGCCCCGCGCCTCGGCCGAGCCCAGGAACCAGTTCCAGCTGGCGCGTCGGTGGTGACTGTTGAGGCCGGTCAGGGTGAGCAGGCCCATGGGCGCGCCGGCGCGCGTGATCATCCAGCCCCGCATGTCGGGATCGACGCGAAGCGCCTGGAACCAGGCGGCATGCGCCTCCCGGCTGGGCAGGTCGGCGTCCGACATCCAGCGGTCGACCTCGGGCTCGGAACGCCACTGAAAGAGAACGACCTCGTCCTCGTCCCGCAAGTCTCGCAGTTCGATCATGCGCGTCGCCGAATCCCAAGCAAACCCCGCGGAAGCTTAGCCCGGCCACGCTCATGGACCTAGCCTTAGCCGCCCTTGAACAGCGACAGGATGATCTGCGGCGCGCCATTGGCGATCGACAGGGCCTGGGCGCCCAGTTGCTGCTTGACCTGCAAGGCCTGCAGGCGAGCGCTTTCCTTAGCGAGATCGGCGTCGACCAGGTTGCCCACGCCGGTTTCCAGCACATCGGTCAGCTTGGAGACGAAGCCGTTGTGGGCTTCGATCTGCTTGGACTGGGTGCCGATGTTGCCGACGGCCTGGTTGATCGCGCTCATCGTCGAGTCGAGGCGCGTCAGGACGGAGGTGGCGTTGGCCGAGCTCAGGATGTTGTCGGTAGGGTCAAGGGTGTTGATCCCGCCGCCCATCGTCAGGTTCTGCAGGCTCAGCGTGATGGCCTGGGCCGCGTCGGCGTCGGCCAGGAAGGTCATGTCGGCCGCCTGGCTGCCGTCCAGCAGGTTGGCGCCGTCGAACACGGCGCTGCTGATCACCTGCTGCAGGTTCTTGAGCAGACCCTGGAAATCGGCATTCAGCGACTGCAGCGAGGTGGAGGTCAGCGAGGTGTCCTTGGCGGCCACCACCTTTTCACGCATCAGCTTGAGGAGGTCGGAAACCGACTCGCCGGCGGCCAGGGCCACGTCCGCGATCGAGGTCGCGCGGTCCAGGCTCATCTTGACCGCGCCCAGCGCGCTCATGTCGGCGCGCTGTTCCTGGGCGATCGACCAGATGGCCGCGTTGTCCTTGGCAGTCGAGATCTGCTCGCCCGTATTGATGCGGGTTTGGGTCGCCTGCATCTGATCGTTGGTGCGATTCAGGTTCTGCAGCGCGATCAGCGCAGGCTGGTTGGTGTTGACGCTCAGCGCCATGCGCGGCCTCCGACTGGCTTTTGCCGTTGGTTGCGACCGCGCGCGATTCGGCGAGCGATCTACTCGCCGCCCAAGTTGGGATCAGAAGGTAAGATTATGGTTAACGCTTATAAACCATGTCTGTTTACCAGTGCGACCCGCGGTCGCACCCCCTCCCGATCCGGCCCCTCTCAACTCGCTTTTTTAGGCCTGGCCGTCGAAGACGTCGCCCGACGCGTAGCGGGCTTCTTCCCGCAGTTTCAGGATCTGCTCGCGCGGATACTGATTCAACGTCTCGCCCGTACGACGGTCGACCGTCTTGTAGATGTAGTCGCCTGAGCCATCGTCCTGCTCGATCACGAGGCGCAGGTCGCCCGGCTGGGGACCATCGTCGACCGGCTTGGCCTTTTCGGCCGTCTCGACCTCGGGGGCCTGTTGCGGCGCGGCCGTCTGAGCTTGCCCCGAAACGACATTAGCGCCCTCGGACGGGTCCGGGGCGTTGGCGGGAGAAACGGGAGCTATGAAGTCTCTGATGGCCGACAGTGCGGCTTTTGGTTCCATTTTTCATTTGCCGACGCTTTAGCCGGCCCCTCCTCTTTGTTGGAAAAAACGCTTCTGACTAAAGCGGAACGAAAGACGGAGGCGGGCCACCAGGACCCACCTCCTCCCGTTCGTTAGCGGAACAGGCTCAGGATCGACGACGAAGACTGGTTCGCGATCGACAGCGCCTGCACGCCGAGTTGTTGCTTGGTTTGCAGCGATTGCAGCTTGGCGCTTTCCTTGGCCAGGTCTGCATCCACCAGGTTGCCGACGCCGGCGACCAGGCTGTCTTGCAGCTTGCCGACGAAGGTCAGGTGGGTGTCCAGGCCCGTCGAGGACGTGCCCAGGGTCGCCAGCTTGTTGGTGGCGGTGCCGATGGCCGTGTCGATCTTCGAGATCATCGCCTTGGCCGCGCTGGCCGAGGCGAAGGCCGGGGTCGTGGTGTCCAGACCCAGGCCAGCCAGGGTCAGGGACTGCGCCTTGACCGTGAAGCCCGTACCGTCGGTGTTGGCCAGGAAGGTCAGGCTGTTGGTGCTGCCGTCGGCGATGCTGATGCCGTTGAACTTGGCGTTCGCGGCGGCCTTCGAGATCTGGTCGCGCAGCGAGACGAAGTCGGCGTTCAGAGCATTGAACGAGGCGGTGTTCAGCGAGGTGTCGGAAGCGGCCAGGGCCTTTTCCTTCATCTTGCCGAGCAGGTCGGTGATGGTGTCACCGGCGGCCAGAGCCACGTCGATGGTCGATTGACCGCGTTGCAGCGAGTCCTTGACCGCGTTCAGCGACGAAGCCGTCGCCGACTGGTTCTTGGACATGGCCCAGATGGCGCCGTTGTCCTTGGCGCTGCCCACCTTCTTGCCGGTGTTGATGCGCTGCTGGACGGTCTGCAGTTCGCTGTTGGTGGTGTTCAGGTTTTGCAGGGCGATCATGGCCCCGCTGTTCGTGTTGATGCTGTTCAGCGCCATACGAGTAGATCCTTTTCAAGGTATCCGACGCCATTTTGGCTGCCGGGAGCATTTTGCTCGGAAAGGGCAGAAGCAATTGCCGGGCCAATTCTGCCGACCTGCGACAAACCTGGTAAACACCTGAAATTGCTGCGTTATATGTCCATTAACGACGAAGCCTCCCGGCAATTTCTGCCGAGAGGCTTTCGACATAGGCAATTGTTGCCGGGCACATAATGCGCACCCAGCAGGAAAGAGGCGCCGGACGGCTTTTGGAGGCCGTCCGGCGTATCGGGCTCACCCCTTGAACAGCGACAGGATCGACTGCGGAGTCTGATTGGCGATCGAGAGAGCCTGCACACCCAGTTGCTGCTTGGTTTGCAGCGACTGCAGCTTGGCGCTTTCCTTCGCCAGATCCGCATCGACGAGGTTGCCCACGCCGGCGTCCAGGCTGTCCTGCAGCTTGCCCACGAAGGTCAGGTGAGTATCCAGACCGGTCGAGGCAGTGCCCAGGGAAGACAGTTTGTTCGTTGCCGTCTGCAACGCAGAGGTCAGGGTCGCGATCAGCGACTTGGCCTCGGCGGCGTTCGTGAAGGTCGTCGCAGCGGACGTCAGGCCAAGGCCCGTCAGGCTCAGATCCTGGGCGGCGACCGTGAAGTTGCCACCGTCCGAATTGGCCAGGAAGGCCAGCTGCGTGGTCGTGCCGTCAGCCAGGCTGACGCCGTTGAACTTCGAATTTTCCGCAGCCTTTTGGATCTGGTTGCGGAGCGAGACGAAGTCAGCGTTCAGGGCGTTGAACGACGCGGTGTTCAGCGAAGTGTCGGAAGCGGCGAGAACCTTTTCCTTCATCTTCGAGATCAGATCGGTGATGGTGTCGCCGGCCGCGAGAGCAACGTCGATCGTCGACTGACCGCGAGAGAGTGAATCTTTCACGGCATTCAACGAGCTCGAGCTCGCAGTCTGCATCTTGGCCATCGACCAGATCGCGCCGTTGTCCTTAGCGCTTCCGACCTTCTTGCCGGTGTTGATACGGCTCTGGGTGGTGGCGAGCTCCGTGTTGGTCGAGTTCAGGTTTTGGAGCGCGACCATCGCGCCCGGATTCGTGTTGATCGAATTCAGCATTTGATACCTACCGTTTTGGTGGGATTTGATCCGGCCTATTGCCGGGCGGGCGTTTTGCCCGCGTGAACCATCGCAAGCGACGGGCCAACCGAACTGCGTTCGACAAAGCCGAATAACATGCTGATTTTATTGAGCTTATGGGAACACTCAGGGCTAAAACGAAACCGCCCGGCGAATGCAACATTCGCCGGGCGGCAGGTTTTTCCGGAGTGGGTAGGCAAGACGTTCAGCCTTGCGGAAACCGAAGAATCAGGCGGCGTCGGCGCGTCCCGACAGGCCTTGCATGATCATGCGGTTGATCTCGATCAACGGCTCGAACTCTTCCTCCTTGCGCATCACCGCGCTGGAGTGGCGGCCAACCCACAGACTCAGCGAAATGATGCTGGCCCGCAGCTGCATCGGCAGTTGGTTTTCAGGCAAGGCGCAGTCAGTCGCCAAGGCCGACCAGACCTTGCGATTCCAATCCAATGCGTCGATCCGCGTGGCGAAGTCGTCCGTCGGGGCTTGCGACGCGTCCATGAGGGCGCGCGTCACCTGCCCGAACAGGCGGTACTCCATTTCACGGGGATTCTCAGCCCGCGTCGCCGCCTGCTGATACGCCCGAAGAGACATGCCCCAACCTCTCGTCTTCGTATTCAATCAACTTACGGCTCAACATCAGAGCCTTGTAGTACTCACGCGCCATCACGTGCTTCGAAATGGCGATGCAATCCTGAAGGACCGCAGGATTACGCACAACACCCATAAAATCGTTAAGGCGAGTAGCGAATTCCTCATAAAACTTTTCAGCGCTGCCCTCCTCCAGGTACATCATCATCACCGGGAAATAGATCCGACGCGCGGGCGTCGTGACCTGATCCGGCTGCATGATGTCCTTCTCGCGAAGGACGGAGGCCTTGTTCTGGAGAACCAGAACACCGCGCCGATCCCCGTTCTGGACCACGGCGCCGTTGAGGACGAACTTTTCGCCGGGCTTCAGCGACAGCTTCAAAGGCACTAAGGCCGCTCCTTTGTTGACGCCACTTCGCCCGAAATCCGCCGATGTCGACGGTTCGAGCGGAAAGCTAGACGCGCACGTGTTAACGCTGTCTTGCCGCCCCACGATCGTCCTTGCGACCGTGAGACGCAGCTTAGGACTCGATTAAGCATAGCGCCTCAAAACATGGTTAACGCCAAGCGTAAGGTTTGCCTCCATGTCCCGTAAACGCGCCCTCGAAATGTCCGCCAGCGCCCTCGCACAGGCCGACGTGGTCGGGGCTGGGCCGATCAATACCGGGCAGATGAACACCGCCATCGGCGATTCTGCGTCCAGCGAGGCCCTGGAGCGCCTCAAGCGCGCCACCCAGGACATGAAGAACGCCGAGAACAGCAAGCTTCTGAACCGCGCCATTCAGGCGGTGCACCAGCAGGAGTTCGACAAGGCCGACAAGCTGGCCTTGAAGCTGCTTGCGACCGACGACCGGCTGGGCCTGGCTTGGCACGTCCTGGCCATCGCGCGTGAAAAAAAGGGCGACTACGCCTCCTCTCTGCGCGCGTACGAGGCGGCGCTGGCTCTGCTGACCGACCACGGCTCGGTCGCCGGCGACCTTGGCCGCCTGGCCCTGCGAATCGGCATGCCCGAACTGGCGGTCGGATTCTTCGCCCACTTCCGCCTGTCCCGCCCCAACGACCTTGAGGCCGCCAACAACCTGGCGTCCGCGCTACGCGAGCTGAATCGCGAGAGCGAGGCGATCGAAGTCCTGAAGGACGCCATCGCCACGCATCCCGAAAGCCCCGCGCTGTGGAACACCCTGGGCACGGTGGTCTGCAACACCGGGGACGCCGCCGGTTCGATCGTCTTCTTCGACGAAGCCCTGAGCATGGACCCCTTGTACAGCAAGGCCCTGCACAACCGCGCCTTCGCCAAGTCGGACATGGGCGACGTCGAGGGCGCCCTGGCCGACGCCATCGAGGCGATGAAGCGCCCCAGCACGCCGCACGATCACGCGATCATGGAGTTTGCCTACTCCACCCTGCTTCTGGCGCTGGGCCGCCTGGAGGAAGGCTGGAAGGCCTATGACGCCCGCTTCTCGCGCGAACTGACCGACGCGCCAATGTTCTATGTCGCGGGCACGCGCTGGTCGGGCCAGGACCTGAACGGCAAGCGCCTGCTGCTCAGCGCCGAGCAAGGCTTGGGCGACGAGGTCATGCTGGCCAACCTGCTGGCCGACACCAAGGCCCTGCTGGGCCCGGAGGGCAAGCTGACCCTGGCGGTGGAACCTCGCCTTATCCCGCTGTTCCAGCGCTCGTATCCCGACATCGAGGTCACCCGGCACCGGACAGTGTCGTACGAAGGCCGCGTCTGGCGCACCTTCCCGGAGATCACCGACTACAGCCAGTTCGACTACTGGGCGGCCATGGGCGACTTCCTGCCCAGCCTGCGCGGCGCGGTCGAAGCCTTCCCCGATCGCCGCGCTTTCCTGACCCCCGATGCCGAGCGCGTCGCCTATTGGAAGGCGGAACTCGAAAACCTGGGGCCGACGCCCAAGGTCGGCATGTTGTGGAAGAGCGCCAACCTCACCTCGGAGCGCGCCCGCCAGTTCTCGGCGTTCGAGGTGTGGGAACCGGTTCTGAAGACGCCGGGCGTCACCTTCGTCAATCTGCAGTACGGTGACTGCGAGGCGGAGATCGCCTTCGCCAAGGAGGCTTTCGGCATCGAGATCTGGCAGCCGCCAGGCATCGACCTGAAGAAGGACCTGGACGACGTCATGGCCCTGTGCGCCGCCGTCGACCTGGTGGTCGGCTATTCCAACGCCACCATGAACCTGGCCGGCGCGGTCGGGACGCCCAGCTTCATGCTGACCGGCGCCGCCTCGTGGACCCGCCTGGGCACCGACTATTACCCCTGGTACCCGAGCGTGCGCTGTTTCGTGACGCGGCAATACGGCCACTGGGAGGAGGCCATGGCTAACATGGCGGGGGCCCTGGGCGAGTTCGTCGCCCAATAGTTGCGCTTAACCGCACTTTTGTTGCCGCCAAGAAACGCTTCATCCCTATTTCCGCGCCGATCACAGTTTAGCTGCCCGTCCTGACCGGAGCTTTGTGTGTGCTCCGGAACGGGACGACGGGCATGCAAAAAACAGAAGTGCGGTTGCGCGACGTGCGCGAGGACGACCGCGACCGGTTGCTGGCCTGGCGCAACAGCCCCGAGGTCGCCGCCTTCATGTATTCCGATCACAAGATCGGCCAGGGCGAGCACGACCATTGGTTCGACGTCACCCGCCACGACGCCCGCCGCCGCTACTGGATCATCGAGGCGAACGGCGAGCCGGCGGGCCTGGCCAACCTGGCCGATATCGACATGACCCATCGCCGCTGCGCCTGGGCCTATTACCTGGCCAGTCCGAACGTGCGTGGCCTGGGCGTGGGCTCTTTCGTCGAGTTCGCCGTCATCGAGCACGTGTTCGGCGAGCTGGCGCTGAACAAGCTGTGGTGCGAGGTGCTGATCTCGAACGAGGGTGTCTGGCGCCTGCATGAGCAGTATGGCTTCCAGCGCGAAGCCCTGCTGCGCGAGCACGTGATGAAGAACGGCCACGAGGTCGACGTGGTAGGCCTGGGCCTGCTGGCCTCCGACTGGGCCCAGCGCCGCGAGGCGATGGCCCAGCGCCTGCGCGACAAGGGCTTCGACATTCCGTCCGCCTCATCCCGGGTCGCCTGAAGGCGCCCCTTTCCCCATCGTCAGGCTTGCCAAGCGCGTCGGCGCCGATAGTGTGATCCGTTCAATTTGAACAACTGTTCGAACCGGATCCGACTCATGAGCCAGCGCTTCGAAGGCACTTCCGACTACGTGGCGACCGACGACCTGAAGGTCGCGGTGAACGCCGCCGTGGCCCTGGAACGCCCCCTGCTGATCAAGGGAGAGCCGGGCACCGGCAAGACCGTGCTGGCCTATGAGGTCGCCAAGGCGATGGGCGCGCCGCTGATCACCTGGCACATCAAGTCGACGACCAAGGCCCAGCAGGGCCTGTACGAATACGACGCCGTCACCCGCCTGCGCGACAGCCAGCTGGGCGATGAGCGCGTCAAGGACGTCAAGAACTACATCAAGAAGGGCAAGCTCTGGGAGGCGTTCGAGAGCGAGCAGCGCCCGGTGCTGCTGATCGACGAGATCGACAAGGCCGACATCGAATTCCCCAACGACCTGCTGCAGGAACTCGATCGCAACGAATTCTACGTCTACGAGACCAATGAAACGATCAAGGCCAAGGTCCGGCCGATCATCATCATCACCTCGAACAACGAGAAGGAATTGCCGGACGCTTTCCTGCGCCGCTGCTTCTTCCACTACATCCGCTTCCCCGAGGAGGCGACGATGCAGGCCATCGTCGATGTCCACTTCCCCGGCATCAAGCAGAAGCTGGTCGCCGAGGCGCTGCGCATCTTCTACGACATGCGCAAGGTGCCGGGCCTGAAGAAGAAGCCGTCGACGTCGGAGTTGCTGGACTGGCTGAAGCTGCTGCTGGTCGAGGACATCGACGACCAGGTCCTGCGTGAGAAGGACCCGACCAAGCTGATTCCGCCGCTGCACGGCGCCCTGCTGAAGAACGAGCAGGACGTGCATCTGTTCGAGCGCCTGGCCTTCCTGGCCCGCCGCGAGGGCTCCGGGGCTCGACCCGGACAGTAAACTACCACGACCGATGGGCCGTTAACTTGATTTCACTGGACGCGCGCCGGGCGTGCGCCCACCTTCCCGCGCATCGAGGGAAGGCCCCAGGGATACCCATGCGTCATTCGAAATGGCTGGCCGCGGCGATGATGATCGGCGTCGGCGCGAGCGCGCTCACCGCCTGCCACCGCCCACAGTCTGACCAGGGTCAATCCGAGCGCCGCCCGGGCCGCCGTGAGCCGATCCACGTCATCGACAAGCTGGACTGCCCCGAGCGGCAGGGACAGTTGAAGCTGGTCGCCAAGATGGCCGACGCCAACGCCTGCAGCTACGCATCCAAGGACGCCAATGTCGATCTGCGTCTGGTCCGTCTGAACGGCGGTGACGCCGAAGCCGCCCTGGCGCCGATCGAAGCCGAGTTGAAGGGCCTGATGCCGACCCCGCTGCCGCCCGCCGGTGGTAAGAATGGTCCCACGCCCGAAAAGAGCCGCAAGAACCACACGTCCATCAACCTGCCCGGCGTGAAGATCAACGCCAGCGACGACGGCGCCGACATCCGCATAGGCCACTTGACCATCAACAGCGATGGCGGCGCGGCCGAGGTGAAGGTGAACAAGAACGTCAACGTGAAGGGCGACGGCGGCGGCGTGGTGAACGTCCAGGCCAACGACGAACACGAAGGCGACGTGACCATCAAGGCCAACGATCAGGGCGCGGAAATCCGCACGCAGAAGAAGGGCGACGTCATTCGCTCGACCCTGATCCTGGCCAATGACAAGGCCCCGAAAGGCTATCGCCTGGCGGGCTACGAGGCTCGTGGTCCCAAGGGCGGCCCGCTGGCCGTCGCCGTCGTCAAGGCCAAGACCCGCGACACCGACGACCACGACGTCTTCCGCGACATGAAGGCCCTGGTCCGCCACAACGTGGGCGGCTAGTCCCGGCTCGGCGCGCTTCGCGCTTGGCCGGGATGACAGCTTCTATTGAACCGGCTCGACCTGCATCACCTTGTAGGTCAGCGGCCGACCATCTTCGTCGGTGACGGTCACGTACTCACCCAAGGCGAAGCGGTGCTCGCCCAGGCGGTGCAGCGGTTCATCGTCGGCGACATCCTCGTCGTCATAGTCGAAGAACCAGCGCGTCCCGCGTCTGTTCAGGCGACCGTCCACCGCATCCTCGTCGGGCGCGAAACGGCGCACGCTGCACGCGCCCTTCACCTTGGCGTAGGCGCCTTCGTCGATATGACCATCCTCGGTCAGGGGCGCGGTCAGGGCGTAACCGCGGTGATCGTCGCCGCCGGCGAACTCGGTGCCCGGATTGCGCGCAAGGCGCATGACGATGCGGGACAGAGACATTCGAGGTCTCCCTTCTTCTGGAATTAGTGCGACAGGAACAGGGAGGGACCGTCGCTGTTGAGCAGCGTGCGGGTCGTGCCCCCGAAGATGAATTCCTGCAGCCTGGGATGACCGAACGCGCCGGCGACCAGGAGGTTCGCGCCCGTCTCCTTGGCCGCGCCCAGCAGCAGGCCGGCGGCGTCGCCATTGCCGTCCAGGGTCTTCACCGTGGCGCGCACGCCGCGCGCGGCCAGGAACTCGACGAGGCGCTCCAGCTCGAAGGCCCGCGACGAAGCGCCCGGCGCGCCGGCGACGATCACCGAGCCGGCCTTCTGCAACAGCGGCAGCGCCGTGCGCATGGCGCGGCTGGCCTCCTTGCCGCCATCCCAGGCCACCAGGGCCACGCCGTCGACCTTGAAGCCCGCACGGGCCACCAGGGTCGGGCGCTGCTCGTCGGCGACCAGTTGCTGGAAGGACTCGGCCAAAGGCCCCTTCCCGCGCGCCGAGGCGTCGTCGAAGACGATGACGTCCGACAGACGCCCTTCCATCGCCAGGCCGGCCCAGACCGGCGAGTCCAGGCTGATCACCCGGGTGCGCGAATAGCCGATCTCGGCCGCCAGCTTGCCGCAGGCCCGCGCGCCTTCCTGGGCGGCTTCCTTCAGGCTTTCCAGGGCGGTGACCTGAACGCCGCCCATGAACCCCTCGCCCATCCAGGGCATCAGGTCGGCCATGTCGGCGGGGGCGTGGACGCAGGCCAGTTCGGCCTGGAAGGCCCCGGCAAGCGCCGCGGCGGAGGTCAGCACGCCCTGGTCGCTCGGGGTTCCGGCCAGCGGAACCATAATTCTCGCCCAACTCATGATCGAACTCCCTTCAAGGGCATTTCCACAGATGACGGCGACGGCCACATTGATCTTTCTCAATCCATGGGCCAGTCAACCACCTTCACCGTGAGGAACGATCTCGTGGCCAAAGGGCTGCATAGGGGCGCACCGCCCCGCGCGTGGCAAAGAATGCTCTCCGGACGTCGGCTCGACCTGCTCGATCCGTCGCCGATGGACATCGAGATCGAAGACATCGCCCATGGCCTGGCCCGCGTTGCGCGCTGGAACGGCCAGACCGTCGGCGACCATGGCTTCTCGGTGGCCCAGCACAGCCTGGTGGTCGAGGAGATCGCCGCGCACATCAAGCCCGACCTGGAGCCGCGCTGGCGTCTGGCCGCCCTGCTGCACGACGCCTCCGAATATGTGATCGGCGACATGATCAGCCCGTTCAAGGCGGCGCTGGGGGTGAGCTACAAGGATTTCGAGGCTAGGCTGGAAGACGCCATCCACATCCGCTTCGGACTGCCGGTGAAGACTCCCGCCCCGATCAAGAAACTGATCAAGCAGGCCGACCGCGCCTGCGCCTTCTTCGAGGCCACCCAGCTGGCGGGCTTCGAGCATGCGGAGTCGCTGTCGATCTTCGGCGCGCCGCCGGCCGGCTATGATCTGAGGATCACGCCGCTGCCGCCGTTCGAGGCCCAGGCCCGCTACGTCCAGCGCTTCCATGTGCTGTCGCGGGCGGCCGGCTTCGAGAGCGCGCCCGGCGCGGCGTTCGAGACAGAATGAGCGCGCCCAAATGAACACTGCGGTCGTCATCGGCCTGTCGGCGGTAGTCGTCGCGATCCGCGACGGCGAGGCCGTCGTCCTGACCGTGCGGCCGCACGATGCGATCACCGACGTCGCCTCGCCGCTTTCCGGTTTGCCCTTCGGCCCGTTCGATCCCGAGGCGCACCGCACCTTCGAACTGGGCCTGCGGGCCTTCGTGACCCAGCAGACCCTATTCCAGCTGGGCTATGTCGAGCAACTCTACACCTTCGGCGACAAGGGCCGCGACGCCCCGCGCGCCGAGGTCGGGGCCGGCGCGGCGCGCGTCGTCTCGGTCGGCTATCTGGGCCTGACGCCCAAGGCCGTCGACACGGACGCCCCGGACACCGCCTGGGCGCCCTGGAGCCGCTTCTTCCCCTGGGAGGACTGGCGCAACAGCCGCCCCGCCCTGCTGGACGACGCCATCGCGCCCGCCCTGAAGCGCTGGGCCGGCGACGACGCCGGACGCTGGTCGCGCGCCCGCCTGGCCTTCGCGCTGGACGGCGCGCCGTGGAACGAGGAGCGGGTGCTGGAGCGCTACGAGTTGCTCTATGAAGCCGGCCTGGCGCCCGAGGCCGCCCGCGACCGGGCCCGCGCCGACGGCCACGACCCGGCCGAGCCCGCCGCCCTGTCGGCGGCGCTGGGCGAGCCGATGATCTCGGACCACCGGCGGATCCTGGCTACGGGCCTGTCGCGCCTGCGCGGCAAGATCAAGTACCGCCCGGTGGTGTTCGAACTGACCCCCGAGGAGTTCACGCTGTCGACCCTGCAGCGCACGGTCGAGGCCATCGCCGGCGTCCCGCTGCACAAGCAGAACTTCCGCCGCGTGGTCGAGCGCGAGGAACTGGTCGAGGGCCTGGGGCGCCTGGACGCCGAGACCGGCGGCCGTCCCGCCGAGCTGTTCCGCTTCCGCCGCGAGATGCTGGCCACCCGCCAGGCGACGGGCCTGTCGCTGCCGCTGCTGCGGGATTGATAGAGGGGCGAATTCCGCCCTAAGCTCGCCTCAAGATGGCGAACCGGAAACTCATGATCGTCGCAGGCGCCGTGGCCGCTCTTGTGCTGGGCGCGGTCGGCGTGGGCCTCACTGTCTACGTGCTGCGCGACGCCGACAGCGAGGAAACCGCCGATAAAAAGGACGATCCGCTGCAGATCGCCGGGGCCAAGATCGCCCTGGAGAACCGCTTCCCCGACGCCCAGCTGACCTTCGGCGCGACCTTCGTCCACTGGGATGGCGAGATTCCTTCGGTCTGCGGCCGGGTCGACATCGTCGAGAAGGAAGACTCGTTCGACGGCGAGGAGCGCTACGTCTTCTCCGAGGGCGGCCTGACGATCGAGGAGGTCGATGGCACCGACGCCCTCGAGCAGAAGTGGTCGGACGTCTGCGAGTGATCGCTTAGTCGACCGCTAGCGTCCGGGCGAAGAACGGCAGCATGGCGGTGGATACGCGGCCCGTCTCGCCCCAGGTGCGGTCGCCCCAGCCGCCGACATATTCTTCGGCCTCGTGTGGTACGCCGTACTCGGTCAGAAGACGCGACAACGCCTGGTTGGAGACCACGTGGTCCGGGTTGGGGTCGTCGCGCCCCCAGTCGAACTTCAAGCCCCTCAGCGTTCGAAGATCCGTCACGTAGCGCGGCGCCAGGCGATCCAGCAGGAAGCTGTCGGTCAAGCGGCGGGTCATGCCCGCATCCACGACGATCCGGCCGTCGATCCTGCGCACCGGCAGGTCGGCATAAAGCGGCGGCTTGGCGAGATTGGGCAGGTGCGCCTGATAGATGGCGGTGAACAGCTGCGAAAAACCGTCGGCCTTCAGGTCGTCCAGCGATTTGGCGGTCTGCAGCAGCTCGAAATTCGGCCGCGACCACATCGGCTGAAGCCCAAGGCCCGCGCCGACCGGATGCAGGGCGTAGACCGCGCCGAACACATCGGCATGGCGCATGCCCATGGCCATCGCGCCGTAGCCGCCCATGCGGTCGCCCGCCAGGCCCCGGCTGCCGCGCCGCGCCAGGGTGCGGAAGGTCCTGTCGGTCCAGTCGACCAGCTCGACGGCCAGGAAGTCGTCCCAGCGGCCGGTCACCGGCGAGCTCGTATAGATCGAGCTGCCCAGCGGCGTACTGAAATCGCCCGCGACCACGATCATTGGCGCGTCCGCCTTGTCGAGCAACCGTGCGAAGCCGTCACGATCGAAGGCGGTCTTCTCGTCCTCGAACAGGTTGTGCAGGAAATAGACGACCGGATAGCGTCGGCCGGAGGTCTCATAACCGTCCGGCAGATAGACCCGCACGCGGCGCTGGCCGCTGATGCCGATCTTGTTGCCGTCAAAGGCCTTGGACGCGATCGTGAAGTCGCGGATCTCGGCCCGGACTGGCTGAGACGAAAGGACGACCAGGGCCGCCAGCAGCAGACCCAGGAACCGGGGCATCGGAACTCTCCGTGCGAGCTTTCGGGGAGACGCCACTCAACCCAGGATCAGCTCGCCACAGTGAGGCTTTATTGCGGCGGCGCGCCCTCGCCTGCCCCGGCTTCCATCCGCGCTCGCCACTTGGCCTTCAGCGTGTGCGAGGTGTCGCGCGAGCCGTCGTGGCTCCAGCCGGGCGGGCCGAAGATGTAGCCCAGGGCGTGGCGCGGCGAGGCGGCCACGTCCTTGGCGATGCCGATCCACTCGTGGAAGACATTGTGCAGAATGTTGAAATTGCCGAGATTCTTGACGGTGCCGTAGCGACAGGGCTCCTCGTCGACCTCGGGGATGAAGGTGCCGAACATCTTGTCCCAGATGATCAGGATGCCGGCATAGTTGGCGTCCAGGTAGCGGGCGTTGCGGGCGTGGTGCACCCGGTGATGCGAGGGCGTGTTGAACACCGCCTCGAACCAGCGCGGCATGCGCTTGATCGCCTCGGTGTGGATCCAGAACTGGTAGACGAGGCTGACGCCCTTCTGGATCGCCACCATGGCCGGCGGGAAGCCCAGGAAGGTCAACGGCAGCCATAGCAGCCACGTACCGGCGACGCCGCCGGTCCAGGTTTGCCGCAGGGCGGTCGACAGGTTGTAGTGGGTCGAGGTGTGGTGGTTGACGTGGCTGGCCCACCAGACGCGCCGCTCGTGCGCCAGGCGGTGGAACCAGTAGTAGGTCAGGTCCTCCAGCAGGAAGAGCGTCACCCAGGCCCAGATCGCCGTCATCGGGATCGTGAAGATCCGGTGGGTCCAGGTCCAGACCGTCGTGGCGAAGATCACGCTTCCGAACAGCAGGCCCGCGACCGTGCTGCCGAAACCCATGCTCAGCGACATGGCCGTGTCGCGGGTCTCGTAGTTCGCCTTGGCCTTGCCAAAGCGCCCCAGCAGGATCTCCAGGATAATAGCCAACACGAAGAACGGAATCGCCATCTGGACGGGATCGAAGGCGGCTTTCAGCATCAGGCGAGCTCTTTCGGCGGCCAGGCGTCGTCATTGACGGCGAACACGGGACGGGCGTCGGACAGGCGCAGGGTCAGCCGGCCGTTGGTCGGTTTCAGGCCTGCGATCGTGCGCCACGGCAGGTCGCGAGCGACATAGCCGTCGCCGCGCCGGTACACCACCAAGGCCAGCGCGCCTTCGCGGGCGATCAAGGCGGCGCCGTCAGCGGCGATCCAGACGGCGTCTGGTTTGTGATCGGGAAATTCCAACTCCAGCAGCGCCTTGGCCGACACAGCATCAAGCGGCGGAGTCGCCCTCGCAACGCCCAACCACGCCGCGAACGCCACCAGCAAAGCGACGGCCGTGATCGAGCCGCCCAACTGAATCAACAGCGCCTTGTCCAAGACCGACGCATCCCCCCGTAACTTATTGCCGTTTAGATTGCCGGGCGCGGGGCTGTCGTCAAGCGGCCAATTAAAACGGCGCGCCCCTTGCGAGGCGCGCCGCTGTCAGGTCGGAATGACCGCGTTAGAATCGGCGGACGTAGCCCACCGACATGGTGTTCGAGCTCAGATCGCTCTTGGTGTATTCCGACTTGGTGTAGTCGGCGCGGATGCCGTTCTTGTCGTCGAACTTGTACTCGGCGCCGACGCCGTAGTTCCAGCTGTCGCGGCTGCCGTCGAACTCCGTAGCGGCCGGGTTCCTGGTGTCGAACTTGGTCGTGCCGTAGCCGACGCGGCCGATCAGGTCGAGATTGGGCGTCACCGGCAGGAAGCCGACGGCATAGGCGGCGGCCTGGCGCTCCATCTTCACATTGGCCGGACCGCCGGGCGTGTAGGTCTTGTCGCCGTCAACGCCGCCGGCCACCTCGGCCTCGACGCCGAAATTAGGCGTAAACTTGGCGCCCACGCGCCCTTGAATAGCGCCCGTGTCGGCGCCACGGGTCCGAGTTTGACCATAGTTCACCGAACCATAGACCTCGGTCGAATTCTGAGCCTGTGCAACGAGCGGGGCCGCGAGAACCGAACCAGCGACCAGGGTGGTGGCGATGAGAGTCTTCATTGGTTTACTCCTATACTACGCTTAGTCCTCAGCTCCCTCAGCCAGCCTAGGGCTAGGCGGATAACGCGGCGGGCATGGGGTGGTTCACGGCCCTGTTTGAGGCCGTTGCGTGTCGTTGCCGAAAAGCCACGGGGGATGACGGCGCCGGCTTCCGTGTTATCTACGGGTTCAAACAAGCGTCAGAACGCGGGCCCGCTCCTCAGTGGACGAGGCCCGCGCGTATCATCGGGACCGCCGTCTTGCCGCAAGCCGTCATCGCCGCCACGGGGCTGTTCACCCCGCCCCACAGCATTTCCAACGCCGAGCTGGTCGAGGCCTTCAACAGTTTCGTCGAGCGCTTCAACGCCGCCAATGCCGACGCCATCGCGGCCGGCGACGTGGTCGCCCTGGCGCCGTCCTCGCCCGAGTTCATCGAGAAGGCCTCGGGCATCAAGTCGCGGTTCGTGATGAACAAGGACGGCATCATCGATCCGGACCTGATGCGCCCGATCATTCCTGAGCGCTCGAACGACGAGCTGTCGATCCTGGCCGAGATGGCGGTCGAGGCGGCCAAGCAGGCCATCGAGCGCTGGGGCAAGCCGGTCAGCGAAATCGGCGCGGTGATCTGCGCGGCCTCGAACATGCAGCGCCCCTACCCGGCCATGGCCATCGAAATCCAGCAGGCCTTGGGGATCGAGGGCTTCGCCTTCGACATGAACGTGGCCTGCTCGTCGGCCACCTTCGGCATCAAGACCGCCGCCGACTTCGTCACGACCGGCAGCGCCAAGGCCGTGCTGATGGTCAATCCCGAGATTTGCTCGGGCCACCTGAACTTCAAGGATCGCGACAGCCACTTCATCTTCGGCGACGTGGCCACGGCCGTGATCGTCGAGGACGCCGAGCAGGCCACGGGCGGCTGGGAGATCCTGGGCGCGCGCCTGAAGACCCAGTTCTCCAACAACATCCGCAACAACTTCGGCTTCCTGAACCGCGCCGCGCCGGAAGGCGAAGGTGCGCGCGACAAGCTGTTCGTCCAGGAGGGCCGCAAGGTGTTCCGCGAGGTGGTGCCGATGGTCAGCGAGATGATCGTCGAGCACGCGGCCGATCTCGGCATCGACCCGACGGGCCTCAAGCGCCTGTGGTTGCACCAGGCCAACATCAACATGAACGATCTAATTGGTCGAAAGGTGCTGGGCCGCGACCCGGCGCCGGGCGAGAACGTCATCATCCTGGACGAGTACGCCAACACCAGTTCGGCCGGCTCGATCATCGCCTTCCACACCGCTAATGACGACTTCGCCGCCGGCGAGACGGGCCTGATCTGCAGCTTCGGCGCGGGCTATTCGGCGGGCACGGTGTTTGTGCGCAAGCGCTAGCATCCGCGCCGCCTAAATCGCGGTCACGCTCCGTAGCCGGCCGGCCCGGCGATGTTCGGACTGGCGAACGGCGCACGCGCGTATAGAACTGCGCAGGATTGTTTCGTCTGAAGGTCGTCCGATGCGATTCCCTGCCCGCCGCGCCGTCGTCGCCGGTCTTGGCCTTGCCCTCCTGGCCGCCTGTGGCAAGAAGCCGGAAGCCGCCGGCAGCGGCTGGGACCGTATCAAGGCGTCCGGCGTACTGCGGGTGGGCCTGGAAGGCACCTATCCGCCGTTCAACTTCCAGGACAAGACCGGCCAGCTGACGGGCTTCGAGGTCGACTTCGCCAAGGCCCTGGCCGCCCAGCTGGGCCTGAAGGCCGAGTTCAGCCCCGCGCCGTTCGCCGGCCTGCTGGGCGCCCTGGAGTCGGGCCGCGTCGACGTGGTGATAAACCAGATCACCATCACCCCCGACCGCCAGGCCAAGTACGACTTCTCCGAGCCCTACACAGTTTCGGGCGTCCAGATCATCAAGCTCAAGGACAGGCCGGGCCTGGACAAGCCCGAAGACCTGGCCGGCAAGAAGGTCGGCGTGGGCCTGGGCACCAACTACGAGCAGTGGATCCGCGCCAACGTGCCGACCGCCGATGTCCGCACCTATGACGACGATCCCACCAAGTACCAGGACCTGAAGGCCGGCCGCACCGACGTCGTGCTGAACGACCGCCTGGTCGCCGCCGACTTCATCAAGACCTCGCCGGAATTCGTCGCCTCGGGTCCGCCGTTCGCGGCCCAGGGCGCGGGCGTGGCGATGAAGAAGGATCCGGGCCTCAAGGTCGTGATCGACCAGGCCATCAACGCCCTGCGCGCCGACGGCAAGCTGGCCGCCATCTCGCAGCAGTGGTTCGGCCAGGACGTGACGCACTAGCTTCCCATGGAGACGGGTCTGGACCTTCTGCGCCAGTCGGCGCCGCTGCTGGCCAAGGGCGCCGGCTATACGGTGCTGCTCAGCGTCATCGGCATGGGCGTCGGCGTCGTGCTGGGCTTTGGCCTGGCGCTGATGCGGCTGTCGCGCACGGCCCTGCTGCGCTGGCCGGCCAGCGTCTATGTCTCGGCCTTCCGGGGCGCGCCGCTGCTGGTGCAGCTCTTCCTGATCTATTACGGCCTGCCGAAGTTCGGCCTTGAGCTGTCGCCTCTGGTGTCGGCCGGCCTCGGCTTTTCGCTGAACATCGCCGCCTACGCCTCCGAGATCCTGCGCAGCGCCATCGCCGCCGTCGACAAGGGCCAATGGGAAGCCGCCAGCGTGCTGGGCATGAGCCGCGGCCAGACTCTGCGCCGGGTGATCCTGCCCCAGGCCGCCCGCACCGCCGTGGCGCCGCTGTCCAACAGCTTCATCGGCCTGGTCAAGGACACCTCCCTGGCCGCCGTCATCCAGGTGCCCGAGTTGGTTCGCCAGACCCAGTTGATCGTCGCGCGCACCTATGAGGTCTTCACGATGTACCTGGCCGCGGCGGCCATCTACTGGATCCTGTCGACCGTCCTGGCCGCCGTGCAGGATCGCCTCGAGCGCCGCGCCTCGGAGGGCCGTCGATGAGCGCGATCGCGACCAAGGGCCTGAAGAAGAGCTATGGCGACACCCCCGTCCTGGCGGGCGTCGACCTGACCGTGACCCCGGGCGAAGTCGTGGCCATCATCGGCCCCAGCGGCTCGGGCAAGAGCACCCTGCTGCGCTGCCTGGCGGGCCTGGAAGCCATCAACGCCGGCAAGGTTACGATTGCAGGCGTCACGGCGGGCGGCAAGGTGCCGCTGGCCAAGGCGCTGAACGGCCGGGTCGGCTTCGTCTTCCAGAACTTCAACCTCTTCCCGCACAAGACGGCGCTGGAGAACGTGATCGAGGGGCCGATCGTGGTCCGCAAGGCCGATCCCGCCCAGGCGCGCGCCAAGGGCCTGGCCCTGCTGGAAAAGGTCGGCCTGTCGGGCCGCGCCGACGCCTATCCGACCGCGCTGTCGGGCGGTCAGCAGCAACGCTGCGCCATCGCTCGGGCTCTCGCCATGGATCCCGAGGTCATCCTGTTCGACGAGCCGACCTCGGCCCTCGATCCCGAGCTGGTCGGCGAGGTGCTGGCCGTGATCCGCGACCTGGCGGCCGAAAAACGCACCCTGGTGATCGTCACCCATCAGATGGATTTCGCGCGAGATGTGGCCGACCGCACGATTTTCATGGACGGCGGCGTGATCGTGGAGCAAGGACCATCACGTCAACTTCTCGCCTCGCCGCGAGAGGAGCGGACCCGTCGGTTCCTGGCCAGGTCAGGCGTCCTGCAGTCGTCCCTCTGAAGCCATAATTTGGCCCACGGGACGCTTCACGTCGTGGTATCGCGTTAGGCGAATGCGTAGGCGGCCTCGCTGCTCATAACGCGCTCTAAATTAATGAATTCAAAGCCCTACGCCGGGTGGCTTTTATGGCGAGGACAGCGTGAAGCCTTATATCGAACTCAAGGGCGCCTCGGGCGCGGTCTACCGCTACAAGCTGGCCGAGAATGGTGATCCCAACACCACGATCGCCGGCAACTACGTCTATGTGGATTCCAAGGGGACCGTGATCTACGCGGGCGAAGCCAACAACCTGATCGATTCCAAGGGTCGTTGGTCGGAAGCCTATTCCCGCCACGGCGCGACGTGGCTGTACACGCGCCTGAACGTCTCGGGCGCGTCGCGCGCCGACGAATATTCCGACATCGTCATAGCCCTCCAGCCGGTCATGAATCAGGCCGACTAAAGACCTCCTCCGGGGCGCGGGACCGGCTATGGTCGCACCAGATGCGCCCGGAGATTCTCTTTCCTCTGTTCACCTCGGTATCCACGCTCAAGGGCGTGGGCCCTCGCGTCGCGCCGCTGGTCGAAAAGCTGGCGGGGCCGATCACGCGGGACGTGCTGTTTACGGCGCCGACCGGCCTGATCCGCCGGTCGGTGACCACGGTCGACCAGGCCGTCGAGGACCAGGTCCAGACCTTCGTCGTCACGATCGACGCCCATTTCCCGTCGCAACGCCCCAGCCAGCCCTGGAAGATCCGCGCCTGGGATGGCGCCGGCTTCCTGACCCTCATCTGGTTCAAGGGCCAGGGCCCGCATCTGGAGCGTCAGCATCCCAAGGGCGCCCGTCGCGCGGTCAGCGGCAAGGTCGAGCGGCCGGACAAGTTCGCTTCCGAACTCCAGATGGCCCACCCCGACTATATCGTCGACGAGGAACGGGCCGGCGAGATTCCCGAGATCGAGACCGTCTACCCCGCCACCCACGGCCTGCCCTCGCGCACTTTCCGCAAGTTCGCCCTCGAGGCCCTGGCCCGCGCGCCCGAGTTGCCCGAATGGCAGGACCCCGCCTGGCGCGAGCGCGAGAAACTGCCCGGCTGGCGCGAGGCCCTGGCGGCGATGCATTCTCCAGCCGGCGAAGCCGACCTCTCCCCCCTGGCGCGCCCGCGCCGACGCCTGGCCTATGACGAGCTGCTGGCCCACCAGCTGGCCCTGGCCCAGCGCAAGGCCTCGCGGCGTTCGACGCCGGGTCCGCGCATCCCGTCCGGTCCGTTGTCCGACGCCGCCGAGAAGGCTCTGCCCTTCAAGCTGACCGGCGCCCAAATCCGCGCTCTTTCCGAGATTCGCGGTGACCTCGCCTCGGGCGAGCGCATGAGCCGGCTGCTGCAGGGCGATGTCGGCTCGGGCAAGACCGTGGTCGCCATGCTGGCCATGGCCGACGCCGCCAGCGCCGGCTTCCAGTCGGCCCTGATGGCCCCGACCGAGATCCTGGCCCGCCAACACTTCGAGACCATCGCTGCGCCGCTCCAGGCGTTGGGCCTGTCGGTGATCCTGCTGACCGGCCGCGACAAGGGCGCAGCCCGCTCGGCCAAGCTGCTGGGCCTGGCGGATGGGACCCACCACGTCGCCGTCGGCACCCATGCGCTGTTCCAGGACGACGTGGTCTTCAACCGCCTGGCCCTGACCATCATCGACGAACAGCACCGCTTCGGCGTCAACGAGCGCCGGCGACTGCAGGACAAGGGCCCCTCTAGTGAAGATTGGGGCGTCCATCTTCTCGCCATGTCGGCCACGCCGATCCCGCGCACCTTGGAGCTGACCGTCTTCGGCGACTTGGACGTCTCGCGCATCGACGAGAAGCCGCCAGGCCGCACGCCGGTCGCCACCCGCGCCGCGCCGACACCGCGCGTGCCCGAGATCGTCGACCGCCTGCGCAGCGCCATCGCCGGCGGCGCCCAGGCGTTCTGGATCTGCCCGCTGGTGTCGGAGTCCGACAAGGTCGACCTGCGCGCCGCCGAGGACCGCGCCGCCGACCTGGCTCGCCACCTGCCCGGCGTCGGCCTGATCCATGGCCAGATGCCGCCGGCCGAAAAGGACGCGGTCATGCAGCGCTTCGTCGACGGCGAGGTCAGCGTTCTGGTCGCCACCACGGTGGTCGAGGTCGGCGTGAACGTCCCCAACGCCAGCATCATGGTCATCGAGCACGCCGACCGCTTTGGCCTGGCCCAGCTGCACCAACTGCGCGGTCGCGTCGGCCGAGGCGCGCGCGAGAGCTCCTGCGTCCTGCTCTACGACCCGCCGCTGTCGGAGGTGGCCCAGCAGCGCCTGGACATCCTGCGCCGCAGCGACGACGGCTTCGAGATCGCCGAAAAAGACCTGGAACTGCGCGGCGGCGGCGATCCGTTGGGTCTCAAGCAGAGCGGCTTCCCAGCCTACCGCCTAGCCGATCCGGTGGCGCACCGCGACCTGATCGCCGTGGCGGCGGATGACGCGCGGCTGATCCTGGCGCGCGATCCACAGCTGACCTCACCGCGTGGCCAGGCCCTGCGGACGATGCAGGAACTATTCGACTGGAAACCGGCCTCGCCGCTGAACGAAGCCGGTTAGGCGGCGACTAGTGCGCCGCCGCGCCCTTGCGGTGATGCCAGAGGTGCATCAGGCCGGCCAGCACGCCGCCGACGACCAGGCCCATGACCCCCGAGCCCAGGGCGAAGGCCAGCCAGCCGGTCACCGCGCCGATGCCCGGGACGCCGCGCGCCCAGTGCGAGAAGCCCTCGACCCAATGCGGGATCGGGGTCAGGTGGAACTTCTCCAGGCCGTGGACGATGATGCCGCCGCCGACCCACAGCATGGCCGCCGTGCCGATCATGGTCAGGGCCTCCATGGTCACCGGCATGGCCTTGACCAGGCCGCGGCCGAAGGCCTGGGCGCCCTTGTTTTCGTGGCGCGACATGTGCAGGCCGATGTCGTCCATCTTCACGATCAACGCCACCGCGCCATAGACCGCGACGGTCAGCAGGATACCGACAATGGCGAGGGCCGCCGCCTGCATGCCAAGGTTCAGGTGCGCGACCTCGGCCAGGGCGATGGCCATGATCTCGCCCGACAGGATCAGGTCGGTGCGGATGGCGCCGTTGACCTTCTCCTTCTCCAGTTCGGGTCCGCTGAGCGCCAGTTCCTCGACTGCCTCGCCCTCGGCTTGCGCGGTGAAGGCCTCCAGGATCTTTTCGGTGGCCTCGAAGGCCAGATAGGCGCCGCCGACCATCAGGATCGGGGTCACGGCCCAGGGGGCGAAGGCGCTGAGCAGCAGGGCGCCCGGCAGCAGGAACAGCAGCTTGTTGCGCAAGCTGCCCAGGGCGATCTTCCAGACGATCGGCAGCTCGCGGTCGGGCGTGAAGCCCATGGCGTAGCCGGGCGTCACCGCCGCGTCGTCGACCACCACGCCCACGGCCTTGGTCCCCGCCTTGCCGGCGGCAGCCCCCACATCGTCCAGCGAGGCGGCGGCGAGCTTGGTGATGGCCGCGACGTCATCGAGCAGCGCGGCAAGGCCGGAGGGCATGGGGGATCCTAAGCAGAGTTGAGGCCTCCGTGCTAAGGCGCGCCGGGCTCGTCGTAAAGTGGAGAGGCTCTTGCCTGACGCCGGGTCAAGGCTGGAAGCTTCCGTCATGGACGTCGCCGCCGCCCTGCACCGCCTCGCCGCCCGCCTGTCGTCGAACGCGACCGGGGCTGTGAACGCCCGCCGGCTGTCCGGCGGCGCCAGCCTGGAAACCTGGGCCTTCGACCTGGATGACGGAACGCCGCTGATCCTGCGCCGCCGCCCCGAAGGCGCGGCGATGCGCAAGACCGCCCTGCCCCTCGCCTCGGAAGCCGCCCTGATCCGCGCGGCCGACGCCGCCGGCGCGCCGGCGCCCAGCGTGGTCCATGTCTGCGCGCCCGAGGACGGCCTGGGCGAGGCCTATGTCATGCGCCGGCTGGAGGGCGAGACTCTGGGCCGACGGATCGTCCGCGACGAGGCTTTCACGGCAGTTCGCTCAGGCCTGGCGCGGCGCTGCGGCGAGGTTCTGGCCCGGATCCATGCCGCGCCCATTGAGGGCTTGCCGGACCTTGCGACCTCCGACGCGCGGGGCGAGCTGGCGCGCTACGAGGCCATCTACCGCCAGATGGACGCCCGCCGCCCGATCTTGGAAGCCGTCTTCCGCTGGCTGGAGGCCATCGCGCCGCCGCCGCCCGAGCAGCTTGTGCTGGTGCATGGCGACTTTCGGAACGGCAACCTGATGATCCATCCGGAAGGCGGCCTGGTCGGGGTGCTGGACTGGGAGCTGGCCCATCTGGGCGACCCGGCCGAGGATCTGGGCTGGATCTGCGTCAATTCCTGGCGCTTCGGCGAATGGAAAAAGCCCGTCGGCGGCTTTGGCGACTATGCCGAACTGCTGGCCGGCTATGGCGGCGGCATCAGCCTGGACCGTGTCCGCTTCTGGCAGGCCCTGGGTTCGCTGAAGTGGGGCGTGATGTGCCTGATGATGCACCAGAGCTTCGCCACGGGCCAGGACCGCTCGATCGAGCGCGCCATGATCGGGCGGCGGACCAGCGAGACCGAGATCGACCTGGTCAAGCTGATGGAGACGGCATGATCTCCCACCCGACCGCCGCCGAGCTTTCCGAGGCCATCGCCGCCTTCGAGGCCGAACCCGTCATCCCCGGCGACGCTCGCCAGGCCTTCCTGGCCCGCGTGACCGACAATGCGCGCGCTGTGCTGGCCCGTGAGGCCGAACACAGCGCGCGGCTGGAGGCCGAGGCGGCGCAGCGCCTGGCAAGGCTCGTGGGCGAGCCCGGCGACTATGCGGCGCTGAACACCAAACTATGCCAGGCTCTGCAAAACGGAGCCATCGACCCGCTGGCCCCCGCCCTGCTGACTCACCTGCGCGCCACGGCGATCGGCCAGATCGCCATCGATCAGCCGACCTATGGCGGCCTAGCGGCCCTGCTCGACGGCTAGCGGCTTGCCAATCATTGCGGTCGCCCGCGCCAGGGCGTCGGCTTCGAGATCGGCATAGAACAGGTTGTAGGCGTCGACCTTGCGGCGATCGGTCCACGAACCGCTGTCGCGCAGCGAGCTGGACTTGGGCTTGCTGGTGCGCAGCACGCCGTTCTCGCAGCGGGCCGAGACCTGGCGTTGCAGGAAGGCCGGTCGGGCGCCCCACTCCAGCCCCGTGGCGTTGGTCGCGCCCAGGTTCAGCCGCGCCGGCGCCTTCTCCAGCGAGACGCCGCCCAGCAGCGGGTTGAAGCACAGCGGCGTGCGGCCCTCCAGGTTCACAAGCTGGTCCGAGCGATCCCAGACCAACGAGCGGCCGGTCAGCTCCTGCACGCGCTGGAAGTCGCCTTCGGGGGCCGAGATCCACGCGGCGACGCAATCGGTCTCGCCCTTGCGCTCGCAGGCCGGCAGCGGGGCGTCCGGCGCGTATTCGTCGGCCGGGACGGCGGTTTCGATCAGATAGGCCGCGACCAGGCGGCTTTTGAGTTCGGGCTTGGCCGCGACCTCCTCGCGCAGCAGCCGCGCCGCCAGCGAGCCGCCCTGCTCCACCCCGACGATGATGAACGGCCGATCCTGGCCATAGCGAACGCGATAGACGCGGAAGGCCTGCAGCACGTCGCCATAGGCGAAACGCCGCGCCTCGCGGGCGTCGTCGCGCAGGGTCAGGTAGGTGTAGAGGCTGGCCTGGCGGTAGCGCGGCGCGAAAACCCGGCCCACGCGATGGAACGGCCCGGCATAGTTGGGGAGCACCACCCGCGACAGGAACCGCTGGGCCTTGGGTTGGTCGATGCCGCCGTTCCAGTCGCGCCCGCCGTCGAAGGTGGTCGGGTGGACGAAGAACACATCGACCGGCTGATCGGCCGGCGCGGCGACCTCGCGCGGCAGCAGCGCCCACGCATCACGCTTGCCGTAGTCCGGCGCCGGCGGCGGACGATAGGTCAGGAACGGGACCTTGGGGTCCAGGGCGTTGCTGAGGATGTCGTAGCGAAAGACGAAGGCGGCCGCGACGAACAGCGCGACGAACAGCGCCAGCCCCCCCAAGATCCAGCGCTTGAAGCCTTTGTCCGTACCGCCCATGCTTCTGGGTTACACCAAGCCTTGGACGGCTTTAAGCCTCTTTTCCGCCCTCCCTTTTCTGTTTAGGCGCCCTCCTGGCCGATGATCGCTACGGAACAGACATTGCTGGCCGGCGCGCCGCCCAGATTATGGGTCATGCCGAACACCGGATTAACCAGCTGCCGCTCACCCGCGCGGCCTTGTAGCTGCAGGTACATCTCGTACAGCATCCGCAGGCCCGAGGCGCCGATCGGGTGGCCGAAGCACTTCAGGCCGCCGTCGATCTGGCACGGCACCCCGCCGTCGGCGTCGTAGAAACCGTCCAGCACGTCGCGCCAGCCCTGGCCTTCCGGCGAGATGAACAGGTCCTCCATCGTCACCAGCTCGGTGATCGAGAAGCAGTCGTGCACCTCCATCATCGAGATCTGCTCGCGCGGGCGCTCGATGCCGGCCTCACGATAGGCCTTGCCGGCCGCGATGCGGGCGGTGTGGACGTGGCTGCCGTCCCAGCCGTTGTACTGGCTCTCATAGCCGTTCGAGACCGACAGTTGCAGAGCCTTCACGGTGACGAGGTCGTGCTTGCCCAGGCTACGGGCGATCTCGGGCGTGGTGACGATCGCCGCCGCCGCGCCATCGGACACGCCGCAGCAGTCGAACAGGCCCAACGGCTCGGCGATGATCGGCGCGGCCAAGGCTTGCTCGGCGGTGATCGGCTTGCGCAGATGGGCCTTGGGATTCTTGGCGCCGTTGGCGTGGCTCTTGACCGAGACGTGGGCGATGGCGCGCTTCAGGTCGTCCTTCGAGACCCCGTGCTTGGCGCGATAGGCGCTGGCCAGCTGGGCGAAATTCCCGGGAGCCGAGCCGTTCGGCATGACCTGCGGGTTCAGCGTGCCGGGATTGGCGACCGGCAGGCCACCATAGCCGGTGTCCTTCAGCTTCTCGACGCCCACGGCCAAAGCGATGTCGGCCGCGCCCGCCGCCACGGCATAGACCGCGCCCCGGAAGGCCTCCGAACCCGAGGCGCAGAAATTCTCGACCCGGGTGACGGCGATATTGGGCAGGCGCAGGGCGATCGACAGCGGCGTGCCGCCCTTGCCGGTCCCGATCTCGTCGATGTGGGTCGAGAACCAGGCCGCGTCCAGCTGGGTCGGTTCGATGCCGGCGTCCTGCATGGCTTCCAGATAGGCCTCGACCATCAGGTCGTCCGGCCCGGCGTCCCAGCGCTCGCCGAACTTCGAACACCCCATCCCGAGGATGGCGACCTTGTCGCGGATACCCTGAGGCATGACGGTCTCCCTATTCGGCGGCTTGAGCGGATTGACTGGCGATCGCCGCGCGATCCGGCGCGGCTTTCCAGAAGTAGCGGACAAAGCCCCGCTTCTCGTCGACCTCCTTGATGCGGAACACCATCCGCACCGGCAGGCCGGTCTCGACATCGCCCGGTGCGACGTCGGTGATGTCCATCATGATCCGCCCGCCGCCCTCGAAGACGATCATCCCGTAGTGGTTCGGCGGAACCATGGAAAAGGTAAGGTAATCAGCCGAATAGCTCAGCACGTTCGCGCGGCGCTCGGCGAAGCGGTACGGCTCCTGAGTGTCGACGGCGGGGTTGTTCGGGGCAACCGAGATACGCGTGCGCGGGAACTGGACGACGCCGGTCTCGCGGCAGCGGCCGCCGACCAGCCCCAGGATCATGTCCTCGTTGCGATAGAGGGTGGTCAGGGCCGTCTTGTTGTCCTTCTCGGCCCGCATGCCCTTGTCCCATTCGATCAGGCCGTTAAAGGTCAGGAATTTCAGGTAGTTGGTTTCGACTTCTCGCTCGGCCAGAGAGCCCGTGACGCCGCGTGCGGCGCGCTGGCCGGCGCCGGTGGCGCGGAACATCAGGGCCTCGGCGCCCTGGCCGAACTGCGCGACCAGGATGGTCTCGCCGGCCTTGGCCTCTTCCAGGGCGTGGGCCAGCATGATCGGTCCGTGCGCGCAGCCGGCCTCGCCCATGACGGCGGCAAGGTTGTCGCGGACGGCCTCAGGCCGGATCCCGACCGCCTTGGCCAGGGCCGCGGCCATGCCGGAAAAGGTTGATGGGAAGCAGAAATAGTCGACCTGATCGGGACTTAGGTCCGCAACCTCCAGCGCCCTCTGGATCGCCGGCGGGACCAGCTTCACGATGCCTTCGTCGCGGATCCAGCGCTCTTCCCAGTAGTAGTCGAAGCCGCCGTCGTCGCCGCGGAAGTGGTCGACGAAGTCGTCGGTGACACTGCCGCGCCCCAACAGCTCGGCCGCGCCGGGCTCATCGCTGATCACGAAGGCCGCCGCGCCGTCGCCGAAGTCCAGCTCCTGGGCCGAGGCCGCGCGGGCCTTGCGGTGCTCGCCGACGGCGACCAGCGAGGCGCCGCCGGCCGACAGCGCCTGGCCCAACGCCGTCAGGCCGCAGCGCTGAGAGCCGGTGACGTCGCTGGCGGCGATCGACTTTTCCAGGGTCAGGGCCGCCGAGACGATCCCCGCGTTCAGCCGGTCGGCGAACGGCGCGGTCGTCGAGGCGAAGTAGAGGCTGTCGATGTGGCTGCGGTCGTCGTCGGGACCCAGGGCGTCGCGGGCCGCCTCGACCGCCATGGTCAGGGCGTCCTCGTCCCAGTTGGCCATGGAGCGCTCGCCCTTGCCCTTGGCCTTCAGGTTCGGGGCGACCCAGGCATTGGCCTGCGTCACCGCCTTGCGGCTCAAGCGCAGACGCGGCGCATAGGCGCCCCAGGCGGCGATGCCGGCCATGACGTACTCCCTGACGCCGGGCTTGAGGCCCGATCTCAGGGGTCAGCCTACGCCCGTAGGCGGGACCGGCAACCGTGCCCTTGGGTCACCCCATTTGGCGTCAGCGGAAAGGGTCTTCCGTATTGAGATACCCGGCCACGTAATCCGCCACGCCATCCTCCAGCGAGGTCATCGGCGCATTGTAGCCGGCGGCCCGCAGGCGGCTCATGTCGGCCTGGGTGTAGTACTGGTACTTGCCGCGCAGCACCTCGGGCATGTCGATATAGGTGATGTCCGGTTCGCGGTTCACCGCCTCGAACGTCGCCACGGCCAGGTCGCGGAACGAGCGCGCGTGGCCCGAGCCCAGGTTGAAGACGCCGTTCACGGCCGGGCTCTTGGCCAGCCAGGCGATCACGTCGACCACGTCGCGGACATAGACGAAGTCGCGCAGTTGGCCGCCGTCCTCGTAGTCCGGATGGTGCGACTTGAAGAGCTTGACGCCCTCGCCGGCGGCGATGCGCGGCCAGATCTGGGCCACGACCGATTTCATGCCGCCCTTGTGGTCCTCGTTGGGGCCATAGACGTTGAAGAACTTCAGCCCCGCCCACTGGGCCGGGGCGCGGCCGCGATGGGCTTCTCGCACGGCGTAGATGTCGAACAGGGCCTTGGACCAGCCATAGGCGTTCAGCGGCCGCAGGGCCCGCAAGGACTCCAGATCGTCCTTGCCCTCGAAGCCCAAAGTCCCGTCGCCATAGGTCGCCGCCGAGGAGGCGTAGATCAGGCGCTTGCCGTGCTGGACGCTCCAGTCCCACAGGTCGCGCGACAGCACGAAGTTGGACTGCACGATCTTGTCGGCGTCCTGCTCGGTGGTCGAGGATACCGCGCCCATGTGGACGATCAGTTCGACCTCGGCGCCGCGCTTGGCCAGCCAGTCGAACAGTTGCTCGGGCGCGACGAAGTCGGCGATCGGATGCTTGGCGATGTTGCGCCACTTGCCCGAGGCGGCGTCACGCAGGCGGTCGCAGACCACCACGTCCAGGGCCGGATCCTCGCAGAGCCGGGCCACGACGTTGCTTCCGATGAAGCCCGCGCCGCCGGTGACGAGAACGATGCGACGGCTCATGCCCTAGTTTTTCTCTGTAAGGGAGGCCGCCTTGGTCAGGGCGTCATACTTCAGAAGGTTGGCGATCAGGGCCTCGAACTGGTCCATCGGCACCATGTTGGGACCGTCCGACGGGGCGTGGTCCGGATCCGGGTGGGTCTCGATGAACACGCAGGCGACGCCGACGGCCACGGCCGCGCGGGCCAGGGTCGGGACGAACTCGCGCTGGCCGCCCGAGGACGTGCCTTGCCCGCCCGGCTGCTGGACGCTGTGGGTGGCGTCGAACACGACCGGGCAACCGATCTCCTTCATGATCGGCAGGGACCGCATGTCGCTGACCAGGGTGTTGTAGCCGAACGAGGCGCCGCGCTCGCAGGCCATGACGTTGGGATTGCCCGCGCCGGTCACCTTGGCGATGACGTTTTTCATGTCCCACGGCGCCAGGAACTGACCCTTCTTGATGTTGATGGCGCGACCGGTGTTGGCGGCGGCGACCAAGAGGTCGGTCTGGCGGCACAGGAAGGCCGGGATTTGGATGACGTCGACCGCCTCAGCCACGATCGGGCAGTGGCTGGTCTCGTGCACGTCGGTCAGGGTCGGCAGGCCGGTGACCTCGCGGATCTCCTGGAAGATCGGCAGGCTGTCGTGCAGGCCGATGCCGCGCTGAGCGCTGGCCGAGGTGCGGTTGGCCTTGTCGTACGAGGTCTTGTAGATCAGCCCGACGCCCAGGCGATCGGCCATCTCCTTCAGCGCATGCGCCGTTTCCAGCGCGTGCTGGCGGCTTTCCATCTGGCAGGGACCGGCGATGATCGACAGCTTTTCGCCATTGCCGATGCGGACGGGCGCGCCGGTCGGGGTCTTGATCTCGACGACGGCATTCGGGGCGACGGCTTGCGGCTGATCCAAGGCGAGTATTCCGGCGTATTAGGACTTTGGGCGCCCAAGAGGTGACCCTTCGGGCAGGACGGTGCAAGTGCGGAAGAACAGTGACGACAGCAAAGCCACTGAGGGGGCCATCATCGTCTGGTTCCGCAACGACCTGCGCATAGCCGACAATCCGGCCCTGCGCCATGCCGAGGGCAGCGGCCGGCCGGTCATCTGCCTCTATATCCTGGACGAGACGCCCGGTATCCGCCCCATGGGCGCCGCTTCGCTGTGGTGGCTGGACAAGTCGCTGAAGAACCTCGGCGAAAGCCTTGAGAAGCTTGGTAATAAGCTGGTGCTGCGCAAGGGTGTCGCCGCACAGGTGCTGGACGATGTCATCGCCCACGCCGGCGCGACCTGCGTGCTGTGGAACCGGCTCTACGACAAGGCCAGCATCGATCGCGACACCCTGATCAAGGCCGACCTGAAGGACGCCGGTGTCGATTGCCAGAGCTTCAACGCCGGCCTGCTGAATGAGCCCTGGACGGTGCAGAACGGCTCCAAGCAGCCCTACAAGGTCTTCACGCCTTACTGGCGCGCCGCTCGTGAGCACCTGGCCCACGTCATTGTAGAATCCGCGCCCAAGACGTTGAAAGCGCCGGAACATTTCCCGCGCACCGAAAGTCTCTCCGGCTGGGGCCTGCACCCGACCAAGCCCGACTGGTCCAGGGGCTTCGACCTCTGGACGCCCGGCGAGGCCGGGGCGCTGGAGCGGCTGGACGACTTCCTGTCCGGGCCCGTCGACGGCTATGGCGAAAAGCGAGACATCCCCGGCGTCGAGGCGACCTCCGGCCTCTCGCCGCACCTGCACTTCGGCGAGATCGGCCCGCGCCAGGTCTGGCTGGCCGCCCGCAACGCCGCCGAGCATGGCGACGCGCCCGCTGCCGAGGTCGAGAAATTCCTGTCCGAGGTCGGCTGGCGCGAGTTCAACCATTCGATCCTGTTCCACTGGCCAGAACTCCTCACCCGCAACTTCAAGCCCGAGTTCGACGGCTTTCCGTGGGCCAAGGACCATGCCGCCTTCGAGGCCTGGACCAAGGGCGAGACCGGCTATCCCATCGTCGACGCCGGCATGCGCGAGCTGTGGGCCACCGGCTTCATGCACAACCGCGTGCGCATGATCGTCGCCTCGTTCCTGATCAAGCACCTGCTGGTCGACTGGCGCGAGGGAGAGGCCTGGTTCTGGGACACGCTGGTCGACGCCGACCTGGCGAGCAATGTCGGCAACTGGCAGTGGGTGGCCGGCAGCGGCGCCGACGCCTCGCCCTATTTCCGCATCTTCAACCCCATCGCCCAGGGCGAGAAGTTCGACCCGCGCGGCGTCTATGTCCGCCGCTGGGTTCCGGAGCTGGCGGGCGTTCCCGATGAAGTTATCCACAAGCCTTGGGAACGCGCCTTGCATCTGCCGGCGGACGCCAAACGTCTCTATGGCAAGCCGATCGTGGAGCACGGCAAGGCGCGCGAACGCGCGATGGAGGCCTATCGGAGCCTCTAGCTGCGCCGGGCCTTTACGATCAGGTGGTTAACGGCGTTAATAAACGCGTCACCGGATGCGAGGCCCCGCCTTGGATATGCTCTGGAACGACTCCGACCTGAAGGCCGCGCCGACGGCCTTCCGCGCCGCCCTCCGGGTGGTGGCGACCAACTGGGACGCCGGCTCGGTGACCTGGATCCTGCCCACAGGCAAGGCGTTGCGGTTCGCGGGCGAGCGGCCCGGCCCCGATGCGGTCGTCCAAATCAACGACTACCACTTTATCCGCCGCGCCTTCACTTCGGGCGCCATCGGGTTCGCCGAGGGCTTCATGGCCGGCGAATGGGAGACCCCCGACCTGTCGGCGGTGCTGGAAGCGTTCTCGCTGAACTTCGACCGGCTGTCGCCGTTGCTGTCGGGCAATCCGGTGATGAAGGCGATCAACGGCCTCTATCATCTGCTCCACGGCAACAGCCGGGCTGGCTCGCGCCGGAACATCCACGCCCACTACGACCTGGGCAACAACTTCTATGCGCGCTGGCTGGACCCGACGATGACCTATTCGTCGGCGCTGTACGAACGGCCCGACCAGCCGCTGCCCGAAGCCCAGCGCGCCAAGTATGCGGCCCTGGCGCGGACTATCGACCTCTCGCCCGGCAAGCACGTGCTGGAGATCGGCTGCGGCTGGGGCGGCTTCGCCGAATTCGCGGCCAAGGAGGTCGGGGCCAAGGTCACCGGCATCACCATCTCGCAAGCCCAGTACGATTTCGCCAAAAAGCGCTTGTTCGAGCAGGGCTTGGCCGAGAAAGCGGATATCCAGCTGATCGACTATCGCGATGTCCAGGGCCGCTATGACGCAGTGGCCTCGATCGAGATGTTCGAGGCCGTCGGCGAGGAATATTGGCCAGCCTATTTCGGCAAGGTGCGCGAGGTGCTGAACCCCGGCGGCCGCGCCGGGCTGCAGATCATCACCATCCGCGACGAGCTGTTTACGCACTATCGCGGCCGCACCGATTTCATCCAGCGCTACATCTTCCCCGGCGGCATGCTGCCCAGCGAGGCGCGCCTCAAGGAAGAGACTGAGCGCGCGGGGCTGGAATGGAGCGATCTCAAGCGCTTCGGCCAGAATTATGCCGACACCCTGGCCGAATGGGCGCGCAGTTTCGAGGCCGCCTGGAGCGAGATCCGCAAGGATGGCTTCGACGAGCGCTTCCGACGGCTGTGGCGGTTCTACCTGAGCTATTGCGAGGCCGGATTCCGCACCGAGCGGACGAATGTGATCCAGCTGGGCCTTAGTCGCGGGTAACACCTAGCCCTTAAGCTCAGTATTTCCGGCAACGCCTTGTGGATAGCCCGACAAGCCCATGGCCAAGCTCAGGGTTTGTCGACCCGGCTTATGCGTCTTCAGGAAAAATGGGGTTGCGCGGGCGGGCCGCCGCACGATCTACCAGCCGTCGAAAGCTCCACTCAAAGCTCCACTCGAAGGCCGACCATGACCGCCCTGCCCAGCGTTCTTGACGCTATTGGAAACACCCCGCTGATCCGCCTGAACCGCGCCAGCGAGGCCACCGGCTGCGAAATCCTGGGCAAGGCCGAGTTCATGAACCCCGGCCAGTCGGTCAAGGACCGCGCGGCGCTGAGCATCATCCGCGACGCCGAAGCCAAGGGCCTGCTCAAGCCCGGCGGCCGGATCGTCGAGGGCACGGCCGGCAATACCGGCATCGGCCTGGCCATGGTCGCCTCGGCGCTGGGCTACAAGACGACGATCGTCATCCCGCGCACCCAGAGCCAGGAGAAAAAGGACGCCATCCGCCTGCTGGGCGCGGAACTCGTCGAGGTGGACGCCGTCCCTTACTCCAACCCCGACAATTATGTTCGTTATTCCGGGCGCTTGGCGCAGGAACTTGCCAAAACCGAAGCAAACGGAGTTGTCTGGGCCAACCAGTTCGACAATGTCGCCAACCGCGAGGCGCACTACCAGGGCACGGGCCCCGAGATCTTCGAGCAGACCGGCGGCAAGGTCGACGGCTTCATCTGCGCCGTGGGCTCGGGCGGCACCCTGGCCGGCGTCGCCGCGGCCCTGCGCGAGCGCAAGTCGGGCGTGAAGATCGGCCTGGCCGACCCCTACGGCGCGGCGCTCTACAGCTGGTACAAGGACGGTGAACTGAAGTCCGAAGGGACCTCGATCAGCGAAGGCGTCGGCCAAGGCCGCGTCACCGCCAACCTGGAAGACCTGGCCATCGACTTCCCGTTCCGCGTCACCGACGAGGAGATGCTGGAGGTGATCTTTGACCTGGTGCAGCACGAGGGTCTGTGCATGGGCGGCTCGACCGGGATCAACGTCGCCGGAGCCATCAAGCTCGCCAAGGAACTGGGTCCCGGCCACACCATCGTGACCATCCTGTGCGACCACGGCTCGCGCTATCAGTCCAAGCTGTTCAACCGGCAATTCCTGGCGGAAAAGGGCCTGCCGACGCCGCCTTGGATGTAAGGTCGCCGGCGAGTTCGATTCCGAAAGGCTGCGCCATGAGCACCCCGTCCGATCCGCTGGTCTCCACCGCCTGGCTGGCCGAGCATCTCGACGCCCCGGACGTGCGCGTAGTCGACGCCTCGTGGCACATGCCGGCCGCCCAGCGCGATCCGGGCGCGGAGTTCCTAAAGGTCCACATCCCCGGCGCGGTGTTCTTCGACATCGACGACATCTCGGACGAGACCAGCGACCTGCCGCACATGATCCCGACGGCGGCCAAGTTCGCCTCGCGGGTCAAGAAGCTGGGGCTGGGCGACGGCTCGCGCATCGTCGTCTATGACAGCCTCGGCATCCTGCCGGCCGCCCGCGCCTGGTGGCACTTCCGCGCCATGGGCCACGAGGACGTGGTGGTGCTGGACGGCGGCCTGCCCAAGTGGATCGCCGAGGGCCGCCCGGTCGAGGATGGCCCGGCCTCGCCCCAGGAGCGCCACTTCACCCCGCGCTGGCAGGCCGACATCTATCGCTCGCTGGAGCAGATGCGCGGCATCGTCGACAGCGGCAAGGAACAGGTCATCGACGCCCGCGCCGCCGGCCGCTTCGAGGGGCGCGATCCCGAGCCGCGCGCCGGCCTGCGCGGCGGCCACATGCCCGGCGCCCGCAACATCCCGCTGTCGGCCCTGCTGGCCGCCGACCAGACCATGCTGCCGCCCGACCAGCTGAAGACCGTGTTCGAGAAGGCCGGCGTCGACATCGACAAGCCGATCGTCTCGACCTGCGGCTCGGGCATCACCGCCTCGGTCGTCGCCCTCGCCCTGGCGCGCCTCGGCAAGCCGCGCTCGGCGGTCTATGACGGCTCGTGGACGGAATGGGGCGGCCTGGCGGACGTGCCCGTCGCGACCGGGCCCGCCACCTAGCGCATAGGCGGCGCGTATAACAGGCCGGGCTTCTGGGCGTTCCACAGCGCGTTCAGCCCCCGGTCCAGCTTCAGCGCCGAACCCTGTCCCACATCGCGATCGAAGAGCTCACCGTAATTGCCGCCGGCCATGACGGCGCGCGCGGCCCAGTCGGCGTCCAGACCCAGCATGGCGCCATACGCGCCCTCGCCCAGCAGCCGCCGCGCCTCGGGATCGGCCCCGGCCTTCATGGCCTTGAGGCTGGCCTTGGTCACCCCGTGCTCCTCGGCCAGGACCAGGGCGTACAGAGTCCAGCGGACGATATCGGTCCAGGCCGGGTCGTCCTGGCGCACCAGAGGGCCCAGCGGCTCCTTGGAGATGGCGTCGGGCAGGATGACGTGGGCGCCGGGGTCGTCCATCAGGGTCCGCGCCGCCGCCAGGGCCGAGATGTCGGCGGTGAAGGCGTCGCACTTGTCAGTCTGGTAGGCCGCGCGGGTCTGCTCCTCGCTGTCGAACACCATGGCCGTGTAGGCGATGCCGCGCGAGCGGAAGAAGTCCTCCAGGTTCTGGGCCGAGGTCGCATTGCCTTGGACGCAGATCTTGGCGGTGTTGAGTTCGACCGCGCTGGTCAGGTTCAGGCTGCGGCGCACCAGGAACCCCTGGCCGTCGAAATAAGAGATCGCCGCCATGTCCAGTTGGTCGCCGGCGTCGCGCGAGAAGGTCCACGAGGTGTTGCGCCACAAGACGTCGACCTTGCCGCTGCGCAGGGCCGCGATCCGTTCCTCGTTGCCCAGCGGCACGAAGGTCACCTTGTCGGGCTTGCCCAACACGGCGGCGGCCAGGGCGCGGCAGAAGTCGACATTGAAGCCGCGCCAGCGCCCGCCGTTGTCCTGGAAGGCGAAACCCGGCAGCGCCGGATTGACGCCGCAGCGCAGCTCGCCCCGGGCGCGGACGGCTTTGAGGGTCTTGCTGGGCGCGGCGGCCTTGATCGGCAAGGCCGCCTCGACCGGCTTGGCCTCGGATTTGGACGCGGGTCGTTCGCAGCCCGCCAGAGCCAGCACCGCCAAAATCGCCAAGCCGAACCGCACAGACACCGATCGCTCCTTGAACCGCGCGCGCGCGGCCTTAAACCACAAGCTTTACGCCGCGTCGCCGAAGAGTCCCGCCATGGATGAAGAAACCCGCCTGATCCGCAAGGGCTCCGAGACGATGCCGCTGGCGCGCGTGGTCAATCCGCCGATCCAGCGCGGTTCGACGGTGCTGCTGCCCAATGCCGCGTCGCTGTACGACGACGACCAGATCACCTATGGCATCACCGGCCTCTCCTCGCCCGCCGCCCTGCAGCGGGCCCTGGCCGAGTTGGAAGGCTCGCCGGACGTGACCCTGTACCCCTCGGGCCTGGCGGCGATCACCGGGGCCATGCTGGCGGTGCTGAAGGCCGGCGACGAGGTCCTGGTGGTCGACAGCGCCTACAAGCCCACCCGTCGGTTCTGCGACCGGGTCCTGACCCGCTTCGGCGTCGCGACCACCTATTACGACCCGGCCCTGGACGCCGACGGCCTGATGGCGCTGGTCACGCCCAAGACCCGGATGATCCTGCTGGAAGCCCCGGGCTCCCTAACCTTCGAGATGCAGGACATCCCGGCCATCGCCAAGGCGGCCAACGACCGGGGCGTCATCACCCTGATCGACAACACCTGGGCGGCGGGCTTCTACTTCAAGCCGCTGGCGCACGGGGTGACGATCAGCGTCCAGGCCCTGACCAAATATGTCGGCGGCCACTCGGACTGCTTCATGGGCTCGGCCACGACGATGGACGAAACCATCGGCAACGCGCTGGGCAACGCCATGTGGGACATCGGCTGGTCGGTGTCGCCCGACGACGCCTACACCATGCTGCGGGGCCTTAGGACCTTGGCCACGCGCCTGCCGCGCCACCAGGAGAACGGCCTCGCCATCGCCCGCTGGCTTCAGGACCGACCCGAGGTGTCGCGGGTGCTGCACCCCGCCCTGCCCGGCGATCCCGGCCACGCGATCTGGAAGCGCGACTTCACCGGCGCCTGCGGCCTGTTCGGCGTGGTGCTCAAACCCGCCAGCCAGCGCGCCGTCCACGCCTTCCTGGACGAGTTGAAGCTGTTTGGCCTGGGCTTCTCGTGGGGCGGCTATGAGAGCCTGGCCATTCCCTGCGATCCGCAGCTGAAGAACCGCGCTGTGCCGGTGAGCCTGGAAGGGCCGCTGCTGCGCTTCCATATCGGCCTGGAGAGCCTGGACGACCTGAAGGCCGACCTGGAGCGCGGCTTCGAGAAGCTGGCCTAGACGGCCGTCGCCGCGCGGCATCATGTTGATCCGCCAGGGCTGGTCCGGCGCGCCATTGATCTGGACCAGCACCGGCATCGGCTTGCGCCAGCCTTTACGCAGGGCCGCGGCCTGCTCGAGATCGACTGGCACGAACGGGTTGACGCCGTTGATCTCGATGCGGGCGCGGTAGCGAAGGCTGGCCATGACCCTAGAGGTAGCGCATTTCGGTCGCGCTGGGCTGCTCCCACCAGAGATTGTCGCGGCCGTTGGCGTAGTTGATGGGCGCGGCGGCCAGTTCCTCGGGGTCGGCGTCCAGCGTCGCCACCTGGACCGAGACGACCTCGCCCCCCAGTTGCTCGACATTGGCCTCGCCATAAACCCGCACGCCGCAGGTCGTGCAGAAGCGGTGATCGCCGCTCATCGTCCCGAACTGATAGGCGCCCAGCTTGTCTTTGCCAGACAGCAGGCGGAAGGCCTCCGGCTTCATCAACACGCCCCAAGACCGGGTCTTGGCGCAGATCGAGCAGTTGCAACGGCTGGCGCCGGCCGCCAGGTCGATCTCGGCCTCGTAGCGAACCGCGCCGCAGTGGCAGCCGCCGGTATAAGTCTTCAGCATCGGGTTTCCCTCTCTCGATGAACGTCGTTGAACGCCGTTCTAGGGAGGGGCTACTGCCGCCCTGCTGTCAGTATCAGCGACCAGAACGTCCAAGACCCACAATCGACCTTGCGTTGACCTGTCCGGGCGCGCCAGATCGGCGCTGTTCCGAAGCGGAGCCTTTCATGACCCTCTACCTGCTGGCCTTGCTGATCGGCGTGATCGCCGGCCTTCGCGCCATGACCGCGCCGGCCGCCGCCGCCTGGGCCGCCCGCCTTGGCTGGCTGCCGCTGGCGGGCTTTCCGCTGGCCTGGCTGGGCGGCTGGATCGCCGTGGGCGTGTTCAGCATGCTGGCGGTGCTGGAACTGGTCGCCGACCAGCATCCCAAGACCCCCAGCCGCAAGGTTCCGCACCAGTTCGGGACGCGCGTGCTGACCGGCGCCTTCAGCGGCGCGGCTCTGATGATGCCCAGCGGCCATTGGGTGCGTGGCGCGGTCATCGGCGCGGTCGGCGCCGTGCTCGGCACGCTGGGCGGCGCGGCATTCCGCGGACGCCTGGCCGCCAAGTTCGGCAAGGACGCCCCGGCCGCCTTCATCGAGGACGCCATCGCCGTCGGCGGCGCCCTGCTGATCGTGGCCCTGGCCCGATGAGCAGCCCCCGCGCCTTCGACGCCCTCATCATCGGCGCGGGCCAGGCCGGTCCGTCCCTCGCCGGACGCCTGACCGCCGCTGGCCAGACGGTGGCGCTGATCGAGCGCAAGGACTTCGGCGGAACCTGCGTCAACACCGGCTGCATGCCGACCAAGACCCTGGTGGCCAGCGCCTATGCCGCCCACCTGGCCCGGCGCGCCGCCGACTACGGCGTCGTATTGGACGGCCCGGTGGGCGTCGACATGCAGCGGGTCAAGGACCGCCAGCAGACGGTGGTCCACAACGCCCGAGGCAATGTCGAGAAATGGCTGCGCGGCATGCCGGGCATGACCGTGATCCAGGGCCATGCCCGCTTCGAGAGCGCCGACACCGTCCGCGTCGGCGACGACCTGCTGACCGCGCCGCAGATCTTCCTGAACGTCGGCGGCCGCGCCAATGTCCCGGACATGCCCGGCGTCGAGGACATCCCCTACCTGACCAATGTCGGCATGATGCAGCTGGATACTCTGCCCGAGCATCTGGTCATCGTCGGCGGCAGCTATATCGGGCTGGAATTCGCCCAGATGTTCCGCCGTTTTGGCAGCCAGGTCACCGTGGTCGAGATGGGCCCGCGCCTGATCGGCCGCGAGGACCCGGAGGTCTCGGACGCCATCCGCGAAATCCTGGAGGCCGAAGGGATCACCGTCCGCCTCAACGCTGAATGCATCAGCTTCAGCACCTGCCCTGAAGGCTACTGCGTGCACGTCACCTGCGAGGCCGGCGCGCCGCGGGTCACCGGCTCGCACGTCCTGCTGGCCGTGGGCCGCAAGCCCAACACCGACGACCTTGATCTGGACAAGGCCGGGATCGAAACCGACAAGCGTGGCTACATCGTCGTCAACGACCAGCTGCGCACCAGTGCGCCCGGCGTCTGGGCCATGGGCGACTGCAACGGTAAAGGCGCCTTCACCCACACCGCCTACAACGACTTCGAGATCATCGCCGCCAACCTCCTGGATGATGATCCCCGCAAGGTCAGCGACCGCATCAGCTGCTATGGCCTGTTCGTCGATCCGCCGCTGGGCCGCGTGGGCATGACCGAGGCCGAGGCCCGAGCGACCGGCCGCCCTCTGCTGATCGGCCAGCGCCCCATGACCCGCGTCGGCCGCGCCGTCGAGAAGGGCGAGACGCAAGGCTTCATGAAGGTGGTGGTCGACGCCGAGACGAAAGCGATCCTGGGCGCGGCGATTCTGGGCCTGAATGGCGACGAGGCCATCCACGGCATGATCGACCTGATGTACGCCAAGGCGCCCTACACGGTGATCTCACGGGCGGTGCACATCCATCCGACCGTGTCGGAGTTGATCCCGACCATGCTGCAGGAAATGAAGCCGGTTTAGTTTTTCAGATTTTGGCGGGGTCGCTATCAGGCGAAATCGAACCTGTTGCGGTTGCGATAAGCCCCGCCGCCCCCACCTAGCTTCGCAGACGCCGACGGAGGGTCGGCGCCCGTTCCTACGGATACTGCGATGACCAACCTGTTCGACCCGCTGCGCGTCGGCGACCTGACCCTTCCCAACCGCGTCGTCATGGCGCCGCTGACCCGCCTGCGGGCCGGTTCGACCCACACCCCCAACGCCCTCATGGCCGAATATTACAGCCAGCGCGCCTCGGCGGGCCTGCTGATCACCGAAGGCGTGCCGGTCACGCCGCAAGGCGTCGGTTATGCCGGCGTCCCGGGCATCTGGTCCAAGGACCAGACCGAAGCCTGGAAGCAAGTGACCAAGGCCGTGCACGACAAGGGTGGTCGCATCTTCATGCAGATCTGGCACGTCGGCCGGATCTCCGATCCCGAGCACCTCAACGGCGAGCTGCCGGTCGCCCCCAGCGCCATCGCCGCCAAGGGCCATGTCAGCCTGCTGCGCCCCGAGCGCCCCTACCCGACCCCGCGCGCCCTCACCACCGAGGAAGTCGCCGGCGTGGTCGAGGCGTTCCGCCAGGGCGCCCAGAACGCCAAGGACGCCGGCTTCGACGGCGTGCAGATCCACGGCGCCAATGGCTACCTGCTCGACCAGTTCCTGCAGGACGGCTCCAACCAGCGCACCGACCAGTATGGCGGTCCGATCGAGAACCGCGCCCGCCTGCTGCTGGAAGTGACCGACGCCGTCGTCTCGGTGTTCGGCGCCGGCCGTGTCGGCGTCCACCTAGCGCCGCGCGCCGACAGCCACGGCATCAGCGACAGCGACCTGCCGGCCACCTTCGGCTACGTCGCCAATGCCCTGGGCGAGCGCAAGATCGCCTTCATCTCGACCCGCGAGCATGAAGCCGCCGACAGCCTGGGCCCGGCGCTGAAGGCCGCGTTCGGGGGCGTCTATTTCGCCAACGAGAAGTTCGACCTCGCCACCGCCAACGCGGCGATCGACGCCAGCAAGGCCGACGCGGTCATGTTCGGCAAGGCCTATATCGCCAACCCGGATCTGGTGGAGCGCCTGCGGAAGAACGCCCCGCTGAACGCGCCGGTCCCGGCCACCTTCTATGCCCCCGGCGCGGAAGGCTACACCGATTACCCGACGCTGGAGCAGGTGGCGGAAGTCGCCTAACGCAGCGTCGAACGAGCCGTCGGGTCCAGGCGCAGAACCTGGGCCGGACGCGCCTGGGCGTCCGTGAGATCGGGATCGGCCTCCAGCCAGGCCCGCCCCTCGGATCGCGAGAACCACACGAGCACCTTCTCGTGCTGCCGCACCGGCAAGCGCGAGAAGGTGTTTTCGCTTGTTTCGGGCCCGTAGACGCCCAACGTCGACACGCCGGCCTTAGATCGGGCGCAGAGCCAGATCCTGTCAGCGGGCCGCGATCAGGCCTTCGGCCACGTACGCCTGCGCCACGGCCTCGGCGACCTTGATGCCGTCCACCGCCGCCGAAAGGATGCCGCCGGCATAGCCCGCGCCCTCTCCGGCCGGGAACAGGCCGGCGGTGTTGAGGCTCTGGAAGTCCTTGCCGCGCGTGATGCGGATCGGCGAGGAGGTCCGGGTCTCGACGCCGGTCAGGACCACGTCCGGATGATCGTAGCCGGCGATCTGGCGGCCGAAGACCGGCAGCGCCTCGCGCATGGCCGCGATCACGAAGTCCGGCAGGCAGGCCGACAGGTCGGTCAAGGTCACGCCCGGCTTGTAGGACGGCTGCACCTCGCCAAATTCGCTCGACGGCCGGCCAGCCATGAAGTCGCCGACCTTCTGGCCCGGCGCCTTGTAGCTGGAGCCGCCCGCCACATAGGCCAGGCTTTCCCACTTGCGCTGGAACTCGATGCCGGCCAGCGGGTGACCCGGATAATCGCGCTCGGGATCGATGCCGACCACAAAGCCCGAATTGGCGTTCCGCTCGTTGCGCGAATACTGGCTCATGCCGTTGGTCACGACGCGGCCGGGCTCGGAGGTCGCCGCCACCACCGTGCCGCCCGGGCACATGCAGAAGCTGTAAACCGTGCGACCGTTGCTGCAGTGGTGCGACAGGCTGTAGTCGGCCGCGCCCAGGTCCGGGTGACCGGCGCAGTCGCCAAAGCGCGCCTTGTCCATCCACGACTGCGGATGCTCGATCCGCACGCCGATCGAGAACGGCTTGGCCTCGATATGGACGCCGCGATCGTGCAGCGTCTGGAAGGTGTCGCGGGCGCTGTGGCCCAGGGCCATGACCACGTGCGTCGCGGGCAGATAGCCGTGGCCGGCGATGTGCAGGCCCTTCAGCTTGCGCGAACCGTCGGCGGCGACCTCGATGTCGAAGTCCTCGACCCGGTGCTGCCAGCGATATTCGCCGCCCAGGCTCTCGATGAGCGCGCGCATCTGCTCGACCATGTGCACCAGGCGGAAGGTGCCGATGTGCGGATGGGCCTCGGTCAGGATCTCTTCCGGCGCGCCAGCGGCGACGAACTCCTCAAGCACCTTGCGGCCCAGGAAGCGCGGATCCTTGATCTGGCTGTAGAGCTTGCCGTCCGAGAAGGTCCCCGCCCCGCCCTCGCCGAACTGGACGTTGGACTCCGGATTCAGCTCGCTCTTGCGCCACAGGCCCCAGGTGTCCTTGGTCCGCTCGCGCACGATCTTGCCGCGATCGACGATGATCGGCTTCAGGCCCATCTGGGCCAGGATCAGGCCGGCGAACAGGCCGCAGGGACCGGCGCCGATGACCACCGGGCGCGGACCGTCGAAGCCCTCCGGCGCCTGGGCCACGAACCTGTAGTCGGTGTCGGGTCGGACGCGGACATGGTGATCGCCCTTGAAGCGCTCCAGGACCGCGGCCTCGTCGCGCAGCTCGACGTCCACCGAATAGACCATCAGGATCGCCGACTTGCGGCGCGCGTCGTGGGCCCGACGCGCCACCACGTGGCTCAGCAACTCGTCGGGCGCGATCCTGAGACGCTCGACAATGGCCGGCGCCATGGCCTCCGGCGGGTGGCCGAGCGGCAGCTTCAGTTCCGAGATACGCAGCATGGCGCGGGTCTTAGCCGGAACGGGGCCGATACGCCATCGGTGTGAGAGACACAGGGACCGCCCTCGCCCTTCGACAGGCTCAGGGTGAGGACTATTGCAACGCTTGTCAGTAGAGAACCTCACCCTGAGCTTGTCGAAGGGCGAGGTTCTCGAACCGACTAAGCCTTCGGGTAACCCCCGACGTCCTTCTCGTCGTCGATCACCTTGCCTGTCCCGGTCTTGACCTCGCGGATGATTCGGCGATCGACGGGGTCGCGGTCCCAGGGTCGCGCGCCGGCATTGGCCAGCACATAGGCCTCGACCTGGCTGGAGGGCATCAGCTTCAGCCCCTCCGGCCAGAACGGCGGCTTGGTCAGGTGCTTGATCTTGGGGAACGGGTCGGTGTTGAGGATGCGCACCGGCGGCATCTCGGTCCCGTCGGCATAGTGGGCCGGATTGTCGAAGGCGTACAGCTCCAGGTCCCCCTGCCCCTCGACGATCAGGAACGGCAGGTCCGGCCGGGTCGAGGCGCCGCCCTTCACGACATTGCCGGCGATGGCCAGCTGGCCCACGCGCCACTGGTGGCCGACCCACTCGCTGGCGTTCAGGGCGTAGTGCATGCAGCGCGTGCCGGGATTGTAGATGAAGTTGTTGACCGTCACGGCCTCGACCCCGCCCTTGAACAGCTGGTTGCGCTCGCGGTTGTGGGCATACAGGTTGCGGGCGATCAACACATCGTAAGCGTTGTCGTGGATCAGGCTGCCCTTGGAGTGCTCGCCCTTCAGGTGGCTGGCGTTCGACAGGCCCTCGGCGACGATGTTGTTGCTGAAGGTGATGCGGTGCGAGGTTCCGGCGCGCCACTTGGCCGGGTCCTCGCCGCCCGAGAAGCGCGGGCCCGAGGCCGACAGGTTCTCGTCGGTGGCCCAGCTGGTCGAGCAGTGGTCGACGATGACGTCGTAGGCCTTCCAGCAGGTGATGCCGTCGACTTCCCAGCCGCTTTTGCTGGGCTCGCCGTCGCGACCGGCGCGCACGCGGATGTGGCGGACGATGACGTCGTGGCTTTCGATGGCCAGGCTGCCCTTGATCAGGGTGACGCCCGGCGACGGCGCGGTCTCGCCGGCGATGGTCAGGAAGGGCTCGGTGACCTTGATGCTGTGACGGGCCAGGTCGATCACCCCGCCGACGTCGAAGACGATCGTGCGCGGCCCCTTTGCGGCGATAGCTTCACGCAAAGAACCAGGACCGCCGCCGGCCAGGGTCTTGACCCGGATGACCTTGCCGCCGTCGCCGCCGAGCGTCTTGCCGGCCCAGCCCAGGCGCTCGAACGGCGCCTTGCGCGGCGCGGCCATGACGAGGCCGGGCGTGGCCGCCAGGGCAGCGGCGGCCAGCAGCGTGTCGCGTCGGGTGATCATCAAAAGCCCTCCCTCTTTTCTTGGTTTAGGCGCCGGTCGCCAACCAGCTCACCGCATTGGCCAGCCACCGCTGCTGCAAAGGCTTGACCATGTCCGGCAGGCGGTGGACCAGCACGCGGGCCTTGTCCTTGCGGACCGTGAAGCTGGCCGCGCCGTTCTTGCGGTCGTGGTCGCGGCTGTAGGCGGCGACCACCTCAATGCCGTCCCCGTCGATGAGCAAGCCGTTCGAGGGCTGGCCCTCGACCTGGTGCAGCACGCTCATGGCCATGTCGGTCGGCAGGCCCGCAAAAGTCGAGTGGGCGCGGACATAGTTCCAGTTGCCCATCCACGGCGCGCGCAGACCGCCGACCTGGCCCGTGTAGCTGAACAGGCCCAGGCTCTGCAGCTGCTTGGCGACGCCGTCGGCCAAGCCGTCTTCCTGGACCATGGCCAAGAGCGGCGTCCCCGCCTTGGCGGCGGCCAGCACCTCGGCCGGCAGTTCGCCCAGCACCACGACCGGCTTCTCGCCCTTCTTGGGCTGGGCCTCGAGACCGGTCTGCTCGCCGACCTGGCGGCGGATGATCTCGTCGGTCTTCAGGCCCGAGGCGACGATGCCGGCGTAGCGAACGCCCGGCTTGAAATCCTCGACCACGACATTCGGCAGGGCGACGAGTTGCTCGCGCAGGCTCTTGGCGATGCCCGAGACGCCCAGCTTGATCGGCTTGACGGGTTTGGCCGCGGCGGCCGTCACCCAGATCTCGCGGTCGGAGACCACGTCGCCGAAGGCTACGCGGATCGTGTTCAGGCCCGGACGCGTCAGGGCCGGCGTTCGGAAGCTCTCGGCCAGCAGATAGCTCAACTGGTCGGGCGTCTGGGTGGGAGCCGGCCAACGACCCAGTTCCTGGACCGCGCCGCTCTCGCCCACCAGGCTCAGCACGACCTCGCCGGTCGCCGGCGCGCCGCTGTCGTTGAAGAACCAGATGTCCAGCTCGGCGGTCTCGCCGGCCGCATAGGCCAGGGCGCGCGGCTTGGCGATCGCCATCACCGGCCGCAGGGCCTGGCTCAGCAGGGTCGGATCGGCCTTGAAGCCGCGCAGCACGTCGACAATGCCCGAGTGGTTCTCGATCGAGGTGGTCTCCCAGCCCGAGATCGCCGCCACGTCGACCGTCTCGCCCAGGCGGATGTTCTCGAGATAGTTGCGCCAGCTCTCATAGACCTTGCGGCCGACCGACAGCCACAGCGTCTCGGATGTCGGGAAGGCCTGTTTGAAACCCCAGCGCTCGATATAGCTATTGGTGGCCGCGACGATGTCCTTGTGGTCCTGCAGGTCGTAGCTCTTGCCGCCCTTGGCCAGGATCTCGACGACCATGGCCTCGTGATTGTCGGCCGTGGCGCACCCCTGCATCTCGCCGAACTCGACGATGAAGGGCTTGCCCTTCTGCATGTGGATGTAGTCGTCCTTGGACTTGTAGAAGCGGTCGTACCACTGGTCGCCGGCGCCCTGGTGCTCGACCCACCAGCCGCCCCATTCCTCGACGTCCGAGCGGTAGTAGTGGTCGTTGTACGGCAGGTACATGGCCTGGGCCGCGCCGCGCTTGACGAAGCCGTCGTTCAGGATCACCGCGCGGCTGGGGTCCAGGTCGTGCATGGCCTTCAGCACCGCCTGCACGTCGGGATTGGCCAGGTTCGCGCCGATCTCATTCTGCAGGGTGTACTGCACAAGCGACGGCCGCGAGCGGAACGCACGGACCATGGTCTTGCACTTCTCGACCAGGAAATCGCGGCTGAACGTATCGGCTTCGGAGAGCTTCTCGCCGGGCTTGAGGTCACGGCCGATGGCGTGGCGGCCGCCGCCGGGCTCCATGACCCGCAAGAGGCCCATCTCGTCCATTGCGTCGAACACCTCGGGCTTGCCGACATTGCGGTGGAAGTGCAGCGCGTTCAGGCCCAGGGCGTGGGCCGAGGTCACCTCGCGCTTGGCCAGTTCCGGCGTCGGCCACAGGCCGTTGAAGCCCCAATAGCCCCACGAGATCGCCGAATAGAGCCGCACGCGGCGGCCGTTCAGGCGCAGCAGCGCGTCGGTCCCGACGCCGTCGACGCCGAACCAGCGGAAGCCGAAGCGGACCTCGCGCGTGTCGACCGCGCCCTTGGCTTCGGTCCACCAAAAGCGCAGGCGGTGCAGCACCGGGGTCTTCAGGTCCCAGATCTGAGCGCCGGGCGCGGCGACCGTGAAGCGGACCCGCAGGCGCTTGTCGTCCAGCGCTTCGACAGCGTCCATCGTCGCCGTGGCGGCGACCGGCGCGCCCTTGTCATCGGTCAGCTCGACGACGGCCTTGGTCTTCAGCTTATCCAGGCCCGTCTTGGGCAGCGGCTTGTCGAGCACGACCTCCATGAAGCCGGTGACCTGGCGCGGATTGGGCGTGTTCAGCACCCAGGCGTCGTCGATGCGCGCCGCACGCGGGTGGATGCTCAGGGTGACGCCGCGATCCAGGCCGCCGAAGCCGTGCGAGGCGAAGACCTTCAGCTTGCCCCACATCATGGTCGTGGAGTCGCGCCAGTCGAAGCGGCCGCCCGGATTGGTGATGCGGATCGACAGGCGGTTGGCCTCGCCGGGCTTCATGGCGTCGCTGAGATCGCAGTGGATCGGCAGCTCCGACATGATCGAGTAGCCGACCAGTTGCTCGTTCAGGAACACCTCGGCCCGCATGCGCGCGCCGCGGATGTTCAGCATCACGCGTTGGCCTTTTGCGGACGCCGGGATGTCGACGGTCCGGCTCCACCACGACACGCCCTTGTAGGCGCCGTAGCGCGGCACATCGTCGTCCTCGGCGTAGCGGTACTCGTCGGCGCCGTAGGGCCGCGCGCCGAACGCGCCCCAGAAGTGCTGCTCGACCGTGGTCGGCAAGGTGACGGTGATCGCCTCGCCCGAGGCCAAGGCGCCCCAGCCGCCGGTCGGCGGGTTCACCGGCAGCCTGGCCAGTTCGAACGTCCCCGGCAGATGGATGACGTCGTCCTTCCAGGCCGCGCCCTGGTCGATCCACAGCCGCCAGCCGTCGTCCGGGAGAGCCAGCGACGGCTCGGCGGCGAAGCCGGTGGTTGGCGCCAGGCCCGTGGCGGCGGCGACGCCCAGGCTGGTGGTCAGGAAGCTGCGGCGGTCGAGACGCATGGAATACTCGTTCTCAGGGGTTCCAGCCGTCGGGGCCGGCCAGGAATTTGCGGCGATCCCAGGCCTTGGCCTGGTCGTCGGTCAGCTGATGGGTGCGCGGCTCGCGGGTCTTGGGACTGGCCCCCGGACCGGTCGAGGCGTACTCGGCGAAATAGGCGGTGCTTAGCGTGTCGGTCTTGCCCGGCGTCCACTCGCGCCAGCCGGCGGGATCCAGCGGCGCCTCAATGCGCGAGCGCATGAAGATCACCGTGGCCAGCGGCCGCCAGGCGCGGCCGAAGAAGATGCCCGTGGCGTCCTTGTCGGCCGTGATCAGGGTGCGGTCGAAGACATAGGCGCTGTCCTGGTCAGGCCGGTTCTTGCTTTGCGCCGTGATCATCACGCTCTGGTGGGCGATGCCGTGAATATGGCAGCGGTCGAAGAAGGCCTTGGCGTCGCCGAAGATGAAGTCGACATGGCCCTCGATGTAGCAGTCCTTGAAGTATTGCCGGCTGGGCTTGTCCTTCTTGGAGGCGGCGTACAGCGTGTCCTGCGCGCCCAGCAGGCGCACTTTCTCCAGCACGGCGCGGTCGGCGGTGATCGCCAGGGCGACGGCCTGGGACGGGTTCGGATCCTTCAGGCGGTAGTCGTTCTGGATCGTCAGGTTCTTGGCTTTGAAGCCGTCGCCGGTGACGTTCATCGTGAACGACTTGAAGGTCCCCCCGGCGTTGCGCGCGCCGTCGCTCCAGACGATGACCACGTCCTGGGGCCTAGCCCCCTCGCCCACCAGGCGGACATTCGGCTTGGCGATCGTCACCTTCTCACGGTACTCGCCGGGCGCCAGCTCGATCGTACCGCCGTCGGCCGGCAAGGCCTCGACCGCGGCGGTCAGGGTCTTGTAGGACGCCTTAGGGCCGACCCGCAGGGTCTCGGCGAGGGCGACATTGCTCAGCGCCGTGGCCAGCAACAGGCCCAGGACCAGACGCGCGTCGATCATGCGCGCGCCAGGGCGCCGTTGCGCACGACGAGGCGAGCGCTCTGCCCCTTCTTCAGCGCGACCTTCAGCGTCGAGCCGGCATGGACTACCGTATGCTCGCCGTCAGCCTTGGCCGTCAGCACCGCCTCGGTCAGCTTGCCACCCGCCCAGCGGACATCGACCCCGACCGCGCCGCGCGCCCGCAGGCCCGTAATGTGGCCGGTCGGCCAGGCCGATGGAAGGGCCGCCAGCAGATAGATGCGGTCGTTGCGGCTTTGCAGGACCATCTCGGTCATGCCCGAGGTCCCGCCGAAATTGCCGTCGATCTGGAACGGCGGGTGGGCGTCGAACATGTTGGGATAGGTGCGCTCGGGACCCAGCAGCAGCTTCAGGATGCCGTGGGCGTGATCCCCGTCGCCCAGGCGCGACCACAGGTTCAGGCGCCAGGCGATGGCCCAGCCGGTCGAAAGATCGCCGCGCGTGATCAGGGTGGTCTTGGCCGCCGCCGCCAGCTTGGGCGTGGTGTCGATCGAGATCTGGTCCGACGGGAACAGGCCGTACAGGTGCGAGACGTGACGATGGTGCACATCCTTGGCGTCGGCGTCCCAGTCCTCCTGCCATTCCTGCAGCTGGCCGTCCTTGCCGATCTTGTACGGCGCCAGCTTGTCGCGCGCCGCCTTCAGCTCGGCGACAAAGGCCGGATCACCGCCCAGGATGGCTTCGGCCTTCAGGCAGTTGTCGAATAGGTCACGGACGATCGCCTGGTCCATGGTGGGGCCGGCGACGATGGACGAGCCATGGCCGTGATCGTTCTCGGGCGAGATCGACGGGTTGGTGACCAGCACGCCGAACTTCGGATCGACCACCAGGGTGTCCAGGAAGAACCGCGCCGAGCCCTTCATCAGCGGATAGACCCGCTCCAGATAGGCCTTGTCGCGACCGTAGTCGTAATGGTCCCAGACGTGCTTGCACAGCCACGCGCCGCCGGTCGGCCAGACGCCGTACTTGGCGCCGTCGATCGGCGCGGTCGCCCGCCACAGGTCGGTGTTGTGGTGCGTGACCCAGCCGCGCGCGCCGTACATGGCCTTGGCCATGCGCGCGCCGGTCTCGGAGATATCCTTGACCAGCGCGATCAGCGGTTCGACCAGTTCCGGCAAGCTGGTCGGCTCGGCCGGCCAGTAGTTCATCTCGGTATTGATGTTGATCGTGTACTTGCCGCCCCAGGGCGCGAACGTCTTGTCGTTCCAGACGCCCTGCAGGTTGGCCGGCTGGCTGCCCGGACGCGAGCAGGCGATCAGCAGGTAGCGGCCGTACTGGTAGTACAGCGCCGCCAGCGACGGGTCGTCGGTGGTCGGCGACTGCTTGATGCGCATATCGGTCGGCAGAAGGTCAGCGCGGGTGCGGCCGAAGTCGACGCCGACGCGGCGGAACAGGCCCCGGTGATCGGCCTGGTGCTCGGCCAGCATCTTGGCCCACGGCTTGGTGCTGAGCTTACCCAGGGTCGCCTTGTTCAGCGCCGTCGGATCGCCCGACACGTCGTCATAGTGGCGATAGCTGGTGGCCGCCGCGATCAGCAGCAGCACCTCGTCGGCGCCCTTCACCGACAGCACGCCGCGCTCGCCATCCATTTGGCCGCTGACCTTGCCGCCCTTGGCCCTGACCTCGACGCGGCACTCGAACTTCAGCCTGGCGTCGATGCCCTGCGAGGGCTCGTTGGCGCCGGCCAGGACCAGGTGGGTCCCCTCGACCGACGAGACCGGCTTGGACTTCAGCGGGCTGGCGAAGGACAGGTCGACGCTGATCGCGCCCTTCTTGCTGGCCGTCAGGCGCACGGCGATCACGCCGTCCGGCGCGCTGCCGATCACTTCGCGGAGGTAACGCACGCCGCCGGACGTAAAGCTCGTGGTGGCCAGCGCACCGTCGATGTCGAGGTCGCGGACATAGTCACTGCCCGCCTCGCCCAAGCCCGGGAAGTCCAGCTTCAGGTCGCCGATCGTCTGGTACGACATCTGCCGCTTGGGCAGGCCCATGAACTTGGCGTCGGCCAGATCGGTGGCCTTCGCATATTCGCCGGCGTCGATCAGGCGGCGGATCTCCGGCAGCGCGCCGTTGGCCTCCGGATTGATCGGCTCGTACGGACCGCCGGCCCACAGGGTATCCTCGTTCAGTTGCAGCCGCTCGGCCGTGACGCCGCCGAAGATCATCGCCCCCAGCTTGCCCGAGCCGACCGGCAAGGCCTCGACCCATTCCTTGGCGGGCTGGCGGTACCAGAGACGCAACGGCCCGGCCTTGGCCCGGGCGGCGTGGGCGGGCGCGGCGGTCAGGGTCGAGGCGGCCCCCAGGGCGGCGAGCGTAGAGCGGCGGGTCAGGGTCATTGGGATGCCTACTGGATCAGGTAGCGGCGCAGCGCCGGCACGGATTTTGAAAGTTCGTCGGTGACGATAGCCGAGAAATAGTCGGCGCCGGCGACACCCAGGTGAGTGTAGTCGAACGACAGCTTGGCCTGGCCCATCGGTTCCACGGCGGCGTTGTTCTGGGCCATCGGCGGCGCGCCGTGCGCCACTGGGACGCCGGTGCTGGCCGGGATGGTCGTGCCGGTCTTGGTCGCGGCGTCGACCACCTCGGCTGAGGGCGCACGCTGGGCGAACCTCATGGCCTCGACGGGGCCCATGGCCTGGACGGCGGCCTGGCTGCGGGCGTGCAGGTCGACCAGCGGCGTATTTGTCTCGGCGGCGACCTTGCGGACCGCTTCGGCCCAGGGGCCCAGGTCATCCTGCAGCGTGCCGTCCTTGAACTGGCGACGGGTCAGCGGCGTAAGCAGGATCGGCTTGCCGCCGGCGGCGCGCACCTCATCCACATAGCGCTTCATGTTGACGGGAAACTCGGTCGCCAGATCCGTCGAGCGGCCCGGCTTGCCCGGCTGGTCGTTGTGGCCGAACTGGATCAGCACATAGGTGTCGGTGAAGCCGCCCGACTTGATCTCGTCCATGGCCAGCGCCCACGAGCCCTCGCTGCGGTAGTTGCCGCTGGAACGGCCGCCGCGCGCCAGGTTGATGCAGGCGGCGAAGGAGGTGACATGCCAGCCGCAGAAGCTGGGCCCCCAGCCGCCCAGCACGGCGGTGGTGGAATCCCCGATCAGCACAATCTTGATGGCCCGGAACTTCGTCGGCGCAGCCTCTGCCTGCGTCGTCTGGGTCGGCGCGGTCTGAGCGTGGGCCGCCAGCGGCGTCAGCGCCAGGGCGGCGGCCAGGGTCAGGGCCTTCAAACGCATGGATCACTCCGAAGAAGGTCGGCGGCGTCGGGACCGGCGTCGCCCCAGTTGGCGCCTCGGGAGGAGGTCTCGAACGCCTAAGCCTGGCCGATGGAAAGCTGTCGCCCCAGAACGCTGCAGGCGGTGATTTCGCGATAGGCGGCGAGGGAATCGGCAAGGGCCGAACGGCGCGGCGCGCGCGGTGACGTGGTCATCGTTCCCTCCCCAAATGGCGGCCATCCAGGGGCCGTTCTCACCGGATCTCTGTCACCGGTGTCATGGAGATAAGCATGCCTGGAGACCTGGAAAAAGCGGAAAGTTACCGGTAACTTGCAGAAATATAGGAATTCTCCTTGCGTTCGCGAAACTAGATTTCAACAACGTTTCCCGCCCGCCGATCCGCACAAAAAAGTTCGGGATTGGCCCCAATTGTCCGACCAGCCATTGATCGTCGCGCCGATCCCCCGCATCGTCGTCGGCAACAAGGATACCGAGAACAATCGGAGAGTGGCGGTGTCCGGGGCGGAGCGGCCGAAGCGTCGAATCTTTGGGAGCGTGGTTTGGCGTAGTCGGACCGCCGGTACGCTTGCGCACACCCTATGAATGGCTCCCGCGCGTTCGGATCGGCGACGGCTCTCGCCGCGTTGCTGGTCGGTGTTCCGGCCCTGGCTGCGCCCAGTCCGAGGACCTATGTCTTTGATCAACCGGCGCAGCCCCTGGCGCGCGCCCTGCTGGCGGTGTCCGAGCGCACCGGCGTCGTGGTTCTGGCCCCTGCCCCGCTGGTCGCCAGCAGACAGGCGCCGTCCCTGCGCGGGACCATGTCCTTGCCGGCAGCCCTCGTGACCCTGTTGGACGGGTCGCGGCTGACCTTCGTGATCGGCGTCGACGGCGTGGTCACGATCACCGCCGCGCCGCAGGCCATCCGCCCCGCGAAGCGCCTTCTGCCGCAGCCGCACCTCCCGCACCGGTTCGATGATGAGCCGCCCGTCGAGGTCGCGCCGGTCAGCGTCACGGCCATCGCCAATGCCGACCTGCCGACCTTCCTCAAGCGCCGCACGCCCTCGCCCGTCGATATCCTGACCGAAGACGAGATCGCCCGCTCCGGCGCGATCAGCCTGGGCGACGCCTTGCGGGAGCTGCCGGGCGCCGCGGCGGTCAGCGACGGCGGCGAGACCCGGCAGATCGCCCTGCGCGGCGTGGCCAGCCGTTTCACCCGCGTGCGCATCAACGGCATGGAGACCCTGGCGACCTTCGGCGGGGCCAATGTCGGGGGCGGCACCAATCGTGGCCGGGCGTTCGACTACAACGTCTTCGCCGCCGACCTCTTCCGCCAGATCAAGGTGCAGAAGACGGCGACCGCCGACATCGACGAAGGCTCGCTGGGCGCGACGGTCGACATCCGCACCCGCTCGGCCTTCGACCTGCGCGACAAGAGTGTTTTGCTATACGGCGAGCAGAGCTGGAACAGCCGCGCCGACCGCCTGACGCCGCGTGGGTCGATCGTGGTGTCGCGGCGACTGGCCGACGACCGCTTGGGCGTGCTGGTCTCGGCCGCCTATTCACGCCGCTACGCCGTCGACGCGGGCACCACGGCGGGCGGCTGGCAGACGGGCGACGCACTGTATCCCGGCTTCGGCGGGACCCGGGGCGGCGCCAGCCTGGACCAGGTCAACGCCGCCCTTCACGCCCGCATCCCACGCCTGGAGCTGATGACCGCCGACCAGTCGCGCCTGGGCCTGACCGGCGCCCTGGACTGGCGCCCCTCGGACCGCACCCGCGTTTCGCTGGACCTGCTGTACGCCAGCCTGCGCGCCCGGCGGAGCGAATACCTGCTGGAGAGCTTCACCTTTCGCACCGCCGGGCCCTGCGGCCCGGCGGCCGCGCCAATCTGCGGCCTGAACGCGGTGACCGCGATCGATCCGGTGATCCGCACCGGCAAGGGTCCCGACGTGCTGCTGGCGGGGATTTTCGACGGCGTCGATGTGAAGTCCGAGTCTCGCTACGACGAGCTCGACACCATCTTCCGCCAGGCCACCCTGTCTGCGACCCACCAGCTGGCCAATGGCGTCGAGGCCACCGCGCTGCTGGGCTTCTCGCGCTCGGACTTCAGCAACCCCGTGCAGAACACGGTGCACATGGACCAGTACGGCGTGGACGGTTTCGTCTACGACTTCCGCGACGCCTCGCGCCCCTACATCGGCTATGGCGACGCGGTGCTGGACCGGGCCTCGGCCTGGACGCTGTCGGAAGTCCGCGACGATCCCAACTGGGTCGACAACAGCTACAAGACCGCCGGGCTGGACCTGAAGGGCGCGGCGCGCGGCCTGGAGTGGCGCGCGGGCGTGCTGCACAAGGACTACCGCACCGAGGCCGTAAGCCTGTCGCGATCCAATGGCACGACCGCCAACCTGAACGGCCTGATCCCGGCCGCCCTCGCCGCCGTACCGATCGGCGACTATGTCCGCATGGTCGGCAATGACGCATCGTTCGGCGCCGTGAACCCGCCTAGCCAGTGGCTGGCGCCGGACATCTCCCGAGGCTTGCCCATGCTACGCCAAGCCTGCGCCCAGGCCGGCTGCGACGCCTTCCGCCTGGGCCCCGAGCCCGCGGCGGCCACCAACTACGCGATCGGCGAGCGCGACGACGCCGCCTACCTCCTGCTGTCGCGCCCACGTCAGAACGATGGCCGGCTGTGGGGCGATGTCGGCCTGCGCCTGGCCCGGACGGCGCAGGACGCGCGCGGCTCGCAGGTCCAGGCCGACGGCAGCCTGAAGCCCGTCCGCGCCAGGCGCAGCTATGTCGACCTGCTGCCCTCGGCCAACCTGGTCTGGGAACCGGCCAGCGACTGGACCGTGCGGATGGGCGCGGCGCGGGTGATGGTCCGCCCGGACCTGCGCAGTCTGCGCCCGGGCTTCACCATCTCGACGCCCAGCCTCAAGAGCGTCTCGGCCGGCGATCCGAACCTGACGCCCACCCGCGCCACGATCCTCGACCTGGGCGCGGAGTGGTACGCGCCGAACGGCGGCGCGGTGACGATCGCGGCCTATCACAAGGCGATCGCCTCGGTGATCCAGCAGACCATCAGTCCGCCGGCGCCGTTCTTAGCCAATCCCTACGGCCTGCCCGACAGTGTCGCGGCCCAGGCTTGCGGCAGCACGCCGGGCTGCGATCCGGCTCTGCCGATCTGGCAGTTCGTGCGCCCAGCCAATACCGGCAAGGGCCGGTTGAGCGGGCTGGAGATCTCGGGCTTCACGCCGCTGGGCGCGCCGGGTTCGACGCTGGCGCGCTGGCGGCTGCAAGGCTCGCTGGCCTATACGCGCTCCAAGGTCCGCTATCGGATGCCTAACGGCGCGACGGAAGCGATTCAGGACTCGCTGGGCGGGCCGCGCTTGGTGGGCAATCTGTCGCTGAACTACGACGGCCGCCGCCTAGACGCCCGGGCTGGGATCAGCCATCGCGGGCGCTATCTGGGCAATGTGCCGGCCGCGACCGGCGGCGACGCCGAAGGCTTCGAAGCCCTGACCACGGTCGACGTTTCGGTGCGCTACAGAATCTCGCCGCAACTGACCCTGGCGGCGGACATGGCCAACTTAACCGACGCGGCGCAGCGCCAGTTCATCGACCGCAGCCAGATCCCCAACTACCAGCACCGCACGGGCCGGGACGTCCGCCTGGGGCTGCGCTACCGGTACCGCTAGGGGCTGGTCGTCAGGGCTGGTCGTCCAGAGCGAAGATCTGGCGCATCGCCAGCCACTTCTCACCGTCGGCGGCGCCCAGCAGGGGCTGCTGGAACTCCCACATCAGGCGCTCCCAGGCCTGGACGTCCTCGGAGGCCATGTCGGCGGCGGCCTTGGCCTCAGCCGAAAACGCGGGGCCGGTCTCCATGATCATGAAGAGGCGCGTTCCCAGCCGCCAGATCTGCATGTCGCGGATGTCGGCCGCGCGGATCGAGGCGATCACCGCCGCCGGCACGGCGCCAGCCGCGTGCCAGGCCTCATACCGTTCGATCAGCGCCGGATCGTCCTTGAGGTCCAGGGCCAGGCAGTGGCGCATCTCAGTTGATCCAGCCGCCGTCGATGATGTGGATCTGGCCGGTGGTGAAGCTCGACTCGTCGCTGGCCAGGTACAGGGCCAGCTGCGCCAGCTCCTCGGCCCTGCCCAAGCGCCCCATCGGCTGGCGGGCGGTGAAGGCCTTGTGGGCGGCCTCGTAGTCGCCGGTGTCGGCCAGCCGCTGGTTCAGCGAGGGCGTGTCGACCGTGCCGGGGCAGATGGCGTTGCAGCGCACGCCCTGCCCCACAAAGTCGGCGGCCACGGCCTTGGTCAGGCCGATCACCGCCGCCTTGGTGGCGCCGTAGGCGAAGCGATTGGGCACGCCTTTGATCGAGCTGGCCACCGAGGCCATGTTGACGATCGAGCCCTTCCCGGCCGCCAGCATGGCCGGCAGGAAGGCCCGGATCGTGCGGTACTGGGCCGTGACGTTGATGTCGTTCGAGAACGCCCAGGCCTTCTCGTCGCAGTCCAGGATCGTGCCGGCATGGACATAGCCGGCGCAGTTGAACAGCACGTCGATCGCGCCCAGCTCGGCGGCCAGGGCGTTGATGGCGGTGAGGTCCAGGACGTCCAGGCGGCGGCCTTCGCAGCCCTCGACCTTGGCCAGCAACGCCTCGTTCAGGTCGGTGGCGATGACCCGCGCGCCTTCGCGGGCGAACAACTCCGCGCTGGCCTTGCCGATGCCCTGCGCCGCCGCCGTCACCAGCGCGGTCTTTCCGGTCAGTCGTCCCATTCGGATGTTCCTTAGCTCGCGCGCCGCAGCGGCAGGCAGGCCGGACCGATCGGGTCGAAGGCCTTATAGGTGAGGATGAATTCCTGATGGCCCAGCGCCTCTGACACCGTCCGCTGCCCGTCGGCCACGGCTAAGACGAGGTCGAAGATCTCATCACCGACCTCGTCCAGCGTGCCGCGTCCTTCCATGATCCGGCCGGCGTCGACATCCATGTCGCCGGGCAGCTTTCGGTAGGTCTCGGGGTTGGCGCAGACCTTGATCACCGGCGAGACGGCCGAGCCGACCACCGAGCCGCGACCCGTGGTGAACAGGGTCAGGTGCGCCCCGCAGGCGATCAGCTCGACGATCTCGGCATTGTCGGAGATGTTCGGGAAGCCGAAGCGGACCTCGCCGTCCGGCACGACGTCCAGCAGGTAAAGCCCACCCGACGGGGGCGGGTCGCCAGGTTTGAGGATGCCGACGATCGGGGCCGAGCCCGACTTGGAATAGGCCCCCATCGACTTTTCTTCCTGGGTCGTCAGCCCGCCCTCGGCGTTGCCGGGCGCGAAACTGCCATAGCCCATAACGGTGTAGTAGGCCTCGGCCTTACGGACGCTGGCTTCCAGCTCGGCGCCCAGCTCCGGCGTGATCGCGCGGTCGGCCATGATCTTCTCGCAGCCGACCAGCTCGCCGGTCTCCTCGAACACACAGGCCGCGCCGGCCGCGCCGAGGCGGTCGAAGGCCCGGCCGACGGCGGGGTTGGCAGTGATGCCCGACGTGCCGTCCGAGCCGCCGCAGATGGTGCCGATGACCAGCTCGAAGACGTCCATCGGAACGCGCGCGGTCTGGTCGGCGACGGCCTTCAGGCGGGCCACCGCCTCGACGCCCTTGCGGATGGTCTCGGCGGTGCCGCCGCTTTCCTGGATGACCAGGGTCTCGACCGGCCGGCCGCTGGCGGCGATGGCCGCGCGCAGGGCCTCGCGGTTGAAGCTCTCGCAGCCCAGCGAGATCAGCAACACGCCACCGATGTTGGGATGGGTCCCGATCGCCTGCATGACCTTCAGGGCATAAGCGTTTGGATAACAACCGGGAAAGCCGATCAGGTGAACGTCGGGATCGTCGCTCCTGGTCACGATCGTGCGGGCCACGTGGTGGGCGCACTCGACCAGATAGGCCACGGCCACGACGTTGCGGATGCCCTTGCGGCCGTCGGCGCGCAGGTAGCCCTGGATGCTCATCAGCTTTCACCCGTGGCCAGCCGGGTATGGCTGGCGATGTAGTCACTCTTCATGTTGTGCATGTGGACATGCTCGCCGGCCACTGCAGCAGCCGTCATCGAGCCGATGGGCGCGCCGTATTTCAACACCTTGTCGCCGATAGCTAAGGCTCGCCGGGCGATCTTGTGACCGACGGCGACAGCGTCGGGCGCGACCAGTTCGGCGTCGTCGATCTCGATGGCCTGGCCCGCCAGGATCGGCTCGGCCAGCACCAGGACGTTGTCGTCGGGATGCAGCAGGATCGGCTTCATGCGGCGGCTCGCGTGGCGGGGGCATCAATGCGGATCAGGCCCTCCGATCTCAAATCGGACCACAACGCAGCGGGAATAGTCATGTCCAGCCAAAGCGTTGCATCGGCCACCTGATCCGGCGTCACCATACCCGGAATGACGCTCAGCACCGCCGGATGGGCTAGAGGGAACTGCAGGGCCGCGGCGGCCAGCGGAACACCATGGACGGCGCAGACCCGGCGCAGGCGCTCCACCCGCTCGACGATCTCACGGGGCGCGGCCTCGTAGTTGTAGTGCAGCATCCCGCCGGCCTCGACTAGGACGCCGGAGTTGAAGGGCCCGCCGACGATGACGCCCACGCTCCGCGCGACGCAGCGCGGCAGGAAGCGCTCCAGCGCCGTCTGCTCCAGCAGCGTGTAGCGGCCGGCCAGCAGGAAGACGTCGACATCGGCGTGGTCCAGAATCTCTTCGCAGACCGCCTGCTCGTTGACGCCCAGGCCGATCGCGCCGACCGCGCCGCTGTCCTTCAACTCGCACATGGCCTGGTAGCCGCCGTCGAGGAAGTCGCGCATGTGGCCGACATGGGCGTCGCCATGGGTCGCGCGGCCCAGGTCGTGGGCCAGCAGCACGTCGATCCGGTCGCGCTTGAGACGGCGCAAGCTGTCCTCGAACGACCGCAGGACGCCATCGCGGGTGTAGTCGAACACCGGCTCGAACGGCGCGGCGTCGACGAAACCGTGGCGCTCGCGCTCAGTCGTCTGGATCGGCTCCAGGCGACGGCCGACCTTGGTCGAGATCATCACGTCCCGGCCCGCCAGGGCCTCTCCCAGACGCGTCTCGCTGAGGCCGAAGCCGTAGTGCGGGGCGGTGTCGAAATAGCTGATGCCGGCGGCCAGGGCAGCGTCGATCACCGCACGCGCCGTGGCGTCCGAGACGGGGGCATAAAGGTTGCCGACGGCCGCGCCGCCGAACCCCAGGCGCGGCAGGCGCGCCAAGGTTTCCGACCGCTTTGCGTCGTCCGTCATCCGCGCTTCCATCCCGTTTATTTATAAAATCGATCTTGCTGATAAAATTCCATTCCGGGCGCGGCAAGTCAATCGACCGGCGTCCGAAAACCCGTCCTGCCTAGGCCGTCGGCCGGATTTCGCTGGTGATCTCGGCGGCGGCCTGCTTGAGCGCGGCGACGGTGTCGGCCATCGGCAACGCGGTCGGCGTGTCGACATACGGACAGGTCAGGGCCGCAGCCACGCCGTCAGGACCGTGGATCGGCACGGAGAGGTCGACCACGGCCTTGGTTACATAGCTGTCGGCGCGAACATAGCCGTCCTTGCGAGCCTGGACGGCGCTGGCCTCGAAGGCCTTCCAGGTCGCGGCCGAGGCCCCGCCCTTCAGCGCCTCGTCCCAGCGCGTGCGGATGCTGTCGGGTTGGAAGGCGTAGAGCACCAGGCCCGAGGTCGCCTCGACGATCTGCCGGCGATAGCCCACGCGGACCGAGAAGCCCTGGTCGCCTGGCGCCTCGATGCGGGCGACGACGACCATCTGGTCGCCGCTGGCCACGGCCAGGTGGCAGGACTGGCCGATCTTCTGGGCCACCGAACGCATCACCGGCAAGGACGCCTCCAGCAGATCCTTGGCCGGCGCGCGGGTCATGCCCAGGGCGAACAGCTTGTTGGTCAGGACAAGGCCGTCCTCGTCGGCGGCGCGACCGACATAGCCCCGCGCCTCCAGCACCTGGACCATGCGGAACAGCTCGCTGGACGAGCGCTCCAGGGCGTTGGAAATCTGGGCCAGGGTCAGACCCCCACGGTGGGCGGCCAGCAGTTCCAGCACGTCCAGGCCCTTCTCCAGGGCAGGAGCGCGGTATTCTCGCTTCTTGGCGGGCATGTCTTGGGCGGGCATGTCGGACATGGCTTCCTATAAGCGATAGAATCGCCGCGCCGTCTCGCCGAATAGCGCCGCGTGCTGCTCGGACGGGGCCCAGGCCTCGCACATGGCGCGCCAGGACGGGTAGTCGCCGGCCAGGTTCAGCACCGGCCAGTCGCTGCCCCACATCAGGCGATCGGGGCCGAAGACTTCGATCAGATGCCGCGCATAGGGCTCCACGGCCTGGGCGGTCGGCCTATCGCCGGCCTCAGTCAGCAGACCCGAGAGCTTGCAATGGACACCGGGTTCTGCGGCCAGCGCCGCCATCTCCTCGCGCCACGGATCCAGGCGCCCGGCCGCGATTTCGGGCTTGGCCCCGTGGTCGATCACGATGCGCAGGTCGGGCCAGCGGCGGAGTAGTTCAAGCATGGCCGGCAAGTGGCGAGGCTTGACCAGGGCGTCGAACGGCAGGTCCGCCGCGATTATCGCCGCGATGGCCGGCGCGAGCTTGGGATCCAGGATCCAGTCGCTGGCCAGGTCCTGCAGCATGGGCCGCAGGCCCTTCAGCCACGGATCGCGCGCCAGGGTCGCGATCCGGTCCGGCGCGTCGGGCGCAGCCAGGTCGGTCCAGCCCACGACGCCTAGCGCCAGCGGGTCGGCGGCGGCTAGCTCCAGCAGCCATCCGGTGTCGCGCTCGCTGGGCTGCGACTGCACGAGAATTACACCAGAAAGATCATATAGTTTAGAATCTTGCTCCAGATTTCTGAGATCAAAATCACGATAGATCGCCGCCAGGTCTGGCGTCGGCCATTCGTGGCCGTTCTGGCCGATGCGCCAGACGTGGCAGTGCGCATCGATCAGCACGCGACGATCGCCTTGATGACGCCGGCCGACGGCTCCATCCAGCCTGGCAGCGTCGCTGGAAGATCCCGCAGCAAGGCGCTGTGCGTATTGAGCTCTTTCGTCGGAACTTGCCCCGCGCGGATCGCCGCCAGCACATGGTCGAAGTCCTCCAGCGTGGCGTTGCGGCTGGCCAGCAGCGACATCTCGCGCTTGTGGAACTCCGGGTCCGAGAAGGTGATATCGGCCGAAACGACCGAGATCAGCACATAGGTCCCGCCGTGGCCGACATAGGCGAACCCCTGCTGCATGGCCGCGGCGCTGCCGGTGGCGTCGAACACCACGTCGAAGAAGACGCCGTCGGTGAGTTTCGAGAGCGCGGCGGGCGTCTCGTCGCGGAGCATCACGATGTGATCGGCGCCCAGGTGGTCGCGACAGAAGTCCAGGCGGTCAGCGCGTGCGTCCAGCACCGTCACCTTGGCGCCGGCCAGTTTGGCGAACAGGGTTGCGGCGATGCCGATTGGCCCTGCCCCGACCACTAGCACCGACTGGCCGGGCTCGATCCGGGCGCGACGGACGGCGTGGGCCCCGATGGCCAGGAACTCGACCATGGCGGCCTCGTCCAGGCTGACGCCCTCGACCTTGCGGACGAAGCCTACAGGCACGGCCAGATATTCGCACAGTCCGCCATCCATGTGCACGCCCAGCACACGGATGTTCATGCAGCAGTTGGACTTGCCCTTGGCGCAGGCCGCGCAGGTCCCGCACGACAGGTAAGGCATGACATAGGCGTGGTCGCCCGCCTCGAGCTCGCCGCCGTCCGGCGCCGAGACCACCTCGCCCGACAGCTCGTGGCCCATCACACGCGGATAGCTGAGATAGGGTTGGGTCCCGCGATAGATGTGCATGTCGGTGCCGCAGATCCCGACTCGGCGCACACGCAGCAGCACCTCGCCAGAACCCGGCGTCGGCTGTGCTCGCTGCTCCAGCTTGAGCTCCCCCGGCGCGGCGCAGACCAAGACATCCATCATTTCTAGTGACCTCCAGCCAGGACGGCATCATGAGCAGTGACGTCGCGACGCTTGGCGGTCAGGCCGAAGACGCCGACGACCGCGAAACAGGCGCAAGGGACAAGGATCGCGAAGCGGATGGCGCTGGCGTCCGAGATCGCGCCCATCACCGCCGTCAGGACGGCCCCGCCGATGATGCTCATCACCAGGAACGACGAACCGGTCTTGGTCAGCGGCCCCAGGCCCTTGATCGAGCTGGCGAAGATGGTCGGGAACATGATCGACATGAAGAAGCTGGTCGAGGCCAGGGCCAGCAGGCCCAGATGGCCGCCGATCGCGACGGCGACCAGGGTCAGGCCGACATTGGCCGCCGCGAACACGGCCATCAGCCGCGAGGGATCGACCTTGCTCATCAGCGCCGTGCCGGCGAAGCGCCCGGCCATGAAGCCGACCAGCGACCACGACAGATAGGCCGCGGCGGTCTTCTCGCCCATGCCCGGGACCTGGTCCTGGGCGTAGCGGATCATGTAGCTCCACACCCCCACCTGGGCGCCGACATAGAAAAACTGGGCCGCCACGCCGAACAGGAAGCGCGGACGCGAGAACAGGCCCAGGATCGGCTTGTCGACACGCTCTTGGTGCTGATCCTCGGCGGTCGGGCGGCTGGCCTGGGGCGGGAACTTGGTGATCGCCACCAGCACCACCCACAGGATCACGACGGCGGCGATGATCAGGTAGGGCAGTTGGGTCGACTGGGCCTCGGCGGCCTGGAACGCCGACAACTGGGCCGCGGTCATGGCGGCGAACTCGGCTTTGGTCGGTTCGACGCCCGACAGGATGAACTGGCGGCCCACGACGACGGCCGTGATCGCGCCCAACGGGTTGAAGGCCTGGGCCAGGTTCAGGCGCTGCTCGGCCTTGGCCGGATCGCCCAGCACGGTGATCAGCGGGTTGGCCGAGGTCTCCAGGAACGCCAGGCCCGAGGCGATGATGAACAGGGCGCTGAGGAAGAATTCATAGCGGCGCAGCTCGGCGGCCGGCCAGAACAGCAAGGCCCCTGCCCCGAACAGCATCAGGCCGACGATCACCGCGGCCTTGTAGCCATAGCGGCGCATCAGCAGGCCCGCCGGCAGGGCCAGGAAGAAGTAGCCCAGATAGAACGCCGACTGCACCAGGCCCGACTGCAGGTCGGTCAGGAAGAAGGCCTTCTTCAGGTGGGGAATGAGGACGTCGTTGAGGTTGTTCGCGACGCCCCACAGGAAGAACAGGGCGACGATCAGCACCAGCGGCGCCCAGCCCGTACGCGGGCTCGAGCCTTGAGACATGGATGTTTCCTCCGGCGCCTCTTTCGTTGAGCGCCTGGAGGGATGGACATCATATATGAATATGATCGTCAAATATGAAATGACGGAGCGCCGCGCGGACGGCGCTCCCGAGCCCGCTATTCGACCGCCACGACCACCACCGACTTGGACGGGATGTCCAGCGTCAGTTTGTCGCCCGACAGCTTGGCGCCCTTGAAGGCGACCGGCGCGACGACCGGTTTGGCGCCGAAGGCGTTCATCGCGTCCATCTTGTCGGCGGTCAGCACCTGGCCCGATACGGCCTTGGCCTTCAGCGCGCCCAGGGCCACTGAGAGCTTCAGGCTGTCGTCCGGCGCCATGTTGGCGATGGCGATATAGGTCTTGCCGTCCTTGCCCTTGGCGGCCGAGGCGTTGAAGGCCGGGATCTTGCTGCCGCCCACGTCGATCTGCGGCGCGACGACGTCCAGTGGGATCGCTGTCGAGTCCTGGAAAGGCACGTACATCTTATAGGCGTAGTAGGTCGGGGTCAGGACGATCTTCTCACCCTGGGTCAGGATCATCGCCTGCAGCACGTTGATGGTCTGGGCGATGTTGGTCATCTTCACGCGCTCGGTATAGCGGTGGAAGATGTTGAAATTGGCCGCCGCCACGACGCCGTCGCGCAGGGTGTTGAGCTGGTAGAGGTGTCCCGGATTGGTGCCGGCCTCGACGTCGTACCAGGCGCCCCATTCGTCGACATAGAGACCGATCCGCTTCTTGGGATCATTCTTGTCCATGACCGCGATGTGCTTTTGGAGCAGGTCCTCCATCCGCAGGGTCTGGGCCAGGGTCTTGCCCCAGGCGGCCTTGTCGAAGCCGGTGGCCGCGCCCTTCTTCTTCCAGTCTCCGGTCGGGATCGTGTAGTAATGGAGCGAGATCGCATCCATCTGCTTGCCGGCGTTCCTGGTGACCACATCGGTCCAGTTGACGTCGAACGAATTGGCGCCCGAGCCGACCCGCACGGCCTTGTTGTCGTCGTTCTTGTGGAAGAACGCCGAGAAGCGGCGGTATTCGTTGGCGTAGTACTCCGGCGTCATCTCGCCGCCGCAGCCCCAGCTCTCGTTGCCGATGCCGATGAAGGGCACGTTGAACGGCTTGTCGCGGCCGTTGGCGCGGCGCTCCTGGGCCAGCGTGTCCTCGCCAGGCGAGATCATGTACTCGATCCATTCGCGCATCTCGGTCGGGTTGGATGAGCCGACATTGATCGAGACGTAGGGGTCGGCGCCGACCTGCTCGGCGAAGTCCATGAATTCGTGGGTGCCGAAGGCGTTGGTCTCGGGCGAGCCGCCCCACCAGTTGTTCTTGCGCGAGGGGCGCTTGTCGCGCGGGCCGATGCCGTCGCGCCAGCGATACTCGTCGGCGAAGCAGCCGCCCGGCCAGCGGATGACCGGCACGTGGATGTCCTTCAGCGCCGTCACGACATCGGCTCGGATGCCGCGCACGTTGGGGATCTTCGAATCCGGCCCGACCCAGACGCCGTCATAGATGCCCGCGCCCAGGTGCTCGGAGAACTGGCCGTAGATGTAGCGCGAGATCGGCGCGCCCGGCTGATCAGCCTTCAGGGTCGCGCTGACCGTCAGTTCAGCGGCCCGCGCGCCCGCCGTCATCGCCAGGGCCGCGATCGCCGCGCCCAGGACCTTCGTGGCTTTCGCCATGGTGTTTCCCTCCTGCTGAGCGCTGTAGGCCGCGCCCTGAAAATCGTTGGGTGTTTTGGTAGCAGGCTTATTTTTGTCCTACAATAACTGGCAGCGCTTCCGGTGGTCCCAGCTTATGGGACACGCCAGAGCTCGCGCGTTGACGGCTTGGCAAGCGCAATATACTCGGACAATAGATCGAAAGCGGCCGTCAGTCGCCCAAGCCCGCATCGACGGAGAGGAAACGATGCCCGCCATCCCGCAGAACGCGCCGCCCCCGGCCAGCGCCGACACCCCGCAGAAGGCTTACGGCTCGGCCCTCAGCCTGCTGGCCAGCCTGTTCTTCATGTGGGGCTTCATCACGGTCATCAACAACACGCTGCTGCCGCACCTTCGCAGCGTGTTCGTGCTGGACTACACCCGCACGACCCTGATCGAGTCCGTCTGGTTCATCGCCTATTTCGTGGCCTCGATCCCGTCGGCCAAGCTGATCGCGCGGATCGGCTACCAGAAGGCCATCGTCGTCGGCCTCCTGGGCATGGCGGTCGGGGCGGCGATGATGGTCCCGGCGGCGATGCTGACCTCTTACGGCCTGGTGCTGACGGCCCTGTTCGTGATCGCCAGCGGCATCACCCTGCTGCAGGTGGCGGCCAACCCCTATGTCGCCGTGATCGGCCCGCCCGAGACCGGCTCGGCGCGGCTGAACCTGGTGCAGGCCTTCAACTCGCTGGGCACCACCCTGGCGCCGCTGTTCGCGGGCTACCTGATCCTGGGCCGTTCCAAGAGCGGCACCGCCGGGACCGACGTCGTCCTGACCCAGGCCGAGCGTTATGCCGACGCCCAGTCGGTGATCCTGCCCTATGTGCTGGTGACGATCGCACTGGTCCTGCTGGCCGTAGTCATGGGCCGCGTGAAACTGCCGGCCATCGGCCAGGCCACCCAGCGCTCGTCGCGCGAGGAGCGCAAGACGCTGTCTTTGTGGTCGCACCGGAACCTCGTCTTCGGCGTGCCGGCCATCTTCATCTACCTGATCGCCGAAATCGGGGTGGCCAACCTCTTCATCAACTTCGTCTCGCAACCCAACATCGCCAACATCACCCACGAGGAAGCCTCGCGCTACCTGGCCATCCTGTGGGGCGGCATGATGGTGGGCCGCTTCCTGGGCAGCGTGCTGATGCGCCGCTTCGCCGCCGAGCACGTGCTGGCCGCCTTCTCGATCGGCGCCTTCGGGGTGATGCTGATCACCACCTTCGTAGACGGCCCCTTGGCCATGTGGTCGCTGATCGCGGTGGGCTTCTTCCACTCGATCATGTTCCCGACGATCTTCACCTTGGGCATCAAGGGTCTGGGCCCGCTGACCGAGGAAGGCTCGGGCCTGCTGATCATGGCCATCGCCGGCGGCGCGCTGGTGATCGTGCAGGGTTGGCTGGCCGACACCTTCGGCCTGCAGACCTCGTTCCTGCTGACGGCGGCCTGCGAGATCTATGTGCTGTTCTATGCGCTGTGGGGCTCGAAGGCGACCAACGCCCTGCCCGACCAGTCCGCCGAGTAGGGGTCGCGCCATGACCGGACCGTCGCGCCGCACAGCCCTGAAAACGGGCGCCGCGCTGGGCGCGACGGCCCTGGCCTCACCCACCTTCGCGAGCGCCGCCTGGACAAAGCTGGAGCCCTTCCCGCTGTCGCAAGTGCGGCTGAAGCCCTCGCGCTTCCGCACCGCCATGGAGACCAACCAGCGCTACCTGCTGTCGCTGGAGCCCAACCGACTGCTGCACAATTTCCGCGCCGGCGCGGGCCTGGCGCCCAAGGGCGCGGTCTATGGCGGCTGGGAGAGCGCCGGCATCGCCGGCCACAGCCTGGGCCACTACCTGTCAGCGGTGTCGCTGATGTGGGCCCAGACCGGTGATCCCACCTTCAAGCAGCGCGCGGCCTACATCGTCGAGGAGCTGGCCGCCTGCCAGGCCGCCAACGGCGACGGCTATGCGGGCGGCACGACGGTCGAACGCGGCGGCAAGACCGTCGACGGCAAGGTCGTCTACGAGGAGATTCGCGCCGGCAAGATCGACACGTCGGGCGGCCTGAACGGCGGCTGGGTGCCGATCTACACCTATCACAAGGTGCTGGCCGGCGCCCTGGACGCTCACCTCTACTGCGACGATCCCAAGGCCCTGGCCGTCGCCATTGGCCTGGCCGACTATCTGGGCCGGATGTTCGAGGCGCTGGACGCCGGGCAGGTCCAGACCGTGCTGCGCGTCGAGCACGGCGGCATCGTCGAGAGCTATGCCGAACTCCACGCCCGCACCGGCCAGGCGCGCTGGCTGGCGCTGGCCCGCCGCATCCAGCACGCCGACATCATCGATCCCCTGGTCGCCGGCCGCGACGACCTGGCTGGCAAGCACGCCAACACCCAGATCCCCAAGCTGATCGGTGAGGCCCGCCTGTACGAGACCGGCGGCGACGCCGACCCAGCCAAGGCGGCGATGTTTTTCTGGGAGACGGTGGTCCACGACCACAGCTACGTCATCGGCGGCAATTCCGAGTTCGAGCACTTCGGCAAGCCGCGCCAGCTGTCGACGCGGCTAGGCCAGCAGACCTGCGAGTGCTGCAACAGCTACAACATGCTGAAGCTGACGCGGCATCTGCACGCCTGGACCGGCGAGAGCCGATATTTCGACTTCTACGAACGCGCCCACCTGAACCACATCCTGTCGCAGCAGGATCCGGACACCGGGATGTTCACCTACTTCTCGCCGCTGGCCTCGGGCTATGCGCGGGGCCACTCGACGCCGACGGACTCGTTCTGGTGCTGTGTCGGCGCCGGCATGGAGAACTACGCCAAGCTGGGCGACAGCGTCTTCTGGCGCGACGGCGAGCGGGTGCGGGTCAATCTGTACTACCCGGCCACGCTGGACTGGGTTGAAAAAGGCGTGAAGTTCGAGATCGACACTGATTTCCCGTATGGCGACCAGGTGACCCTGACCCTGGCGAAGGCCAAGGCGCCGACACCGGTCTCGCTGAGGATCCCAAGCTGGTGCGCGACGCCGTCGGTGAAGATCAACGGCCAAGCCCGGACGACCACGCCCAAGAACGGTTATGTCGACCTCACTCTGCGCGCTGGCGACAAGGCAACACTGACCTTGCCGATGTCGGTGCGCACCGAGAGCATGCCGGATGATCCGGGCCTGATCGCCTTCCTGAACGGTCCACTGGTGCTGGCCGCCGACCTTGGCCCAGCTGACCAGCCATGGGACAGCTTCGATCCGGTGGTTGTCGGAAGCCCTGTCCTTGCGTCCGCGAATGGCCCGCAGCGGTTCAGCTTGGCCGACTACAGCCGCCCCATGAACCTGGCTTTGCGCCCTTACTTCGAGCAGCACCACAATCGCACGGCCGTCTATTTCCGCCGCCTGACGCCCGCGCAATGGAACGAGGCAGAACCGCGCCTGGTCGCCGAGGCCAAGGTCCGGGCCGACATCCGCGACCGCACCGTCGACATCATCCGCTTCGGCGAGCAGCAGCCCGAGGTCGACCATGCCCTGAAGGCCAGCACCGGCACCCAGGACACCGGCAACCTGACGGTCCGCAGCCGCATTCTGAACAAGGGCTCGATCGCCTTCCAGATGGCGACCGCGCCCGGCCCGCTGACCTTGCAAGTGAGCTATGACGGCTCACCCAGGAACAAGGACTTCCGGATCTTGCTCGACGGCCAAGAGGTCGCCCGCGAAAAGCTCTCGGGCGAGCGCACATCAACTCTGAACGTGAGGACCTACGCCCTGCCCCAAGCCCTGACCGACGGGAAGAGCAAGGTGACGGTGACGTTCGAAATGGCCGCCAACCAGTGGACGGCGGTGTTCGAAGCGCGGGTATTTCGCGCGATCTCTGCCTGAGGGGCCGGAACCCTCGTCCTTCGACAAGCTCAGGATGAGGCTTCCTACTGACCCGGCATTGAACTCGTCCTCACCCTGAGCTTGTCGAAGGGCGAGGACGACGCACAGCCTTAGTGGTTATCCCGCGGCAGGCCCTTGGTCTGGGCGATGCGCTGGTACTTCACGGCCGGCTCCAGCACCGCGCCGGTCTCCATCTGGCCGACGACGGCGCGCTGCATCTCCTGCCAGGGCGTCTGGCTTTCGGGATAGGCAAAGCCGCCGGCGGCCTCCAAAGCCTTGCGGCGCTCGACGATCTCGCTGGGCGAAACCAGCACGTCAACGCGCGACTTGCGCAGGTCGAAGCGCACCTTGTCGCCGCTCTTCAGCAGGGCCAGGCCGCCGCCCGCCGCCGCTTCGGGCGAGGCGTTGAGAATCGACGGCGAACCCGAGGTGCCTGACTGGCGGCCGTCGCCGATGCACGGCAACTGATGGACGCCCTGCTTGATCAGGTAGTTGGGCGCCCGCATGTTCACGACCTCGGCCGCGCCCGGATAGCCGATGGGACCGGCGCCGCGCATAAACAGGATCGAGTTGGCCGTGATGCCGACGGCCGGGTCGTCGATCCGGTGGTGATAGTCCTCGGGACCGTCGAACACGATCGCCTCGCCCTCGAAGGCGTCCGGATCGTCGGGATTGGAGAGGTAGCGGTCGCGGAACTCCTGGCTGATCACGCTGGTCTTCATGATCGCCGAGTTGAACAGGTTGCCGCGCATGACCGCGAAACCGGCGCGCTCGACCAGCGGCCGCGAGAACGGACGGATGACGTTCTCGTCCTCGATCTGCGCGCCACGATACTGCTCGCCGATCGATTGACCTGAGACGCAGCGCGCCTCCTCGCGGATCAGGCCCTGCTCGATCAGCTGGCCGAACACGGCCGGCACGCCGCCGGCGCGGTAGTAGTCCTCGCCGAGGTATTCACCGGCCGGCTGCAGGTTGACCAGCAGCGGCACCGCCTCGCCGGTCTGCTGCCAGTCGTCGATGCTGAGCTCGACGCCGACGTGACGCGCCAGGGCGTTCAGGTGGATCGGGGCGTTGGTCGAACCGCCGATGGCCGAGTTGACGACGATGGCGTTCAGGAACGCCTCGCGGCTCAGGATGTCCGAGGGCTTGAGGTCCTCATGCACCATGTCGACGATGCGCAGGCCGGTGCGGTAGGCGCTCTCCTGGCGGTCGCGATACGGGGCCGGGATCGCCGCCGAGCCGGGCAGCGACATGCCCAGGGCCTCGGTCAGCGAGTTCATGGTCGTGGCCGTGCCCATGGTGTTGCAGTAGCCGGTCGAGGGGGCCGAGCTGGCCACCAGCTTGATAAAGCCGGCATTGTCGATCTCGCCGGCCGCCAGCATCTCGCGGGCCTTCCAGACGATGGTGCCCGAACCGGTGCGCTGGCCCTTGTGCCAGCCGTTCAGCATCGGGCCGACCGACAGGGCGATGGCCGGGATGTTCACGGTCGCCGCCGCCATCAGGCAGGCGGGCGTGGTCTTGTCGCAGCCGATGGTCAGCACCACGCCGTCCAGCGGATAGCCGTACAGCAGTTCGACCAGGCCCAGGTACGAGAGGTTCCGGTCCAGGCCCGCCGTCGGGCGCTTGCCGGTCTCCTGGATCGGGTGGACCGGGAACTCCAGCACGATGCCGCCGGCGCTGCGGATGCCCTCGCGAACGCGCTCGGCCAGCACCAGGTGGTGGCGGTTGCACGGCGACAGGTCCGAGCCGGTCTGGGCGATGCCGATGATCGGCTTGCCCGATTGCAGCTCCTCCAGCGACAGACCGAAGTTCAGATAGCGCTCCAGATAGAGCGCAGTCATGTCGATATTGTCGGGATTGTCGAACCAGGCGCGCGAGCGGAGGGCGCGGGGCGAAACGGGAAGAACGCTCATGACAATCCTTGAAGGCGATGCGCCTTGTCGACGGGGCAACGGGACACCGACGAACTTGTAAACCAGCCGCGAGAAGCGCGCGCTCACCGGTTCACGGCCCCGCTAGATCGTATTTGTCTGACTATACCGAGCCGTATGGAGCGTCAATCAGGGCGAGCGGCATTAAGAGTGCGTCACAAGAGCCGACGCAACTTCGGATTTCGCGACGATCCTTGTCCGATGATTGACGCTCAGCGCGTCGGATGCCGGTCAAGGGCGGCGTGGGTGTCTTCCAGGGCCAGGCTGACCAGCTTCTCCATCGCCTGGCGGGCCTGGTCGGCGCGGCCGGCGGCGATGGCGTCGAACACCTTCCAGTGCTCGGGCATCGGGTCGCGGGCCAGCTCACGGTCGCGTTGCTTGAAGATCGTAGTCCAGCGCACGGCCGCGCCGATGCTGCTGCTCAGGGTGAACAGCGGCGCGTTGTTGGCGGCGCCCAGCACGGTGTCGTGGAAGTCGCGGTCGGCGGCCTGGCCGGCTTCGGTGGCCAGGGTGTGGTGCTGCATGGCCACCAGAGCGGCGCGCATGCGCTCCAGCTGGGCGTCGTCGCGACGCTCGGCGGCCAGGGCGGCGGCGGCCGGCTCGACGATCATGCGCAGCTCGTACAGCTCCTGCAGGAAGGCCTCGCTGGGTTCCGATTCAAAGAACCAGGCCAGGACCTCGGGATCCAGCAGGCTCCAGCGCGAGCGGGCGCTGACGCGGGTGCCGGTCTTGGGGCGGCTCTCGACCAGGCCCTTGGCGGCTAGGATCCGGATGGCTTCACGATAGGCGCTGCGCGAGACCTGCAGTTGTTCGGACGCGTCGATCTCGTTGTTCAGGACGTCGCCGGGCTGGTGCTTGCCCGACACGATGGCGATCCCCAGCGCCCGCGCGATCGAACCGTGGATCCGGCCAGAGAAGCCTTCTTCGCGTTCGCCGTCACCGCCAACGCCCGCTTCCTTGGCCTTCGACACGCGTGTTTCGCTCCCGTTGCGCAGATCTCGGATCGCTGTTTGCGCCCTGGCGGCGACTCTAGCGAGACCAATTGTCGGAGAACAAGCGAATTCGCCTGGGCGGCAAAGGCGCACCGAGGCGGCGTCCCGGCTCAAATGTCCTATGAATTGAGTTCGGAAGCTTCCCTGCAAAACCCAGAGCTGACGAATTTCTCCTGGCGGATAGCATGAAACGTCGTTTGACAGCGCGCGCCGCCACGCTATTTGTCGGACTATTATAAAGCTTCTGAGGGTCGTCGCGGTGGTGTTCCGGTTCGTGCAATTGAAGACCTCTGACGGCGCTCGGCAGCTTGCCGCCGTCGACGACTCGGGCCGGGCTCGCAAGGTCGAGGTCGCCGACACCCTTTACGACCTGGCCCAGGTCGCCCTGAAGGTCGACGCCATCCTGGCCGAGGCCGCCCAGGCCCGCGCCCTGGGCGAGGAGATCGACATCCCCGCCGCCCTGGCGCAAGGCCGCGTGCTGGCGCCGATCGATCACCCGGATCCCGCCCACCTGCAGATGACCGGCACGGGCCTGACCCACCTCGGCTCGGCTGAGGGCCGCGACAAGATGCACAAGGCCGCCCAGTCTGGTGAGACCCTCACCGACTCCATGCGGATGTTCCTGATGGGCGTCGAGGGCGGTAAGCCCGCGCCAGGCCAGGAAGGCGTGCAGCCGGAATGGTTCTACAAGGGCGACGGCAGCCAACTCGCCGGCCCGGGCCAGCCCCTCACCTCCCCGGCCTTCGCCAAGGACGGCGGCGAAGAGCCCGAGATCGCCGGCGTCTATCTGATCGGTCCTGACGGCACGCCGCACCGGCTGGGCTTCTGCCTGGCCAACGAGTTCTCCGACCACGTGATCGAGCGCGGCAACTATCTGTGGCTGGCGCACTCCAAGCTGCGCCAAGCAGCGCTGGGTCCGGAACTACTGACCGGCGAGTTGCCCGCCGACGTGCGCGGCGCCAGCCGCATCGTCCGCGACGGCGCGACCGTCTGGGAAAAGCCGTTCCTGTCGGGCGAGGCGAACATGTCCCACACGATCGCCAATCTCGAGCACCATCACTTCAAGTACGACCTGTTCCGCCGGCCGGGCGATATCCACGTCCACTTCTTCGGCACGGCCACCCTCTCCTTCTCCGAGGGCTTCCAGCCCCAGGTCGGCGACGTGTTCGAGATCGAGGCCGCGCCATTCCGCTACCCCGTGCGCAACCCGCTGGCCCAGGCCCAAGCCCGGCCGGTCGTGGTGAAGTCGTTGTGACGCCGCTCCGCCCAACCCCAATCCGTTTGGCTCTGGTCGGCCTGGGCAAGATCGCCCGCGACCAGCACCTGCCGTCGATCGCCGCGGATCCGCGCTTCGAACTGGTCGCGGTCGTCAGCCGCAATGCCGAGATGGACGGCATGGCCCAATTCACGGACCTGGCCGACCTCCTGGCCAGCGACGTGGTGGCGGTGGACGCGGTGGCGCTGTGCACCCCGCCTCAGCCGCGCCACGCCCTGGCCCACCAGGCCCTGGCGGCCGGCAAGCACGTGATGCTGGAAAAGCCGCCCGGCGCGACGCTCAGCGAGGTCGAGGATCTGCGCCGGGCCGCCGCCGAGCGCGGCCTGACCCTGCAGGCCACCTGGCATTCCCGATACGCCGTCGGGGTCGAGCCCGCCCGCCAGTGGCTGGCCGAGCGCGCGGTCAAGGCCGTGCGGATCAACTGGAAGGAAGACGTCCGTGTCTGGCACCCCGGCCAGGACTGGATCTGGCGGGCCGGCGGCCTGGGCGTCTTCGACCCGGCCATCAACGCCCTGTCGATCGCCACGGCCATCCTGCCGCGCCCGTTCTTCCTGGCGAAGGGCGTGCTGCACGTGCCCGAGAACTGCCAGTCGCCGATCCAGGCCGAGTTGGACTTCCACGACGCGGCCGGCGCGCCGATCCGCGCCGAGCTCGACTTCCTGCAGACCGGTCCGCAGAGCTGGGACATCGAGGTCGATACCGACGACGGCCAGCTGAAACTGACCCACGGCGGCGCCAAGCTCTACATCGACGGCCAACTGATCCAGGAAGGGCCAGATCGGGAGTATCCGGGACTCTACGACGCTTTCGCCCGACTGATCGCCGACGGGGCCAGCGAGGTCGATGTCAGCCCACTCAGACACGTCGCCGACGCCTTCCTGCTCAGCGAGCGGGTCGCGGCGCCGGCCTTCATCGAATAACAAGAACGACACAGGGAGAGAAACATGAAGCTGAAGACCATCACGCCCCTCTCGTTTTTGATGGGCAGCGCGCTCGCCCTCGTCGCGATCTCGGCGAACGCCGCCGAGCTGTCGCGCAAGCCGTTCGGCGCGCTCGCGTCCGGCGAGGCGGTCGAGGCCATCACCCTGAGCAATGCTCATGGCGTGAGCGCCACGATCATCACCTACGGCGCGACCCTTCAGTCGCTGATCGGCCCCGACCGCACCGGCAAGAAGGCCGACATCGCCCTCGGCTTCGCCGACGCCGCGACCTACGAGAAGAACGCCAGCTATTTCGGGGCCTCGGTCGGCCGCTTCGCCAACCGCATCGGCAAGGGCCGCTTCACCCTGGACGGCAAGACCTATCAACTGGCGCTGAACAATAACAAGGTCGCGGCCCTGCACGGCGGCGTGAAGGGCTTCGACAAGGTGGTCTGGAAGGTGCTGGACGCCAAGTCGGGCCCGACGGCTTCCGTGACCTTCGGCTATGTCAGCCCCGACGGCGAGGAAGGTTATCCCGGGACCCTGACCGCCACGGCGACCTACGCCCTGGACGAGCAGGACCAGCTGACGATCACCTACGGCGCGGCGACCGACAAGCCGACCATCGTCAACATCACCAACCACGCCCTGTTCAACGTCGCCGGCGAAGGCGTGTCGGACGGCGCGATGGGCAACGTCCTGACCATTCCCGCCGACGGCTATACCCCGGTCGACGCCGAGCTGATCCCGACCGGTGCGACCACGCCGGTGGCCGGCACGGTCTTCGACTTCCGCAAGCCCACGGCCGTGGGCGACCGTATCCGCGACGCCCGCGATCCGCAGATCGTCGTCGGCCGCGGCTACGACCACAACTACGTGCTGACCGGCAAGTCCGGCGGCGCCCTCAGGCTGGGAGCTCGGCTGGCCGATCCCAAGAGCGGCCGGGTGCTGGAAATCCTGACCGACCAGCCGGGGATCCAGTTCTATGCCGGCAACTTCATCGACGGCACGACCATCGGCAAGAGCGGCAAGATCTATCGCCAGGGCGACGGCATCGCGCTGGAGCCGCAGCACTTCCCCGACGCGCCGAACAAGCCGCAGTTCGCGCCGGTCCGCCTGGATCCGGGCCAGAAGTACAGCAACACCATGGTCTTCAAGCTGACCGTCCAGAAATAGGCCGGCCGTACCCGCGACATTCAAGGGGAGCGCGGCGACGCGCTCCCCTTTTTCGTTGCCAGATCGGAGCGGATCGCCGAGAAATCTCTACCTACATCGTAGAGTATATGCATGCCCCCAAAGCCAGCGCCTGTCATCGCTGTGGTCGGCGCGGGGTTCAGCGGCGTGATGACCGCGCTCAACATCCTGAGGCGCTCGGCGAACGCCAAGGTCATCCTGTTCGAGCGCCGCACGCCCGTCGGCCTAGGCGCAGCCTATGCGACGCACAATCCCGGCCATCGCTTGAACGTCCGCGCCGGCAATATGAGCGCCTGGCCCGACCGGCCGGGCCACTTCGTCTCGTGGATCCGCAAGGAGCGCTTCGGCCTGGGGCCCGCCGACTTTGCTACGCGCGCCGACTATGGCCGATACCTGCAGGGCCAGGTGGCCGAGGTCGCCGAAGGCCCCGCCGGCGCCGGGCGGCTGGTGGTGGTTCCAGACGCCGTGGTCGGCATCGAGCCGGGCGGCGACGGCTGGCGGCTGACCTGCGCCATGGGCAATGCGGTCACCGCCCATGCCGTCGTGCTGGCCCTGGGCAATCCGCCACCCGCCCGGCCGCCGGGCATCGACGAGGCCTTCGCCGCCTCCAGCGCCTATGTCGCCGATCCCTGGCGTTGGAATGCCGCCGACCTGCCGTCAGGACCGGTGCTGCTGATCGGCACGGGCCTGACCATGGTCGATGTTGCCCTGTCGCTGAACCAGGCTCAGCCCGGCCGCCCGATGCTGGCCCTGTCGCGGCGCGGCCTGGCGCCGCTGGAGCATGACGGCACCCCGCCCCTGTCCCTGCCCTTGCCGCCCGCCAACGACCTGTCACCGCTGGAGGTCTTCGGCTGGCTGCGCAACGCGGCGGCCGAGCACGGCTGGCGCACGGCCATCGACGCCACGCGACCTGCGACCCAGAGCCTGTGGCGCGGCTGGTCGGCCCGGCAGAAGCAGGCCTTCCTGCGCCACGCCCGGCCCTTCTGGGACATCCATCGCCACCGCCTGGCCCCGCTGGTCGCCCGCCACATCGGCGCCATGCGCGCCACCGGCCAACTGACCCTGGCCGCCGGCAAGATCCATAGCCTGCGCCTGGAGCCCGACGGTTTTGCCCTGTGCCGCTGGCGCGGACGCGGCGAGCATGGCGGCTACGTCTTTCGCGCGGCGACGGTGATCAACTGCACCGGCCCGACCGGCGATGTGCTGACCTCGACCGACCCCCTGATCAAGGACCTGGTCAAGCGCGGCCTGGCGCGCCCCGACGCCCTGCGCCTGGGCTTCGACGTCGATGACGACTACCGCGTGCGCGACGTCTCGGGCGAACCCTCTTCCACCCTGCTGGCCGTCGGCCCCGCCACGCGCGGGACCTCGTGGGAGATCACCGCCGTGCCGGACATCCGAAGCCAGGCCGCCGTTGTGGCGGAAACGGTGCTGGCCGCGCTGACTAACGTCACATTTCAGATACCAAAACAATACCAATTAGACACCACCTGAAGCCAAACTGCGCGGATCATCTTGTTTACGCAAGATTTTCGTGAAGATCGCGATTTCAGCACCGATAAGCCCAGTTGAAATAGGATCTAAATTGGTATCTTTTTGATCCGACCTATCCGCGCTTCCCCTCGAAGCGAGTCGCATTGAGGAGCGCTCGACATGTCGCTGGCCGCCCAGATCGGCCCCTTGGGCCAGGGGGATTCAGCGCCGCTCTACAAGCAATTGCAGAAGGCCCTGCGCGAGGCGATCCAGGACAAGATGCTGGCGCCGGACGACGCCCTGCCGCCCGAGCGCGATATGGCCGACGAGTTCAACATCTCGCGCATCACCGTCCGCAAGGCGCTGGACGGCCTGGTCAGCGAGGGCCTGCTGACCCGTCGCCAGGGCGCGGGCACCTTCGTCGCCGCCCGGGTCGAGAAGAACTTCTCCAAGCTGACCTGCTTCACCGAGGACATGATCTCGCGCGGCCGCACGCCGCACAGCGAGTGGATCGCCCGCATGGAAGGCGCGGTGACGCCCGAGGAGTCGCTGACGCTTGGCCTGTCGCCCGGTGCGCCGGTCTATCGTTTCCACCGCGTGCGCTGCGCCGACGGCGCGCCGATGGCGGTCGAGTACACCACCATCGCCGCCTTCGCCCTGCCCTCGCCCGAGATGGTGACGACCTCGCTCTACGAAGCGATGGCGGCCACGGGGCACAGGCCCACCCGCGCCCTGCAAAGGCTGCGTGGCGTGCTGATCACGCCCGAGCACGCCGAGCTGCTGCACGTGAAGCCCAAGGACGCCGGACTGCTGGTCGAGCGCCGCGGCTTCCTGCGCGACGGCCGACCGGTCGAAGTCTCGCACTCGTACTATCGCGGCGACGCCTACGACTTCGTCGCCGAGCTCAACGACCTGGGCTGAGGGGGGGCTAACGCGTCGCCCAGGCCTTGCCGATCTCGGCCATCGGCACGCAGCCGTGATAGGCGCCGGGCACGGGATCGTATTTCAGCGCTTCGGTCGCGCCAGCCTCAGATGTGAAGTAGCCGACGGTCACCATGTCCTCCAGCGCCGGGAAGAAGTGCGACTGGCCTTGGCCGCGCGCCGCGCCGCCTTCCTGGTCATAGGTCGTCAGCAGCGCGACCTGCTGCTCGGGCGCCATGGCGATGAAGACATCACCATGGGCCGCGCGGGCGTCGGCGTCGATGCGCGCCAGACCGCCCAGCAGCTGATCCACCTGATCCTTCGTATAGTAGTCGCCCACAGCGCGGTCGATGAACTGAGGGACGCCGGCGGCGCGGGCGCCGGGGGTGTCCGTCGCCGGAATGATCAGCTCGGCCACCACGTCCAGCAGGCGCGCCTGATCGACCGCCAGGGCCTTGGGTGTCCAGGTGAGGGCCGGAGCCGGCGCCGCGGCCGCCAGGGCGCGCTGCGCCCAGCCCGTCGAGGCGACGCCGACCGCCAGGGCCAGGCCGCGCAGCGCATCACGTCGGTTCAGCATCAGATGTCTCCCCGCTTGCGAGCCTTGACCGCATGGTCGGCGGCGCGGGCCGTCAGGGCCATGTAGGTCAGGGACGGGTTCACGCACGAGGCCGAGGCCATGGCCGCCCCATCGGTGACGTAGACGTTCGTGCACTCGTGCACCTGGTTGTGGGCGTTCAGCACCGAGGTCTTGGGATCGCGACCCATGCGGGCGGCGCCCATCTCGTGGATACCCAGCCCCGGCGAGAAGCCGCCATCGTGGCCCTTCACGTTCTTGAAGCCGGCGGCCTCCAGCATCTCGGCCGCCGCGTTCTGCATGTCGCGCCGCATGGCCATCTCGTTCTCACGCATGGTCACGTTGATCGACAAGGTCGGCAGGCCGAAGGCGTCCTTCTTGTCGCGGTTCAGGGTGATGCGGTTGTCGGCATAGGGCAGGATCTCGCCAAAGCCGCCCAGGCCCATGGTCCACGGCCCCGGCTGGGTCAGCGCGGCCTTGCGCGCCGCGCCAAAACCCTTGGTGCCCTTGGCCCGATTGCCCAGGTCACGATCCCAGGTCGAGCGCGCCGCGCCGCCCTGATAGCCGAAGCCCCGCAGGTAGTCGTTGCGCTTGGTGGCCTCGTCGCCAAGGTTGCGGAAGCGCGGAACGTAGATGCCATTCGGCCGCCGGCCCGAATAGTACATGTCGGCGAACTCGGGCGCCTCGCCGGTCGCGCCGACGCCCAGATGGTGGTCCATGATGTTGCGACCCAGCTGGTCGCTGGCGTTGCCGAAGCCGTTCTCGAACCGCGAACTGGTCGAGTTCATCATGATCCAGGCCGAGTTGAAGGCTGAGGCGCACAGGAAGACGACGTCGGCGTAGAACTCCTCATCCTGCTTGGTTTCGGCGTCCAGGATCCGCACGCCGGACGCCTTGCCCGCCTTCGCATCATAGATCAGCTCGGTGACGATCGAGTTTGGGCGGATCACCAGGTTGCCGGTGCGCTCGGCCGCCACCAGACCGCCGGAGTTGGAGCTGTAGTAGCCGCCAAACGGACAGCCGCGGATGCACATGTTGCGGTACTGGCACTTGGTGCGGCCCAGGCTCAGCTGTTCCTCGGTCGGATCCGTCAGATGGGCGGTGCGGCCCATGCTGATCCGCCGCTCGGGGAAGCGCGCCTCGGACTTGGCCTTGAAGGCCTTCTCGACGCAGTTCATCTCCATAGCCGGCTGGTAGTGCCCGTCCGGGAAGTGCGCCAGACCCTCATGCTGGCCCGAGACGCCGATGAAGCGCTCGACATGCTCGTACCAAGGGGCCAGGTCCTCGTAGCGGATCGGCCAGTCGACAGCGATCCCTTCCCGCGCGTTGCCTTCGAAGTCCAGCGGGCTGTGGCGATAGCTCTGCCGCCCCCAGGTCAGCGACCGGCCGCCGACGTGATAGCCGCGGATCCAGTCGAACCGGTTTTCCTCGGTATAGGGATGCTCGTCGTCCTTGACGAAGAAGTGCCGGGTGTACTCCGTCATCGTGTAGTTGGTGCGGCGCTGCACCTGATAGTGCGCCTGCAACTCCGCCTCAGGCAGTTGCCCCTGCGGGTACTGGGTCTGCCACGGATCCAGGACGGCGGTCGGATAGTCCTCGAGATGCTTGACCATGCGGCCCCGCTCGAGAACCAGGACCTTCAGGCCCTTTTGCGTCAGCTCCTTGGCCGCGATGCCACCCGTGATGCCGCTACCAACAACGATCGCGTCGTACGTATTCTTGCGACGCGCGCGGCCGTTCAGATTGGCCATGTTCGCTCCCTTTGCGGCCGCTCGATGGACCGCGCCGGAAGCTGGTAAGCAACACGACGCCCCGACCTCGGCGAACCCTTCATTCTTGCCTGCAGGCTTCCATGAAATGGGTTACATTGCAAGAAAGCTCGACGTTTCACGTCAAAATCGTCGAGCGCCTGGGAGGGATAAGAATGATCGGACCAACCGCTGGCGCCCTAGCCCTGCTGCTGGCGCTTGGCGCGGGCGCGGCCGGCGCCGAAGACGTGAAGGCCGGCCCATGGCGGCCGCTTTTCGATGGCAAGACCCTGAACGGCTGGACGCCCAAGGTCGCCAAGCACCCCGCCGGCGAGAACTATCGCGACACCTTCGTCGTCGACCACGGTACGATCCGGGTCTCGTACGCCAAGTATGACAGGCTGGACGGCCAGTTCGGGCACCTCTTCTACAAGACACCTTTCAAGGCCTATCGCCTGAAGCTGACCTACCGCTTCCTGACCGAGGGCGGCCTGGCCGACACCCCCGCCTGGGCGCGTAGCAACAGCGGGATCATGTTCCTGAGCCAGAGCCCCGAGAGCATGACGGTCGAGCAGCCGTTCCCGGTCTCGGTTGAGTTTCAACTACTGGGTAAGGACGGCGATGCGCCCCGCCCCACCGGCGCGGTCTGCACGCCGGGCATCACCATCACGATGGGCGGGACCAAGGTGAAGGAGCACTGCACCCCGCCCGCCAACGCCCCGACCATCCCGAATGGGACCTGGGTGACGGCCGAGCTGGAAGTCCTGCCGAACGGCGAGATCACCCAGAAGATCAATGGCGTGGCCGTGCACCACTATGCCGGCGCGGCCCTGGATCCGGACGACACCGTCGCCGGCGGGGCCAAGCCCTACATCCTGGCGCGCGGCGCCCAGCCAGTGACAGAGGGCTACATCGCCCTGCAGAGCGAGGGCCACCCGATCGAGTTCAAGGATATCGAGATCCAGGAGCTGCGCTAAAGCGCGCCGCTACCTCTTCACCGTCGTCAGATACTGAATAACGGCGGCGCGCTTGGCCGCGTCCGCCTCGCCCAGCAGCATCTTGGTGCCCGGCACGGTCTTGCCAGGGGCCTTGATGAAGGCGTCCATCTGCTCGGCGGTCCAGGTGATGTTCGCGTTCTTCAGCCCGGTGCTGTAGGCAAAGCCCGGCGCGGTCGCGGCCTTGCGCCCGACGACGCCGGCCAGCGGCGGCCCCATCTTGCCCGGCGCAGGCTGCAGCGAATGGCACATCGTGCACTTCTGCTCGAACACCTGCTGGCCCGAGACCTGCGCGGCGGCGCTGGTCGCCATCCCAACCAGAATGGCGGCGAGCGTAAGCTGGAACTTCATCGAGAAAACTCTCCGTCAGAATTTGGCGGCGGCCTTTAGAGGCCCAATAGCCGGCGATTGCGACCGGCGTCTGGCGCGCTGCCGGCGAAGTCGTCGAAGGCCTTGTCCGTGACCTGGATGATGTGGTCGCGGATGAACGGCGCGCCTTCGCGGGCGCCCTGTTCGGGATGCTTCAGGGCGCACTCCCACTCCAGCACCGCCCAGCCGTCGAAATCGTATTGGGCCAGCTTGGAGAAGATCGCCTTGAAGTCCACCTGGCCGTCGCCCAGCGACCGGAACCGGCCCGGCCGCTCGGCCCAGCCCTGATAGCCGCCATAGACGCCCGACTGGGCCGTCGGCCGAAACTCGGCGTCCTTGACGTGGAAGGCCTTGATCCGCTCGTGGTAGCGGTCGATGTAGCCCAGATAGTCCAGCTGCTGCAGGACGAAGTGGCTGGGATCGAACAGGATGTTGGCGCGCGGGTGGCCGCCGACCTCGTCCAGGAACCGCTCGAAGGTCGCGCCGTCGTGCAGGTCCTCGCCGGGATGGATCTCATAGGCCGCGTCGACGCCGTTCTCTTCGAAGACGTCCAGGATCGGCTTCCAGCGGCGGCCCAGCTCGGCGAACGCTTCCTCGATCAGGCCCGCCGGCCGTTGCGGCCACGGATAGACATAGGGCCAGGCCAGCGAACCCGAGAAGGTGGCGTGCGCCTTCAGGCCCAGGCGGCGGCTGGCGACGGCGGCGGCCTTCACCTGGCCGACGGCCCATTCCTGGCGTTCCTTGGGCTTGCCGCGCAGCTCGGGCGGGGCGAAGCCGTCGAACAGCTCGTCATAGGCCGGATGCACCGCGACCAGCTGGCCTTGCAGGTGGGTCGACAGCTCGGTGATCTCCAGGCCGTACTCGGCCAGCAGGCCCGCGATATCGTCGCAATAGGTCTGGCTCTCGGCGGCCAGGGCCAGGTCGAAGAACGAGTCCGCCCCGCCCGTCGGCATCTGCACGCCGAGGTAGCCAAGGTCGGAGACCCATTTGGCCATGGTCTCCAGCTTGTCGAACGGCGGCTCGCTGCCGATGAACTGGGCCAGGAAGATGGCCGGTCCCCTGAGCGTCTTCATCGCCCCTCTCCTTCCAGGCTGACCCAGCCGGCGTCGTCGCGGCTGGCGGCCACGGCGCGCTCGACGAAGGCCATGCCGCGCACGCCCTCACCGATGTCGGGTACAAGCGCCCCGCCCCGCCCTTCGATGGCGTCGGCGAAGTCGCGATAGATGTTGGCGAAGGCCTCGATGAAGCCCTCCGGATGGCCCGTCGGCAGGCGCGTCACGGCGCGAGCGCCGGCGCCCAGATAACCCGAGCCGGCGTGCAGCACCTGGCTGGGGCCCTCCAGCCAGTCGATCGTCAGGACGTTCGGATCCTCATGCGACCAGGTCAGGCCGCCCTTCTCGCCGTAGACGCTCAGCGTCAGGCCGTTGCGGGCGCCGGCCGAGATCTGCGAGGCGATCAGCACGCCGCGCGCGCCGCCGGCGAAACGCAGCAGCACGTTGCAGTCATCGTCCAGGCTGCGGCCCGGCACCACCGTGGCGACGTCGGCGCACAGGCGCTCGACGCGGTGGCCGGTGACGAACTCGGCGATGTTGAAGGCGTGGACGCCGATGTCGCCGATGCAGCCGCCGACGCCGGACTGCTTGGGATCGCCGCGCCAACTGGCCTGCTTGTTGGCTTCGTCCAGCTCCAGGGGTTTGGACAGCCAGCCTTGCGAATATTCGACCACGACCTTGCGCACCGCGCCCAGGTCGCCGCGCGCCACGATCTCGCGCGCCTCACGTACCATCGGATAGCCGGTGTAGGTGTAGGTCAGGCCGTATTGCCTGCCCGACGCCGCGACGACGCTGGCCAGCGCTTCAGCCTCGGTCAGATTCAGGGTCGCGGGCTTGTCGCTGATCACGTGCAGCCCGCCCTTCAGCGCCGCGGCCGAGACGTCGAAGTGCAGGTGGTTGGGCGTCACCACCGAGACCAGCTGGACCCCGTCGGGCCGCGCCGTCTCGGCGGCGATCATCGCGTGATGGTCCGGATAGACCCGATCGGCCGCGACGCCCCAGGCGGCGGCCGCCTGGGCGTTCTTGACCGGATCACGACTGAACACCCCGGCGGTCAGCCGGATGCGGCCATCCAGTTCGGCGGCCATGCGGTGCACCGGCCCGATGAACGAGCCGGGACCGCCACCGACCATTGCCAGCCGCAAGGGGGCCATCCGCAAGGCCATCAGGCGACCACCTTGGCGAGGTAGTCGTAGCTGATCTTGGCCGACTCCAGGCGCGGATGGGCGAACGGCGGCTCCTGCTCGTAGTAGAAACCACGAACGCCGGCGGCATAGGCCGCGGGCAGCAGCTTTTTCCAGTCGATCATGCCGCTGCCGACCTCGGTGGGGTCCTGCTTCAGCTCGAAATTGGCCTTGGTGGTCGGCTTGATGTCCTTGACGTGCATCTGGGTGAAGCGACCCGGATGCGCCTTCAGCATGGCCAGGGGATCGTGGCCGGCGGCCGAGACCCAGCCGGCGTCCATCTCGAAAGTGACCAGGCTGGGATCGGTGCCCTTCAGCAGGATCTCCATGCCGTTGGTCTCCCCCAGCGGCGCGAACTCGAAATTGTGGTTGTGGTAGCCGCTGACGATGCCGGCCTTCTTCAGCACGGCGGCCTTTTCATTCAGGAAGTCGGCGTTCCACTTCCAGTCGTCGGCGGTCATCTGCACGCCGGCCTGGCGAAGGTCCTGGCTGAGGCGGTCGGGGATATAGAAGATCGGCATCATCACCGACTTCACCCCGATCACGTGCATCTCGTCGGCCAGCTTATTGAGGTCGCCGCTGAAACCGCCCGCGCCCTTGGGGGAGATGTGGGCGCTGGGGCAAACCAGGCCCGCCTTGTCGAAGGCGGCGCGCAGTTCGGCCGGCGTGCGGCCCAGATAGCCAGCCAGCTCGACCGACTTGAAGCCGATCTTGGCGACGGTGGCCAGTTGGGCGTCCAGTTCCTTGGCCAGGTCCGGACCCAGGCTGTATAGCTGGATGCCGACCGGCAGCTTGCGGCTCTGGAAGAACGGCGCCGACGCCGCGCCGGCCGAGCCGGCCAGGGCCAGCACAGCCGCGCCAGCGCCCAGAAGGCCACGTCGAGAAAGATGTTGGTTCACGAGGCTATCCTTTGGCTTGAGCTTAGACTTGGGCCGGGCTGGCGGTGGCGGGAACATCGTCGGTCTCGGCGACCGGACCGCGCGACGGCGGACGGAAGAACAGCGCCAACAGGCAAACGGCGGCCAGGGCCATGCCGGTCGGGACCAAAAACAGGGTGGTGTAGTCCACCGAACCGCCGGTGCTCAGGCGGCTGACCAGCTCGGGGAACAGGAAGCTGGCGACCACATTGCCGACGCCCAGGATCAGCAGGTTGAACAGGCCCTGGGCGCTGGAGCGCACGTCTTTGGGGAAAACCGCGTCGACGAAGATGTACACGGTGGCGAAGAAGAAAGCGTAGCAGACGCCATGCAGCAGCTGGACGGCCACGATCACCGGGATGCTGTCGGCGAAGAAGGCGAAGACCGCGAAGCGAGCCGCATGGCCCAGCACGCCGACGATCATCGTGACCTTCCAGCCCAGACGGACCAGCACGCGGCCCAGCACGAACATGGTCAGGATCTCGGCCACCTGCCCCAGGCTCAGCACCACCATCGACAGGTTGCCGGCGATGCCGACCCGATTGGTCAGGAAGGCGTCGGCCATCACGAAATAGCCGTTGTGGATCACGCTATCGATGAAGGTGACGATGAACAGCACCAGCACGAACGGCGCGCCTAAGAGCCTGAAGGCGCGGCGCCAGGCCAGGTTGTCGATGCCGGGCGCGTCCTTGCGGGCCGGGGTGTGCGGCAGGGTCAGGGCGTAGGCGGCGAAGGCGAACGAGACGATGGCCGCGACCAGGAAGATCCAGCGCACCTGCTCGATCGAGGAATGGGCGCCCAGCAGAAAGACGAACGGCCAGCTGACCAGCACCCAGCCGACCGTCCCGCCCATCCGCACCGGGCCAAAGCCGGCGGCGGGGTCCTTGAGGTTGGCGAAGGCGATAGAGTTGGTCACCGACAGGGTGGGCACATAGACCAGGCTGAAGACAAGGTAGCAGGCGAAGAACGGCCAGAAGTCGGTGGCGAACGCGGTCCCGACCAGCGCCAGGCCGCCGATCAGGTGGCTGACGGCCAGGAAGCGCTCGGCCGCGAAATTGCGGTCGGCGAACTGGTTGGAAAAGAAGATGCCGACCAGGGCGGCCACGCCCCACGAGCTGCCGACCAGCGACTGCTGCCAGGGCTCGAAACCCAGCATGCCCATGTAGGGGAAGATCTTCGGCGCCCAGGCGCCCCAGATCGCCAGCTGCAGCACCATCATCACGAAGAGCCGGAAGCTCGTGTTCATGGACCTGGCCCTCCCCGACCAGTTTTGGGCGGCTGGTTTCGTCCGTTTTGGACGGCCTCCGCTCCGATGTAATCGAAATCATCGATAACAGGGGCCAATCTAATTGCCAAGGGAGGCAGCTTGCCAAGCTGTCGGCTAGTCGCCAGTGTCCGACCGATGGCGACCATTCAAGACGTTGCCCGCGACGCGGGCGTCTCCACTGCAACCGTTTCCAGGGTGTTCAGCGCCCCCGAACTGGTGCTGGAGACCACGCGCAACAAGGTGATGGAGGCCGTCAACCGCCTGGGCTACGAGCCCAATTTCGCGGCCAAGAGCCTGCGCACGCTGCGGACCGAAAAGATCCTGGTCACCGTGCCGGACATCTCCAATCCGTTCTTCTCGCAGGTGATCCGAGGCGTCGAGGAAGCCGCCCTGGCCGCCGGCTATTCGGTGCTGCTGGGCGACACCCGCCACGAGGAGACGCGCGAGGAGCAGTATGCGGCCATGTTCCGTCGCAAGGAGGCTGACGGCCTGATCTTCCTGGGCCACCGCCTGCCCGACGTGCTGGCCGAGATGGTCGCCGCCAAGGGCCCCAGGACTCCGATCGTCAATGGCTGCGAGTTCCGCCCGGGCCTGGCCGTCTCCAGCGCCCATATCGACAACGAGCGCGCCGCGGCCGAGGCGGTCGAGTACCTCTACACGCTGGGCCACACCCGCGTCGGCGCGGTGACCGGCCCGCTGGCCAGCCCGATCAGCAGCGACCGCCTGAACGGCGTGCTGGCCGCCGCCCAGCGCCATGGCCGCGCCAGCGCCCTGCGGATCGCCATCGGCGACTTCTCGATCGAGTCCGGCGTGCGCCAGGCAGGCGAGTTGCTGGACGAGCCCGGCCGACCGACGGCGATCTTCTGCTTCAGCGACGAGATGGCCATGGGCGCGCTGGAGGCCATCCGTCAGCGCGGCCTGCGCTGTCCCGAGGACGTGTCGCTGGTCGGCTTCGACGACATCCGCTTCGCCCAGTACCTGCACCCTCAGCTGACCACCGTACGCCAGCCCAAGGAGCAGATCGGCCACGAGGTGGTGCGCCTGTTGCTGGACATCCTGGCCGACCGGACCAGCACCCTGCAGAACGTCACCCTGCCCCATCAGCTGGTGGTGCGCTCCAGCACCGCCCCGCCGTCAGCCTAACGCGACGCCAGCTCGCGGACCCAGATGTTGCGGAAGCTGATCGGCTCGCTGGGATCGCCGTGGGCCTGCAGCTTGATCGGCGCCGGGCCGTGGGCTTTGTAGCTGGGCTTGCCGATATAGACCGTCTCGCCGGCCAGCACGGCGCGGTCCTGCACCAGGACGCCGTTGTGGATCACGGTGACATTGGCGGGCGTCGTCAGCGCGCCGTCAGCGCCGAACACCGGCGCATGCCAGACGATGTCGTAGGACTGCCACTCGCCCGGCTTGCGGCTGGCGTTGGTCAGGGGCGGATGCTGCTTGTAGACGCTGGCGGCCTGGCCGTTGACGTAGGTGGCGTTGCCGTAGCTGTCGAGGATCTGCACCTCATAGCCCTGGTCGCGTGGGCCGGTGGAGGCCAGGAAGACGCCGCTGTTGCCCCGCGCCTGTCCCGAGCCGGTGATGTTGGCCGGCACGCGCCATTCCAAGTGCAACTGGTAGTCACGGAACGCGCGCTTGGTCTCGATATTGCCGCGCGCCTTGTCGACGGTGATCACGCCGTCCGAGACGGTCCAGCCCGCTGGCGACTTGTCCAGGGCCGAGACCCACTGGTCCAAGTTCTTGCCGTCGAAGAGGACGACCGCGTCGGCCGGCGCACCGCCCGCGTCCTGGGCCGGCGCCACCACCGGAACCGCCGGCTTCCAGACCTCGGTCTCTTCCGGCTTCGTCTGGGCCAAGGCCAACGATACGGCCGCCAGGCCGCCGACCATGGCGAACGCCAGGACGCTGCTACGCTTCATCTTTGCTCCCGCTCCCTATCGAGAACGGCAGCATAGGCGCCCAGGCCCAGAAACAACAACGCCTCCGCTGGGCGAACCAGCGGAGGCGATTGCTCTTACCGTATGGACGGTTCAGTCTTACGCGCCGCCCGGGAAGCGGAACGGAACCTTCACGGTGCCGGTCTTGGCGCCCATCGGCAGCTTCTCGGCGATGCACATGGCGGCCTTGTCGAAACCCTTACCGCCGGCGCTGTTGTCGACGACCTTGCAGTCCGACAGCTTGCCGTCAGCGGCGTTGCACTCGAGCATGACCTGAGCGGCGTCGCGGGTGTTGGCGAACTGCTGCAGGCAGCGGCCCATCTGGTCTTCGAAACCGCCGGCGGCCGAAGCGGCCTGAGCGACGAAGAAGCTGGCGGCGACGCCGGCGGCGAGTGCGATCGAGAGTTTCATTGGCCCCATTCCCTGTAGCGAGCAACGCTTGGATCTGATGAGGATGGTTATCGCGCCTAAGCCCTAAGGAACGCCCAAGCTTCACGGTTAATCATATCCAAAAATGATCCGCCCGATGACGAAACCCTGACAGCGCCTGGGTTCGCTTCTGAAATAATAAAACCGGTTTTCTTAATGGTGAGATGGATGGTATCGCTTCCAATCCGAGGAGAGACGGCCCGACCATGTCCGATGCGCAGAGCCGGCGTTCCCGCAAGCCGCAAGACGACCGGGCCAGCCTGTCGGGCACCAATATAGAGCGGGCCGGCGACTACAATCAGCGCGTCGCCCTGCAATCGATCCGCATCGGCCTGGCCAAGACCAAGCAGGAAGTCGCCACCTATACCGGCCTGACAGTCCCGGCGATCACCAACATCACCAACCGCCTGCTCGAGGAAGGCCTGGTCATTGAGGCGGGCAAGCTGCACGGCGCCCGCGGCCAGCCGGCCATGACCTTCACGATCAATCCGGACGGCTGCTACTCGATCGGCCTCAATATCGACCGCGACCACATCACGATCGTGCTGCTGGACCTGGCTGGCAAGGTGCGCGCCCGCGCCTCGCGCGAGGTCGCCTTCGCCAGCCCCAGCCAAGTCGCCGACTTCTTCGAACAGCACCGCAAGGCGTTCCGTAGACTGAAGGGCGTCCAGACTGACCGGATCATCGGCGTCGGCGTGGCCGCGCCCGACGACCTGGCCAAGGGCGACCTGCCCCACCGGCCGGCCGACTACGAGGCTTGGAACACAGTCGATATTCGCGCCCTGCTCTCGCTCGGCCACGACTGGCCGATCATGGTCGAGAACGACGCCGCCGCGGCCGCCCTGGGCGAGCTGCATTTCGGCCACGGCATGCATAGTCCCAGCTTCTTCTACATGCTGATCAGTTCGGGCCTGGGCGGCGGTCTGGTCGTCGACGGCGAATACTTCCGGGGTGCGCACGGCCGCAGCGGCGAGCTGGGCTTCCTGCCGGTGAACGCGTCCGGATCGGCGACCTTGGAGGATTTTGTCTCGCTCTCGTCGCTTAACGAGGCGCTGGGCGAGCTGACGCCGGCCGATCCGGCGCAACTCGCCGACCTGCCGCCGGAAGGCCGCGCGCGGGTCGACGCCTGGCTGGACGTGGCGGCAGAGCGACTGTGCGATCCGCTGGTGACGATCAGCTGCCTGATCGATCCGCAAGCCGTGTTCATCGGGGGCCGCCTGCCGGGCTCGCTGATCAACCGCCTGGCCCAGGCCGTGAACGACAAGCTGGCGGCGCGGAACCTGGCTTTGGCCATGGCCCCGGTGCGCCACGCGGCCTTGGCCGCCGATGCGCCGGCTCTGGGCGCGGCCATCCTGCCGATCATCGCCCGCTACCTGCCGGTGCGCTCGGTGCTACGGAACACCGTCCGGGTCTAGTCAGACTCGCCGCCGCCCACAGCCGCGCCCCGCACGCCGGACCTTTCGCCCCACCACCCGCACAGCGCCTCGACGTTCGACAAATCACCGCCCGGGACGAAGACCCCCCCATAGGCTGAAGTGCTTGCTGTACTCCGTCGTCGTCAGGCCGCCAGCAAGGTGATCAGACGCTGGGATCGGGCGTGGAGACCCGCTCCAGAATGCTGGCATGGGTCGGCATCTGCGCGCAGGCCTGGCGGCAGGCCATGCGCACGTGCTGCAGGCGTTCGGCCAAGAGGCGCTCGTCCATCAGGTCGGCCAGCGGATCGTGTCCCTCGGGCAGGCCGCCCTGGCCGATCATGATCGCCAGCCAGTTCGGCTCCTGGAAGATGGTCTGGTTGGGGAAGATGGTCGCTCCGCGCGTGCGGAACAGCTCCATCTTCAGCTTCAGCGAGTCCGGGATCGTCATGTGCCGCATGCGGTCCCACAGCGGCTGACCGATGCGGCGGTTGGCATGGTAGTGGTAGATCAGGAAGTCCCGGATCTGCTCCATCTCGTCGGCCATCATCTGGCTGTAGAGATCGGCCACCGGCGCATCGATCTTGGCGAGCGGGAAGCTGCCGGCCAACTTGATCAGGCCGTGCTGGATCAGGTGGATCGAGGTCGACTCCAGGGGCTCCAGGAAGCCGCTGGACAGGCCGATCGCCGCGCAGTTCTTGAACCGCGAGCGCTTGCGCCGCCCCGTCGTGAACCGCAGGAAGCGCGGATCGGCCAGCACCTTGTTGCCCGGATGCTCGGCCGCCAGGGCCGCCAGCAGGTCATCGGCCGCCTGGTCGTCGCTGATGAAGTCGCTGACATAGACATAGCCGTTGCCGGTGCGGTGCTGCAGCGGAATGCGCCAGCGCCAGCCGGCCGTATCGGCGGTGGCGCGCGTATAGGGGATCGGATCCTCATAGCGCGCGGTCGGTACGGCGATGGCGCGGTTGGCCGGCAGGAACTCCGACCAGTCGTCATAGCCGATACCCAGGGCGTCGCCGATCAGCAGCCCGCGAAAGCCCGTGCAGTCGATGAAGAAGTCGCCCGCCAGGGTCTCGCTGCCGTCCAGGGCCAGCGAGGCGATCGCGCCGTCCAGGGAGTCGAGGTTCACGCCCTTGATGGTGCGCTCGACACGCTTGACGCCCCGTCCCTCGGCCACCTCGCGCAGCAGCTTGGCGTAGAGCGAGGCGTCGAAGTGATAGGCGTGCGCCATGGCCGAGCGCGGATCGCGGGGATCCTCGGTGCGCCAGTCGAACTTGCCGGCCTTGGCGGCCACGCAGCTCAGCGAGAACTCCGAGAGATCGGCCTGGTAGCCTAGCTTGCGGGCCCGCAGCCAGAAGGCGTGAAACGACACCCCGTCCATGGCTGGGCCATAGTTTCCGAACGGGTGGATATAGGCGTCACCAGGATCGCCCCAGCCGACGAACTCGATGCCCAGCTTGTACGCGCCCTGCGTGGACGTCAGCATCCGCCGCTCGTCGACGCCCACGACCTGATTGAAGAACGTGATCGGCGGGATCGTCGCCTCGCCCACCCCGACCGTGCCGATCTCGGCCGACTCCACCAGGGTGATCGTCATCTGCTGAGGGGTGAAGACCTTCGAGAAGAACGCCGCCGACATCCAGCCGGCCGTGCCCCCGCCGACGATGACCAGATGTGAGATCTTTCCCGCGTTTTCCATGCCGCCTTCGTTCGTCAAAAGGTCCCCGCTGGCGGAAGGCCGGCGGGGTTACAGCGGGCCTGGTGGGTCCCGCGCACGATGAACGAAACACGACGGTCGCTGACGGTCCAGCTGTGGGTGCGGATCAGGGACTTCGAGAAATTTCCCGGGGCGCCCAGGCGCCCGCTGTCACGCTGGTCCATCTCCAGGTCGTTCCGCGTTGGGCGGCGGCGCGATCGTGACGAAGCCATGCGCTTCGACCAGGCTGGCCTGGCCGGCGGCGATCCGCGCGGAGGGATTGGGTCGCGGCTCGGCGACCTTGTGCAGGGTGTTGCGGTCGACATGGCGAAACGGCGCCGCCCTGCCCCGCACCTGCAGCATGGTGGTCGAGGTGTAGGACCAGCCGCCATCGGCCTCGAAGCGGACGTCCAGCTCGTAGGAATCGGTCCGGAACGCCCACTCCAGGAAGTCCGTCGAGCTGATGCCGTAGCCCGAGTTGCCCCGCTCGGCGCGGACGATCAGGCCCGAACCGTCCTCGGCGGCGCGGCCGGCCGCCAGGGCCGTCTGACCGCGCGGAATGGCCAGGGTCTGAATGATCAGGCCCGTGGCCGGCTCCCATAGCCAATAGCCGACCTGGTCGTGAAAGGTCGTGTCCTCGTCCGAGGCGACGATGTGGACGTGATACCGCAGGCCATACAGCAGTTGCGGGCCGTTAGCCTGCGGGTCGATCGGCTGCAGCTCGATGCGCTCGAGGAACTCGCGACGCTCGGGACCGTCGGCCTTGGGGTTCAGGTCGATCCCCTTCATCCCCTCCCAGACGCCGGCCAGGCGACGCAGCGGGCCCAGGTTGGCCAGGGTGTCCGGATCTACGTCCTCGGGTTCGCTGAAGATGTCGTCGGGAAAGTCGTGCATGGCGTCCGCGCTCTGGTGAAGCTTGCCGCCGGCTCTACCGTCCCGAGCGGACGCGTCAAGCGGCGCTGATCTCCAGGCTAGCACGCTGGACAAGCGGCTGAAGGACATGCCTGCCCTGGCCTAGTCGCCCAGCAGGGCGCGGGCATAGTGCTGGCGGTCGATGATCGGTCGACAGAAGGTCAGCTGGCCGTCGATGACGGCCGGCTCGGCCAGCAGAGCCTTGAACCACAGGTTCGCCTCGGCCACGCCGCGATGCAGGGCCGTGATCCGGTAGCTGTGCTTGCCCGTCACGGCCGCCGCCGCCGAGACGGCGGGATCGCTGCGCAGGCGCGCCTCGAAGCTATCCAGGTCGCGCACCTCCAGCAGTTTCGTGCGCAGGTCGGCGACGCAGTGGCAGACCTCGCCGGGCAGCCGCACGCGATCGACCAGCCTGAGCAGGCCGCTCTGCTTGAAACGCGTGATGATCCGGTGCGCCGTGGTCTGCGAGACGTCGAACATCTGGGCCAGCTCGGCCACCGTCGGCAGCGGCTTGCCCTCCAGCTGGGCCAGGATCTCGAGGTCCGCCTCCAGGCCCGCACGGGGCGCGGAGGTCTGGCGAGACGCGTACAGCGGTCCGGGTCTGATCTGGTTCACGGCGCACGTTTCGGCGTGAACAGCAGGTCGTGATAGTCCCAGCTGAAGTCCGCGATCGGCGAGGCCGCCTTCATGGTCACGCGCTCGACGCCGCCGTCGGCGTTGAGGCCGAAGGTGACATAGGCCGGCTCCAGCGCCTTGTCGTCGAAACGGGTGACGAAGGTGTCGTACTGCCAGTGCTCCAGCTTGCCGGCCATGCGCGGCGTCGACGTGAAGTCGATGCGCAGGCCGCCCCCGCCGTCCGTGACCGCGATGTCGCCGTACCAGGGGTCGCTGTAGATCCCGGCGTACTTGGTCACCGGCAGCGAGGGCCCAACGCCGGCCGGCTTGGCCTGGGCGCCGCCCATGGCCTTTACCGCCCCGGCGACCAGTTGCTTCTTGTAGGTGATGTAGCGCTCGGTCCACGGCTCGGGCTTCAGGCCCAGATAGTGGTCCAGCAGTTCGTACATCAGGCCGCGCGGCAGCTCGCCGTCCTCGCTGTTCAGCTCGATCGAGAAGCCGACATTGCGGTCGGGGATCAACACCACCACGGTCTTGAAGCCGAACACCGCCCCGCCGTGCCAGACGATCTGGGTCCCGCGATAGTCTTGGATCTCCCAGCCCAGGGCATAGGCCTGGAAGGTCGGCCTGGTGACCTCGAAGCCCGGCGGAACCTTGTCTAGCGGCTGGATCACGGTCGGCTGCCACATGGCCTTGGACTGGGTCTCGCTGAACAGCCGCTTGCCGGCGGGCAGAGCGCCGTGGGCCAGTTGCAGCCTCAGCCACTTGGCCATGTCGTTGGCGCTGACGGCCATGCCGCCGGCGGGGGCCGCGCTGGTCGAGAGTTCGTCACGCTCGTCCAGCACCTCCTGGTCGCCGGCGCCGCGCAGACCGCCGTTCATGCGGGCGTGCGGCTGGGCGCGGTTGGCGACCTGGAAGCGACGGCCGTCGGTGGTCGAGGCGGTCATGCCCGCAGCGGCGAAGACGTGCTCGCGGACGTAAGTTTCCCAGGTCTGGCCGGTCACCGCCTCGATCAGTTGGCCGGCCACCATGTAGAGGACGTTGTCGTAGGCGTAGCCGCTGCGGAAGCTGGTGGCGGGCTTCAGGTAACGCAGGCGGCGCACGGCCTCGGCGCGCGGGATGTTGCTGCGCGGCACGAACAGCAGATCACCCTGCCCCAAACCCAGGCCGCTGCGGTGAACCAGGAGGTCGCGCACGGTCAGCTCGCGCGTCACCCACGGGTCGTACATCTGGAAGCCCGGCAGGCGGTCGGTGACCTTGTCGTCCCAGGAGAGCTTGCCGGCGTCGACCAAGGTGGCCAGGGCCGCCACGGTCATCGCCTTGCCGGTCGAGCCGGTCATGAACAACGTGTCGGCGTCGACCTTATCCGGGCTGCCCAGCTTGCGCACGCCATAACCCTTGGCCAACACCGTCTGGCCCTCGTCGACGATGGCGATCGACAGGCCCGGCGCGCCGACCTTCTGGCGCAACGCCTCGACATGGGCGTCGAAATCCTTGGGCGGCTGGACGATGAGACCGGCGGCAAGCGCGGCGGCGAGGACGAGGCTGATCATGAGACCTCCGGTTGGAAGGCGGGACGCTTGGCGAGGCGCACGAGGCCCAGCGTCGCCAGTGGAATGACGTAGAGCGCGATCAGGGCGTAGGCCAGCAGGCGGTAGCCGCCGGCGATCAAACCGACCAGCCCGACCCGCTCGGCCAGGACCATGCAGAAGACCAGCAGGGCCAGGGTGCAGCCGGCGCGCGCCCGGACGCCGAACGGACGGCGCATTCGCGCCTGGAAAGCCCCAGCGATCCGCTCGTTGATGGCGTTCACCGCGCCCGTGCCGCTCTCCAGCAGGGCCGCGAAGACCATCAGTTGGAACAGCAGATGAAAGATCGGCAGGTTCAGCTTGGCCAGCAGCACGTCGGACGGCAGGGCCGCCCCGCCGACTTCGGGCGCATAGGCGCACATGCAGACGAAGAAGACGAAGGCCGGGATCATAGCCAGCGGCCCGGCGATCAGGCCCGCGGTGACGGCGTCGCGATCGCTGAGCAGATGGCGGGTCACCGGCAGGATGATCACCGCCCCGATGATGTTGTAGCCGGCATAGGTGGCGCCGCCGATGAAGGCGTCCGCCCCGACCTGGGCCGGGACCGAAAAGGCGGCGGCGATGTCGTGGCCGAAGGTCGTCAAGGCCAGCACCAGGAACAGGCCATAGACGCCGTAAAGCAGGATCGAGACCCAGGCGAACAACTGCTCGACCACCTTGTTGCCGAACGCAGCGAAGGCGGTGACGCCCACGAGCAGAGCCAACATGCCCGCCCACTTGGGCGCGCCGAACACCGCGTGACCGATCTCGCCCGCCGCCGCGCCGAACACGGCCAGCACGATGATCACGAAGAAGGCATAAGCCAGCTCGAAGGCGATCCAGCCCCGCCCCAGAAGCGCCTGGAAGAAGCCGCGATAGTCCCGCGCCCTGTTCGCCCGCGCGAACAGGAAGGTCAGGACGCACATGCCGCTCCAGATCAGCGTCGCCAGGGTCAGGCCGGCCAGGCCGCCCCACGGTCCCGCAGGCAGGAAGAACTCGGCGATCTCGCGGCCGGTGGCGTAGCCGCCGCCGATGACGGCGGCCTTGAACGCCAGGCCCGGCAGCAGCCAGCGCCTGAACCAGCCTGCCGCCCTCCCGTTCATAGGAGGCAGGAATCCAGCAGACGCTCGAAGGTCGCCCCACCGCGCAAGGGATCGGCGGCCGGCAGGCCCAGCCGCGCGGCGACCGCCTCGATCTCGGCCGCCGCCGCCTCGGGCGACAGCTTGCCGGTGTTGAGGCTGATCCCGGCGCAGCGGATGTTCGGACTGGTCACGCGGCCCAGGGCGATCGTCGCCTCGATCACCGCCTCGATTGACGGGACAGCGCAGCCGGCATGGCCAAGGATCTCGGTGCGGCCGGGCTCGTGGCATACGACGAAAGCGCCCGGCTGGCTGCCTTGCAGCAGGCCCAGCGACACCGCGCCATAGGCCGGGTGCAGCAGCGAGCCCTGCCCCTCGATCACGTCGATATGGTTAGCTGGGGCGGCCGGGCTCAGCATCTCGGCGGCGCCGGCGATGAAGTCGGAGACGACCGCGTCGATCGGCATACCCGAACCGGCGATCATGATACCTGTCTGCCCCGTTGCCCGGAAGTCGACGTCCAGCCCCCTGCTCTTCAGGCCTCGGGTAATGGCCAGGGCCGCGTACTTCTTGCCCAGGGCGCAGTCGGTGCCGACGGTCAGGATCCGGCGGCCCGAGCGCGGCTTCCCCGAGCCGACCGGAATGCCGGGCGGCGGGGTGCGGACGTCGATCAGGCGTCGCCCGGTCCGCTCGGCGGCGGCCTTCAGTTCGGGGATGTCGCCGAGCTTGGCGTGCATGCCCGAGACAATGTCCAGTCCTGCTTCCAGCGCCTCGATCAGGCCGGCGATCCAGGCCGGCGGGATGAACCCGCCGGCATTGGCGACGCCGATCACCAGGCCCCGCGCGCCCTCGGCCGCCGCCTGCGCGGGGGCCAGGGCCGGCAGGCCGGTGCTGACGCGCCCGCCGGGCAGGACGAACTCGCCCACGCAGCGCTCGCCGACCCAGTCCCGCAGGCCGAACGCCGTCTTGGCGTAGCCCGGCTCGACCGTGTCGCCGAGGAACAGCAGGTACGGCGACGGCAGGCCGCCGACCTCCTCGTCAGCGTCATCACGCGGGGCTCTGGCGATGGCGCTCATGCGATCAGAAGCCGGCCGTCAGGCTGACGCCGATGGTGCGCGGCCGGATCACGCCCGTGCCCATCGCCCCGCCCGGATAGACCGGCAGGCCGCTGGCGGTGACCGCGGCGGTCGAGGTCTTGCCGTCGGCGTCGAAGGCGTTCTTGACGTAGGCTTCCAGGTCGACCTTGCCGAAGGTCATGCCGGCCCGGAAGTCGACCACCTCATACGACGGGACCTGGCGCTGCTTGCCGTTGGCGGTGCGGTAGGTCGCGTCGAACGCGCCGCTCTGCTTGCCCATCACCCGCAGCGAGGCGCCGACATAGGCCTGGTTCTCGCCGATCGACCAGCTGTAGTCGCCGTTGAAGCCCAGGCTGATCTTGGGCGTGAACGGCAGTTGGTCGCCCTTCTTGCCGCCAACCAGGGCGCTGGTGTCGCCCGACAGCTTGGCGTCGGTATAGGCGCCGTTGGCCGACAGGGTCAGCCCGCCCACCAGACGCGCGGTGGCGTTGAACTCGACACCATCACTTTTCGCGTCCGCGCCGTTGGCGTTGATGCCGAAGTTGTTGACCACGGTCAGCAACTGGACGCCCTTCCAGTCTATGTGGAAGGCGGCGACGTCCAGGCTGAAGCGACGGTCGGCGCTCTCGCCCTTGAAGCCGGCCTCGTAGCTGGTGACGGTGTCGGGGTCGAAGCTGGCGGGCGTGCCGGCCGGAGCGCTGGGCGGGATCACGTTCGGACCGCCGGGACGGTAGCCCTTGGCGACGCGGGCGTAGATCGAGCGGCGGTCGTCCAGCTTGAACTTCGGGGCCAGCGAATAGGTGAAGACGTTGTCCGAGGACGTCAGGTTGCTGGCGATCGGCGTGCCGCCGGCCAGCACGCCCTTGGCCGCCTGGCTGGCCGTCTGCTTGTTGTGGCTGTAGCGGCCGCCGACATCGACGTCGATGCGATCGCTCAGGTGCACGGTGGCGTTGGCGAAGCCGGCATATTCCTTGTAGCGCGAGTTCAGGTCCAGGTTGGCCAGCAGCGGCAGCGTCGTCAGCGGGGTCAGCGTGCCCGGCTGGACGGCGATGTACTCCTGGTGGATCAGACCCTTCTCGTCGGTGAAGTAGCCGCCGACCATCCAGTCGAACTCGGCGCCGGGGTTCGAGGCCAGACGGACCTCCTGGGTGTATTTCCGGTTATTGGTGTTCTGGCCCAGATAAAGCTCGTTGCGCGCGCCGAAGACGGATTGGATGAGGCCGCTCAGGTTGAATGAGGCGTCGTCGCGCTTGGTCTGGTTCAGCTTGCTGAAGCTGCTGGACGAGGTGAAGGTCGCAAACCCCAGGTCGTAGTTCCATACGCCGTTGTAGACGCGGTAGTCGACGTCCGAGAACGCCGGCACGAATTGCGACAGGGTCGGCCGGCCATACTTGGTCTTCAGGGTATTGGGATCGCTCTCGACCACGGTCGGGGCGTCGGCCTTGATGTCCTGCAGCACGGCCGTCAGGCGCAGGTCGAACTTGTCGTTCGGCTTGAACAGCAGCGAGGCGCGGCCGCCATAGACCTTGGCGTCGTTGATGTCCTTCTCGACGTCCGAGCCGCTGGCGCCGATCGAGTCGATGAAGCCGCCGTCCTTGCGATAGAAGCCCGAGGCGCGCAGGGCCACCGTCTCGCCCAGCGGGATGTTGACCATGGCCGTGGTGCGATATGACGTCGCGCCGCCCTTGGTGTCCTCGACCGCCGCGCGAGCGCGGGCCGCGAAGCCTTTGGTGTCGGGCGTGTTGGTCACGAATTTCAGCAGGCCGCCCATCGAGCTGGCGCCATACAGCGTGCCTTGCGGGCCGCGCAGCACCTCGATGCGGGCGACGTCGAAGGTGTCGAAGTCGCCGGCCAGCACCGCGCCGTTGACCAGGGCGCTGCTCGAGCCGAACGGCGTCTCGTCCATGTAGACGGCCACGGTCGAGGCGACGCCGCCGGTGTTGACGCCGCGCATGACCAGGCGGCCCTGGCCCGGCGTGCTCTGCACCAGCTGCAGGCCGGGCACCAGCTTCAGATAGTCGCTGAAATTGGTCGCCGCGTGGATCTCCAGGGCTTCCCCCGACACCACCGATATCGCTTGTGGAATATCGATCAGCGTCTGCTCGCGCTTCTGGGCGGTGACGACGATCTCCTCGACGGTCGAGACCTTGGCGCCGTCATCGGCGGCGAAGGCGGCGGACTGGGTCAGCAGCGCGCCGACGGCGCTGGAGATGAGCAGGGTCGTACGCTTGAGCTTCATTCTGGTCCCCTCGTTGTTGTGTGCGCCGGACGGCCCCCGGGGCGATGCGCCCTCTTCCCGCCGGCGCTTGAGAGGTCGTCCGGGTTCCCCGTTTCCGACCTCAGCCCATTACGCAAATTTAATCCTATTTAGGACACTGTTATCCCAATCAGAGAATTGTCAATGACAATCGCGCGACTATTCGGAGCGGTCGCCCGCCTCGACGCGGCGCGCCCACGGATCGATCAGACGCAAGAGGATCGCGGCCGTGACGGCCAGGCCGGCCAGCAGCGCGAAATAGGTCGCGTGGGACATCCTGCTCCACAGCGTCCCGACCAGGCCGGCGCTGAGGCTGCCGGCGAAGATGGTCAGGTACCAGGCCGCCACGGTGGTCGCGCCGAATCCCGGTGGGGCCAAACGGGCGAACAGGCCCAGGCCGGTCGGCAGGATGAAGAGCTCGCCGAAGGTGTAGATGCCGAAGAAGACCAACAGCCACAGCCAGTGCGTCTTGCCGCCGCTGAGGGCGTCGACGGCGCAGAGCAGCAGATACGCCCCGGCCACGATCAGCGCGCCGGTCGCCATGCGCTGGGCGGGAGAAGCGCCCTTGCCTTGATCGGCTCGCGCCTTCCACCCCGCCAGCAGTATCGGCGTCATGGCCATGACCAGCAGCGGGTTCAGCGACTGGAACCAGGTCATCGGCACGGTCCAGGACCCCAGCGCCCGGTTCACGCCGGCGTCCGCCCACAGAGCCACCGTGTTTCCGGCCTGCTCATAGGCCCCGCGGAAGACGGTGACGGATAGCGCCACGCCCGCCAGAACCAGCACCGTCGGCAGGCCCATGCGGCCGCGCGCGATAGGCTCTGCCTTGGTCGCGCGCTGCTCGGCCGGCAGGTAGCGCTGCCCCCACAGATAGATCAGCAGGCCGGCCAGCATCCCAAGGCCCGCCACCGCGAACCCGACGTGCCAGCCGAACACCTCGCCCAGCGTCCCGCACAGCAGCGGCGCCAGGAAGCCGCCGATATTGATGCCTAGATAATAGACGTTGTAGGCCCAGCCGCGCCGGGGATCGCCCTCGGCATAGAGATCGTTGATCTGGCTGGGCAGGGTCGGCAGGAACAGGCCGTTGCCCAAAGCGATGGTGGCCAGGGCCACATAGAGCAGGTTCTCGAAACCCATCATGAAATGGCCGGCGGCCATGACGCTGGCGCCGATGATGATCGCCCGTCGCTTGCCCAGCAGCCGGTCTGCGATCACCCCGCCCACGATCGGCGTGAAATAGGCGCAGGCCGTGTAGGTCCCGTAGATCAGGGACGCCGTCCCCTGGGCGATCAACAGCTGCTTGGTCATGTAGTAGACCAGCAGCGCCCGCATGCCGAAGTAGGAGAACTGCTCCCACATGTTCGTCAGGAAGAGGACGGTCAGGCCGCGCGGCTGACCAAACCACGGCGACGGCTCCAGAGCCTTGTCGTTGCTCATGCGGCCGCCGCCGAGGCCGGCGCGCCCCACACGCCCTCGCCCGCCCAGACCGCGCCGTCCTTGTAGACCGCGCCCGGCGACCGGTCCTTGGCCAAGAAGGTCGGGCCGTCCAGGTCGACGAGGTCGCAGATCTGGCCCAGCACGAAACCGGGGCCCGTGGCCAGGCTGGTGCCGACCATGGTGCCGACCATGACGCCAAGGCCCAGCCGCCGCGCCTTGGCGGCCATCAAGAGGCCCTCGGTCAAGCCGCCGCACTTGTCGAGCTTGATATTGATGACCTGGAAGCGCCCCACTGCCGGCGCGACGTCGGGCAGCGACACACAGCTTTCGTCGGCGGCGATCGGGATCGGGCTGTCGAAGCCCTCCAGCTCGGGCTCATGGCCGCGCGCCAGGGGCTGCTCCAGCAGCGACACCCGCTGCTCGACCAAAGTCTCGACCAGGCCGTCCAGGTCGGCGCGAACGAAGCCCTGGTTGCCGTCGACGCCCAGCCAGGCGTCCGGACGCGCGGCGCGAATGGCTCGCACCCGGTCCTGGTCGAGCGAGAGGTCGCCGGTCAGCTTGATCTTGATCGACCTCGCCTGGGCGTAGTCGATCGCGCCCTTGGCCATCGCCTCGGGCGTGTCGGCGCCCAAAGTGAAGGTAGTGCGTAGCGGCTGGGGGGCGTCCAAACCCGCCAGCCGCCAAACGGGCTGGCCGGTTAGCGCCGCCTCCAGCTCCCACAGGGCGCAGTCGACGGCGTTGCGGGCTCCGCCCGGCGGCAGGATGAAGCGCAGCGCTTCGCGGGTGGGCCAAGCCTCGATAGCCTCGCGGACGGCCTCAAGCTGGGCCCGCATGCCGTCTACGGTCTCCTTCAGGAAGAAGACCCCGGACGCTTCGCCCCTCCCCCTGCCGGCGTCCGCCGACAGGGTGACGACGATAATGTCGGACGTGTCGAACACGTGACCGGCGATCCGGAACGGCTGAGCCAGCCGCAACGTCTCGCTGGCGATGTCCAGGGTCAGCCGGCCCATCAATAGTGCACCGACATGGCCAGCAGGTGGAAAGTCAGGGCCACGTAAAACAGCAGCAGGGTCGCCAGGACCAGCACAGCGCTCCACAGCTTGCGCGCCCAGCTGCGACCGTCGGTCCAGGTCAGCCAGGCGTTCCAGCCGGCGGTCGCCAAAGCCAGCGGCAGCACGACCCAGCCCAGCCCCTGGAGCAGCAGCATGATGCCGTCCATGCCGCCGGCCATGGCGGCCGCGCTGGAGGTCATCGCCGTTACGCCGACGCCCCAGCCCACGATCAGGCCCAGCAGCAGGCCCGCCCCGCCGCGCGCGGCTCGCGAAGCGGTCAGCGCCTTGCCCGAGATATCGGCCTTGGTCTTGTAGCGACGACGGATCAGGGCCACGACCGGCCAGTACAGGAAGGTCAGGGCCAGCACGCCGATGCTGGCGAACAGCGCCGGCAGCAGCCATGCGCCGTTCTGACCGGCCGGGATGCGGTCGAAGACCATGAACGGCGACCCAAAGTCCCAGCTCCAGCGGACGGGCTTGCCGTCGACCACCTGAGCGGCCAGGCGGTCGTGACCGCCGACTTCGCGCCAGACATACGGCGCGATCTCGACCCACTCCTTCGGACGGCCGTTGGGACCCAGGATACTGGGGACGATCAGCTCACCCTTGGGACCGACCGCGACCTTGGCCTGGCCCATCATGTAGAACAGCGACAGGAAGCTGCTGTCGGCGCGGCGGCTGACCTGCCAGGGGCCGGCCAAGGCCTTGGCGTGCTCGGCGGACGTCTTGGCGTCGACCTTGCCGTCCGGCGCGCCGGCGTAGGGCAGATAACGATCCGAGAAGTCCCGGAAGATCGCCGTGCGCAGCGTGCCCGCCGCGCCCTGGCGGCCTCCGCTGTTCACCGACAGATAGAGGCCCACATTCTCGTTCATGTAGAGGTGCAGCGAGGAGTGGAAGCCTTCGGTGTCGCCCAGGTGGCCGATGACGTAGCGGCCATTGATCGAGGTCTGGAAGAAGCCCAGCTCCATGCGGTCCAGCGGCCCGATCAGCGACTTGGGGTTCACCTTGTCCAGCGGGCTGTAGTGCATCGTGTGGGCCGTTTCCGCCGACAGGATGCGCTGGCCGTCCAGCGCGCCGCCCTGCAGGTGGGCGATCATGAAGCGGCCCATGTCCGCGCCGGTCGACGAGGCCGAACCGGCCGGGGCCGGGCCGACGATTTCGAAACCCTTCGAGGGCTTGCCGGGCTTGGAGTAGCCGACAGCGTCCGTGCCGGCCAGGTTCGCGGGCAGCGGCTGACGCAGCGTGGTGTTCCGCATGTTCAGCGGACCCGTGACGTGACGGTCGATATAGTCGTTGAACTTCTCGCCCGACACCCGCTCGACCAGGTAGCCGGCCAGGGCCGTGCCGTAGTTCGAATAGGCCGGCGTCACGCCCGCCTCGAAGATGCGCTTGGGCACGTGGTTCTTCAGATAGGCGCCCAGTTCAGGCTCGGGCTTGCCGTAGAAGATCAGCTCCTTGACCACCTCCTCGAAGCCGGCCGTGTGGGTCATCAGCTGGCGCGTGGTGACGGGCTTGCCCTTGTAGGCCGGGATCTTGAAGTCCAGGTACTGGTTGATGTCGGCGTCCAGGTCGATCTTGCCGGCCTCGACCTGCTGCATCACGGCCGTCCAGGTGAACAGCTTCGAGATCGAGCCGGGACGGAACAGGGTCTTGTAGGGATCGACCGAGGTCTTCTTGTCGCGATCGGCATAGCCGAAACCGCGCGTCGTCAGGATCTGGCCGTCCTTGACCACCGTGACCACGGCGCCGGGGATGTCGCCCGCGCGCAGAGCATAGGGCATGTAGCCGTCCAGCCAGAGATCGACATCGGCCTTGGTCAGCGTGGCGCTGGCCGACGGAATCGCCGGCGCGGCTGCTTTTGGTGGTGGCGCGGCCTTGGCGACCGGCGGCGTCGCCGTTTCCTGCCGCGTCTGCGCCTGAACGGACCCCAGCCCCGCCAGCACCGCGGCCACCGTGACCGCCACTCTTCTGATCGAACGCATTCCCTCGCCTCCCCTCGACTGACGGCAGGATTGCTCCCACTCGGCACAGCCGATAGATTGGGAGACAATAATCCTGATCAGGACAATTGCTATCCTGATTGGAAAATTCGTCAACTGCCTCGAGGAGTCGTGGCGCGTGCCTGCCAATGCCCACACGCTTGGAACCCTGCTGCGTGGACTGAGAGATCGTGAGGGCTGGACGCTCAAGCAGATGAGCGAGAAGAGCGGCATCCCCGTCTCGACGCTGTCCAAGGTCGAGCACGACCGCCTGACCCTGACCTACGACAAGCTGCAGCAGCTCTCGCAACGGCTGGGCATGCGGATGTCGGAACTGTTCGCCGAGGAAGACTCAAGCCCGCCCCAGGCGGTGACCGCCCGGCGCAGCCTGGGCGATGTCGACCGCGCCGTGCGCGTCGAGACCCCGAACTACGACTACTACTACCTGCACACCGAGCTGCGCGGGAAACGGATGATCCCGGTGATCACCAAGATCCGCGCCAAGAGCGCCGAGCAGTTCGGCGACCTGGTCAGCCACGCGGGCGAGGAATACATCTTCGTGCTGAAGGGCCGGATCGTCGTCACGACCGAGTTCTATGACCCGGTGGTGCTGGAACAGGGCCAGTCGATCTATATCGACTCCAGCATGGGCCACGCCTATCTGGCGGCCGAGGGTTGCGACGAGGCCGAGGTCCTGGGCGTGATGTCCAGCGAGGACGCCGAGTTGATGAACGCCCTGCTGGACATCCACGAAGACCAGAAGGCGGCCCGCCGCTAGACCTCGCGCGGCGGGGCCGTGGAGTCCCGCTCGATCAGGACATGTTCCAGGACATGGTCGGCGAAGATCTCGTCCGTCTCGTCACTGGATCGCAGCGCGCGGATCAACCGGTCCAGCGCGATGGCCGCCATCTGCCGCACGGGCTGGCGGATGGTCGTGAGCGGCGGCCAAAGCGTCGTGGCGACCGTGGTGTCGTCGAACCCGACCACGGTCAGGTCCCGCGGCACATCCAGATGCCGACGGTGCGCGACCGAGACGGCGGCGGCGGCCATGTCATCGTTGCTGGCGAAGATCGCGGTCGGCGGCCGGTCGGAATCCAGCAGCGACTCCGCCGCGCGCAGGCCCGAGTCGTAGCTGAAGGCGCCCGACGCCACGACCAGCTCAGCCCCCTCGACCGTCGCGATCGCCGCCCTCGCCCCCTCTAGACGCACGGCGCTGGCGGTCTGGTCGGGATTGCCGGCAATGAAGCCGATCCGCCGGTGGCCCAGGTCCAGCAGGTGCTGGGCCATGGCCTGGCTGGCCTGGCGATCGTCGATGCGGACATTGATCGCGTCGCTGGGCGGCTTGCCCGCCGCCACCACGGCGATCGGCAGGTTCGCCGCGTGAAGAATATCGAGGGCCAGAGCCGACTCGCCCAGCGGCGGCGCCAGCACCACGCCGTGGACGCCGGCCCCGACCAGCCTTTGCAGTTCCTCCAGCGTCGGCGGCTGGCCGTTCTCGCCGCGCACCAGGATCAGGCGCGCGCCGGCGCTGGTGGCCTCCTCGAAGACCCCGACCAGGAAGTCGCTCATGAAGGCCGAGCTGGGGTTGGAATAGACCACCCCGATCCGCAGCTCGCCGGACATCACCAGGTTGCGGGCCGCCAGGTTGGGCTCGAAGTTCAGATCACGGATCGCGGCCAGGACCGCCGCCCGCGTCTCGTCCTTGACCTTGGCCCCCTCGTTGATGACGCGCGACACGGTCATGCGCGAGACGCCCGCCCGGTCGGCGACGTCGGCCATGGTGGCGCCGCGCGAGAGGCGAGGCTTGCGGTTGGCTGGCCCGGTCACTGGCGCTGTCATATCCGTGTGAGTCTCCCGCGCATGAACGAGCCATAGCGCAAAGAAAGACGCCCGGGCCACTGCGGGGAGACCGCCAGGGCCCGGGCGAGGCCGCCCAGGGGGAGGTGGAGGCGGGCGGCCCGGGACCTAGAGCCTGTTTATCCGCTTCCGATGGAACCATCGGAAGCGGATAAACAGGCTCCAATTCAAAGCATCTGGAGCGTGGCAGTCGCCGAAACCGCGAACACTTTCGGCTCCCACGCTCTAGAAGCTGTATCGCAGGCCGACGTGGTAGAACCGGCCCAGCAGGTCATAGAGCGCCGGATTGGCGTCCAGGCCCGTATTGGTCTGCGGCGACGGCGTCGGATCGCGGTTCAGCAGGTTGTCGACCTTGCCGTAGAGCTGCAGGCCATTGCCGAACTTGTACGAGGCGCTGATGTCGACATAGGTCGCGCCCTTCATGCGGTTGTAGTCAATGGTCGGGTTGCTGCCGGTGGAGACGGGGCAGCTGCCGGCCTTGCACTCGATATAGTCGGTCGTCGTGCCGCCGAACCGGCCATCGCTGAACCAGCGCTCCTGGACGCTGAAGGCGAAGCGGTCGTTGTCCCAGGACTGGATGGCCAGGAACTTCCAGTCCGGCGTCGCGCCGGAGTTCTGGCCGGCCGAGTCGACCGCGACGGCGCCGGGGATGCCGGGGTTGGTGACGAACTTGTGCGTGTTCGTCGCCAGCCCCCGGACCGTGAAGCGGCCAGGCACGCTGGGCAGTTCGAACCGATAGCTGCTCTCGATGTCGAAGCCGCTGGTCTTGATCGAAGCCAGGTTGAACGTCTGGGAATTGATGAAGGCGTTTGGCGGGTTGAGATTGAAAGCGCCGCAGAACTGAGTGAGGCCGCTATAGCAAAAGTTGACGATCTGCTGGGCGCCCAGGCTGGAGATGCCGCCGTCGAGGACGATGTTGTACCAGTCGACCGAAACGCTGAAGCCTGGCAGCCATTGCGGGTTCGACAACACCGCGCCGATGGTCACGTTCTTGGCGATTTCCGGCTTCAGGTTCGGGTTCCCCACGACGTTCTGGAACGCCGTCACCGCACCGCCAGAGGGCTGGCCGGCTGGCGGCGTGCCGTTCGAGGGGATGGTGAAGTTCGGCAGCGTGGTCGTGACCGGCGCGGCGAACAGTTCCGACAGGTTGGGCGCGCGGACGTCACGCGAGGTTACGGCCCGCAGGCGGACGCCGTCGATCGGCGCGTCCCAGGTCGCGCCGACCTTCCACGTGTAGACCGTGCCCGAGGTGCTGTAGTCGGTCCAGCGACCGGCCATGTTCAGGTTGGCCCGGCCCGCCGCGTCCGAGTTGACCAGCGGGATGTTCACTTCGGCATAGGCTTCCTTCACCGAATAGCTGCCACGGCCGGAGTGGTAGTTGCCCGCGAACCAGTTGGCGCCCGAGGCGACAAGGACCGGATCGCTGGGATAGTCGGCGGTGTTGGGCGAGTCCGTATTGCCGTCGCCATAGGGGTCGCCTTGGACGCGGTACTGCTCCTTGCGCCACTCGCCGCCGAACGCCAGCGACACCGGACCGGCCCACAGCGAGAAAGGCTCGCCGCTGAAGTTGACGCTGGCGACGTCCTGCTTCTGCACCGAGTGCTGGTACGGACCGTTCTTGGGCGTGATGTAGGCCAGGGCCGCTGCACTGGGCGTCGTGCCGCCGAAGATGTTGATCGGCACGCAGCCGTTGGCGCGAGCGACCGGGTCGGCGCAGACGATCTGCCCGCCCACCGCGATAGCCTGGACGGCCGCGCGATAGCGCGGCATCAGCAGGATGTCGTTGACGTGGATGTTCGTCGTGTTCTGACCGTGGGTGTAGTAGGCGTCGTAGCGCCACTCCTTGCCCATGGCATTGAACCTGCCGTTCGCGCCGATCACGCCGCGATACTGGGTCCGCGTCGGATGGACCGAGATGTTGCGCGGCAGCAGGGCGTTACTGGTGCCGAAGTTGAAGCTCGTGATGTTATTGGCGGCGCAGGCCGCCACGATCGACGCCGGCAGGTACGGGTTCGCGCACGACATGGTCAGGCCGGTGGTGGCCCCGCCCGGGTTGGGTTGGTTGCTGCTTTCCACACGGGCGACGTTCAGGGTCGCGTAGATCTCGTTGTTGTCGTCCAGGTCGTAGCCGATGCGGCCGTAGCTGTTCATCCGCTTGATCCGCGACTGCAGCGACGTGCCGATGCCGACATTGCCCGACAGGTCGCCGCCGACGCAGAAGCCGCCGTTCGTGTAGCAGCCGGAGACGGGGGCTCCAGTTGAGGGCGTGGTCAATTTGGACGGCACGCCGCCACCGCCGTATTGGAACGGGAACGGGTTGCCGTTCTGGTCGAAGGCGGTGCCTTGCAGCGGTCCGGTGCTGATCAGGCCGTACTTGGCGTACTGATAGGCCTGGGCGTGCTCGCGGTAGAGATACTGCGGCGAGCCGTCGTTGGTGACCCCGCGATTGACCAAGGTGGCGGTCGTGTACCAGTCGCGGCTGCCCGGCGCGTCCTCGCCGAAGCCGCCCGCTGGGACGCCTTCCTGCCAGTCGTATTCGCCGCTGACCTGCACGTGCAGACGGTTGTCCATGAAGTTCTTGCCGGCCGCGACCTGGGCCAACCACTGGTGGTTGTCGCCATAGGTCGTGACGCCGCCCATGACGTTGGCCTTGAAGCCCTCGAACTTCTTGTTGGTGATGAAGTTGACCACGCCGCCGACGGCGTCCGAGCCGTAGGACGCCGAGGCGCCGCCGGTCACCACGTCGACCCGCTCGACCAGCAGTTGCGGGAACAGGCTGATGTCGGGAACGCCCGTGACGTTGGCCGGCACGACGCGCTGGCCGTCCAGCAGGGTCAGGGTGCGGATCGTGCCCAGGCCGCGCAGCGAGAACGAGGAGAGGCCCTGCTGGCCGCTCGAGGTGCTGAAGGTGCCGGTGGTGGCGCCGCTGGACCCCTGCAGCGACGGCAGCTGGGTGATGGCGGTGAAGATGTTCGGCTGGGCCGCGCGCTCCAGCTCCTGCTGACCCAGCACCTGGGTCGGCGTCGGCGCGGTGAAGCCCTCGGATTTGATCCGCGAGCCCGTGACGACGATCTCGGTCACGGTGCTGTTGTCCGAGGCCGGGGCCTCCTGCGCATAGGCCGCACCGCCTGCGATGATCGTCGCAAAAGCGCTCGTCGCGAGCAGAGCGCTCATAAAGGACGGTCCCCCTCGCGTGCCGTTGACAGCACTCATCCTGCATCCCTCCCAGTTTTTCATTGGGCCATCTCATGGCCTGCCGGGAATTTGTCAGACGATGGGACCGCTAACTATACGACCATGGTCGTAGGCCTTTCGGGGACCGGTCTCCTGTTGTGGGACTACTTGCTCCGCACCGCGTAGAGCGTGTGGTGAGTGAGCACATACAGGGTGCGCTTGCCGGTTCCGCCGAACAGCAATTGCAGGGGTCTTTCGGGGATATCCAAACGCCCCACTTCCTTGCCATCGGGCGCGTAGACGAACACCTGGCCGTTGGCGACATAGACCCTGCCTTCGGCGTCGACGGCGACGCTCTCCCCGCCCCGTTCGGCGAAGACCTTCAGGTCGGTGATCGCGCCCTTTTGTCCGACCAGGCCGCTGTAGGTCTTGTTCTCGGAACTGTTGGCGATGAACACCCGCTGGCCGGGCCTGGCGGTGGTGAAGCCGTAGGTGTCCAGAGAGTCAGAGAACCGCAGGCCGCGGTAGTCCGGCGGACCGCTGGCGAAGACCCGATAGGCCGGCAGCACCAGACTGCCGTCGGGCGAGACATATTCCTTGGTCTTGGGCCGCGCCATGTCATGGGCGAACAGCTCGGCCAGGGTCGTGAACTCGTAGGCGTCGAGGTTCAGCTGGTCCTTGAACTCGCCGTTGTTCCACCAGTTGACCGGCAGCACCGTCGCCGCCTTGCCGCCCTCGCCCGCCGGCGTCGGGGCGATCACCGTCGCCTCGGTGTCCGGGCTGCCGGGCTTGAAGCTGTAGACCGAGGCGTTGCGTCCCTCCGACGACAGCACCAGCAGGTTGCCCGAGGCGTCGACGGCCAGGTTGACCGGGTCCAGCGTATTGTCCCGCACGATCGACAGCTTGCGCTCGTCCGACCAGCTGTAGATCCGCTGGTTGCGGCGATCGGTGAAGTACAGCGTTCCCGCCGCGTCCACGGCCCCGCCGCCCAGCGAATAGAAGCCGTCGCCCAGCTTCTCGACGGTCGCGCCCGCGGGGAAGACGGAGGGCTTCACCGGCTTCGGCGCCCCACCGATATCCAGAACCGCGAACTGCCGCTCGCGCACCTCCAGGCCGCTGGTGATGTCCTGGATGGCGTTCTCGTACGGATACTTGGTCAGGCGCGTGAAGGTCCCGCAGCCATTGTCGTCGCAGGTCCCGAAACCGCTCTCGCCATTGACCGCCACGTTGCGGAAGCGGATGTCGTACGAATTGTAGATCCGCACCGCCGCCGGCGCCGGCCGCCGGGTCCGGGTGACCCGATAGGCGTGATAGTTGGCCAGCAGGATGTTGCTGGAGTCGCGGATCTCCAGCGAGACGGTGTCCTCGCCCTCGCCCGCCTCTTCCTCGGTCTGCGGCGCCAGGAACTCCCAGTTGGCGACGCGGTTCAGGCTGATCTCGGTGCGCAGGTGGTGCTCGACCGAGACCTGGTAGACATGGCCGGGCGTCTTCGTGTCGGACACGTAGATGCCGGAATAGGCGTAGGTGCTGGGGCTCCAGATGTTGGAGAACGTCCCGCCCCAGCGCTTGGTCGCGTCGGCGTCAGCCGTGGCGTTGTTGTTGTACGGGCTGAACCGTGCGCCATCGAAGAGGTTGGTGCCGTGCCCGCCCTGGAACTTGACGTCATTGACCATCGAGCTCGCGCCGGCCGTCCATAGCAGCGCCGTGGCGCGCGGATTGACGCCGTCGGTATAGAGCCCCAGGCCAAAGACGATGTTATCGCCGCCGTCTGCCGACTGCACCAGCGCCTTGGGCGCGCCGACGCCCTGGAAGGCCGGCGTGGCGTGGGGCAGCACGATCTGGGTCAGGCTGGGATGCAGGCCGATCAGCACCGTGTCGGGCTTGAGCTTCAAGGTGTCGGTCACGCGGTAGAAGCCGGTCGGGAAATAGACCACGCGGTGCGCATCGATCGCCTTCTGGATGGCGGCGGTGTCGTCGCTCGTGTTATCGCCCTTGGCGCCTAGGCTGCGGACGTTCGTCCACTCTGAGGTCGGCGGCAGCGCTCGGATCGCGGGCTTTGCAGACTTGGGCGTCGAGACCGCTTCGGCCTCAAAGGTCGTCTTGTAGTCGCCCGTCTGGCCCAGGCCCGGCACTGTGAGGCCATGATTGAAGGCCGCAATCCGGTAGGCCTTGCCCTTGCCGGATGTGGTCTTGCCGCTGTCGCGGAAGCGCGCGAACACTGGGGTGTTGATCGCCGAGGCGTTCTCGAAACCCACCTGGGTGTAGACGTTGCGCTCGTTGGAGATGACGACGCCGGCCTTGGAGACGTTTTCGAAACGGACGTCCCGACCCCACAGCCAGTCGCCATAGCCGCGATCGATCTCGACGCCGACCGGCGTGTCCTTCATCGCCACATTGACCAGGGTCAGGCCGGCCTCGTGCTCGCGAATGGCCGCTTCACGCTGCCCTTCGAAGGTCGAGTCCAGCAGCACGAAACCCCAGGCCGCCGACGGCTTCTCGGCCAGGATGCCGTAGCGACCGCCCTTGAAGCGCAGGTCCTCGGCCTCATTGGCGACGTGGTACAGACCCGCCAGGCCTGAGCCGATGTCGAAGGTCATGTGGCTCAGCACGGCATGCTGGGCGGCGTGGAAGCGGATCGCCGTGGCGGCCGGATTGCCCTTGCCGATCGTGAAATCGACATTGCTGATCGCGCTGTAGAAGGAGCCGGGATTGGCGTCGGCGATGTCCTTGTTGAACGGCACGCTGCCCGGCGGCGGGAAGGCCGGCTTGGAAGCCCGCGCCGGGTCGGGCTTGGCCCCGGCGAAGATCAGCATGTTGGCCAGCCCCTTCTGGAAACCCGGCGTCGCCTCGCCCAGCACGATCTCGGGTCGTGTCGCGCCGACGCCGAACAGCCGCACGCCCGGCCACAGGAACAGGGTCTTGCTGATCCGGTAGCGGCCCGACGGCAGGAAGACGAGACCACCGCCCGGCTTGGCCGCCGCCGCGTCCAGCGCGGCCTGGAGCGCGGCGGTGTCGTCGGTTCGCCCATCGCCCTTGGGCTTCGCTACGATGGCGGCGGGATCGTCGGGCGTCGTCGCGAAGGCCGAGATCGAGGCCAAGGCCGGCTCGCCAGCCGCACAGACCAGGGCGACCGCTGCCGCGGCGACCAGCCAACGCTTCATACTCGACTCCCCAACCCGAGTTTTATGGCGTGACAGCGTAGAGCGAATGGTGAGTCAGGACGAACAGCGTTTTCCCGCCCTCGCCGCCGAAGATCAGCTGCAGCGGCCGCTCGGGCACGTCGATCCGACCGGTCAGGCTGCCGTCGGGCGCATACTGGAAGATCTGGCCGTTGGCGACGAACACCCGCCCCTGGCCATCGACCGCGACGCTCTCGCCGCCGCGATTGGCGAAGATCTTGAGGTCCGTCAGCGTCCCGCCCGGCCCGACCTGGCCGCTGTAGGTCTTGTTCTCTGAGCCGTTGGTGAAGAACAGTCGCTCGCCGACCGCGCCGCCGATCAGGCCGTTGGCCTGCAGGCTGTCGGACCAGCGCCAGCCGACATGATCCGGCGGCCCTTGCTGCCACACCCGGAAGGCCGGCAGCGAGACACTGCCGTCCGGCGAGACATATTCCTGGGCCTTAGGCATGCCGACGTCGCGGGCGAACATCTGCGCCAAGGTCGTGAACTCGCCCTTGGCCGGATCATACTGATCCCTGAACTCGCCATTGTTCCACCAGTTGACCGGCAGCAGAGTCTTGCCTTTGCCCCGCGACGTCACGGCGGTCGGCGCGATCATCGTCATCGCATCGTGCGGACCACCCGGATCGATCGAATAGACCGCGCCCTGCGGCCCAAGCGACGACACGACCAGTAGCTTGCCCGAGGCGTCCATCGCCAGGTTGGTCGGGTCCAGCGAGGCGTCGCGGACGATCTCCAGCCCCTTGGCCGCCGTCCAGCGGTAGATGCGCTGGAAACGCTTCTCGACGAAGTACAAGGCCCCGTCCGCGCCCGTCGTCGCGCCCGAGATCGACCAGAAGCCGGTCTCGAGCTTCTTGACCCGAGGATCGGCCGGGGCCGGCGCGGGCTGGTCGCCCTTGACGTCCAGCACCGCGAACTCGCGCTCGCGCACCTCCAGCTTGGAGGTCTTGTCCTGGATGGCGTTCTCGAACGGATATTTGCTGGCCCGCAGATAGGTCCCGCAGCCGACCTTGTCACACAGAGCAATGCCGCTCTCGGCGTTGATGTGGACGTTGCGGAACCGGATGTCGGTCGAGTTGAACAGCTTCACCGCCGCCTCGGCCGGGTGGTACGAGCGCGTGACGCGATAGCCGTGATAGTTGGCGAACAGGATGTTCCTGGAATTGCGCACCTCCAGAGACACCGCGTCGGGACCGTCGCCGACCTCCTGCTCGGTCTGGGGCGCCAGGAATTCCCAGTTCTCGACATTGTCGAGCACGAACTCGTTGCGCACGTGGTGCTCGACCGAGACCTCGTAGATGTGGCCCGGCGTCTTGGTGTCGCTGATGTAGAAGCCGGCCGAGGCGAAGGTGTTGGGGCTCCAGACATTGGCGAAGGCCCCGCCGCCGCCGTCCGTCACCCAGATGCTGGGGTACTGGGCGTCCCAGCGGCCATCGGCCACCGGGTCGCCGCTGCGGGCCTGGGCCGCGCCCAGCGGCTTGCCGTCGGCGGTCGGCGTGCCCCCACCGCCCATGATCTTGACATCCGTGACCAGGGACTTCTCGCCCGACCGCCACAGCAGCGCCGAGGCGCGAGGGTTGATGCGGCCGGTGAAGAGCCCGATGCCTGCGACGATGTTGTCGCCGCCCCGGGGCGTTTCCAGGATCGGCCGCACCGGCCCGACACCGACATGGCCGGGATTGCCATCCGGGATGACCAACTGGGTCAGGGCCGGATGCAGGCCAATCAGCACGGTGTCGGGCTTCAGCTTCAGCGTGTCGCTGACCCTGTAGAAGCCGATCGGCAGGTACAGCACCTTGTGGCTGTCGATCGCCTTCTGCAGGGCGGCGGTGTCGTCGGTCGAGCTGTCGCCCTTGACGCCCAGCGTCTTGACGTTGGTCCACTCAGCCATCGGCGGCAGCGACCGCAGCGCGGGCGCCGTGGCGGCCGGCAAGGCCTTCAGCGGCGTGATGTCCGAGAGGGTCTTGTACTCGCCCATCTGGCCCATGGCCGGCAGGGTCAGGCCATAGGTGAACGAGCCGACGCGATAGGCCTTGCCCTTGCCTTCTACCGTCTTGCCGCTGTCGCGGAAGCGGGCGAACACCGGCGTGTTGGACGCCACGGCGTTGTCGAAGCCCACCTGGGTGAAGACGTTGTCCTCTGCCGAGATCACGACACCGGCCTTGGAGACGTTCTCGAAGCGGACGTTCTTGCCCCACAGGCTGTCGCTGTATCCCTTGTCGATCTCGATGCCGACCGGCGTGTTCCTGATCGCCACATTGACCAGGGTCAGGTCGACCTCGTGCTCGCGGATCGCCGCATCGCGCTGGCCGTCGAAAGTGGAGTCCACCAGGGTGAACTGCCAAGCGGGCGAGGTTTTCTCGGTGACGATGCCGTAGCGGCCGCCCTGGAAGTGGACATCCTCCATGATATTGCCGGCCTGGTAGACGCCGGCGAAGCCCGAGCCCAGGCGGAAGTTCATGTGCTTCAGGAAGGCGTGCTGGGCCATGCGGAAGCGCACCCCGGCGGCGGCCGGATTACCCTCGCCGATCTCGATGTCGATATTGGCCATCGACGAATAGAAGGCGCCGGAATTGGCGTCGCGGACCTTGGCGGTCGCCGGGCGCACGGTCGGCACCGGCACGGGGATGTCGCCGACCTGATACTGGTCGCCGCCGGTGAACACGACCATCGTACCCACGCCATCCTGGAAGCCCGGCGTGTCGGGCCCCAGCACCAAGACCGGCCGAGTCTTGCCGACGCCGAAGACGCGAATGCCCGGCGGGATCAGGATGGTGCGGCTCAGGCGATAACGACCCGAAGGCAGGAAGACGAGGCCGTGGCCGGTGCTATCGCGCCCGGCGTCGATGGCTTTCTGGATGGCGTCGGTGTCGTCGGTCTTGCCGTCGCCGACAGCTTTGACCGTCACGGCCCGGGGATCGTCGGGCGCGACCGGCCAGGCCGAACTGGGAGCGGCGGCAGCCGCGAGGACGGGGCTCGAGGCCGCCAGTAACAACGACAACACAAGCGCTCTCATGCCACTCCCCAAACTCTACTTTCGGCCAAATCCACTTCCGGCAAGTGATACGGCTGCAGCCATAGACGGCCACCTCGACCATGGTCGTAGTTACGGGCCGCCGAGGCGTCGGTAGAAGCGAAGTCCAATCTCGCCATACCAAGGACGTCGTTTGCCGCCGCCATCTAGCCCCGTACGACCTGCCGGCCTCGCCATCATCGCCATGGGCGTGAGCGGCAGCGGCAAGTCGACCCTGGGGGCGCTGCTGGCCCGGAAACTGGATTGCCCGTTCCTGGAGGGTGACGCCTTTCACGACGCCGGCGCCGTCGCCAAGATGCGCGCCGGCCAGCCGCTGAACGACGACGACCGCTGGCCGTGGCTGGACCGCATCGGCGCGGCCATGGGCGAAGCGCTGACGTCCGGCGGACACGTCGTGACGGCCTGTTCGGCCCTGCGTCGCCCCTATCGCGACCGGCTGCGCACAGCCGTGCCGGTTACCGTCCGCTTCGTGCTGCTGGACGCCGGCTACGACGAACTGCTGCGCCGACTGACCCAGCGCGCGGGCCACTACATGCCCGCCAGCCTGTTGGACAGCCAACTGGCGACCCTGGAGCGCCCCAGCGCTGATGAAGGCGTCTTCACCCTTGACGCCGCCGAGCCGCCCGAGCGGCTTTGCGAGATCACCCAGGCGTGGCTGACCGCGCCCGCCCTGTCGGTTCGCGCCTAGGGCATCAGCCGCTTGCGGCCCCTGGACAGGTGCCACCGCATCGCCAGCGCCGCCTGGTCGCCATCCTGAGCCTTGATCGCTTCCACGATCATTTCGTGCTCGCGCATCATCTCGGCGATCGCCTCGGGCGGTCGCGAGCGTGAGATGTCGACGCCCGCCCGCATGATCTTGTCGACATCGGCCTCAAGCGCCTCGAAGGCGACCAGAAAGGCCGGGTTGGCGGTGGCCAGCACGATCTGGCGGTGCAACTCCATGTCCTCGGCATGGGCCGGCGCGCTGGACAGCAGCGCCGCGCGCAGGTTCAAGAGCGCGGCCTCGATGGCGTCCATCTCCTCGGCCGAGCGCCGTACGGCCGCCAGGCGCGCCGCCTCGGCCTCCAGCACGAACCGCACCTCGTAGCTGCCCATGGTCGACGGCAGCTCCGACAGCGGCATGTAGGCGCCCAGCTTGTCGGACGGCCGGTTCTTTACGTACGAGCCGGCGCCGCGACGGGCCTCGGTGATGCTGTCGGCGGCCAGGCGAACCAGGGCCTCGCGCACGATGGTGCGCGACATGCCGAAGATCTCGGCCAAGCGCGCCTCCGACGGCAGGCGGTCGCCGACCTCCAGCCCGTCGCTGTTGATCATCTCGACGATGCCCGTATAGGCCCGATCGGCCAGGCGGCCCTCGCTCATCCTTCGGTCTCCTTCAAGGCGCAACATCGGGCCATTCGCGACGCATGGCAAAGCGCCCCGCCCTCAAGCACCTCTAACACCAAAATCTGTACGACAGATTTTATGTCCTTCTGGTTCATTTTGCGATGTTCACGCTCACATCAGCAAAATCACTTGAACTTGTCCAACAGATAGCGCTAACGTGAATCACATAACCCGGATCGCTCGATGCAGAGTCGTCGAACAAAGAAGACGGGGCGGCGCGCCTCTATGGCGGCTTGCAGGGATGAGGCAGAGGGGTTCAGCGATGAGCACGACGAACATTGCCAGTCAGGATCTGAAGACGGCGCTGGGCGGTCTGACGCCGACCCAGATGAGGGTGCTGGAAGGCGTCAATTCCGGCCTTCTCAACAAGCAGATCGCTTTCGATCTCGGCATCGCCGAGGCCACGGTCAAGGCGCACATGACCGCGCTGATGCGCAAGCTGAACGTTCACAACCGCACCCAGGCGGCTATCGCGGCCCAGTCCTTGGTCCAGGGCCTGCGCTCCGCCGGCGGCTAGCGCATCGGGCAATTACCAAAATTCACTCTATGGTGGTGAATTTCAAGAATGCGCGCCTATATCACACCTTCCACGAGAGGGCGTGACATGACCAATGAGCTGTTTCGGCGTCTGACGACGGTCTATCTGGGCGAAGCCATTCGCTACCCTAAACTGCGCGCGGTAACGCTGGCGCAATGGGCGCTTGAAAGCGGTCGCGGCGGTTCGGTGCTGGCGCGTGACCACTACAATTTCGGCGGGCTAAAGTGGCGCAAGGAGATGACGCCCTACGCCACCAAGGTGAAGTACGCCGCCCATGATGGCGAAGACTTCTACTGCAAGTTCGCGACGCTGGAGAACTTCATCGCCGGCTACTGGGCCTTCCTGAACCGGACGCCCTACTCCGGCTGGGAAGCCAATGTGGCGACGCCCGAGAAATTCATCCGCTTCATCGGCCCGACCTATGCGCCCCGACCCGACTATGCCGACGCGGTCCTGGCGCTGGTCCCCGAGGCCGAAGCCCTGCTGGCGGATGTCGAGAAAGCCGAAGTCGCGGCCGTGAAGCCGGCCGTCGTTCCCGCCAGTCTCGGCGCAATCGTCATCGATCCTGGTCACGGCGGGACCAGCGACGTCTCCGGCAGCAGCGCCAACAACGCGATCTCGGCCAGCAATGTCAAAGAGAAGAAGCTGACCCTGGATTTCGCGCTGATCCTGCGCGACGAGTTGCTGCGCCAGGCGGCGGCGCGCAACGAAACGGTGCAGGTGGTGCTGACGCGGACCACCGACGTCAACGTAACCGGCAAGGCGCGCGCTGCGATGGCCTTCGATCACAAGGCCAAGCTCTTTCTCTGCATCCATTTCAATGGCGCCAAGACCGCCACGATCCGCGGCGCGGAGACGTTCTACCGCGCCAAGGAGAATGACAACATCAACCTGGAGGCGGACATGGAGTTCGCCGGCGCGGTCCAGAAGGCCCTGTTCACCGCGCTCAAGACCCTGGACCCCGGCGCCAAGGACCGCGGCGTCAAGCCCGACAACCAGGGCAATCCGAACCTGCCGGGCTTTGGTGTGCTGAACGACATCAGCCTGGGCAACGACCGCCGCCAGACGCCCTGCCGCGCCGCCTATATCGAGGCGGAGTTCATCACCAACCCATCGGTCGACAAGCTGCTGATCTCCGGCCCCAACGCCGTGCAGAACCGGACCGCCGCCATGGCGGCCGTCGCCGGCGCCTGCCTGACGCAGATGCGGAACATCCCCTGAGCGAAGGGGCCGCCCCCTCAAGGGCGGCACCGCCTTGCTACTTCGCCGTCTGCCGCCCCCCCTGGTGGCCCGGAGCCGTGCGCTACGCTCTCTAGAGCCGCATCCTCAGCCCTACACCGAACGAGCGGCCCGAGCGGCCGATCTGCAGTGGTCGGCTGCGCTGGTTTTCATAGGCCGCCTCGACCGTGTCGGTCAGGTTGCTGGCCTCGATGTGGATCGAGACGCGCGGGCTGAGGTCGTAGGAACCGGCGGCGTCCAGATAGCCCGCGCTGGCCACCACGAAGCTCGACACCCCGCCGCCCTGCATGTCGGCCTCGGAGCCGAACGGCGAGCGCCAGGTCCACGAAAGGTGGGCGTGCAGCCGGCCGCGCTCGACGAACGGGCTGATCGAATAGGACAGCCGCGAGACGCCGTTGAGCCGCCCCCGCTGTCCCATGTCGTTGCGGCTGGCCGCATCTACCCACGTCGCGCTGGTCCAGACGCCGAAGCCGTGCGCGAAACGCCGGCTGAACGCGGCCTCCAGGCCGGTGACATGGGCCCGCCCGGCGTTGCGGGGCCGGGACATCATCACCGTGGCGACGACCGGCGGTCCCGTACGGGTGGCGAAGGCCAGGCGCTCAGGCTGGGCCGAGATGACGATGAAGTCGTCGATCGACTTGTGGAACACCGCCAGGCTGACGCCGCCGAAATCCTTGAATTCACGCTCCAGCGACAGGTCGAAGTTGGTCGCCAGATACGGCTTCAGTTCCGGATTGCCGCCCACGCCCGAGAACAGCGTGCCCGGCGAAGGATTGTCGATCTCGGCCTGGCCGCGCTGGTAGAGGATCGAGACCAGGCTGCTGGCCGGCACTGTCGCCGAGCGCAGGTCGGCCAGCGACGGCCGGGTGATGCTGCGCGAGGCCGCCAGGCGCAGGCGCCAGTCATCGTCCAGGGCGACGGCCAGGTTGGCGCTGGGCAGGGCCACGGCGTGGGAACCGGCGTAGCGGACCGGCTTGACCTCCATGTAGCCGGCGCTCGAGACGCCCTGCAGCGAACCTGCCACGTTCGTGCGGGTCCTCGCGACCCGTATGCCGACATTGCCGGTGGTTCCTCGCCCCAACACGCTCGTGGAGAAGTCCAGGCGTCCATAGCCGGCCAGGATCCGCTCGCCGACCTTGTACGAACCTTGCAGATCCGCGCCGGTGGGGACCAGTTCCTTGGCGTCGACCACCACGCCGTCAGCCTCGCCCGGCAGGTAGAAGTGCTCGCGGAAGGCGGCGAAATCAGCGGCGGTCCAGGCCGGCGGTCGCGAGACGACCAAACGGTCGAAAGCACCGAGGGGCGCGGCGATATCGAAGAAGTCGGCGTCGACGACCGTTCCCGGCCGCGGCTGGGCTTCGCGATCGCGGCGCTGGAAATTACGCCCCCGATCGGTGACCTGGCCGCCCAGGCGCAGGCGCTCGAACCGTACGCGCCCCACAGTCCAGTCGATCGGCCTTGCGGCGGCGATCAGGCCGGTAGCGTCGTGGTCTTCCACATGCGTGGCGCGGACGCCGTAACGCGAGAAGGTCAGTTGGGCCGGATCGGTCAGGTCGAACGACGTCGACAGCAGCGGCGACTTGCGGCTCTCGATCAGGTCGGGACCCAGATCGAAGGCGTAGGACACGCCCAGCGGGCTGACGGCGCTGATCCGCTGCAGCGGCGTGTCGAGGTTCGAGCGGGCGCTGGAGAGGCTTAGGCGCGGCTCCAGCGTCCAGGCGCCGGCGTCGGCCTTCATGGCCAGGCTGGCCGAGACGTTGTCGTGGACCTGGTCGGAAACCTCCAGGTTGTTGCTGATCTGGCCCGCAGCGACACGCCCCCCCACCAGCGTGCGGCCCTCGAACCGTGCATTTCCCGCCGCCAGGACCTGGGCCGCGACGTCGCCGATCCCGTAGACGATGCGATCCTCGCGGATGCCATTGTCGAAGCGTGAGGCCAGGGCGTCCAGATATAGGGTGACAGCCGGCGCGGCGCGCCATTCGACCCCCATGAAGGCCGTGGCGCGCGCCCGCTGCTCCTGCTCGACGGTGGTGCGGATATCCTCGGGGAGGGTCAAAGCCGCGCCACCGACGACGAAGTCGCGATAGCGCGAGACCTGGAAGCGGTCGTACTGCACCTCGCGCCGCTCGGTGGAGACCCCGGCCACCACGCCCAGGCGGTCGTCGGCGCGCCGCCAGCGGCCCGAGATCGCCAGGTCGGGCGAGACCGCCCCGGAGCGGACCTCGGCGTGGGCGTCGGCGCGGAGCGACAGGTATGATGGTCCTTCAAGCCCCCGCACGGTGCGAATATCGATGTTGGAACCGATGCCGCCGTCGACAATGTCGGCCGTCGCCGACTTGGCCACCACGGCCCCGGCCAGCAGATCGGCGGACAAGGCTCGGAAGCGGAACTGCCGGCCGCTCTGGGTGGAGTTGCGGATGTTCTCGTTGAAGGCCACCGGCGCGCCGTTCAGGGTCACCGACTGAAACAGCGGCCCCAGCCCTCGGACGCTGACGAACTGTCCCTCCCCGACCTCACGCTCGATCGCCACGCCCGGCACGCGCTGAAGCGCCTCGGCGAGGTTGGCGGCGGGCAGCTCGCCAATGCGGCCGGCCGAGACGGCGTCGACAATGGCGTCGGCGCGGCGCTTCTGGAGCAGGGAATCCTCGATACCGGCCACGAAGGCGGCGGTGATGGTGACCTCGTCCAGGCCGATCGGGTCTTCCGAACGCGGCGCGGCGCGCGGCGGAGGCGCTGCCGACGCTTCAGCCCAGACGCGCACCGAGGCATGGTCGCTGAGTTCGTAACGCAGACCCGTTCCGGCCAGCAGGCGCTTGATCGCCTCGGGCCAGGTCATGCTCCCCGATACCGCATTGGCGCGATAGGTTCGGCCGGGATCGGCGGACAGGGCGAAGGCGCAGCCCGCCTTCAGGCATAGCGCCATCAGCGCCGAGCGCGCGTCCTGGGCGGGAATGTCGAAACGGGTCGTCGCCTGCGCCGAAAGCGGCGCGGCCAGGGCCAGCGCCGCGATCGACAGAGCGGACACGCGGCGGAACGACATAAGACGACTGACGAAAACCCCCGACGCGGTGAAAGCGTCAGGGGGTCTGGTAGCTCGGCTTCGTGACAGTCGCGCGAACCTAGCGCGCCGAGGCGGTGACCTCGTTCGACGCCGTGCGGGTCAGGGTGACGGGCAGCACCCGAGCCGCGTGCTCGACGACCGTGCCGCGACCGTCCAACGGCAGCATGGCGGTGACACGCTGGCGGCCCAGCGCCGGGTCGGCTAGCCGGATCTTGGCGTCGGTATAGCGCCCCAGCTCGGCCAGCACCTCGGACAGGGCCGCGTCCTGGAAGACCAGGCGACGCTGGCGCCAGGCGACAGCGGTGGCCGGATCGATGCGGGCCTCGCGACGAACGGCGCCGCCGGCCTGGTACGAGACCTGGTCGCCAGGCGCGAGACGGACGAGCTCGGTCGAGGCGCGGGGCTGGCGAACCTCGACCGAGCCCTCCAGCAACTCCACTCGGGCACGGCCGTCGCGGAGGCTCGTGGCGAAATGGGTGCCGGTCACGACGACCTGACGGTCGGCCAGGGCGACCTGGAACGGATGGGCCTTGTCATGGGCCACAGCGAAATAGGCCGCGCCCTTTTCCAGGGCCAGGCGGCGCACGCGGCCGTCGACCTTGGCGCGAAGTGTGGTGGCGGTGTCCAGCGTGACGACCGAGCCGTCGGCCAGGGTCACGTCGCGAATCTCGCCCACGGCGGTCGTATAGGTCGTCGCGCCGGCCAGCGGATCTTCGAACCGGGTCAGCAGGGCCGGCGCGATGGCCACGGCCAGCACGGCGGCGACCAGGCCGCCGGCCAGGGCCACGGGCGTCCAGCCGGCAGCGGCGCGGCGCTTGCGAGGCGCGGGGGCGATCAGGTTCAGCTCGACCAGCAGTTCGGCGCGCAGGTCTTGGGTCCCGCGCAGCAGGTCCTTGGCGGCCTGGTAGTCGGCGAGGTTCGCCGGATCGGCCGACAGCCAGCGCTCGAAGGCCGCCTGCGCCCCACGCGACACCTGGGGGCGGCCCAAGCGCACGAGCCAGTCCTCCGCGGTGCGCGGGTGGCGTTCGAACAAGGTGGCGAGACGGTCGAGCATCTTGGCGTTTGAGGCCTTCCTGGCGGCGGGACGTATCTTCACAACGATCGGCGAGCGGAACACCTCAGGTCTCCCGCGCGGCTTTCAGCCGTCGTAGCGCTTCGGCGAGGTGCTTTTCCACCATGCTGACCGAAACGCCCAAGCGCTCGGCGATCTGACGATAGCTGAGGTCCTCGAAGCGATGCAGCAAGAAGGCGTCGCGACAGCGCGGTGGCAAGTCGCGGATGGCGGCGGCGATACCGGCTAGGTCCTGGCGAGCGATCGAGCGGCGATCGGCGGCTGGATCCTCGCTGGGCGCATTCTCCCACGCGGCGGTCGTATCGTCGGCGTTGAGCTGGAGGTTGCGCGCACGCTCTCGGTTGGCCTGCTTCCAATGGTCCTTCAGCAGGTTCTTGGCGATGGCGAACAGCAGCGGGCGCCCGTCGGCCTGGCCCAACTCGTGCCCTGCCCTGTGAAAGCGCGCGAACGTCTCCTGAACGATGTCCTCGGCGTCTTCCAGCGACTGACCGCGTCGCTGCAGGAACGTGACGAGTTCGGCCCGCAGCCCCCTCATGCCGCTCCCCTTGAATGAACGCGCAGAAGCGCTCCCCCCGGCGAAGGGGGGAGCGCGACCGGTGATGGCGTCAAGCGGGCTCAGAAGTTCATCCGCAGGCCAAGCGAGAAGCGCCGTCCCGACTTCTCGTACATGGTCGGGAAGGACGGATCCATCGTGTAGCCCTTGGTGGCTTCGTCCGTGATGTTGATGCCTTCCAGGCTGAGCTGGATGCGGTCATTCACGTTGTAGCTGACCGACATGTCGGTCTGGCCATAGCCCGAGCGCCAGATCGGGTACATTTCGTAGCCGATGCCTTCGACGTACTTGTCCTTGTAATTATAGGACACGCGGGCCTGGAACTTGTCGTTCTCGTAGTAGAGCGTGACGTTGTAGGCCTTGTCGGCCAAGCCCACCGGCGGGGTCGGGACCTTGATGATCGATTGGCCAGTCAGCGAGCTGTCCAGGATCGTGTAGTTGGCGTTGACGCCGAAGCCCTTCAGCGGCTCCCACAAGATGTCGAACGGCACGATGGCGACCATTTCCACGCCCGTGACCTTGTACGAGCCGTCAGCATTGACCGGCTGATAGACGTCGAAGTCGTAGACGCCATCGATCGTGCCGTTGGCGTTATACTTGGTGACGTTCTTGACCGTACCCGTCAGAGCCTGGCGAACGACGCCCTGGATCTGCTTGTTGAAGTACGAGACCGCCAGCAGGCCGCCACCCGGCAGGTACTTTTCGAGACCCACTTCCCATTGCTCGGCGAAGGTCGGCTTCAGGGCCGGGTTGCCGTCGGTGAAGCGGAACGAGTTCCAGCTAGCCGTGCGCTTGTAGGCCAGGTCGGTCAGGGCCGGACGCATCAGGGTCTTCGAGGCCGCGCCGCGCAGAATGATGCTGTCGGTCAGTTCGGCGGTGACGTTCACGCTGGGCAGCAGCTTGTTGTAGCTGCCGTCGCTGGACACCGGCGCGGGCGTGTAGGTCGTGCCGCCGGTCGGCGTCTGGACCTGGTGGTAGCCGGCCGAGGTGATCGAGGTGTCGACATAACGGACGCCGCCGTTGATCGCGACCGGCACCGGACCGACGTCGAAGCCGAGGTCGGCCATGGCGTACAGGCTGGTGACCTTCTCACCCACCTCATAATAGTTGTCCGGCGTGAATGGCGTCTTGAAGCCGGCATAGCGGAAGGTCTTGCGCGCGTACTCGTTGGAGATCTGGCTCCAGGTGATGTCGCGGATGCTGTAATCGCCGCCGGGCACCAGGTCACCGATCGGGGTCAGTGGGCTGTCGGCCATGGTGCGGGTGTTGAGCCAGGCGGTGCTGCCCGCGCTCGGTCCCTGGATGTTCAGCGCGCCGTACTGGCGTTGCTTCGATTTGTCGGTGTAGCGTGCGCCGACCTGGATCGTCTTCAGCGCCGGGAAGAAGCTGAAGGCGAACTCCTTGGTGAAATCGACCTGAGCGGCGTACTTGTCGTCGGTGATCTTTTCGAGGGTCGTCTCATAGGCCTCGAACAGGTACTTCGACGGCGAATTGTACATGTCGATCGAGGCCGGGTTGGCGCTCTTGACGGTCTCGCCGCCCTTTTCCGTCCAGCGGGTGCGCGACGGGGCGTAGGCCACGTGCTTCAGGTTCGAGTAGTCCAGGGTCTTCCTGGCGCCCGAATAACCGGCCAGGCCGTGCAGCTTCCAGGTCTCGCCGTGCCAGTTGAACTCGCTGCCGAACTGGACATAGTCGGTCTTGTTGATCTGCTCCTTGCTGAGCATCTCATGCTGGGTCGCGGTGTAGGAGACGTCGCGCAGCACGACCATGCCGTACTGCGACAGGGTCGTCTTGTCGTACTCGTGGATGGTCTCCAACGTGCTGCGGCTCGAGGCCGAATAGGCCGCCGCGTCATACTGGTCTTCCGTGCCGTTGAACGCACCGACCATCAGGTCGAAGGCGATGTCGAAATTGGCCGACGGCTTGTACTGCAGCGAGGCGGTGCCACCCCACTGGTCCTGGGTGTTCAAATAGGCGCGGTCGCCGACCTTGTCCTGGAAGATGATGCGGCCGGTCTCATCGCGATTGGTATTGCTCTTGATGATCACGCCGGCGTCCCGGGCCAGGACCGACGCGGCCTGGGCGGCGCGCGTGCCGCCCGCTTCGGAGAAGCGGAACATCGGGCGGAAGTTGATGCCCGAGTTGGAGTCGGTGCGGTTCGAACGGCGCGCGGCCGAGAACGAGACCAGGCCGCCCCAGTTGCCCCAGGTGTCCGAAGCCAGGAACGAGACCTTCGGGTCGGTCTTTTCCGAGATCGAATTGTAGGCGCCTTCGGCCGAGGCCACCAGCTTGCGGCCGCTATAATCGAACGGACGCGCGGTCGAGATGTTCACCGAACCGGCGATGCCGCCCTCTTCATCCGAGGCGCGCGGCGACTTCTGGACAGTGACCTGCTGGATGATCTCCGAGGCGAAGATATCGAACTCGACGTCACGACCGCCGCTGCCCGAAGCCGTGGCCAGCTTGTTGATGGTGACGAAGGTGAACTCGCTGGGCAGGCCCCGGACGCTGACGCGGCCGCCCAGGCCCTTGTTGCGCTCGATGGTCACGCCCGGCATGCGCTGCAGCGCTTCGGCCAGGTTCTGCTCGGGGAAGTTGGCGACGTCGGTGGCGACGATCGAGTCCGAGAAGCCGATCGCGTCGCGCTTCATGTCCACGGCCTTTTCCAGGCTGCGGCGGTAGCTGCCGGTAACGACGATCTCGTCGATCTGGGCGTTTTCGGCGGCTTGCCGGGCCTGAGCCCCCGTGGCCGAGAACAGGCCGATGGCGGCGCAGCTGGTCATCAGCCAGGCCGTGTGGCGCGCGCGGCCGCCCTTCGTATTGAATCCGATCATCCGCAGTATCCCCAGGTCGTTGTTGCGACGGCGGGGGAGCCGAGCGTGCTCGCTCGACCCACGCCCCCGACGGCCTCAACGACGCTCCCAGGAGGGACCTCAGCGACCGGCTGTCGATTTCATCAAAACTTCACGCCCGAGACCCTGAGGGCGCCCGGACATCGGGGCGCCCGCCCTTCGCGCGCCAGGCGACGCCATCGTTCGCAGTTTGACGATGCTCGAATTGGAACAGATGAGCGCGCTTGGTGCATTGCCGCCATCGCGCCCTGATCGGGGAAACAAGAGAATACATCCCGCTTACCGCCGCGTTCACCGAGCGCGGTGAGCGATCTGCTTTCTCGATAAGGGATCATGAGCCGTTCGACGGCCTGCTGGTCAACGTCTCGGCCCGCCAGCTTCCGTCCGGCCCCGCCGCGCACGGTGCGGTTCACGATCTCGCCGACTTCTAGGGTCGGTCGCCGGGTGGCCTCCTGCGACCTGTGGTCGCAGGAGGCCGTGCCTAAACGCCTGAAAATCCCAGCAAAGCCGCCGTGTTTGACTGCCATTGCCATGCTCGCAGCGAGGGAGCCCGCGTCACTGCTCGCCTGGAGCGTTGCCCGCGCTAGAGCCGCCCGATACGCTCCCTCCACGGTCATTCGTGAGACCTGTTCATGAGCAGTCGCAACGGCGCCTCGGTCGCGAACGACTCCGCCTTCCTGTCGGGCGGCGGAGAGATGGCGCGACTGATCGGCCAGACCGACTGGTCGAAGACACCGTTGGGCCCCATCGACGGCTGGTCGCAGAGCCTTCGCACTACGGTCAGCCTGTGCCTGGCCTCGAACTTCCCGATCAACATCATCTGGGGGCCCGAGCACTGCCAGATCTACAATGACGGCTACCGTGTGGTCTGCGGCGCCGCGCACCCGCAAGCGCTGGGCGAGCCCTACACCAAGACCTGGGCCTCGGCCTGGCCGGCGATCGGCCAGCCGTTCCACAACGCTCTGGGCGGCGAGACCTCGTTCCTCGAGAACCAGCGGATGTTCCTGTTCCGCAACGGTTATCTGGAGGAGACCTTCTTCACGTTCTCGCTGAGCCCGATCCGCGACGAGAGCGGCATCGGCGGCTTGTTCCATCCGGTCACCGAGACCACCGCCAGCATGCTTGCCGAGCGCCGCGCGCGGGCGCTGCGCGACCTGAACGCCAGCCTGGGCGAGGTGCGCACCACGCGGCAGGTCTTCAACAACGCACTGGCGGTCCTGGACGACCACGCCTTCGACCTGCCATTCGTGCTGCTCTACGAGTTGGACGCGCAGGACGGATGCTATCGCCTGGCGGGATCCGTCGGCGTCAAGCCCGACGATCCGATCGCGCCGCCGGTGATATCGGAAGACGCCGAGACGTTGTGGCCGGCCGACCTAACCAGCGCACGCGAGGCGATCACTGTCCCCCTTCCCGCCGACGCCGCCACGCGTGGGCCCTACGAGGAAGCGCCGCACACCGGGCTCGTCTTCGTGATCACGGCGCCCGACACGCCGCGCCCTCCGGCCCTGATGATGGTCGGGACCAGCCCACGCCTGCCTCTGGACGAGGCCTATCGCGGCTTCCTCGACCTGCTGGCGGCCGCCCTGAGTGCGGGTCTGACCAGCGCGCGCGGCTATGAAGAAGCCCGTCAGCGCGCCGAGATGCTGGCTGCCATCGACCAGGCCAAGACCGCCTTCTTCTCGAACGTCAGCCACGAGTTCCGCACGCCGCTGACGCTGATGCTGGGTCCGATCCAGGACGCCCTGGAGTCGGACGACGATCTGCCGGCGGGCCAGCGCGAGCGCCTGACCGTGGCGCACCGCAACGCCCTGCGCCTGCTCAAGCTGGTCAATTCGCTGCTGGATTTCTCGCGCGTCGAGGCCGGGCGCTCGCGCGCCGTCTTCCAGCCCACCGACCTGGCCGGCCTGACCGCCGAACTGGCCAGCAACTTCCGTTCGGCCTGCGAGCGCGCCGGCCTGACCCTGACCGTCGAATGTCCGCCCCTGTCGCAGCCGGTCAATGTCGACCGCGAAATGTGGGAGAAGATCGTCCTCAACCTGCTCTCCAACGCCTTCAAGTTCACGCTGGAAGGCGGGATCACGGTGCGCCTGGTCCAGGCGGGCGACCGGGTCGAGTTGATTGTCCAGGACAGTGGGCTGGGCATCGCCGAGGACCAACTGCCCCGCGTCTTCGAACGCTTCCACCGGATCGAAGGCCAAGGCGGACGCACGCACGAGGGCAGCGGCATCGGCCTGGCGCTGGTCGACGAACTGGTCAGGCTGCACGGCGGCAGGGTGTCGGTCGCCAGCCGGCTGGGCCAAGGCAGCGCCTTCACGGTCAGCCTGCCGCTGGGCGCGGCGCACCTGCCGCGCGAGCAGTTCTCGAACCGTGAGACCCTGGTCGACACCAGCCGCCACGCCGAGGCCTTTGTCGCAGAGGCGCTGCGCTGGCTGCCGGACGTCGACGAACGGGATGGGCCTGCGGCGGCCGACAGTCCGCTGATCGAAGGCCGCCCGCGCGTAATCCTGGCCGACGACAACGCCGACATGCTGGCTTACGTCAAGCGCCTGCTCGAGGCCGGCGGCTACGAGGTGCGCGCCGTATCGGATGGCCAGACGGCCCTGGAAGCCGCGCTGGACGGTCCGCCGCCCGATCTGGTGCTGAGCGACGTGATGATGCCCCGGCTGGACGGCTTTGGCCTGCTGGCAGCCTTGCGGGCCGAACCGAAACTGGAAGGGCTGCTGGTCATCCTGCTGTCGGCGCGGGCCGGCGAGGAAGCGCGGGTCGAGGGTCTGGCCGCCGGCGCCGACGACTACCTGGTCAAGCCGTTCAGCGCCCGCGAACTGCGCGCCCGCGTCGATGGCGCCGTGCGCCTGGCTCGCCAGCGTCGCGAGGCGGCTCGTCGCGAGCAGGACCTGCGAACCGAGATGGCCGCCGAACGCGGCCGCGTCGCCCTGCGCCAGAGCCAGGAGCAGCTGGAATTCGCCCTCGAGGCCGGACGCCTCGGCAGCTGGGAGATGGACATCGTCACGGGCCGCATCGCCGTATCCGACCACTGCCGCACCCTGTTCGGCATCGCACCGGACGATCCCTTCGAGCACTACGACGATGTCATCGGCCATGTGCATCCCGACGACCGCGACCGGCGTCACCGCGAGATCCAGCGTGCGATCGCCTCGGGCGACGAGCTGGAAGTCGAGTACCGGATCCGGGATAGCGGCCAGGGCCTGCGCTGGGTAATGGCGCGCGGCCGAGCGACCTATGACGAAGGCCGCGCCGTCCGCATCGCCGGGGTCACGCTGGACATCACTGAACGCAAGGCCGCCGAGGCGCGCCAGAAGCTGCTGCTGGCCGAGGTGGACCACCGCGCCAAGAACACACTGGCCAGTGTGCAGTCGATCGCCATCCAGACCCTTCGCCACGCCGAGAGCCCCGAGGCGTTCGCCGACACCTTCGTCGAGCGGATCCACGCCCTGTCGCGCGCGCACGAACTGCTGACCGCCAGCGCCTGGGAAAGCGCCGACCTGAAGGAAGTGATCGCCCGCACCGTGCGCATCCACCTGCCCGTCGACGAGCAGGACCGGGTGTCGCTAGCGGGCCCCACCATCAGGCTGGGTCCCAATGCGGCCGTCACGGTCAACATGGCCTTCCACGAACTGGCGACCAACGCCGCCAAGTACGGCGCCTTCTCGGCGCCGACCGGATCCGTCGCGGTCAGTTGGTCCCTGGACGCCGATCAGCGCGCAGTGACGATCGACTGGCGCGAGATCGGCGGGCCGACGGTCAACCCGCCGCCCCGCCGAGGGTTCGGTTCGCGCCTGCTGCAGCAAGGCCTGCCGCGCGAACTGGGCGGCGCGGTCGATCTGCAGTTCCCGCCCGAGGGGCTACGCTGCGTGATCCGCCTGCCGCTATCGGCGAAGGTGGGTCTGGTCGACGCCTAGACGGCCGACACCCGCGCCTGGATCAGCTTGATGGCCTCATGAGCCGACGGGGCCCGCGCCCTCCTGCCAGGCGTTGATGTAGCTCATGTGCTTCCCGGCGAAGTAGAAGGCGCCGTCGGGCTTGCAGAGCTCGGCATAGTCGGTGGTCCGCTGCTCGTCCTTCCAGCCGACCGCCACGCCCTCGCTGTAGGGAGTCTGCATCCACGAGACGCTGACGGGCTTGGTCAGCTCCTTGCCGTGACCGGGGTGGAACTTGTCGATCACCCGGCGCGAAAGCGCGAAGCGCTCGTCGAACGACATGGCCGCGTATTTCGGCGGGGCGTCGGGACCCGAGAAGCCGATCGAATAGGCCCCGACCAGGACGCCCGTCTTCTCGCCGATGCCGCCGCGGGGATACCAGACCAGTTCGTTGGCCTCGTCGGTCCAACCCAGGCCGCCGAACTGGAAGTCGTCCTGCTCCCAGAACCGCCGGCTCTCCCAGGCGACCTTGGCCAGCACCGGCAGCGGGATGGTGCAGATGCAGACGTCGGCTTCCAGCACCTTCGCGGCGCCGGCTTCGGCCTATTCGATCTTTACGCCTTTCGAGGTCTTGCGCAGCGCCCTGACCACCGCTTCGAACATCACTGCCGGCTTGACCTGCGCGTAGAGGGCGTAGGCGATACGATCCATGCCGCCGACGGGCTGCAGCGGGCGGATCGCCAGGCGCGTCCAGATGACGAAGCCGTCGGGCGCGGGATCGCCCGAGGCCACGCCCAGGGTGAACGGATAGGCGCCCAGGGATTGCGACCAGACAGGACCGGAAGCCGCTCCAGCCAGCAACACCAGACCGCCGGCCTGGATCAGGCGTCTACGCTGGAGGGTGTCATGCCGACGCTCACGGACGGTAGATCACGTTGAGGAAGAACAAGCGGCCCTTCTTCATTTCGGCCCGGCGTTCCTTCAGGTTCGCGTCGTAGCCCAGGTAGAGATCCTCGTTGAGGATGTTCTTGGCCTGCAGCTTGACGATCCAGTCGCCCGCGACACGATAGCGCACGGTGGCGTCCATCTGCCCGCGAGCTTCGGGACCGCGGTTCAGCCACGGATTGGCGCCGATGCCGTCGTAATAGGCGTCGCCCCAATTGTAGCCGACTCGGGCCTCGCCATCGTGCGGCAGCTTGTAGAACACCGCGGCATTGGCCATCCAGTTGCGCTGGTACAGCAGCCGGTCGATGCGCAGCACCTTGCCGTCGACGATGTAGTCCATCGCCCCCAGGTGCGCGTGGCGTTCAGCGCGACTCCGACCTTGTCCTTCAGCGGCCCGGGCAGGCCCGGCAGGGCGTTGTTGATGTATTGGACCTCGATCCCCCGCAGCGTGGACTTGTTGGCATTCATGGGGGTGCTGATCGTGTAGCGGAAGCCGTCGATCAGCTGTTCTTCCTTCAACGCGTAGATGTCGTCCTTGATCGACTTGGCGAAGGCGCCGATGCTGGCCAGGCCCTTTGCGCCGTTGAAACAGGCCTCGAGCGTCAGGCCGAAGGGTTGCAGCATGTGGGCGGCAGCCCCGCGCTACCTCGGACCGTCCGCAGGTGCTCCACCGCCAGGGCCACAAGACCCAGTCCCCCCACCAGGACGGAGGGCAATACGAAGACGACGCGGAGAGCTGTGCTCGCATTGATGCTCGACGCCGCCCCGTCGCCGCTGGCCATGGACAGCAGCGACAGGGCGAACCAGGCGCCGCCGCCCATGGCCAGCCTCATGGCGATGTTGCAGGCGGAATGGCAGCTGGCGCCACAGCGCAGACCCGCCGCCGCGCTGTCGTGTGCAATCTCGGCGACCATCGTGCGCAGCACCAGGAAATCCAGGCCGGCGAACAGGCCGCGCAACGTCAGAAAGCCGATCGCCGCCGCCAGCATGCCAGCCGGCAGAAGCAGGACCAGCGGCGCGATAACCAGTTGCCATCCAAAACTCAGCGCCAGCAAGGCGCGAGGCTCGAACCGCGCCCCGAACCGGCTCCAGACCGGCGTCATCACCAGCATCACCGCCATCTGCAGCAGAAGCAGCGTGCTTCCCCAGCCCTTCAGGCCCAGGCCACCGTCCACGAAGAACAGGAACACCGCACCGCTGGCCGCCGGGGCGAAGCCCGCCAAGGCCTGCAGCAGCAGCACCCGCCGCATCCCGGGCAAGCGCGCCAACTCGACGAACAAGCTGACGGGATTGGCCAATTTGGCGTCGTCGCCGCGCGCCAGATCGGGCTCGGGTATGACACGCAGCACGATCACGACAATCAGGGGACAAAGAACCAGCAGCACCATGCCCAGCGCGGCCACCTGCCCCTCCAGCCCGATGCCAAAACCACGCTCCAGCGCTGACGGCAGCAGCAGGATCGCGATGGTCCCGGCTGCGGCGAACCAGAGCTTGCCGGCGGTGATCCGCAGCCGCTCGCCGGCGTCGCGCGCCAGTTCCAGACCCCAGCCGCCATGCGGCGTCACCAGCATGACATAACCCAGATGGAGCACGAGGCAGGCGACGATCAGGCTGGCCAGACCGGTCCATGGCCAGTCAAAGAACACTCCCGCCGCCCCCAACATGATCAGCGGCGCGCCGGCCGCCATCCAGGGTCGGCGCAGCCCCCATCGCGTCGGAAATCGGTCGCTGGCCCAGGCGATCGCTGGCTCCGCCACGCCGTCGAACAGCCGAATGGCCATCATGAGCGCGCCCACCGCCCCCAGCGACAGGCCGAACTTGGTGGCGAAGAGGCTGGGCAGATAGGTCCGCCACGGGATTTCGATCGCCTGCATGATCAGTATGGGCGACGAAAAGACGACCAGCCCGAACAGGCTCAACCGCTCCGGTGATTTGCTGCTCACGACCGCCCCCTCTGTCGGCGCATTGTCCGATGTGCGGATGACGACCATGTGACCCGGCCTATCGGCGGGCGAACCGGGTGAGCAGAGGGCCAAAGTCGCCGTCGACGGGATCGGGGTCCTGCGCCCGACCGCCTGCGACATACGCTCGAACGCGCCCGCCCATCAGCGCCGAGGCGATCGCATTTTCGATCGGCGACATCACGATGTCCGGCCCCAGCTGGCGCTGCATGGCGCGCCCTGAAGACTCGCCCCGCAGATAACGGAGCTGGGCGGCGAAGGCCTGGAGATCGGGATCGCGGGCCGCCGCCGCCGACAGCTCCTCGGTGCCCAGCAGATCCGCACGCCCCAGGGTCGGACGGGCCAGGCCGCTGCCCGACGGTCTGGGCGCTTCGCCTTCCTGCGGCGCCAGGCGGCGATAGATCGCATCGAACGCCGCCTTCAGCAGGTCGGCGCTGGTTCGGAACTTGTAGGACACCACGCCCAGGGTCAGGCCGGCCTCGGCGGCCACGGCGCGGTGGGTCAGACCCGTTACGCCGCGCTGGGCGACGGTCGCCGCCGCCGCCACGGCGATAGCGTGGGCCGTTTCGTCCTCGGGCGGCGACGGCAGGATCAGCGCCAACGCGTCGCGTCGCGCCATCTCGAACCAGGGACTGGGATCCGCGACACGGCCGTCGACCCAGTTCGCCCAGCCGTCGCACAGTTCCGACAGCCCGGCCCGGTCGACCGGGCGACGCCAGCGCAGCAGGTGCAGGCTGCTGGCCCCGTCGAACACCCAGGCCGTCAGCGTCGCCACGTCGGAGAGGCCGAGGCGATCACAGACCTCCTGCCAGAAGCTCATCCACAGCGCATCCCACTTGGCGCAGGCCGCGGCATGGCGCTCGTCGCGCATCGCCATCACCTGACCCTCGCGCCGGGCGAAGGCCAGGGTCCGCTGTGTCTCGCACCAGTCGTCGATCAGCGCGGCCATCAACGGCCCCAGCGCCGCCGCACCGCGAATCTCCGTTCCGATCGCGTCCAGTTGCGCGGCGCACCAGCGCTCGGCCTCGGCGCAGGCTTCGGCCTGAGCGCTTTCCAACAAACGCTCCAAATCACCGAAGTGGTAGTAGATCGCCGACATCGGCAGCCCGGCCGATCCGGCCAGGGCGCGCCCGGAAACGCCCCCCGAACCCTCCGACTCCCACGCCGAAAGTGTCGCTAGAACGAGCTTTTGCGCAGACAAGTGCGCTTTTTCGCTTTGCTCGGAACGCCCAGTCGGCATGAAACCCCCTCTACTCAGGAGCCGATATTCGACGATCCACTCGCTCAAGACAAGCGTCACATAGGTTACATACAAACGATCTAATTGACCGGTCGACCAAGTTCAGGGGACCACCATGAAACACCCAAACTCGACACTGCGGACGGCGATGCTAGCGAGCGCCGCGATCGGCCTGATCCTCCCCATGACGGCGCATGCCGAAGCAGCCGACGCCGCGGCTCCAGCGGCGGACGCCCAGTTGAGCGAGATCATCGTCACGGCGGAAAAACGTGAGACAAACGTTCAGAAGACGCCCATCGCCATCTCGGTGATGGACGCCCAGGCGCTGACCAACCGTCACGTCGAAAGCCTACTGGACCTGAAGGACGGCGCGGTGCCGTCGCTGCGCGTCACCCCGACCTTCACCCGCAACTCGGCGCTCAGCATCGGTGTGCGCGGCATCACGGGCGGCGACCCGAACCAGCCCAGCCGCGACGCCGGCATCGGCATGTATATCGACGGCGTCTATCTGGGCCGCGCCCAGGGCCTGGGCATGGCGCTGATGGACATCGAGCGCGTCGAGGTGCTGAAAGGTCCGCAAGGCACGCTGTTCGGCCGCAACTCGGTGGGCGGCGCAGTCAGCATCGTCTCGCGCAAGCCGACCGGCGACTTCGACCTGCGGCAAGTGATCGGCGTGCGGAACCTGGGCGGTTACTCCACCGAGACCCACCTGAACCTGCCGGCGGTGGCCAATGTCAGCGTCAAGTTGGACGGCCTGATCGCCAAGCGCGACGGCACGGTGAAGAACCCCTTCCAGGGTGCCGATGACTTCAACCAGTTCGACCGCCGCGGGGCGCACATCGGCGCGCTATGGGAGCCGAGCAGCAACTTCAGCGCGCAGTTCGACGCCGACTACAGCTACGACGCCTCGACCTCCTACTACGTCCAGTTGGTCAGCAAGAACCCGGCCTCCGCAGCGCTGGCGCCGCTAGTCAAGGTCCAGTCCGAACGGGCCGACACCGCCGATATCGGCCTGCCGGAGCAGCCCAGCGTGGGCGAGACCTACGGCTATGGCCTGCATATGAGCTGGCGCCCGAACGACGACCTTGAGGTCCGCTCGATCACCGCCTGGCGTCACCTGCGCCAGAACCAGTACGACAACGGCATCGGCGCCCACGCCGGCCCCTTCGTGCCGAACGCCAATTTCGCCCGCTACAGCCTGGCCTCGATGCGCCAGCGCCAGTTCAGCCAGGAACTGCAGTTGGTCGGCGACGCGGCGCGTCTGCAGTATGTGGGCGGTCTCTATTACTACCATGAGGCGGGCGACGACGACGCCTGGACCCCCTCCACGATGAAGTGGAATGCCGACGGCACGGTCGCCACGCCGATCCCGACCTTCGCCGCCGGCGCGGCCACGGTCTTCCCCGACCGCGCCAGCACCGCGACGGCCGACAGCTACGCCGCGTTCGGCCAGGCGACCTGGACCCCGCCAATCCTGGACGACAAGCTGCGCCTGACGGCCGGCGGCCGCTATACCCACGACAAGAAAAGCGGCCAACTCTACAAGGTCAACGGTGCGAACACGGCGTACAATTTCGACTTCTCCAAGAGCCGCTTCGACCCGCAGGTCATATTGATCTTCGACCCCAGCAGCGATGTCGAGCTGTACAGCAAGTGGGGCACGGCCTATCGGGCCGGCGGCGCCAACTCGCGCTCGCTGACCTATCGCTCCTATGGCCCCGAAAGCGTCTCGACCTTCGAAGGCGGCCTCAAGACCACCTTCTGGGACAAGCGCGCGCGCCTGAACCTGGCGGCCTATTCGACCCGCTACACCAACATCCAGATCGACTTCCTGGCCCCGCAGGCCGGCACGAGCCGCACCACGGTCGAGACCACGAACGCCGAAGGCCGCGGCACGATCAAGGGCTTCGAGCTCGACGGCTCGCTGGCGCTGTTGCCGCGCCTGACCGTGTCGGCCAGCTACGCCTATACCGAGGCCAAGCTGCCGGCCGCGCCCAATCCGTTCAACAAGGGCATCCCGACGATCGTCTACGTCACTAATACGCCCAAGAACGCCGGCAGCGTCTCGGTCGACTACAGCCTGCCGGTCGGCGGCGGCGCGGCGATGCTGAAAGCGCACCTCGACGCCAATATCGCCGACGGTTACCGCTCGATGGCCGGCGAGGCGACGCTGACCGACAGCTCATTCCTGATGAACGGTCGTCTGTCCCTGGCGGACCTGGACCTGTCGCGCGACGGCAAGCTGGAGCTCGCCCTGTGGGCGCGCAACTTGCTCAACGAGCAGTACCTGTTCGTGCGTAGCCACGCCGCCTGGGCCGTCATCGGCGACTACGGCGTCTTCAACGAGCCGCGCACCTTCGGCCTCGACGCCACGCTGCGCTTCTAAGCCGAACGGAGGACAAGATGCGTAAACTCATCCTCGCCAGCACGCTCGGCGCGCTGGCCCTCCTGGCGCCGGTCGCCGGGACGCTGCGCGCCCAGACGCCGACAGTCGCTCAAGTCGCGCACAGCCGCGTGCTGCCGCTCCAGGGCGGACAGAACTTTCGCGACCTCGGCGGCTATCGCACCCGCGACGGGCACACCGTCAAATGGGGCGTGCTCTACCGCTCCGGCGCGATGAACAGCCTGACCGAAGCCGACTTCCTGTATCTGGCCAAGCTGGGCATCCGCACAGTCTGCGACTTCCGCAGCGTCGAGGAGCGCCAGGCCGCGCCAGTCCGCTGGCCCGCTGGTCAGGCGCCCAAGGTCCTGGCCGACGACTACCGGATGGACGCGATGGGCGGCTTCGACTTCAAGGCCGCCAACGGCTGGACCGGCGAGCAGGCCCGCGCGGTCATGACCGCGCAGTATCCCCGCACACTGGAGCGCTTCAACAGCCAATACCGCCGGATGTTCGACCAACTGCTGGCCGGCGACATGCCGCTGGCGTTCAACTGCTCGGCCGGCAAGGACCGCACCGGCGTCGCCGCCGCCTTGATCCTGACCGCCCTCAATGTGCCCCGCGAGACGGTGATCGAGGACTATCTGCTCAGCAACCGCTACTTCGATCCCAAGAAGAGCCTCGCCAAGGACGATGCTGCATCCCAGGCCTGGCGACAGATGCCACAACCGGTGCTGCAGGCGTTCATGGGCGTCGACCGCGGCTATATCGAAGCGGCCTTCAAGGTCATCGACGCCCACGCCGGCGGCGCCGAAGGCTATCTTCGCGACGAACTTGGCCTGGACCGCACCAAGCTGGAGACGCTGCGTCGCCTTTATACGACCCAGTGACGATCAGAGCGGGCGTGGGGTCGAAGCTCCCGCCCGCTCCCCACCGCCCCGAGCGTCCTCACATCGGCGGACAAGCTCAGACATGACACGCAGATAGGCCTCGGACGCCTCCTCCAAAGTGAACCGCCGGGCCTGCGCGAGGCTCAGCTGTTCGTCCTGGGACGATGGCCGGGTCCGGGCGATCGCGTCGGCCAGCGCCTGCTCGTCGCCCATCGGGACGAGCTCGCCCAGCGCGCCGTGGCCCAGCAGGGTCGCCATGCTGCGGCTGCAGTCGGTGGCGACGATGGGCAGCCCCGCCGCCAGCGCTTCCAGAACGACGGCCGGAACACCCTCGTAGTTCGAGGACAGAAGCAGGGCGTCGAACGACGGCAACAGGGCGGCCGGCTCTGGCATGTAGCCCCGGAATATCACCTGGCCTTCCAGCTCCAGATCCCGAGAGAGCTGTTCAAGCTTCCCGCGTTCGGGACCATCCCCGATGATCGTCAGCGTATCGCCCTCGCCGGCGCCGCGCCGGAAGGCGCGAAGCAGTAGCGAGATATTCTTTTGCGGCATGAGCCGCCCCACGCAGACGAAACGACGGCCGGCGCGATCGTTCCGGCCAACCTGGCGCCCTGCCCGCAACCTTTCGATCAGCGCCTGTGACAAGGCGGGATCGGGGATGATCGTGACGCGGTCGTCCGACACGCAGAGACGCTCTCGGATTTCGCTGCTCATCGGCGTTTCCATGCCGATGAAATGATCCAGATAGCGCCCCTGAACCTTGAGCCACACGCCGTAGAAGAAGCGGAACCACGCCGGCTTGTCGTGACGATCTAGGTCGTTGCTGACCTTCAGCGGCACCGGCGGACAGTCGCGGCCCAACCACAATTTGAGCGCCACCGCGACGACGGCATAGGTGTTGCCCGCGCAGAACAGGATGTCGGGACGCAGGGTCCGCACGACCCCGGGTAGCACCCAGATCATCCAGAGCATTTCCAGATTCGCCGCGCGCCAACCGGCATGGGGCGGCGACAGGAAATCGAGCTCCGCGCCGACATCCTCAAGCATGTCGCCGTCGGAACGGCCCAGAAACAGAGGGGCGTCGGCGTCGAGCAGGCGCCATTGCCGGACCAGACGCAGCGCGATGCGCTCAACGCCGCCGGGCTCGAAACTATGCAGGAAGGTCAGGATACGCAGGTCAAGGCCTCATGAACCCGAAGGTCCAGCCCCGTCGACAGCGAGGCTGGAGGGAGCGGCGCGGACCCGGGACGCGCGCCGCAAACTCCGAACTAGGTCGAGCGCCCCGAGACCGACGACGACCGCCAGATGCAGGCCCAGCGTCATCACCGCCAGCGCCGCCAGCAGCACGGCGACGGCGGAGTGCGCGCCCAGCAGTAGCAGCATCAGGTTTCCAAACACCAGATCCTTGTTGGTGATCAGCGGAAAACGCGACACCAGCGAGCGAAGGGCCAGGAGAACGACCCACAGGCTGAGCTCGACGCCAGGCAAGGCCATGGCGCAAACCAGGATCGTGAGCGCGGACCAGGCGACTAGGCGCAGGCTGCTGACCAGGGCGACATAGACCAGCTCACGCGTGCTCAACGAAAATACCCGGCGCCCGAAGACCAGGACGCCGATCGAAATCGCCACCGGAATGAGCCCCGACCACAGGGCCGGCCCAAGCCGCTGGCCAAAGTCCAGGTCGCGCAGCTGCGTGGCGGTGATCCCCGCCAGGACCAGGGTCAGGAGATTGCCCAGCAGCGCCGAGACGATGTTGACGTCCTTGATAGCGGCGAAGGGCGTGGGCACGGCCGCCGCCGCGCGCCGCGCCCAGACGTAGAGAAACGCCTCGCCGCTGTAGCCCAGCACGACCTCGTTGATGACGTTCTTGCGCAGCAGCGCCTCGATGCCGGCCAGGGGCAGGTTCCATAGCCGTCGGAAGATGGCGTAGTCGAAGATCGGTTGGACGAGGTAGAGCAGCACCAGGGTCGGCCAGACCAGGGGCGGCAACTGGCCGATCGTCTTCAGAACCTCGGACGTCGCGTCACCCAGTTGCAGGACGACGGCGCCGACCAGACCGATCGACACGGCGACGCCCAGCAGGTTCCACCAGAACGAGGCCTTGCCCTTCACGGCGTCAGGTTGCGTCACGCCGGTCATGCTTCCGCGCCGACCGCCCGAAGCGGCGGCGTCGCCGAGCGTGAGGTCACGGGCAAGGTCCGCGCCGCGACCGTCTGATAGTGCTCGAACAGATCCGCGAAGTGATCGGTGTCGCGCCGGACGCCGGCGGCGGCCTCGATCGCCGCGGCCTTGAGCGCGCTCTGATCGCGCGCGAACAGCCGGCGAACGGCGGCGGCGGCGGCCTCGACGTCGCCGGAGCGATAGATTTCCGAGGTCGCCGGCTTGGCCAGATCCG